>NZ_JBEYYB010000020.1:0-107836 GCF_040645335.1 Streptomyces sp. NPDC046821 | reverse complement strand
CGGCCCCGGGAGGCCGCGGGGAGGGAATGTGGTGCGGGGAAGGCCCACCCCCCCCCCGGGGGCGGGGGGGCCCCCCCCCCCGGGGGGGGGGGGGGGGCGGGGGGGGCCCCCCCCCCCCCCCCCCCGACTTTCGGGAAGGGGCGGGCTGGGGGAGTAAAACCCCCCAACGCCCGCCCCCACCCACCCAAGGAGAAAGAGCGACGTGCCCGAGGGCCACACAATCCACCGCCTGGCCCAAGACCACGGTGACCGCTTCGCGAACCGGCCCGTGGCCGTCCGCAGCCCGCAGGGCAAATTCTCCGACAGCGCCACCCTCCTGGACGGCCAAACCCTCACCACCACAGAAGCCCACGGCAAGCACCTCTTCCTAGGCTTCGAAGAAACATCCTGGATCCACATCCACCTGGGCCTCTTCGGTAAATACACCCTCGGAGAGACCCCCGCCCCACCCCCCACGGACACCGTCCGCCTACGCCTCCTCAGCGAGACCCACTACTCGGACCTCCGAGGCCCCACCACCTGCGCCCTGATCACGGACGCCGAGAAGCAGTCGATACACGACCGCCTCGGCCCCGACCCGCTCAGAACGGGCGACGACCCGGACAAGGCGTACGCCCGCGTGTCCCGCAGCCGCACCACGGTCGCCGCCCTCCTCATGGACCAGAAGATCATCGCGGGCGTGGGCAACGTCTACCGCGCGGAAGTCCTCTTCCGCCACGGCATAGACCCGTACACCCCGGGCAAGGCCGTGACCCCCGCCGAGTGGTCGGCGATCTGGACGGATCTGGTCGCGCTGATGCGCGAAGGCGTCCGCCACAACCGCATCGACACGGTCCGCCCCGAGCACACGCCGGAGGCGATGGGCCGCGCGCCGCGCGTCGACGACCACGGCGGCGAGGTGTACGTGTACCGCCGGGCCACGATGCCGTGCCACCTCTGCGGCACGGAGATCCGCACCGCGTCCCTCGCGGCCCGCAACCTCTTCTGGTGCCCGACCTGCCAGCCCACGCGCTGAGCCAAAGCCCCCAACTCCCCCACGGACAGCGCAAGATCGGCCGCGTCCTCCGTACGCACGCAGGACGCCCCCTTAGCGTCCCCGGTGAGCCGCCAACGCCCCGCGTTCCAGGGACAGAAGTCGTCCGCGACCTCGAACACGACGTCCACAGGCACCTGATACGCACGGGCCTCCAGCGCGGCACCCACGTCCACGAGCCGCACATGCATCCCGTCCCGCGGGTTCGTTGTCGGGTGCGGCGCTGTTGTGGCTGGTCGCGCAGTTCCCCGCGCCCCTGAGATGCGCACTTCGTGCGCCATCTCGTCGGGGAAGGCTGCGCGCAGCGCACGCCTTCAGGGGCGCGGGGAACTGCGCGCTCAGCCACAGCGGACCCGCACGTCGTCCGTCCCGGCCGGCGCGCCGATCCGCACCCGCGTCGAGTCGATCTCCACAGACGTCTTACGGCTGCCGACCCCGTACCCGAACCGCCCGTAGATCACCGCGCAGGTCCGTCGTCCTAAGGCATCCCTACCAGGACACCTCGGGCGAAGCGAGGGAATTTCCCCGCAGTTCAGGGCGCTCTGGCCACCCGGAACTGTCCAGCAAGAGGGACAAGTAGGACCTCCCGTGCGCATCCCCTGCTCTGATGGATAAGGTCCACGGGAAATGGCAAGACGACGCGCGCAAGCGGACACGTTCACGGCCCGGATGAAGATGCGACTGCACCGGGCCCGCATCGGCCTGCGCAGATCCGGAGTCGACTACTTCCGGGGCAACGGCTCCGACTGGGTCGCCCTCGTCGGCCTGCTCATCACGGTCCCCGTCATCGCGTTCGCCACCCTCATCAGCCCGGTGTGGTACTCCCCGACGGCGCTCGTCCTGCCGATCGTCGCGGGCGGCCTGCTGCTCCGCCCGGCCAGCCTCCTCGGCCTGTACGCGGCAGCCGCGACCGCCCTCGTCGTGGAGTCGGTCAGCCTCGACCCGGGTGCGCACGGCGCGGCCCAGGTCACCCCCGGCACCGTCCTTGTCGTGGCCGCGTGCAGCTTCTTCGGCCTGCTCATAGCCCAGTTCCGCAGCCGCGTCGGCGTGCCCTGGCGGCGCGGCGGCACGATGCTGTTCGACCTGCGCGAGCGCATCCGCGTACAGAGCAAGCTCCCGGAGCTGCCCGACGGCTGGCACCGCGAGATGGCGCTGCGGCCGGCCGGCGGACAGTCCTTCTCCGGCGACTTCGTGGTCGCGGCCCGTACGAACGGCGGCCGCACCCTCGAAGTGGTCCTCACGGACGTCTCCGGCAAGGGCATGGACGCGGGCTCGCGGGCCCTGCTCCTGTCCGGCGCCTTCGGCGGCCTCCTCGGCTCCCTCCCGCCGCACGCCTTCCTGCCCGCCGCCAACGGCTATCTGCTCCGCCAGGACTGGGACGAGGGCTTCGCGACCTCCATCCACCTGGTCCTCGACCTGGAGTCGGGCGACTACGAACTCTTCTCCGCCGGACACCCACCGGGCCTCCAGCTCAGCGCGGGCAGCGGCCGCTGGGAGGAGAAGACCGCCGAGGGCCCCCTCCTCGGGGTCTACGACGGCGCCCAGTTCGACCCCATCAAGGGCACGCTGCGCCCCGGCGACGTACTGATGCTCTTCACGGACGGCCTGGTCGAGACGTCGGACCGCGACATCACGGAAGGCATCGACCGCCTGACGGGCGAAGCGGACCGCTACGTCACGGGCGGCTTCCACGGGGCGGCGTGGCATCTCATCGAGGCGGTGGCCAAGGACGTGAACGATGACAGGGCGCTGCTGCTGGTGTGCCGGGATGTGTAGCGGGTTCGTTGTCGGGTGCGGCTTTCGTCGTGGCTGAGCGCGCAGTTCCCCGCGCCCCTTAGATGCGCACTTCGTGCGGCATCTCATCGGGGAAGGCTGCGTGCAGCGCAAGCCTTCAGGGGCGCGGGGCTGTGTCTAATAGCGGCTCCGCCGCAGGGCGCGACCAGCCACAGCGGACCCGCACCTGACGAACAAACCACCCCGTACGCTCAGCGAATGCTGACCCTCGCCGCCGTGGAGGCCCTGGCCCGCAGCGCCCACGCCACCCAGACCGACAAGGCCGGCCGCCCCTACGCGGAGCACCTCGCGGCGGTCGCCGCAGGGGTACGCGCAAGGGACGGCGACGACGACCAGATCGCGGCCGCCTGGCTGCACGACGCCATCGAGGACGACGCCCTGACCCCGCAATGGCTGGCCGAGGCCGACCTCACGGACCGCACCAAAGCAGTCGTCCTCGCCCTCACCAAACGCCCCGGCGAGCCTCCGGAGGCGTACGCCCAACGCATCCTGGCCACCCCCGGCGCCCTCCTCGTCAAGGAGTCGGACCTCGCCCACAACGCGAACCCGGCCCGCCTTGCCGTACTGGACGAGCCGACCCGGGAGCGCCTGACCCGTAAGTACGCCACGATGCGCGCACTCCTGGGCCTGGCGTAGGAAACGAAAGGCGTAGGCAACGAAAAGGGGGCGCCCGGCGACCAGTTCGCCGGACACCCCCTCTCAGTACCTAGGGGCCTAGGCCCCGCCGCGGTCGCGGGCCAGCTGCGCCGCGTCCTTCTTGAAGGCCCACTCCATCTTCGGTTCCATGGCGAACCGGAAGATCCGCTGCACCGGCGGCGTGCACAGCAGGGTCACGATCGTGGCCGCGACGACCGTCACGAACACCTCGCCCAGCGGCTTGTGCAGCCACGCGTAGTCGTCGAACCAGCCCCAGAAACGGGAGCCCTTCGCGATGAAGCCGTGCAGCAGGTAGCCGTACAGGGTGCCGGCGCCCAGCACCGTGAACCACATCTTCCGGCGCGGCACCCACGCGAAGAAGCACGACGTGAGGACCACCGAGCAGCCGAACAGCGCGAGCGTCATCACGACACCCGCCCACCACGGCGCACCCAGCTCCTGCGCGCTGTCGCGGTGGTAGAACCACGCCGACGTCATCCGCGGAGCGGCCCAGTAGGCGACGAGCAGCGCGGCCGCGAAGACCGGCACGGACAGGATCCGCACCTCACGCCGGCGCACCAGCTGGAAGTGCTCGGGCTTCATGCACAGGCCGAGCACGAAGAAGGGGAGGAACTGCAGCACACGCTGGAGGTCCAGGTCGTCGCCGATGTCGGGGGAGACGGACGCCAGCACCGCGATCGCGACCGCGAGCGGGATGGGCCAGCGCACGATCTTCCACAGCGGCGTGGTGAGCCGCCACACGAAGAGGGCGACCAGGAACCAGGTCAGGTACCAGGGGTCGAGCAGACTGATCGGCTGCGTCGGATCGTCGTCCGCCCAGCGCTTGAAGAACGTATAGGCGACCTCGAAGAGCACGTAGGGGACCGCGACGCCGGTGATCAGGCGCTTGAGCCGGTCCGGGCGCATGTCGAAACTGCGCGAGAAGTAGCCGGAGATGACGATGAACGCCGGCATGTGGAACGTGTAGACGATCATGTAGAGCGCCTCGGCGACGCGACTGTGATCCGTCAGGGGTTCCCAGGAGTGGCCCATCGCGACCAGCACGATGGCCAGGTACTTCGCGTTGTCGAAGAACGCGTCCCGCTGTTTCGCGGGCTGGGCGGCCGGTGTGGGGGATGCGGCTGCCGCGTTCGGAGGCTGATGGGAAGGGGCCGTGTGCGCCGCGGGGAGCGGGGCTCGGGTGGGGGCAGCGCGGAACATCTGAGGCACCTTAGTGGCGCCTCAGGTATTTCGTAAAACCCTCGCCTCAAATCTTCCTTAACACGCGAGCACCCCTGATTAGGAGAAGTCGGTATGACCCTTGAGGTGTTTCCGCAGGTAGCCCCCTCATTACTTCGGGAGGCATCCATATCAGTCCGCTATGGCCACTTTCATCCCGATTAATTAGTGCATATCGGCCGCGAAAGGTCGGCCTGGATGTGTCCTGCGCGACAATTTGAATTACTGCGGAGTGGCACGTTCCGGTGCTCGCGTGACCATCCTGTGGACGCGCTGTGTGTGCATGGAAACGATCAGGTCGAATTATCGGGCGCGCGGTCCTGCGAATTTTCCCCGGGGGGCCGCGCTGATCATGTGCCGCACGGGTCCGCGGCCCGAGCGCCCGTGTTCGCCCGTGGCCGACGTTGCGTCATGGGCCGCATAGGGGAGGCGTGTTGGTGGCACGATGGTTCTGGCGGGGGTGTGCGGGGTCGTACCCCCCGGGCCGGGAGAGTCGACCGACCTAGGGTGTGATCAGTGTGGCCATTTCGCTGTCAGTAGTGCTGCTGTTGGCGATCATTCTTGTCGTGCTGATCCGAGGAGGGTCGATCAAGGCGGGGCCGGCCATCGTGGCGATCCTTTTCGGGTTCTTCCTGGCCTCGACCGGCATGGCCGGCGACATCCAAAGGTTCCTGAACTCGATTGCGTCCACGATCAACTCGATCCGGTTCTGACGCGCGACGTACGAAAAGACCCCGGGCCCGGTTCCTGAGAACCGGGCCCGGGGCCACAAGAGCGGGCGACGGGAATCGAACCCGCGTAGCTAGTTTGGAAGACTAGGGCTCTACCATTGAGCTACGCCCGCACAACTCGCACCGCAGGTCTTCGACCGCGGCAACGGGATGCATCGTAGCGGGTCGCGGGCCTTCGCCGCACACCCCTTTCACGCCGCTCGCGATGCGGGAGCCGCACCGGCCGCGTGCATGTACCCTACGTCTCGCACCGACGGGGTGTGGCGCAGCTTGGTAGCGCGTCCGCTTTGGGAGCGGAAGGCCGTGGGTTCAAATCCCGCCACCCCGACCAGCGTCTGAGACAGGCCGTCGACCGTGGTCGGGGACAGCCGTCAATCTCTCTCCAAGATCGCGTTGTGGGTCGGCTCCGGCTTGCCGTTACTATGCAAGCTGCGTGCCCGTGTGTCTCTTAAACCGGGCAGGATCCCAGAAGTCAGCCCCCAAGGAGACCGAACCGTGAAGAGCGCCGTGGAGACCCTGAACCCGACCCGGGTTCGGCTCAGCATCGAGGTGCCCTTCGAGGAGCTCAAGGACAGCCTCGACGCGGCGTACAAGAAGATCAACCAGCAGGTCACGGTGAAGGGCTTCCGCAAGGGCAAGATCCCTGCCCGCGTCATCGACCAGCGGTTCGGCCGCGGTGCGGTCCTGGAGGAGGCGGTCAACGACGCGCTTCCGAAGTTCTACACCGAAGCGGTCAACGAGGCCGAGCTCAACGTGCTGGGCCAGCCCGAGGTCGACATCACGGAGCTGAAGGACGGCGAGACGCTGAACTTCACCGCCGAGGTCGACGTCCGCCCGACCATCGAGATCCCGGACTACTCCGGCATCGAGGTCGAGGTCGACGCCGTCGAGGTCACCGACGAGGACGTGGACAAGTCCGTCGAGCAGCTCCGTGAGCGCTTCGCCTCGACCTCCCCGGTCGAGCGTGCCGCCCAGGACGGCGACGTCGTGACGATCGACCTCGAGGCCAAGGTCGACGGCGAGGTCCTGGAGGACGGCGTCGCTTCCGGCGTCTCCTACACGATCGGCTCCGGCGAGCTCCTCGACGGCATCGACGAGGCCGTGAAGGGCCTGGAGGCCGGTGGCGAGGCCACCTTCACCTCCGAGCTCAAGGGCGGCTCCGCCGAGGGCAAGGAGGCCGAGGTCACCGTCAAGGTCACCCAGGTCGCCGCCCGTGAGCTGCCGGGCCTGGACGACGAGTTCGCCCAGCTCGCCTCCGAGTTCGACACCCTCGACGAGCTGAAGGCCGACAGCCGCAAGCGCCTCGAGAACATGAAGCAGTACGACCAGGCCACGCAGGCCCAGGAGCGCGTCCTGGAGAAGCTGCTCGAGCTGGTCGAGGTCCCCGTCCCCGAGAAGCTCCTCGCGGACGAGATCCAGACCCGTACGCACAACCTCGAGCACCACCAGCTCGGCCAGATGGGCCTCGACCTGGACAAGTACCTGGAGATCCAGGGCAAGTCCCGCGAGGAGTTCGACGCCGAGACCGAGGCTGCCGCGGTCAAGGGCATCAAGACGCAGTTCGTCCTCGACGAGCTCGTCAACAAGGAGAAGCTGAACGTCAACCAGGAGGAGCTCACCGAGCACCTCATGCGTCGCGCGCAGTCCTCCGGCATGTCCCCCGACCAGTTCGCCCAGGCCGTCGTCGAGGGCGGCCAGGTCCCGATGCTCGTCGGCGAGGTCGCCCGCGGCAAGGCCCTCGCGGTCGTCGTCGAGGCCGCCACGGTCAAGGACACGAACGGCGAGCTCGTCGACCTCGAGGACGAGGACGAGACCGCTGCCGCGGAGGAGACGGTCGAGGCCGCGGTCGAGGCCGACGCCGCCGAGTAATCGCGTAGCTCTGCTGTAGGTCGATGGGCCCCGGGATCTCATGTCCCGGGGCCCATCGCGTCCCCGTAAGGGGCGCGGGGCTGTCACATGTGCGGCTCCGCCGCGTGGGCGCGACAAGCCCCCACCGACCCGCAGACGACCCTCCCGAGCCGCGCAGCGACGGCGCAGCGACCTGCGCTCACAGCGAACAGTTCCCTCCGCGGGATTCCCCGGAGGGGCCCGCGCGTTAGGGTCCATGAATACGAGGGCAGGACTCCCCGACGCCGCCGGACCCGGCGAGCGGATGCGGGCCCTGGGCCCTCCGCAGAAGACGCGAGACGGCGCGTTGCCGTCAGAGACGAGCAGGTGGATACGTGACGAATCTGATGCCTTCCGCCGCAGGCGAGCCGTCCATCGGTGGTGGCCTCGGCGACCATGTGTACAACCGGCTGCTCGGTGAGCGGATCATCTTCCTGGGCCAGCAGGTCGACGACGAGATCGCCAACAAGATCACGGCCCAGATGCTGCTCCTCGCCGCCGATCCCGACAAGGACATCTACCTCTACATCAACAGCCCCGGCGGCTCGGTGACGGCCGGCATGGCGATCTACGACACCATGCAGTACATCCCGAACGACGTCGTGACGATCGGCATGGGCATGGCCGCCTCCATGGGCCAGTTCCTGCTGACCGGCGGCACCGCGGGCAAGCGCTTCTCGCTTCCCAACACCGACATCCTGATGCACCAGGGCTCCGCCGGCATCGGCGGTACGGCCTCGGACGTCAAGATCCAGGCCGAGTACCTGCTGCGGACCAAGAAGCGCATGGCGGAGATCACGGCCCGGCACTCCGGCCAGACCGTCGAGACGATCATCCGTGACGGTGACCGTGACCGCTGGTACACCGCCGAGGAGGCCAAGGCGTACGGCCTCATCGACGAGATCATCACTGCCGCTACGGGTGTTCCGGGCGGCGGCGGTACCGGGGCCTGAGCCCCGGTACGCGGTCAATCAAGCCCACCTCACCAGGACGGAACACCGACCATGAACAACATCCCCGGCAGCGGCCTGTACACCGGCCCGCAGGTCGACAACCGCTACGTCATCCCGCGCTTCGTCGAGCGCACCTCGCAGGGCGTGCGTGAGTACGACCCGTACGCGAAGCTCTTCGAGGAGCGCGTGATCTTCCTCGGTGTGCAGATCGACGACGCGTCCGCCAACGACGTCATGGCGCAGCTCCTGTGCCTGGAGTCGATGGACCCGGACCGCGACATCTCCATCTACATCAACAGCCCCGGCGGCTCGTTCACGGCCCTCACGGCCATCTACGACACGATGCAGTTCGTGAAGCCGGACATCCAGACGGTCTGCATGGGCCAGGCGTCCTCCGCGGCCGCCGTGCTCCTCGCCGCCGGTACGGCGGGCAAGCGCATGGCGCTGCCGAACGCCCGCGTGCTGATCCACCAGCCCTCCGGCGGCACCGGCCGCGAGCAGCTCTCCGACCTGGAGATCGCGGCGAACGAGATCCTCCGGATGCGTGAGCAGCTGGAGGAGATGCTGGCCAAGCACTCGACGACGCCGATCGAGAAGATCCGCGACGACATCGAGCGCGACAAGATCCTCACGGCCGAGGACGCCCTGGCGTACGGCCTGATCGACCAGATCATCTCCACCCGGAAGATGAACAACTCCGCGGTGGCGTGACACAGCGCTGTATCGTCTGCCGTTCCTTGGCACGATTCACGTCAAAGTGAACCGTGCCAAGGGGGGCCCGAACGGGGGGCCCGGCAAGGTACCGTCGGATACAGGCACCAGGAGCCGCTTGTGCGAGCGTCTCCCAGGCGAAGGGGAAGCACCTCGTGGCACGCATCGGTGACGGCGGCGATCTGCTCAAGTGCTCGTTCTGCGGAAAGAGCCAGAAGCAGGTCAAGAAGCTCATCGCAGGCCCCGGTGTGTACATCTGCGACGAGTGCATCGACCTCTGCAACGAGATCATCGAGGAAGAGCTCGCCGAGACGAGCGAGGTCCGCTGGGAAGAACTTCCCAAGCCTCGTGAGATCTACGAGTTCCTCGAGGGCTATGTCGTGGGCCAGGAGGCCGCGAAGAAAGCCCTCTCGGTCGCTGTGTACAACCATTACAAGCGGGTCCAGGCCGGAGAGAACGGCGGGGCCCAGGGACGCGACGACGCGATCGAGCTGTCGAAGTCCAACATCCTGCTCCTGGGCCCCACGGGCTCGGGCAAGACCCTCCTGGCCCAGACCCTGGCCCGCATGTTGAACGTGCCGTTCGCCATCGCCGACGCGACGGCGCTGACGGAGGCCGGCTATGTGGGCGAGGACGTCGAGAACATCCTCCTGAAGCTCATCCAGGCGGCGGACTACGACGTCAAGAAGGCCGAGACCGGGATCATCTACATCGACGAGATCGACAAGGTCGCCCGCAAGAGCGAGAACCCGTCGATCACGCGCGATGTGTCCGGTGAGGGCGTCCAGCAGGCCCTGCTCAAGATCCTCGAAGGGACCACGGCTTCCGTCCCGCCCCAGGGCGGCCGCAAGCACCCCCACCAGGAGTTCATCCAGATCGACACGACGAACGTCCTGTTCATCGTGGGCGGCGCCTTCTCGGGCCTGGAGAAGATCATCGAGGCCCGCGCGGGTGCCAAGGGCATCGGCTTCGGCGCGACGATCCACTCCAAGCGCGAGCTGGAGGAGAAGGACCAGTTCCAGGAGGTTATGCCGGAGGACCTGGTGAAGTTCGGGATGATCCCCGAGTTCATCGGCCGTCTCCCCGTCATCACCTCGGTCCACAACCTGGACCGCGAGGCGCTCCTCCAGATCCTCCTGGAGCCGCGCAACGCCCTGGTGAAGCAGTACCAGCGCCTCTTCGAACTCGACGGTGTGGAGCTGGACTTCGAGCGGGCGGCCCTGGAGGCCATCGCCGACCAGGCCATCCTGCGCCGCACCGGCGCCCGCGGCCTGCGCGCGATCATGGAGGAAGTCCTCCAGTCCGTGATGTACGAGGTCCCCTCCCGCAAGGACGTGGCCCGCGTAGTCATCACGGCCGAGGCGGTCCACTCGAACGTGAACCCGACCCTCATCCCGCGCGAGGCCCGCGGCCCGGGCGCGGGGGAGCAGAAGTCCGCGTAGGCGGCGGCGTACGACATGACGGAGGGGCGCCCGGCGAGCTGATCGCCGGGCGCCCCTCCGTCATGTCCGGGTGTGCTTACTCGGCGACGCGGACTTCCTTGCGCAGGTTGGCGGTGACCTTCGCGGAGTCGTCCAGGCTGATGCCCTTGCCGCCGGCGACGGGGACGCCCATGCCGATCGTGCTGTAGTCCGCCCACAGGCACATGTACTGCGTGTCGATCTGGTGGGTCTGGGCGTTCTTGGCCGACGCCTGCTGGCACTTCATGATCGCGCCGTCGAGACCGTCGGGCTCGACCGTCTGCGGGTCGCCCTTGTACGTCAGCTTCGGCTTCGACGGATCCGCCGGCTGATCCGCCTGCTGCTTCTTCATGTTGGCGAAGGTGGCGTCGATCGCCGCCTCGGGGTCCTTCACCTTGCCGTAGATGCCCACGAAGGTGACGGCCTTCGACGTGGCGACCTCGGCCGGCGACGGCGGCTTCGGCGCGGCGGGGTTGATGTTGAGCGTCGAGTAGATGGCGTTGACGGCCTTGGCGTTCGTGACCCCGCTCTCCGCGAGGGCCTTGGCGCTGCCCGAACTGGCTTCCTGGGGACCCTTGTCGTCGGTGAGGCGCTTGTAGTCGCCCATCACCACCGCCGGCGTGATCAGCTTGTGCGGGCCGTCGTCGGCGAGCGAGTTGCCGCCGAAGAGCAGGTACGCGCCGACACCGAGCGCCGCGACCACGGCGACCGCGCCGATGATCAGGCCCGTCTTGTTCTTGCCGCCCGCGGGAGCACCGGGGGGCGGGGGCATCTGCCCGTAGGGAGCCTGGCCGTAAGGGGCCTGGGGCTGCTGCCCGTAGGGGCCCGGCTGCTGGGGCTGGCTGTAGCCGCCCGGCTGGCCGTACGGAGGCTGCTGCGGGGGAACGCCCTGCGGGGGCTGCTGCGGGTACCCGTAGCCGGGCTGAGGCGCCTGGGGCGGCTGACCGTAAGGACCAGGCTGCTGCGGCTGGCCATAAGGGCCAGGCTGCTGCGGCTGGCCGTAAGGTCCGGGCTGCTGAGGCTGCTGCCCGCCGTACGGGCCCGGCTGGTTGTAGCTCATTTCTGGGGTTCCCTCCGATGCATACGCGTTCCGAACATCCTGACGGAAGCCGGTCGCGCGTGGGGAACCCAGGGGCGGATCGGTGCCAGGTTGTTGAAAGTCTGTTTCCGAAACGTCGGCCGTACGGCGTGGCCACGTCGCACGGGAATCCGGTTTCGGTGCACCCCCTCCGCGCCTCTAAACTGAGCCCGTGACCGAGAACACTCAGCAGCAGAACCCAGCGCCCACCACCGAACTGCCGACCCAGTACGCGCCGGCCGAGGTAGAGGGGGCGCTGTACGAGCGCTGGGTGGACCGGGGTTACTTCACGGCCGATCCCAAGAGCGAGAAGCCGCCGTACACGATCGTCATCCCCCCGCCGAACGTCACGGGTTCGCTCCACCTCGGGCACGCGTTCCAGCACACGCTGATGGACGCGCTGACCCGGCGTAAGCGGATGCAGGGCTTCGAGACGCTGTGGCTGCCGGGCATGGACCACGCCGGTATCGCCACGCAGAACAAGGTGGAGCAGCAGCTCGCCGAGGAGGGCAAGTCCCGCCACGACCTGGGCCGCGAGGACTTCGTCGAGCGCGTCTGGCAGTGGAAGCAGGAGTACGGCGGCAAGATCCTCGGCCAGATGCGCCGCCTCGGTGACGGCGTCGACTGGTCGCGCGAGCGCTTCACGATGGACGAGGGCCTGTCCAAGGCCGTCCAGACCATCTTCAAGAAGATGTACGACGACGGCCTGATCTACCGCGCCGAGCGCATCATCAACTGGTGCCCGCGCTGTCTGACGGCCATCTCCGACATCGAGGTCGACTACCAGGACGACGACGGCGAGCTCGTCTCGCTGAAGTACGGCGAGGGCGACGAGACCCTCGTCGTCGCGACGACCCGTGTCGAGACGATGCTCGGTGACACCGCCGTCGCCGTCCACCCGGACGACGAGCGGTACGCGCACCTGATCGGCAAGCGCATCAAGCTGCCGCTCACCGACCGCACCATCCCCGTCGTCGCCGACACCCACGTCGACCCCGAGTTCGGCACCGGTGCCGTCAAGGTGACGCCGGCTCACGACCCGAACGACTTCGCGATCGGCCAGCGCCACGGCCTGGAGACCCGCACCGTCATGGACGAGCGCGGCATCATCACCGTGCCCGGTCCCTTCGAGGGCCTGGACCGCTTCGAGGCGCGCTCGGCCATCGTCGACGCGATGCGCGGCCAGGGCCGCGTCGTCGCCGAGAAGCGTCCGTACGTCCACTCGGTCGGCCACTGCTCGCGCTGCAAGACCACGATCGAGCCGCGCCTGTCGCTCCAGTGGTGGGTCAAGGTCGAGACGCTGGCCAAGGCCGCCGGTGACGCCGTCCGCGACGACCGCGTCAAGCTCCACCCCAAGGAGATGGAGAAGCGGTACTTCGACTGGGTCGACAACCTCAACGACTGGTGCATCTCCCGCCAGTTGTGGTGGGGCCACCGCATCCCCGTCTGGTACGGCCCGAACGGCGAGGTCGTCTGCGTCGGCCCCGACGAGCAGCCGCCCGGCACCGAGGCCGAGGGCTGGACCCAGGACGAGGACGTCCTCGACACCTGGTTCTCCTCCGGCCTGTGGCCGTTCTCCACGCTCGGCTGGCCGGAGCAGACCCCGGACCTGGAGAAGTTCTACTCGACCGACGTCCTGGTCACCGGCCACGACATCATCTTCTTCTGGGTCGTCCGGATGATGATGTTCGGTCTCTACGCGATGGACGGCGAGGTCCCGTTCAAGACGGTCGCCCTGACCGGTCTCGTCCGCGACGAGAACGGCAAGAAGATGTCGAAGTCCTTCGGCAACGTCGTCGACCCGCTGGACTGGATGGACAAGTACGGCTCGGACGCCCTGCGCTTCACGCTGGCGCGCGGCGCCAACCCGGGCACGGACGTCCCGATCGGCGAGGACTGGGTCCAGGCCTCCCGTAACTTCGCCAACAAGATCTGGAACGCGACCCGCTTCGCGCTGATGAACGGCGCGACGGTCGAGGGCCCGCTGCCGGAGCCGTCGCAGATGTCGGCGACGGACCGCTGGATCCTGTCGCGCCTGAACAAGACGGTCGCCGAAGTCGACGCGTTCTACGACGACTTCCAGTTCGCCAAGCTCTCCGACGCCCTCTACCACTTCGCGTGGGACGAGGTCTTCGACTGGTACGTCGAGCTGTCGAAGACGACGTTCATGGCCGGCGGCGAGCAGGCCAAGGTGTCCAGCCGGGTCCTCGGCGAGGTCCTCGACGTGACGCTGCGACTGCTGCACCCCGTCGTCCCGTTCGTGACCGAGACCCTGTGGACCACGCTCACCAGCGGCGAGTCCGTCGTCGTGGCGAACTGGCCGGCCGACAGCGGCTTCCGCGACGCCGACGCCGAGCGCGAGATCGAGACGCTTCAGCAGGTCATCACCGAGGTCCGCCGCTTCCGCGCCGACCAGGGCCTCCAGCCCGGCCAGCGCGTCCCGGCCCGGCTCACCCTCGACGGGACGGCGCTCGCCCCGCACGAGGCGGCCATCCGCCAGCTGCTGCGCCTCCAGCCGGAGGGCGACGCTTTCGCGGCCACCGCGACCCTGCCGATCGCCGGTGCCGAGGTCGCGCTCGACCTGTCCGGCACGATCGACGTGGCGGCGGAGCGCAAGCGTCTCGCCAAGGACCTGGCCGCTGCCGAGAAGGAGAAGGCCCAGTCCCAGGCGAAGCTCGGCAACGAGGCCTTCCTGGCCAAGGCGCCGGACGCCGTCGTCGACAAGATCCGCGGCCGCCTCGCCAAGGCCGACGAGGACATCGCCCGCATCCAGCAGCAGCTGGAGCGGCTGCCGCAGGCGTGACCTGACGCGCGGCTGACGTGAACGGACGAAGGCCCCCGGAACCGACAGGGTTCCGGGGGCCTTCGCTTGCCTGCTCACGGGGTGCGCCGGGAGCCTGTGCGCCCAGCTGCTCAGGGGCACCCGTACCTCTTACGCCCGTAGCCCCAGCCGCTGGAGTTCCGTGCCGGCGAGGGCGTCCAGGACCAGCGGGTCCGCCTCGCGCCAGCCCTTCGCGAGGGAGCCGGGGCCCGGGTCGGGCGGCCCGTCGAGGTCGAGGTCCAGGTCCAGCTCGCAGGGCGGGGACGGCTCGGGGATGTGGGGGAGCGTCGCCGCCGTCGCCGCCAGTTCGTCCAGGGGCCGCAACAGCGCCCTCAGTGCCAGGAGTTCCCGCCCGTCTTCCGTGGCCGCCAGCTCCTGCGCCGCGGCCGCCTGACGGGTCCAGCGCAGGCGGCGCGGCAGCCAGACCGTGAGCATCAGGCCCACCGGGACCACGAAGACCGCCACCGCGCCCAGGATCGCGAACGCCTCCGCCGCCGCCGGGGCCTGTTCGGCCGGCGCCGCGCTCACGATCCGGTCGCTCGCCCGGGCCACGCCCCGCAGCGCGCCGTCCACCGAGCTGCCGAGGAGAGGGAGGCGGGGGCGGTGCGGGGCCGGCCGGGGCACCGGCTGCATCAGCCGGTGCGCGGCCCACGCCGCCGCGGCCCACAGCGCCGTCCACAGCAGGGCGGCGCCGTCGCCGAGGAGTTGCCGCGCGCGGCGGGCGGGGTTGTGTGCGTACCACATGGTCCGATTGGACCGCGGCCGTACGGGGGTGGGGGCGCACCGCGCCGGGGGGCCCTGCGGCGTCCCCGGTTCGGGTCACATCCCGGGCGTGGCGGGACTCACGCCGGGGTGGTACGGAACGGGTGGGGTGCGGGCCGGGTCCTGTCGGTGGTTCTCCGTAGACTGGCTGACGTGAGTGAGCTCCCCCCGCGCGACAGCGACGCATCCGACGGCTTCGACGACATCGTGGACGCCGAGACCGAGCGCGACCCCGATCTTGCGGTGATCGAGGCCGGCAGCCGTACCCTCCGCACGCAGGGGGGTGCTCCGCAGGGGGACGGTGTGCCGGCGCGGCCGCAGGACCCCGAGGTGGCCAAGGCCCTGCGCGACGTCGAGACCGAGCTCGCCGGACGGTGGGGCGAGACGAAGCTGGAGCCGTCCGTCACGCGCATCGCCTCCCTGATGGACGTGCTGGGCGAGCCGCAGCGCGCGTACCCCTCGATCCACATCACGGGGACGAACGGGAAGACGTCCACGGCCCGCATGATCGAGTCGCTGCTCGGCGCCTTCGAGCTGCGGACCGGGCGGTACACCTCGCCCCACGTCCAGTCGATCACCGAGCGCATCAGCCTCGACGGCGCCCCGATCGACTACGAGCGCTTCATCGAGACGTACCGGGACATCGCCCCGTACGTCGAGATGGTCGACCAGAAGGAAGAGTTCCGGCTCTCCTTCTTCGAGGTGCTCACCGGTATGGCCTACGCGGCCTTCGCCGACGCCCCGGTGGACGTCGCCGTGGTCGAGGTCGGCATGGGCGGCACCTGGGACGCCACGAACGTGATCGACGGTTCGGTGGCCGTGGTGACGCCCATCGACCTCGACCACACGGACCGGCTCGGCAACACGCACGGTGAGATCGCCTCGGAGAAGTCCGGGATCATCAAGCAGGGCGCCACGGTGATCATGGCCCAGCAGCCCGTCGACGCCGCGCAGGTCCTCCTGAAGAAGGCCGTCGACGTGGACGCGACGGTGGCCCGCGAAGGTCTTGAGTTCGGCGTCGTCTCCCGTCAGGTCGCCGTCGGCGGACAGCTCCTGACCCTGCGTGGGCTCGGCGGCGAGTACGACCAGATCTTCCTCCCGCTGCACGGCGCCCACCAGGCGCACAACGCGGCGGTCGCGCTGGCCGCCGTCGAGGCCTTCTTCGGCATCGGCGCCCAGCAGGCCCGCCAGCTCGACCTGGACACCGTCCGCCGGGCCTTCGCCGGCGCCACCTCGCCCGGCCGGCTCGAAGTCGTCCGGCGCTCGCCCACCGTGGTGATCGACGCCGCGCACAACCCCGCCGGCGCCCGCGTCACCGCCGAGGCGATCAGCGAGGTCTTCGACTTCAGCCGTCTCGTCGGCGTGGTGGGCGTGAGCGACGGCAAGGACGCGAAGGAGGTCCTGGAGGCCTTCGAGCCGATCTTCGCCGAGGTCGTCATCACGCAGAACTCCAGCCACCGCGCCATGGACGCCGACGAACTGGCCGCCATCGCCGTCGAGGTCTTCGGCGACGAGCGGGTACAGGTCGAGCCGCGCCTCGACGACGCGCTGGAGGCCGCCATCACGCTCGCCGAGGAAGAGGGCGAGTTCGCGGGCGGCGGCGTGCTCGTGACCGGTTCGGTGATCACGGTCGGCGAGGCCCGGCTGCTCCTCGGGAAGGGCTGATCCGTCGTGCGTGTGCTGTGTTCTTCGACCCTGATCGGTGAGTTCTTCGTCATCGGTTTCGCCGGGCTCGTCGCCATGAAGGACGACAGCCTGTCGGGCGGAGCCGTGTGGGGCGTGTGCGGTGTCGCCATGCTGCTGTCGGTGCTGCTGTGCGGCGCCCTCGGGCGGCGCGGCGGGATCGAGCTGGGGTGGGTGCTCCAGGCCGGGCTCGTCGCCAGCGGCTTCGTCGTGCCGATGATGTTCCCGCTCGGGCTCTGCTTCGCGGGCCTGTGGTGGGCGTCGATCCACTTCGGGCGCAAGATCGACGAGGCGAAGGCCAGGTGGGCCGCCCTGGCGGAGGCCGAGGCCGAGGCCGGAGGTAACGCCGCGTAGCCGTGCCCGGTATCGTGCGGGCAGTCCCCGTAGATTTTGGAGCCGCACCATGAGTGAGCGCACTCTTGTCCTTCTCAAGCCCGACGCCGTCCGCCGTGGACTCGTCGGCGAGATCATCGGCCGCATCGAGCGCAAGGCCGGCTGGACGATCAGCGCGCTGGAGCTGCGGAACCTGGACCAGGACACGCTGGAGCAGCACTACGGCGAGCACAAGGGCAAGCCCTTCTACGAGCCGCTGATGGGCTTCATGCAGTCCGGCCCGGTCGTCGCGCTCGTGGTCGAGGGCGAGCGGGTCATCGAGGGCGTGCGCGCGCTCGCCGGTCCGACCGACCCGATCGCCGCCGCGCCCGGCTCCATCCGGGGCGACTTCGGCACCATCGTGCGCGAGAACCTGATCCACGCGTCGGACTCGCAGGAGTCGGCCGACCGCGAGCTGAAGATCTTCTTCCCCGGGCTCGTCTAGTACGTCCCCCCGGGCTCGTCCAGTACCTCCCCCGGGCCCGTCCGGAACGGGGACCCGGCGGGATGATGCCGCCGAACGGGGCGGCCGGAGAAATTCGGCCGCCCCTTGGCATATGCGCCCCCATTGGGGGAACGTGACCCCCCGTCGGCACGTCCCCAATAGCGGGGCGGGGAATCATCTGCTGACAATGGCGAAGACCCTCGCGCCGTGTTCGTGCAGGCGAGACTACGATGTAAGCCTCCACGCCACTCGCACCCACCTCGCCTACCTAACAAGCCATCAAACGCTCCACTTGGGAAGGCCAGACGAATCCTGATGGGGAACTCAATGTCGTTCATCGGCCGTGACATGGCTGTCGACCTCGGGACCGCCAACACGCTGGTGTACGTCAGGGGACGCGGGATCGTACTCAACGAGCCGTCCGTCGTCGCGATCAACACCAACACCGGTGGCATCCTCGCGGTCGGCGCCGAAGCCAAGAAGATGATCGGCCGCACGCCGGGCAACATCGTCGCCGTGCGACCGCTGAAGGACGGCGTGATCGCCGACTTCGAGATCACCGAGCGTATGCTCCGCTACTTCATCCTGAAGATCCACAAGCGGCGCTACCTCGCTCGTCCTCGTGTTGTGGTGTGCGTGCCCTCCGGCATCACCGGTGTCGAGCGTCGCGCGGTCATCGAGGCCTCGTCGCAGGCCGGTGCCCGCCAGGTGCACATCATCGAGGAGCCCATGGCCGCGGCCATCGGCTCCGGCCTCCCGGTCCACGAGGCCACGGGCAACATGGTGGTCGACATCGGCGGCGGCACCACCGAGGTCGCGGTGATCTCGCTCGGCGGAATCGTCACAGCACAGTCCATCCGGGTAGCCGGGGACGAGCTGGACAACGCGATCATCCAGCACATCAAGAAGGAGTACTCGCTGCTTCTTGGTGAGCGGACTGCCGAGCAGATCAAGATCACGATTGGCTCCGCGTACGACCTCGACTCCGACGAACACACCGAAATCCGCGGGCGCGACCTCGTGTCCGGACTTCCGAAGACCGTCGTCATCTCGGCCGCCGAAGTACGCAAGGCGATCGAGGAGCCGGTCAACGCGATCGTCGACGCCGTGAAGACGACGCTCGACAAGTGCCCGCCCGAGCTCTCGGGTGACGTCATGGACCGGGGCATCGTGCTCACCGGCGGCGGCGCCCTGCTGCGCGGCCTCGACGAGCGGCTGCGCCGCGAGACCGGGATGCCGATCCACATCGCCGAGGACCCCCTCGACAGCGTGGCGCTCGGTTCCGGCAAGTGCGTGGAGGAGTTCGAGGCGCTCCAGCAGGTGCTGGACGCCCAGCCCCGCAGATGACCTGACGCGCGACGTCCGCCGTACGAGTGCCTGCCATTTCGTACGGCGGATCGTTGATATAGAGGCTTGAGCACAACAATTCCCCAGAGCCCGCGGATCGCCGACGATCCCCGTGGACCGCTGGGGCTCCAGTGTTTCCGCATGAATCCCGATTGAATCCCGATTGAGGAAGGCACGGCCGCCGCACGTGAGGGACACACGAGAGAGCCGGCTGCTCCTGGTGCTGCTGATCGCCATCGCGTTCGCGTTGATCACGGTGGACATCCGTGGGGGAGAGGCCTCGCCGGTCGAAGGCGCGCGGCGGGCAGCCGCCGCGGTCTTCGGCCCCGTGGAGAAAGGCGTCGCCGGCGCGGTCGACCCGATCGGCAACGCCATAGCTGCAGTCAAGGACTCCGGTACGCGGCACAACCGCGTCAGCGAACTGGAGCACGAGAACGCCGCGTTGAAGGCGAAGCTCGGCAGCGACGACCGCAACCGCAGCAAGGTCCGCCAGCTCGACTCCCTGCTGAAGACGGCCGGCGCCGGCCAGTACGGCATCAAGGGCGCCCAGGTCATCGCCATAGGAGCGGCCCAGGGCTTCTCCTGGACCGTCACCATCGACGCCGGTGCCAACGACGGCATCCAGCGGGACATGACCGTCCTGAACGGCGACGGACTCGTCGGCCGCGTCACGACGGTCGGCCCGAACACGGCGACCGTCCTGCTCGCCAACGACCCCGACTTCACCGTCGGCACCCGCATGGAGCGCACCGACGAGCTCGGCTTCGCCTCCGGCCAGGGCGACCGGCCGCTGCGCGTCCAGCTCCTCAACGGCAAGGCCAAGGTCAGGGCGGGTGACCGTCTGGTCACCTTCGGCTCCCAGGGCGACAAGCCGTTCGTGCCGGGGGTGCCCGTGGGGCGCGTCGTGCGCGTCGACCCGTCCGGCGGCGACCTGACCCGCACGGTCTACGTGCAGCCGTACGTCGGGTTCACCAAGCTCGACATCGTCGGTGTGGTCGTGCAGGCGCCGCGCAACGATCCGCGTGACGACGTGCTGCCGCCCAAGCCGGAGAAGCCCAAGCCGACGCCCACGGTGACCGTGACGGCCACGCCGTCCGACATGCCGACGGGCCCCGCCGGCACACAGCAGTAGGAGCTGGATTTCATGCGCTTCAACCGGTTGCTGCTCTCGACGACCCTCGTGGTCGTCGCCCTGGTCCTCCAGGTGTGTGTACTCGCCCGTCTCCAGTTGCCCGGCGCCGTGCCGGACCTCGTGCTCCTGACCGTCGTCGGCCTCGCCTTCGTGTACGGCCATGTCGGCGGCGCGTTCATCGGGTTCGGCGCGGGCCTGCTGTCCGACCTCGCGCCGCCCGCCGACCACGCCGCGGGCCGCTACGCCCTCGTGCTGTGCGTCGTCGGCTACCTCGTCGGGCTCGCCAAGCCGGACAAGGGCCAGCTCAAGTCCGCCGTGGGCCCGATGGTCGTGGTCGCCGCCGCGGCCGTCGGCTCGACCCTGCTCTACGGGCTCGTGGGCGCCCTCGTCGGCGACACCGCCGCCCGCCATGTGGGCCTCGGCAGCCTGCTGTTCACCGCCGCGCTCTACGATCTGCTGCTGGCGCCGTTCACCGTGCCGCTGATCATCGCCGTCGCCAGACGCGCGGACAACGACCCGCTGGCCGATTCCTCGTCCGGCTCGGGCAAGGCCGCCGACGTCACCGCCGGCTGGCTGTCCTCCGGCACGGGCCTGCGCATCGGCAACCAGCGGGGCGGACTGCGCATGAAGGCCGCCAAGGCGCGCTCCCAGCGGGCCGGCCGCATCAAGGGGGTCAAGCGACTGTGACCGGCGCGCACATGACCGCGTACCCGTACCGCGCGTACACGTACTGGGAGGGGGAGACAGCGTGACCAACATTCCCGAGACCGGGCGGACGCCACGCGTCCAGATCCGGCTCGTCGTCCTCCAGATCCTGGTGCTGTCCCTCCTGCTCACCCTCGGCGGCCGCCTCTGGTTCCTCCAGATCCGCAACGGCGCCGAGTACGCCAAGGAGGCCTCCGGCAACCACGTCCAGCAGGTCGTCACCCCCGCCGTGCGCGGCTCGATCCTGGACGCGCGCGGCGTGCCGATCGCCGACAACGAGACCCGCCTCGTCGTCTCCGCGTCCCGCACCGACCTGATGAAGATGCACGACGACGGCAAGGCCGTACTCGCCAAGCTCGCCGACGTCCTCGGCATGAAGCCCAAGGACATCACCGAGAAGGTCCGGCTCTGCGACGCCAAGACGCCGCAGCCCTGCTGGAACGGTTCGCCCTACCAGCCCATCCCGATCACGGACGAGGCCACACCCAAGCAGGCCCTCCAGATCCGGGAGCGCTCCGAGGACTTCCCCGGCATCACCGCCGAACCCGAGGCCGTCCGCCGCTACGCCGGCCCCGGCGACTCCAACACCGCCCAGGTCCTCGGCTACCTCTCGCCCGTCACCGACGCCGAGATCGAGAAGGCCAAGAACACCTCGTCGCCGTACCTGCGCTCCGACCAGGTCGGCCGCTCGGGCCTCGAGCGCACCTACGACAAGGAGCTGCGCGGCAAGGCCGGCGTCACCCGCTACGAGGTCGACAACCTCGGCCGCGTCATCGGCCGCGCCAAGAGCGACAAGGCAGAGCCCGGCGCCAACGTCGTCACGTCGATCGACGCGCGCGTGCAGGGCGTCGCCGAGTTCGAGCTGAACGAGGCGATGAAGGCCGCCCGATCGCAGTTCGACAAGATCACCGGCGAGAACTACAAAGCCGACTCCGGCGCCGTCATCGTCATGGAGGCCAAGACCGGCCGCATCGTCGCGATGGCGTCCAACCCGACCTACGACCCGAACTCCTGGGTCGGCGGCATCTCCGGCAAGGACTACAAGAAGCTCACCGGCAAGGACTCCGACTACCCGCTGCTCAACAGGGCCATCCAGGGGCAGTCGGCGCCCGGTTCGACGTTCAAGGTGATCTCCACGGCCGCCGCGGTCGAAGCCGGCTACAAGTGGGACGGCGGCTACCCCTGCACCAGCTCCTACTCGGTCGGCGGCCAGGTCTTCAAGAACTTCGAGGGGGAGAGCTTCGGCCCCATCTCGCTCGGCCGCGCCCTTGAGGTCTCCTGCGACACCGTGTTCTACGGCCTCGCCGACCGGGAGTGGAAGAAGGACGGCGGCATCAACCCGAAGGGGCCCACCAAGGACTTCTTCTACAAGGCCGCCCACCAGTTCGGCCTCGGCAAGACCACCGGCATCGACCTTCCCAACGAGGTCAAGGGCCGCGTCCCCGACCGCCAGTGGAAGAAGGCCTTCTGGGAGGCCAACAAGGAAAGCTGGTGCAAGACCGGCAAGAAGGACGGCTCTTACGTCGAGAAGATTGCCTACGAGAACTGCCTCGAAGGCAACAAGATGCGCGAGGGCGACTCGATCAACTACTCCATCGGCCAGGGCGACACCCTCCTCACGCCGATCCAGGAGGCCATGATCTACGGGGCCCTCGCCAACGGCGGCACCGAGTACGTCCCGACCATCGGCAAGGCGGTCATCAGCGCCGACGGCAAGTCGGTCAGGGAGATCAAGCCCCGGGTCAAGGCCAAGCTCCCGATCAGCCAGGCGACCCTCAAGGGCATGGACGACGCCCTCGCCGGCGTCGTCACCCGCGGTACCGCCGCCTGGAAGTTCGGCGGCTGGCCCCAGGACAAGATCCCGTTGCACGCCAAGACCGGTACCGCCGAGGTCTACGGCAAGCAGACCACGTCGTGGCTGGCCACGTACTCCAAGGACTACTCGGTCATCATGACGATCTCCCAGGCCGGTACGGGCTCCGGCGCCTCCGGTGAGGCCGTCCGCAAGATCTACAACGCGATGTACGGCGTCGCCGACGACGGCTCGATCGACAAGAAGAAGGCCCTGCTGCCCACGCCCGAGAAGAACCTCCCGAAGATCCAGCCGGACGGTTCTATCGACGCGCCCACCATCACGCCCTACAAGCCGCCGTCGCCCGATCCGACCGCCCCGCAGCAACTGGCCGCGGTCTTCGGCGCCCCGGTCACCGGAAGGCGGGACTGACGACCATGGCCGGCACCAACAGCTTCTCCGTCTCCGGGTACGGACCCGAGCGCTCCACCCTGTCCCGGCTCATGGCCAGGGACTCCGTGCTGCGCCGCCTCGACTGGCCGATACTGCTGTCCGCGATCGCCCTGTCCCTCATCGGCACGGCGCTCGTCTACTCGGCGACCCGCGGACGCACCGTGCTCAACCACGGCGACCAGTACTACTTCCTCCTCCGCCACCTCATGAACACCGGCATCGGCATGGCCCTGATGATCGGCACGATCTGGCTCGGCCACCGCACCCTGCGCACCGCCGTGCCGATCCTCTACGGCGTCTCGCTGTTCGGCGCGCTGCTGGTGCTCACCCCGCTGGGCGCCACCATCAACGGCAACCGCAACTGGATCGTCCTCGGCGGCGGTTTCTCGCTCCAGCCCTCCGAGTTCCTCAAGGTCACGATCATCCTGGGCATGGCGATGCTGCTCGCCGCCCGCGTCGACGCCGGTGACCGGGTCCACCCCGACCACCGCACCGTCCTGCAGTCCCTCGGCCTCGCCGCCGTACCGATCATGATCGTGCTGCTCATGCCGGACCTCGGCTCCGTCATGGTCATGGTCATGGTCATCCTCGGGGTGCTGCTCGCCTCCGGCGCCTCCAACCGCTGGGTGTTCGGACTCCTCACCCTCGGCACCCTCGGCGCCGTCGCCGTCTGGAAGCTCGGCGTCCTCGACACCTACCAGATCGACCGCTTCGCGGCCTTCGCCAACCCGGCCCTCGACCCGTCCGGCGTCGGCTACAACACCAACCAGGCCCGCATCGCGATCGGCTCCGGCGGCCTCACCGGCGCCGGCCTCTTCCACGGCTCGCAGACCACCGGCCAGTTCGTCCCCGAGCAGCAGACCGACTTCGTCTTCACCGTCGCCGGTGAGGAACTCGGCTTCGCCGGGGCGGGCCTCATACTGCTCCTGCTCGGCGTCGTCCTGTGGCGCGCCTGCCGCATCGCCCGCGAGACGACCGAGCTCTACGGCACGATCGTCGCCGCCGGGATCATCGCCTGGTTCGCCTTCCAGTCCTTCGAGAACATCGGCATGACCCTCGGCATCATGCCGGTGGCCGGACTGCCGCTGCCCTTCGTGTCCTACGGCGGATCATCCATGTTCGCGGTCTGGGTCGCGGTCGGGCTGCTCCAGTCGATTCGGGTGCAAAAGCCCATGTCGGCGTAAGACCGGCCCAAGTGGGGCTGCCCTGAATGCCCGATCGCGACTAGATTCGGGGCATGGCCGAGACGAAGCGCGAGATCGAGCGGAAGTACGAGGCCCCCGAGGCCGGCGAAAGCTTCGTACTGCCCGATCTCAGCAATGTCAGTGGTGTCGAGGCCGTCGTCGACCGAGGTGTCGTCGACCTCGACGCCGTCTACTACGACACCCTCGACCAGCGCCTCGCCGCCGCCTCGATCACCCTGCGCCGCCGCACCGGCGGCGGCGACGAGGGCTGGCACCTCAAACTCCCCGTCTCCCTCGCCGAAGGCGTACGGGACGAGATCCGCGCCCCCCTCTCCGACGACGTACCCCGCGAACTCACCGGCCTCGTCCGCTCCCGGGTGCGCGAGACCGGCCTCGTCCCCCTGATGCGCCTGCGCTCCTCCCGCGACGTCCGCGAGCTCACCGACGCCGACGGCGCCCTGCTCGCCGAGGTCAGCGTCGACGGCGTACGCGCCGAGCGGCTCACCGACGGCGGCGGCAGCGCGGCCTGGACCGAGATCGAGGTCGAACTCGCGGACGACGGCGACCCGGCGTTCCTCGGCAAGGTCGAGAAGAAGCTCCGCAAGGCAGGCGCCAGCCGCTCCGCCGCCCCCTCGAAACTCGCCCGCGCCCTCGACGAGACGGGCACCGCCCTCCGCCCGCCCCAGGCCCCCGGCGACCCCGAGACCCCCGCCGACCACGTCCTCGCCTACATCAGGACCCAGCGCGACGCGATCGTCGAACTCGACCCAGCCGTCCGGCGCGACCTGCCCGACGCCGTCCACCAGATGCGCGTCGCCACCCGCCGGCTGCGCGGCGCCCTGCGCTCGTACCGCAAGATCCTCGACCGCGCCGTCACCCGCCCCATCGGCGTCGAGCTGAAATGGCTCGCCGCCGAGCTGGGCGTCGACCGGGACCAGGAAGTCCTCACCGAGCGGCTGACCGCCGACCTCGACGCCCTGCCCCGCGAGCTGTCCACCGGCCCCGTCCACACCCGCCTGCGCACCTGGTCGCGGGCCCGCCGCTCCGGATCCCGCCGCCACCTGATCGCCGTACTCGACGGCAGGCGGTATCTCACGCTCCTCGGCACCCTCGACGCCCTCGTCGAGGCGCCCCCGCTCCGCAAGAAGCAGCCGGAGAAGGCCCTGACGAAGGCCGTCCGGCACGACTACCGGCGGCTCGCCGAGCACGTCGAGGAAGCCCTGGCCAAGGATCCCGGCACCGACCGCGACGTCTCCCTCCACGAGGCCCGCAAGGCCGCCAAACGCGCCCGGTACGCGGCCGAGCTCGCCGTCCCCGCCCTCGGCGACCCGGCCAAGGCCGTCGCCAAGCACGCGAAAGCGCTCCAGACCCTGCTCGGCGAGCACCAGGACAGCGTGATGGCCCGCGAGGCCCTGCACGACCTCGCGGCGCAGGCGTACGAGGCGGGCGAGAGCGCCTTCACGTACGGACTCCTGTACGGGCGCGAGGAGGCCCGCGCGACGGCCGCCGAGGACGAGCTTCCCCCGCTCTGGGCGAAGGCTGTCTCCTGGTCGCGTTACGCTTGACAGTCACCCGCCCCCAGTCATCGACCGGGGGTGCCCCCAGTCAGCTCACGAAGGTCCCGGGTATGCCTGCCGAAGCCGCAGAGTCGGTTTTCCCACAGCTCGAAGCTTTGCTCCCGCATGTGCAGAAGCCGATCCAGTACGTCGGCGGCGAGCTCAACTCCACGGTCAAGCCGTGGGAGAGCTGCGACGTCCGCTGGGCGCTCATGTACCCGGACGCCTACGAGGTCGGGCTGCCCAACCAGGGCGTCATGATCCTCTACGAGGTGCTGAACGAGCGCGAGGGCGTCCTCGCCGAGCGCACGTACAGCGTCTGGCCGGACATGGAAGCGCTCATGCGCGAGCACCAGGTGCCGCAGTTCACCGTGGACTCGCACCGCCCGCTCAAGGCCTTCGACGTGTTCGGGCTCTCCTTCTCCACCGAGCTCGGCTACACGAACATGCTGACGGCGCTCGACCTCGCCGGCATCCCGCTCGCGGCCAAGGACCGGGGGATCGACGACCCGATCGTCCTCGCCGGCGGTCACGCGGCGTTCAACCCCGAGCCGATCGCCGAGTTCATCGACTGCGCCGTCATCGGTGACGGCGAGCAGGCCGTCCTCGACATGACGGAGATCATCCGCGCGTGGAAGGCCGAGGGACGCCCCGGCGGCCGCGAGGAGGTCCTGTTCCGCCTCGCCAGGACGGGCGGGGTGTACGTCCCCGGGTTCTACGACGTCGAGTACCTGCCGGACGGCCGGATCGGCCGCGTCGTGCCGAACAAGTCGGGCGTGCCGTGGCGCGTGTCCAAGCACACCGTCATGGACCTCGACGAGTGGCCGTACCCGAAGCAGCCCCTCGTGCCCCTCGCCGAGACTGTCCACGAGCGGATGTCCGTCGAGATCTTCCGCGGCTGCACCCGCGGCTGCCGTTTCTGCCAGGCCGGCATGATCACGCGCCCCGTGCGGGAGCGAAGCATCACCGGCATCGGCGAGATGGTCGAGAAGGGCCTCAAGGCCACCGGCTTCGAAGAAGTCGGCCTGCTCTCCCTCTCCTCCGCGGACCACACCGAGATCGGTGACATCGCGAAGGGTCTGGCCGACCGCTACGAGGAAGACAAGATCGGCCTCTCGCTTCCCTCGACCCGCGTCGACGCGTTCAACGTCGACCTGGCGAACGAGCTCACGCGCAACGGCCGCCGCTCCGGCCTCACCTTCGCCCCCGAGGGCGGCTCCGAGCGGATGCGCAAGGTCATCAACAAGATGGTCTCGGAAGAGGACCTCATCCGGACCGTCGCGACGGCGTACGGGAACGGCTGGCGCCAGGTGAAGCTGTACTTCATGTGCGGCCTGCCCACCGAGACCGACGACGACGTCCTCCAGATCGCCGACATGGCGATGAACGTGATCCAGAAGGGCCGCGAGGTCTCCGGCCAGAACGACATCCGCTGCACGGTGTCGATCGGCGGCTTCGTCCCCAAGCCCCACACCCCGTTCCAGTGGGCCCCGCAGCTCTCGGCCACTGAGACGGACGCCCGCCTGGAGAAGCTCCGGGACAAGATCCGCGGCGACAAGAAGTACGGCCGCTCGATCGGCTTCCGCTACCACGACGGCAAGCCCGGCATCGTCGAAGGCCTCCTCTCCCGAGGCGACCGCCGCATCGGCTCCGTCATCCGCGCGGTCTACGAGGACGGCGGCCGCTTCGACGGCTGGCGCGAGCACTTCTCGTACGACCGCTGGATGCAGTGCGCCGAGAAGACGCTCCCCGACTTCGGCGTCGACGTCGACTGGTACACGACGCGCGAGCGCACCTACGAGGAGGTCCTCCCCTGGGACCACCTGGACTCGGGCCTCGACAAGGACTGGCTCTGGGAGGACTGGCAGGACTCCCTCGACGAGACCGAGGTCGACGACTGCCGCTGGACGCCTTGCTTCGACTGCGGTGTGTGCCCGGCGATGCAGACCGAGATCCAGGTCGGCCCGACAGGCAAGAAGCTGCTGCCGCTGACGGTGAAGAACGCGGGCCCGACGCCGGCTGCCAGCGGCCACACGCACTGACGCCGTCCGGCATCGATGACGAACTCGTCCCGCAGCTCACACTCCGTCGTCCTCGGCATGATCATGTCGGTCGCCGGCCTCGTCGGGGCGGTGCGCTCCGCGATGGACGGTGAGGGGATCTGGAGGGTGCTCGGCGCGTTCGGCCTGGGTGTCCTCGGACTGGTCATCGTCGTGAGCTATTTCGTGGGCCAGACGGACCGTAGGTAGCGCGACAGCGTAGGACGAGGGGCCGGAACACCGTGATGGTGTTCCGGCCCCTCGTTTCATGTCACGCCGTGATCGGCTTGTCGTTCACGCGTACGTGGTCGATCGCCCAGTACCAGTTGTTGCCCGCGTCGTACATGCGGAACTTGAGGGTGACCGTCCTGGCGTTCGCGGGGACCTGGAGTTCGCGGGTCACCGTCGTGTTCTCGGCGTCGTGGCCCGCGTTGTCGTTGCCCGTCGCGTCGGAGCTGTAGAAGAGGAGGCGGGTCTCCTCGCCCGTGTCGAAGACGGCCGAGGCCATGGCCTTCTGCGGGGCCTCCTGGCGGTAGTGGGAGTCGAAGGCGACGTACAGCTTCGAAGTGTTGGCCGGGATGGCGACCTCGGGGGAAGACAGCGTCGAGTCGAACTTGCCCTTCGACGACGGCGAGCCCGTGTCGTCCCAGTCGTCCGGGTCGGCCACCGCGACGATGCCGAGCCCGCGCGTGAAGTTGCCGCGGTCCTGGGCCCCCGTGGACCAGGCCCGCTTCGTGTGGAACGTCCAGCCCTGGAGGCGGACAGTGCCCTGCGGCATCCCGGGCGCGTTCACCACGGACCAGCCCTTCGGGGCCGTCGCCGTCCAGCCGAGTATGCCCGCGACCGGCTGCAGCGCGTCCGCCACCGACTCGAAGTCCTCGCCCAGCAGGTTGCCCGCCATGGAGGGCGCCGTGCGGGCCGAGATCTCGCCGTCGGCCAGGACGAAACGCTCGCCCGAGCGCGCGCGGGCGGTGACGAGGAGGCGGTGCGCGGCCGTGCCCGAGAGTCCGTCCGGCACCTGCACCTCCCACTCGGCGGTCGCCGACGCACCCGCCGCGAGCGAGGCCGGCGGCGCCGAGATCTCCTTCAACGCCCACCCCTCGGGCACCACCGGGTATACCTCGATCGAGGACACGGCGGCCGTCGCGTCGAACCGGGCCCGGACGCGCGCCCCCTTGCCCGGGACCAGGATCGGCTCGTCGATCGTGGCGGACGCGGCCTGGAGGGAGACCGTCACACCGAGCGCGTCGGGCAGGCCCATGGCCGGGTCGGTGACGCCTTCCAGGCTCCCCGGGACCCGGCCCGCGTACCGGCGCAGGAAGCCGGGTTCGTCCTGGACGGTGACCGCCAGGTCGTACCAGCCCTCGGCCGGGATCTCGGCCCGGAGGTTGCGGCTCGCGCCCGCCGCGACGCGGAACTCGCGGGTGCCGCCGCCGTACGCGAGGTCGCCGACGAGGAACGTGCGGGCGGTCCGGGCACCGTTGCTCAGCTCGACATTGGCGGCGCGCCCGTCGTCGGAGAGGTCGAGGTGCGCCTCGTACGTGCCGGCCGCGTCGCCGCGCAGGTGCCACAGGGCGCCGTTCGGGCCGTGGACGCGCAGGTCGTAGCCGTTGTCGCCCGCGGTCCACACGTCGGTGGCGTCGGCCTTCGGGCTCAGCGTGTGGTGCCGGGGCGCGCTGCCGGGCTCCGGGTACACGGCGAGGACGGCGCCCTGACCGCCGTGGTTCGCGAGGTCGAGCGTGACCTTGCCGCCGCGCACGCGCGGCTTGACGCGCAGGTCGTACGGGGTGGGGCGGGCGGTGCGGCTGCCGCGCTGCTGCACGGGCAGGAGCTGCGGGTTCGGCACGGTGGGCGCGGGCAGCTTGCCGGTGTCGGTGACCTTCTGGCGGTTGCCGCCGGTGTCGGGCAGCTGGGGCCACGACGGGTTCTTGCCGGAGAAGTCGAACACGTCGGTCAGGTCGCCGGTGATCTCGCGTCGCCATGCGCTGATGTTGGGCTCGCGCACCCCGAAGCGCTTCTCCAGGAACTGGATGACGGAGGTGTGGTCGTACACCGTCGACGCCACCGCGCCGCCACGCGTCCAGGGCGACACGACGACCATCGGTACGCGTATACCGAGGCCGAGCGGGAACGGCCCCGCCGCCTTCGTCTCGCCGTCTGGCAGTGAATCCGCCCAGGTCAGCGACCCGTCCGCGGCCTTCACGCGGTACTGGCCACGCTGGTTGACCGGCCGGTAGAACGACGAGGAGCCCTTGCTGACCCGGACCACGACCTCGCCGTCCGGCGTCACCGTCGACGTGCCGCGCCCCTCGGCGACCGGCGGGACGGGCGCCACCAGGTGGTCGTAGAAACCGCCGTGCTCGTCGTAGTTGAGGATGAACGCCGTCTTGGCGAAGACCTCGGGGTTGTCGGCGAGCGCGGACAGCAGGCGCGCCGTCAGATCCTCGCCGTGCGGGGGCGCGTAGCTCGCGTGCTCGGACAGCGCGGCCGGCGCGATCAGCCACGACACCTGCGGCAGCGCGTCGTTCTTCACGTCCGTGGCGAACTCCTCGACGAGCGCGTCCCCCATCGCCCACGGGTCGCCCTGCTGCGCCGGGTTCCCCGCCCGCTTCATGCCGCGCTCGTACAGCGGCTCACCCGGCTTCGCGGCGCGGAACGTGTTGAACCAGGCGAGCGCGTTGTCGTCGAAGTTCTCCTGCGCCTGGTACGTCTTCCAGGAGATCCCGGCGGCTTCGAGGCGCTCCGCGTACGTCGTCCACTCGAAGCCGGGCTCGCTGTTGTCGACGACGGCGATGTCGCGCACCGTGCCGCCGCTGGTGCCGGACATGAGGTGCTCGCGGTTGGGGTTGGTGCTGGTCTCGACCGAGCAGTAGTAGTGGTCGCAGACGGTGAACACCGAGGCCAGCGCGTTGTAGAACGGCATGTCGGCGGGCGCGTAGTAGCCCTGGCCCAGCCAGCCGCTGCCGCGCCGGGTGACATAGCCGTCGGCCATCCCGTCGTTACGGGCGTTCATCGAGTCGCCGAACCCGAAGGCGGCGGCGCCCTGCCGGTACGCGCTGGTGTGCGCGGCGTTCATCGCGAACGGCGCGAGCCAGCCCTCGGGGCGCGACGGGTCGGGCTGGTGGAAGACCGGCTTGCCGTTGACGCCACGCACGGCGGCGCGGTCACCGAAGCCGCGCACGCCCTGCATCGTGCCGAAGTAGTGGTCGAAGGACCGGTTCTCCTGCGTGAACACGACGACGTGCTGGATGTCTTCGAGGGTGCCGGGCCTGCCGGGTGCGGCGAGTGCGGTGCGCAGGCTGAGCGGCAGCGCGGCGAGTACGCCGGCGGCCGCGGCGCCGCCGATCAGGGTGCGTCGGGAGACTGCGGGTCTCGGCTCGGTGCTGTGCGAGCCGGTGCTCGTGCTCATCGGGGGTGTCCTCCAACGTCCGTCCACACGGGGCCTGTTTGGCCCAGACCCGTTATGAGTACGAGACAGAAGTGGCCGTGGCCAGAGGGATGCATGAAGTTCCCGTGACGCGGATCCGTATCCCGGCCGACGGCGTCTTCGAGGGCATGGAGTGGGGGCAACGCCACGTGGGTGGCGAACCGTCGTCCGAGGGCTGCCTCGTCGCGGCGATCCGTGTGCCGGTACGCATCGTCGTCCTGGTCCTCGTCGTGCCGGTCCGCCTGGCCTGGGACGCCCTCGCCGCGGCCGGCCGCTTCGTGTGGAGGCGGTGCCTGGTGCCACTGGCGCGCGGGGTGGGCCGGCTGCTGCACGGGCTTCTCGTGGTGCCGGTGGTGTGGCTGTGGCGTTACGCACTCGCGCCGGTCCTGCGCATCCTCGTCGCCGTCCCCGCCCAATGGCTGTACACGTACGTCCTCACCCCGCTCGGCCGGGCAATCGCCGTACTGGGCAAGGGAGTTGGCGCCGTCCTCGCTGTCGTCGGGCGGGCGCTCGGCGTCGCACTCGTGTGGCTGACCAAGGCGCTGTTGGTCTGGCCGTGGGCCGTCCTCTGGCGCTACGTACTCAGCCCCGTCCTCGTGCCCGTGGGACGGGCGCTCCTGATCCTCGTACGGGAGATCGGTGACGCGCTCGGGCACGCGTGGCGGGTGGCCGGGTATGTGTCGCGGGCCGTCGGACGGTTCCTCGGGCGGATTCTTCGGTGGATCTTCGTCGACCCGGCGCGCTGGGTGTACCGCTCCGTGTGCACCCCGCTCGGCCACTTCGTCCGGGACACCCTCTGGCGCCCCACCCGCCAGATCCTCGCGGCGGCGCGCGCGAGCGTCCGGCAGGCGAGGGCCGACGTGCGCAGGGCGCTGTTCGGCGCCCCGCGAGCGGAACCCGAACCGCTGGTAAGGGACCGGCGGGAACCTGGATCCGTTCCGACACGTACTCTTGGTAGCAGTACGACCGCACTCACGAAGACCGCATTCATTAAGGATTAGGACACTGGGCAAGCGACAGCCCGAAGGCCCGCCGCCCGCACCCGCGGTGCAGCGCATCCGACTGCGCTACACCAAGCGCGGCCGCCTCCGGTTCACCAGCCACCGAGACTTCCAGCGCGCCTTCGAGCGTGCCCTGCGCCGCGCCGAGGTACCCATGGCGTACTCGGCGGGGTTCACGCCGCACCCGAAGGTGTCGTACGCCAATGCCGCACCCACCGGCACGGGCAGCGAAGCCGAGTACCTGGAGATCGCGCTCACCGAAGCGCGCGACCCCGAAACGCTGCGCGAGCTCCTCGACGAGTCGCTGCCCACCGGGCTCGACATCACCGAGGCCGTCGAGTCCCGCACCTCGGGCCTCGCCGACCGGCTCACCGCTTCCATCTGGGAGCTGCGCCTCGACGGCATCGAGGCCGCACAGGCCAAGGCCGCCGCGGACGCGTTCATGGCGGCCGAGACCGTCGAGGTCCAGCGCCGCACGAAGAACGGGATGCGGACGTTCGACGCCCGCGCCGCAGTCGTGAGCCTCGAAGCCGCCGAGGCCTCGCAGGGATACGACGACCTGGCTGATAGGCCGACCGACAAGGCCTGTGCGATACTGCGCCTGGTTGTTCGGCACGTGACGCCTGCCGTTCGACCCGACGACGTCCTGTCCGGTCTCCTAGCCGTGGCCGACCTGGCGCCGCCGGTCCCCGCAGCGGTGACCAGGCTGGCGCAGGGGCTTTTCGATGAAGAGACCGGCACGGTGACCGACCCGCTCGCGCCCGACCGCGAGGCAGCCGAGGCCGCATCACCCGCACGCGGGGGAAGCGCCACGACGGCCGCCGCGGCGGCGCCGGTGCCAGGTTCAGCGTAAGGACGGTCGTCACCGCGCAGCCCTCGTACTCGGGAGCCACCTGGGTCGGGCAGCGCACGAACCCAAGGACTTTCGCCAGGCCGTACGCACACATGGCGTACGGAACCGGCGAGAACAGACAGAGAGCTCCCGTGCGGCGCCCGCGCCCCGGACGGCGGCACCGCGCAGGAAAGCGCGAGCCGCGGACGTCACCGGACCAGGCGCGGCGCCCGGGAGCCTGACGGGAGATCCACCCGACATGCTCGAGCCGACCGAGCCCACCGACGCGACTTCGTCCGTGGGATCCGACAACAACAGCCCCAGCGACACCCTGCCGCCGCGCCGCCGGCGCCGCGCCGCGTCGCGCCCCGCGGGCCCGCCCACGGGTGCCGCCGCCGGTACCGCCCCCGCCGCGACGGCCGCAGCTCAGGCCGAGGAGCCCGCGGCCCCCGCCGCAGAGGCCGAGGCCCCGGCCCAGGACGCCGCACCCGCCGGCCGCCCGCGCCGCCGCGCCACGCGCCGCGCCGCCAGCCCCGCCGGCGCACCCAAGACTTCCGACGTGGCCGAGAGCGCCCCGGCCGAGACCGCTGCCGCCGCCGCGCCCGCCGTCGCCGAGGAGACCGCCCCCGAGCCGGAGGCCGCGCCCGCCGGGCGTCCGCGCCGCCGTGCCACGCGCCGCGCCTCTGCCCCCGCCGGTGCGCCCCAGCAGGCCGAGGCCGCCGTTGTGAGCGAGCCCGCCGCCGAAGCCGCGGCCCCGGCCGCCGAAGCCGTCACGCCCGAGCCCGCGCAGGCCCCCGAGCCGGAGGCCGCGCCCGCCGGACGTACCCGCCGCCGTGCCACCCGTCGCGCCTCCGCCCCCGCCGGTGCCCCCGAGGCGGCCGCCGAGCAGGCCGAGCCCGCCGTGACCGAGGCCCCCGAGGCGAAGGCTCCCAAGGCCGAGGCTCCCAAGGCCGAGGCCCCCGCCGTGTCCGACGAGGATGCGGAAGGCGGGCGTCGCCCGCGTCGCCGTGCCACCCGCAAGGCCGCCGTCGGCTTCTCCGAGCCCGCGCGCTCCGCCAAGAAGTCCGCGCGTGCCGCCGAGCCCGCCGCCGAAGAGACCAAGGGCGGACGCCGTCCCGCGCGGCCGTCCGTCGCCGTCTTCCAGGCGCCGGTCTTCGCCGAGCCGATGTTCCAGACCCCCGAGCGCGCCGCTGCCGCTGCCGCCGCCGAGGCCGCCGTCGAGGAAGAGGAGGCCGCCGAGGCCGAGGCTCCCGTCGAGACGGTGACCGTGGCGGACGTCGTGGCCGAGGAGACCCCGCGCCGTCGCCGCCGCCGTGGCCGCGCCGCCGAGGAGCAGCCCGCAGCGCCGGTCGAGCAGCCCGCCGCCGAGGAGAGCGCCGAGGCCGAGGAGGCCGAGGGCGACCAGGAGCACGAGGACCAGGACGAGCAGGGCGACCGCCCGACGCGCCGCCGTCGCCGCGGTGGCCGCCGCCGTCGTCGCGGTGACTCCGCGGACGCAGAGTCGGACGAGCGTTCCGACGACGAGGCCGAGGCCGCCGACGAGAGCGCCGAGGCCGAGCACGCCGAGGAGGGCGACGAGGAGGAGGCCGACGAGCGCGAGGAGACCGGCGCGGCCGGCTCCAGCAGCAGCCGTCGCCGCCGTCGCCGTCGCCGCCGCGCGGGCGACGCGTCCACCGACACCGAGCCGGGCGACAGCGACCCCGAGCGCACCGTCGTGAAGGTCCGCGAGCCCCGCAAGCAGGAGGAGCGCGGCACCGGCGCCGACGAGGTCCAGTCCATCAAGGGCTCGACCCGCCTGGAGGCCAAGAAGCAGCGCCGCCGCGAGGGCCGTGAGCAGGGCCGCCGCCGCGTCCCGATCATCACCGAGGCCGAGTTCCTGGCCCGCCGCGAGGCCGTCGAGCGCGTCATGGTCGTCCGCCAGAACGGCGAGCGCACCCAGATCGGCGTGCTCGAGGACGACATCCTCGTCGAGCACTACGTGAACAAGGAGCAGTCGACCTCGTACGTCGGCAACGTGTACCTGGGCAAGGTCCAGAACGTGCTGCCGTCCATGGAGGCCGCCTTCATCGACATCGGCAAGGGCCGCAACGCGGTGCTCTACGCCGGTGAGGTCAACTTCGAGGCGCTCGGCATGGCCAACGGGCCGCGCCGCATCGAGTCCGCCCTCAAGTCCGGCCAGTCCGTCCTCGTACAGGTCACCAAGGACCCGATCGGCCACAAGGGCGCCCGCCTGACCAGCCAGGTCTCGCTGCCCGGCCGCTACCTGGTCTACGTGCCCGAGGGCTCGATGACCGGCATCAGCCGCAAGCTGCCCGACACCGAGCGCGCACGCCTGAAGACCATCCTCAAGAAGATCGTCCCCGAGGACGCGGGCGTCATCGTGCGCACCGCCGCCGAGGGCGCGAGCGAGGACGAGCTGCGCCGCGACGTCGAGCGTCTGCAGGCCCAGTGGGAAGAGATCCAGAAGAAGTCCAAGCAGATCTCGACGTCGTCGCCGAGCCTGCTGTACGGCGAGCCGGACATGACCGTCCGCGTCGTGCGCGACATCTTCAACGAGGACTTCTCCAAGGTCATCGTCAGCGGTGACGACGCCTGGGGGACCATCCACGGCTACGTGAACCACGTGGCGCCCGACCTGGCCGACCGCCTGTCGAAGTGGACCTCCGAGGTCGACGTCTTCGCGACGTACCGGATCGACGAGCAGCTCGCCAAGGCGCTCGACCGCAAGGTCTGGCTGCCCAGCGGCGGTTCGCTGGTGATCGACAAGACCGAGGCGATGATCGTCGTCGACGTCAACACCGGCAAGTTCACCGGCCAGGGCGGCAACCTCGAAGAGACCGTGACGAGGAACAACCTCGAAGCGGCCGAGGAGATCGTGCGCCAGCTGCGGCTGCGCGACCTGGGCGGCATCGTCGTCATCGACTTCATCGACATGGTCCTGGAGTCCAACCGCGACCTCGTCCTCCGTCGCCTGCTCGAATGCCTGGGCCGGGACCGTACGAAGCACCAGGTCGCCGAGGTCACCTCGCTCGGCCTGGTCCAGATGACCCGTAAGCGCGTCGGCCAGGGTCTCCTGGAGTCCTTCTCCGAGACCTGCGTCCACTGCAACGGCCGTGGCGTGATCGTCCACATGGAGCAGCCCACGTCCACCGGTGGCGGCGGCAAGCGCAAGAAGCGCGGCCGCGGCGGCAACGGCGAGCAGGCGCACGAGCACGACCACGAGCAGGTCACTCCGGAGACGGAGGCCGAGGAGGTCGAGACCGAGGCCGAGGTCGCCGCCGAGGTCGCGGCTCCCGTCGCGCTCGCCGAGCCCGAGTTCGTACCGGACGAGGAGCTCTACAGCAGCCCCGCCGAGGCGGAGGCCGCTGCTCGCGGTGGCCGTTCGCGTCGTCGGGCGTCCCGCAGGGCGTCGGCTCCGGCCGGCGCGCCCAAGGCCGAGGCCGCGGCCCCGGTCGTGACGCCCGAGCCTGAGGCTCCGCAGGTCGAGGCTCCCGTCGAGGTTCCCAAGGTCGAGGCCGAGCCCGTCGTGGCGGAGGCCGCCCCGGTCGACGAGGCCGCTCCCAAGGGCCGTATGCGTCGTCGGGCGACCCGTAAGGCGTCGGCTCCGGCCGGTTCGCCGAAGGCCGCCGAGGCCGAGGTCACCGTCACGCCCGCCAAGCCCGAGCCCGTCGCCGAGGAGAAGGCGGAGCCCGAGGCAGTTGCGGTCCCGGAGCCCGTCGAGAGCGCGGCCCCGGCCCGCCCGCGTCGCCGCGCCGTCCGCAAGGCCACCGCGCCCACCGCGTCCGCGGAGGCGGCCGTCACGGTCGTCCCGTCGGCCACGGAGGCCCCGGCCGAGCCGGCGAAGGCCGAGCCGGAGGCCGTCGAGCCGGAGGCCGTCGAGGAGGCGCCCGCCGCCAAGAAGACGGCCCGTAAGACGGCCAAGAAGGCGCCGGCGAAGAAGGCCGCCACCAAGAAGACGACGGCCAAGAAGACGACGACGGCCAAGAAGACCGCCGCCAAGAAGACGACGGCCAAGAAGGCGGCGACCAAGACCGCCGCCAAGAAGACGGCCGCCAAGAAGACCGTGGCGGCCGAGCAGCAGGCTCAGTCGTCCGTCTCCGCGGCGGCCGACGAGGCCTGAGCACTCCGCTGATCCGGTCCCGACGCCCCCGTGCCGCCTTCCGCGGCGCGGGGGCGTCGGTGTGTCAGAGTGCTGCTCACGGCCTGTTTCGCGCCAGTTGCGGCGCCCCACCTCTTGGGGACCGGTCAACTACCTGTAAAACTCATCGAGCCGGAAGAGTGAGCAAGGGATGACCCACGTGTCCGCGCTCTGGGGAGATGACGCGGGCCGTGGGAACGGGGAGGGACAGTGATGGCGCACGCGCGTCTGAGAGGCACGGGCCGCCACCGCGCCGTGAGACCGGTCAAGGGCGGGAAGCAGGCCGTGGCGCTCGCCACCGTCCTGTCGGCGGCGGGGATCCAGGCCGTTTCCACGGGGACCGCGTCCGCGGACGTCCCGACGTGGACCGAAGGGCCGATCTTCAACGACCCGAACGGCACCGCGGACCAGCAGTACGCGATCCGCACCCGGCTCATAGAGCTGACGAACGCGGCCCTGCCCGGCTCGGTCATCAAGGTCGCGGTCTACCACGTGTGGGAGGCCCCGGTCGTCGACGCGCTCGTCGCCGCCAAGAACCGCGGCGTGAACGTGCAGATACTGCTCGACGAGTCCAGCGTCAGCGACCGGCCCACCAACACGGCGTACGCCACCCTGAAGTCGGCCCTCGGCACCAGCAGGACCAGCTCGTCCTTCGTGACGCTGTGTCCGGCGCACAAGTCCTGCCTGGGCGATCCCAAGTTCGGCCAGTCGATCATGCACAACAAGTTCTGGCTGTTCTCCGAGGTCGAGGGCGCCCGGAACGTCGTCGTACAGACCACGTCGAACTCGACGCCGTCGGCGCACACGAAGTTCTACAACGACGCGCTGATGCTGCCGAACAACAGCGTGATGTACGAGGCGTACTCGGACTACTTCACGGAGATGACCGGCAAGAGCTGGTCGACCTGGGACTACCGCACCGTCAGCAGCGGCCTCTACAAGGCGTACTTCTTCCCGCGCGCCGGCACGGTCAACGAGTCGGACACCATGTACTCGGTCCTCAACAACGTCGCCTGCACCTACAAGGACCCGGTGACCGGCGCCGCCAGGAAGACCGTCGTCCGCGCCGCGATCTTCAAGGTCACCCGCAAGCAGATCGCGGACAAGCTGGTCTCGCTGAAGAAGGCGGGCTGCGCCGTCAGCCTGATGTACGCGGAGACCGACAGCGCCAAGAGCCAGGGCGGCACGAAGGGCACCTGGGAGGCACTGCACGCCACCGGCGGCCCCTCACTGCGCTGCTTCAACGACGACCGGGATCCGCTCAACCCGGGCAAGAAGCTCACGACGCCGTACATCATCCACTCGAAGTACCTGCTCATCGACGGCATGTACGACGGCAAGCGGAACAAGGTCACCTTCACCGGGTCGCAGAACTACACGGGCCCCGCGCTGCGCGAGAACGACGAGGCGATCGTCAAGGTCGACGACGACCACGTGCACGACGCCTACCGTGACCACTTCAACCGGGTGTGGAACGTCACCTGGCCCGGCACCGCCGACGCCACCGACCTCTGCAAGGGCGTGAAGCCGCTGCCGCAGGACGGTGAGAAGCCGCCCGCGTAGCGGCGAGCACCCGTCGCGTCGCAGCGGAGCCGATTTTGCCCTTTCGGCGGGTGACCCGTAACCTTGACCGTCGGCGTGTTTTGAGCGCCGCACCCCTGAGCACCTCACCTCCCGGTTCCGCCGGGGGAGGCCGCTCGATCGTTGCTTTCGCCATGATCACATCGCGCCTTCGGGCACGTGCCTGCGGCTGGCTTCAGGGGTTTCCGTTCCGAGCGAGAGAGAGATCCGCGTGTACGCCATCGTGCGCAGCGGTGGTCGCCAGCACAAGGTTGCTGTCGGCGACATCGTTGAGGTTGACAAGATTTCCACTGCCAATGTTGGCGACACGGTCGAGCTCTCGACCCTGCTCGTTGTCGACGGCGACGCCGTGACGAGCGACCCGTGGGTCCTTGCCGGCATCAAGGTCCAGGCCGAGGTCGTGGACCACCACAAGGGCGCGAAGATCGACATCCTTCGCTACAAGAACAAGACCGGCTACCGCCGTCGCCAGGGTCACCGCCAGCAGTACACGGCGATCAAGGTCACCGGTATCCCCACGGCTGCGAAGTAAGGGACTGAGACAAGATGGCACACAAGAAGGGCGCATCGTCCACTCGGAACGGTCGCGACTCCAACGCTCAGCGGCTCGGTGTGAAGCGCTTCGGCGGTCAGACCGTTAACGCCGGTGAGATCCTGGTCCGCCAGCGCGGCACCCACTTCCACCCGGGCACGGGCGTCGGTCGCGGTGGCGACGACACCCTGTTCGCGCTGAACCCCGGCGCGGTGGAGTTCGGTACGCACCGCGGCCGCAAGGTCGTGAACATCGTTCCGGTCGCCTGAAACCCCTAGTTCCTAGGACTCAGGCTCCGTAGAGCGTTTCGCGAGGGCGGACCTTGCTCCCGGTTCCGAAGCTTCGGCTTCGGTTCGGGAAGCAGGTCCGCCTTTCGCGTGTTTCTAATGAGTGCGGTGAAGCCGGCGCGACGCTGAAGCCGGGCTCTGTCACCGCAGAGCCAAGACATTTCCGTAGTTTTCTGGAGGCACTGAACCATGACCACCTTCGTGGACCGCGTCGAACTGCATGTCGCCGCGGGTAACGGAGGCCACGGCTGTGCCTCCGTCCACCGTGAGAAGTTCAAGCCGCTCGGTGGACCCGACGGCGGTAACGGCGGCCGTGGCGGCGACGTCATCCTGGTCGTCGACCAGGACGTGACGACGCTCCTCGACTACCACCACTCGCCGCACCGCAAGGCGACCAACGGCAAGCCCGGCGAGGGCGGCAACCGCTCCGGCAAGGACGGCCAGGACCTCGTCCTGCCCGTGCCCGACGGCACCGTCATCCTCGACAAGGCGGGGAACGTGCTCGCCGACCTCGTCGGCCAGGGCACGACATACGTCGCCGCGCAGGGCGGCCGTGGCGGCCTCGGCAACGCGGCCCTCGCCTCGGCCCGCCGCAAGGCCCCCGGCTTCGCGCTCCTCGGCGTCCCCGGTGACCTCCAGGACATCGTCCTCGAGCTCAAGACGGTCGCCGACATCGCGCTCGTGGGCTACCCGAGCGCCGGCAAGTCGTCCCTCATCTCGGTCCTGTCGGCCGCCAAGCCGAAGATCGCCGACTACCCCTTCACGACGCTCGTCCCGAACCTCGGCGTCGTCACGGCCGGCTCGACCGTCTACACGATCGCCGACGTCCCGGGTCTCATCCCGGGCGCCAGCCAGGGCAAGGGCCTCGGCCTTGAGTTCCTGCGGCACGTCGAGCGCTGCTCGGTGCTCGTGCACGTACTGGACACGGCCACCCTCGAATCGGACCGTGACCCCGTCTCCGACCTCGACATCATCGAGGAGGAGTTGAAGCAGTACGGCGGGCTCGACGACCGGCCGCGCCTCGTCGTCCTCAACAAGATCGACGTGCCGGACGGCCAGGACCTCGCGGACATGGTCCGCCCCGACCTGGAGGCCCGCGGCTACCGCGTCTTCGAGGTGTCGGCGGTGGCCCACCGCGGTCTCAAGGAGCTGTCCTTCGCGCTCGCCGAGATGGTCGCCGCGGCCCGCGCCGCGAAGCCCAAGGAGGAGGCGACCCGCATCGTCATCCGTCCGAAGGCCGTCGACGACTCGGGCTTCACGGTCGAGCAGGAGGAGGACGGCCTCTTCCGCGTGCGCGGCGAGAAGCCGGAGCGCTGGGTGCGCCAGACCGACTTCAACATCGACGAGGCCGTCGGCTACCTCGCCGACCGCCTCAACCGCCTCGGTGTCGAGGAGGCCCTGATGAAGGCGGGCGCGGTCGCGGGCGACGGCGTGGCCATCGGTCCCGAGGACAACGCGGTCGTCTTCGACTGGGAGCCCACGCTCATGGCGGGCGCCGAGATGCTCGGCCGCCGAGGCGAGGACCACCGCTTCGAGGCCCCCCGCCCGGCCGCCCAGCGCCGCCGCGACAAGCAGGCGGAACGCGACGACGCGGAGCGCGAGTACGACGACTTCGAGCCGTTCTAGGGGCGAGCAGGTCGGCTGACCGGGGCCACAGGGGCGCACGCCGCCGCTGTGGCCCCGCCGTGCGTCTGGTGGACGCTCTGGCGCGGCCGCGCCGTGTCGCGGGGCGCTCGTCCATGTTCTACGGGGTCATAGGGGGCGGGTAGCCCGCCCCCTATATCCGCCGCGACGGCGATCAGCCCCCGCCGGGGTCGTCGGCGGTGCCGGACTCGGCGCACGCTGTGCGGCAGCCGTTCGCCGGGCCACTGACATGGGGAAGGCCCCCGGGAAATCTCCCGGGGGCCTTCCCCATTTCCAGTACCGCGCGGAGCGCAGTGTCACGTGCTGACGGAGTCACCCGGTTCCAGGATCTCCGCCATCTCGTCCGCCGCGTCGGCGTCCCGCTGGCCGGGGATCTCCGCAGCGAGGCGGGACTCCATGCGGACGCGGCGCTCGTCGGCCTGGGCGCACAGCGCGCGTACCGCCGCGTTGAAGCGGTCCAGGGACGGCGGGTCGGAGGGGCCCAGGAGGTGCTCCTTGAGCTCCGCGCGGGCCTCCGCGTGGGAATCCGTCTCCGGGTCGCGCACGGCCGCGAGAAGGGCCGGTACCTCCGTCGCCTCCGGCGTCAGGATCGTCGCCGCGCTCACCGTCGGGAACCCGGCGCGGAAGTCACCCTCGGACATGCCCGAGGTGTTCGCGACGGCGTACGGCTTCTCGCTGGTCAGCCAGTCCGAGACGACCGAGGAGACATCGCTGATGAGGACGTCGGCCTGGTTGAAGCAGGTGAAGATCGCCGGGCGGGCGTCCGTGATGACGCGGTGCTCCCACTCCGGGAACGACGCCCAGTACGCGTCCTCCCAGGCAGCGGTCGCCTCGGCCACCGCGGCCGACCGGTTCCCGTCGGGCTTGCCCTGGAGCATCATCCGCTCCATCTCGTCCACGCTCGGCCGGAACACCGTGGAGGTCAGCTTGTCGAGCGCAGCGGCGCGCCGCGCCAGCTCGACGGCGGCCTCGGGCCCGGGCCGCTCACCGGAACGCTTCGCGGCGGCGTCACGGACCATCGCCTTGATGCGCTCGTTCGCGGCACCGGCACGCGGGTCGACGGAACCGGTCATCGGGTGCGGCTTGTAGAGCAGGCGGACGTTCTCGTCGGCGAGCAGGTGCCGCACGATGTTCTCGCCGGCGAGCGGCACGGACGTATTGCCCGGGTTGCCGTCCCAGCCCTCCCAGGTGGGGGCGTAGAGGACGGTCGTGTACTTGCCCTTCGAGGCGCCCGTGGAGCGCTTGATGGGCGACAGCTGGGGGCGGCCCACCTCGACGACGTCCTTGTCCTCGACGCCGATGTCGGCGAGCTGGTACCGGTCGCGGGCCGCGGGGCCGGCCACCCACACCTCGTCGTAAGCCTTCGCGTACGGGTTGCAGGAGGACAGCTTGTCGCTCTCGCCGTGGTTGATGAAGGCGTGCTTGAGCGTCGGGATACGCAGGACCTGCGAGGTCTTCGCGGCGTTCGCCGGGTGCAGCATCATCTTCAGCGTCGAGTTCTCCAGGGAGAACATCGTGGCGACGCGCGGGAAGCAGATGATCGGCACGTCGGTCGCGTCGATCTTCTGGACCATGAACCGCTCACGCAGCACGATCAGCGGCTTGCCGTCGACCGCCGCGAGCGTGGAGAGCCACATGTTGGCCTGGTACGCGGACGACGTGCCACCGGAGAAGTACATCGCGACCGTCGGCTTGTAGTCGGCCAGCCAGCGGTCGAGCCACGCCATGACCTTCTGCTCGCTCAGGGCGCGCTTCTTGGGGAGCAGCCACGTGGCGAGGTGGGCCGTGCCGCCGGCGAGCAGCGCGATCGAGACGCCGAGACCGACGCCGCCCCACAGGGCGTTCGTGGTGACGGCGGTGACCAGCAGGCCGATCGTGCCGGGGATGGCGAACGTGAGCAGACGGTGGCCGGGGCGCCGGGACAGGATCCGCGGCGGGGCGGCGGAAAGCCGCAGCTCGGACGCGTCGATGTTCCGCGTCACGATGGGCAGCGCGCGCGAACGGCGGACGAGGACGGCCACGGCCTGGCACACGAAGTGCAGACCGTAGAAGGAGAGCAGCGTGATGGTGAGGGGGGACTGCTCTTCCAGCGGCTCGATGCCGTCGATGCGCAGGAGGCCCACCAGGATGAGCATGTCGCGCAGCAGCTGCCGGACCGTGACGTCGAACCGGATCTTGCCCAGGAGCGACAGCAGACCGGGCTGCTTGTACTGCAGGTACGTGTCGAGGGCGAGACCCGCAGCGCTCGCTGCGACGAATACCGGGACGAACGGGATCAGCGCGCTGACGAGCTGAGCCGTGTAGAGCGCGAACATCGCGAACAGTGCGGTGAGCTGCACGACGCGGCGGGGGGCGAGTCCGGCGGAGGGCACTGGGCGGGGCTCCTGGAAACGGTCGGGTAGGGCGGGCAAAGAATAGTGGGGGTTCAGGCGTTCGTCTGACGAAGGCCGACCACCGACCGTATGACTTTCGCGCCCTGACTAGCAATCCTTCGTGATACCTATCACCGGATAAAGGGGCAAAGGGTCCGGAACCAATGGGAAGGAATTCGCATCCGCCCCCCGGGCACAGGAAATTCCCGTGTGCCCACGCGCGTCCGCCCCTCGGAACTCGGAGGCGCCGCACCGCGCCCCTCACGTAGATTGCTTGACGAGGGCCATGGTCAGTAGCTGCTTATCAGGGCCGTGGTCAGTCAGCACTTTTGGGGAAGCACGTGTCAGCGGCAGGGCAGGACATGAGGCAGGGCGTGGCGGAAGCCACCAGGATCGTCGTCAAGGTCGGATCCTCCTCACTCACCACCGCACAGGGCGGCCTCGACGCGGACCGGGTCGACGCCCTCGTCGACGTGCTCGCCAAGGTCCGCAGCGGCGGCGAGAAGGAGATAGTGCTCGTCTCCTCGGGTGCCATCGCGGCCGGACTCGCGCCGCTCGGCCTGCGCCGCCGCCCCAAGGACCTCGCCCGCCAGCAGGCGGCCGCCAGCGTCGGCCAGGGCCTCCTCGTGGCCCGCTACACGGCGTCCCTCGCGCGCTACGGCGTACGCGTCGGCCAGGTGCTCCTCACCAGCGACGACATGGCCCGCCGCGCCCACCACCGCAACGCGTCGCGCACCCTCGACCAGCTCCTCGCCATGGGCGCCCTGCCCGTGGTGAACGAGAACGACACCGTCGCCACGGACGAGATCCGCTTCGGCGACAACGACCGCCTCGCCGCCCTGGTCGCCCACCTGGTCAACGCCGACCTCCTCGTCCTCCTCTCGGACGTCGACGGCCTCTACGACGGCGACCCCAGCAAGCCCGGCAGCGCCCGTATCTCCGAGGTCCGCGGCCCCGCCGACATCGCGCACGTCAAGATCGGCAGCGCGGGCAAGGCGGGCGTCGGCACCGGCGGCATGGTCACCAAGGTGGAGGCGGCCGGGATCGCCGCCGCCGCGGGCATCCCCGTCGTCCTCACCAGCGCGGTGCACGCCGCCGACGCGCTCGCGGGCCGCGACACCGGCACCTACTTCCACCGCACGGGCCGGCGCAGCTCCGACCGCCTCCTGTGGCTCCAGCACGCCTCCACCCCGCAGGGCGCGCTCACGCTCGACGACGGGGCCGTCAAGGCGGTCGTCGAGGGCCGCAAGTCCCTCCTGCCGGCGGGCATCGAGGCCGTCGAGGGCGAGTTCGGCGCCGGCGACCCCGTGGAACTGCGCGACACGGCCGGGCGGGCCGTCGCGCGGGGTCTGGTGAACTTCGACGCCAAGGAGATCCCGCAGCTCATCGGCCGCTCCACCAGGGAACTGGCCCGCGAACTCGGCCCCGCGTACGAGCGCGAGGTCGTGCACCGGGACGACCTGGTTCTGCTGCACGGCTGACGGCCTCGGTATTCGGCCCGCACGGACGAACCCGCGCCCGCGAAATCGCGTCGCGCACTCGATGGCCTGACGCCGGACGCATGTGATTGACGTCGCCATTGACGGCGGAACGTGAAGATCCGGCGTCCGCAGCGGTCGTAAACCGTGTAAACGGCTGAAAGGCGGGCCTTGTGTGGGGGACCTTCCCCAAAACCACCCCACGAGGGCGCTTGGCCTGCTCAACTTTGATTCAGGAAGTTCCGCACGACCATTGCGCAAAGGAGGCCGTCGTGAGGCGAGCGCGCCCGGGGGCCGCGTCCCGAGGGTCGGCGGAGCGGGCACTGACCAGCGTCGCGGCCGGCGAGTCGTACCAGCCCGGCGGGCGGGAGGAGAGCGCCGTGACGGAGGAAGGGCCCCGCCTCTGGCATGTCACCCTCAGCGTGTCCGGCGCCGACGCGCCCCTCGCGGAAGTGCGCCGCGGCCTCGAACAGCTGGCGCACGACCACCCCTTCCTGCTCACGAGCCGGTACGCCGTCGACCACGCCGAGATCCGCTACTGGGAAGAGGCCCGCGACCTGCACGACGCGGCCGCCGTGGCCCTGCGCCTGTGGGGCGAGCACCGCCAGACCTCCCAGCTCCCGCCCTGGGAGATCGTCGGCCTCGAGGTCATCGACCGCGACACCTACCACCAGCGCATCGCCGAGGGATACGGCCCGCTCCCTGCCACCCCGGTGGGCGTACACCCGTTTTAGGTCACATCTCAGGGAACGGAACGGACGCCGAATCGGCTCGCCGGGCGCATTACCCTGCCGATATGACCTCGCTCTCCCCGTACGACTCGATGACTCCCGTGGCCCAGGCGGCCTACCGTGCCAGGGCCGCGGCCGCCACCCTCGCACCGCTGCCGCGGGCCGCGAAGGACGACGCGCTCGCGGCGATCGCCGACGCGCTCGAAGTGCGTACCGCCGAGATCGTCGAGGCCAACGCCAAGGACATCGCGCGCGCCCGCGAGGCCGGCACCAGCGAGTCGATCATCGACCGCCTCACGCTCACCCCCGAGCGGGTCCGCGCCATCGCCGCCGACGTGCGCGACGTCGTCGCCCTGCCCGACCCGGTCGGCACGGTCGTGCGCGGCAACACCCTCCCGAACGGCATCGACCTGCGCCAGGTCCGCGTCCCGCTCGGCGTCGTCGGCATCATCTACGAGGCCCGGCCCAACGTCACCGTCGACGCCGCCGCCCTCTGCCTCAAGTCGGGCAACGCCGTCCTCCTGCGCGGCAGCTCCTCCGCGTACGAGTCGAACACCGCCCTCGTGCGCGTGCTGCGCGACGCCGTCGGCGGCTCCGGGCTGCCCGCGGACGCGATCCAGCTCGTGCCCGGCGAGAGCCGCGACTCCGTCACCGAGCTGATGCGGGCCCGCGGCCTCGTCGACGTCCTCATCCCGCGCGGCGGCGCCTCCCTCATCAAGAACGTCGTCGAGAACTCGATCGTCCCCGTCATCGAGACCGGCACCGGCAACTGCCACGTCTACGTGGACGCCGCCGCCGACATCGACATGGCCGTCGACATCCTCGTCAACTCCAAGGCCCAGCGCCCCAGCGTCTGCAACGCCGCCGAGACCCTCCTCGTCCACCAGGACATCGCCGACGCCTTCGTGCCGCGCGCCCTGGAGGCCCTCGCCGAGGCCGGCGTCACCGTGCACGGCGACGAGCGCTTCCTCGCGTACGCCGAGGGCTCCAAGGCCACCGTCGTCGAGGCGACCCCGGAGGACTGGGAGACCGAGTACCTGTCCTACGACATCGCCGCCGCCGTCGTGCACTCCCTGGACGCGGCCGTCGAGCACATCCGCCTCTGGTCGTCCGGCCACACCGAGGCCATCGTCACCACCTCGCAGCAGGCGGCCCGCCGGTTCACCCAGCTGGTCGACTCCACGACCGTGGCCGTGAACGCGTCGACGCGCTTCACCGACGGCGGCCAGTTCGGCTTCGGAGCGGAGATCGGCATCTCCACCCAGAAGCTGCACGCCCGGGGCCCCATGGGCCTCCCGGAGCTCACGAGCACCAAGTACATCGTCACGGGCGACGGACACATCCGATAGCCACGAGGGCGGCGGTGCGGGGCAAGGGGAATTCCCGCACCGGCTGCCCAAATCGACCCCCCAGGTCTACTCTGGACGCGTGCCGGACGACGTGGGGGGCATGCCGTTCCCGGACGGCTGGAAGCCCGACGACGAGCGCGACCGCGGAGGCGCGGACGAAGAGTTCGCCTCCGTGGTCTTCGACGAGGCCTTCGTACAGGCCGCCGAGATCCACGAACCCAGCGCCGTCGAGCGGCTGCTCGCCGCCGCGGAGGCGCGCGCCGAGGCCCAGGAGGCCGAGGCCCGCAGAGCCCGTACGCGTGGCTCGGGCGTGGACGACGACCTCTACGACGACGGGTACGGACCCGGACCGCACGGCGGATTCGCGCACGGCCCGGACGACGACGACCTCTACGACCCCGATGACGACGACCGTCTGCGCACCGGCGCCTACGCGTCGAGCGTGCGCTGGCGCCGCCCCGTCGCCTGGGCGCTCGCCGTCCTGATGGGCGTCGGCATGGTCGCCCTCGCCTTCTCCGCCGTCTACCGCGGCGCGTCCTCCTCCGGGCGCCAGGAGCAGGTCCCGCCGCCCGCCACGACCGAGCTGGAGAAGGGCTTCCCGGCGGCCCCCTCGGCGCCGGCCGATCATTCCCGGCCACCGGTCGCCGCGACCCCGCGCACCCGCTGACAACGGCGTTGCCGGCCTGTCCGAAGTTGTCGTGTACCTGGGCGTTTACCGGACCCCTCCGCGACCTACCCTGAAGGTATGGGCGGGCCAGGAAACCCTCCGGACGGCGCCCCCGACGGCGCTCCGGGCAGTGGTGGAGAGGACGAGTACCGATCCGTCGTCTTCGACGAGTCGTTCATCAAGGCTGCCCGGCTCCAGGAGTTCTCCGCGCACGAGCGCATCGAGGACCACGCGCCCGCGGTGCGCCGACGCCCCGGAGCGCGCCGCGGCTTCAGCAAGCAGGCCGTACTCCTCGTCGTCCTGATCCTCGTCGCCTTCGGGACGGCGATCTACATGGGCGTACGCAACCCGTATCTGCACCCGGCGGCGCGAGGCGCCGACCCGCTGCGGATGACCGTCGTCCCCCTCGCCCCGGCCGGACCCGTGCCCGGCGCGACATCGGTCCCCGAGCTGTACGCGCACAGCCCCGCCGCCCAGTTCAGGACCGCCGCCGAAGGCATCAACCTGCCCCCGGCCGAGCGCACGGCGCACTTCTCGCAGAGCCAGGTCCTCTCAGCCCTGACGACGGCGAAGGACTACCTCGTCGAGTCCTCGCTCGACCCCGACGTCCTCACCCACAACGCCGTACGGCCCGTGCGGATCCTGCTCGACCCGCAGCAGCTCGGCCAGTTCGACCAGAGCGTCGCCCGGCCCGCCGCCGACGGCCGGCACCAGGCCACCGGCTGGCTCGTCCGCTTCGACCCGGCCAAGGCCCAGCTCGCCGACAACCGGATCCGGGTCCAGGGCACCCTGCGCGTCGCCGAGAGCGACACGGACACCCTCGAAGTCACCTCCGACCACACCTTCGTCTACGCGCTGCGCCCGGCCGGCGCACCCGCCGACTCGAAGGCGTCCCTGTTCACCGTCCGCCGCGAGCTGCACTTCCGCTTCGACCGGAACGACCTGCGGATGCACCAGGCCGAGCTGACCGTCAGCTATCTGCAGGCCGGGCCGCTGTCCTGCTCCGTGGACTCGGCAGGCCACCTGAGCCCGCTCCTCGCGGGCCAGAAGCCGGCGAAGGGCGGCCCGGCCGTCACTGACCCGTTCGCGACGGGCGACGCGGCGGGGGCGGCCCTGTGCGGGGCGTTGTCGCCGAAGGCGCAGCCGTCGGTCTGATCGGCCCCCACAGGAGCTACGGGGTTTGCGCCCCGTCCCCGTCCGGCGTCCCGTGATTGCCCGTGTTGCCGCCGCCGCTCGTGCCGCCGCCGAACTTGCCGAACAGCTTGCCGCCCAGGTCGCCCGCGCCGCCCGCGATGTCCGTGACCAGCTTCATCAGCGGGTCCTTGGAGCTGCGCACATGGTCCGCGTAGTGCGAGGCCGACTGGCGGAACGAGTCGGTGACCGACGTGTCCTTGTCCTCGGTGCGGCGCGGGTAGTGGCCGTCCATGATCCGCTGGTAGTCGCGGGTCGCCGCCCACTTCTTCAGCTCGGCCGCGCGGACGGTGGTGAAGGGGTGCGTGCGCGGCAGCACGTTGAGGATCTTCAGGACGGAGTCGCGCAGGTCACCCGCTTGCTCGTACTCGTCGGCCTGGGCGAGGAACGCGTCCACGTTCATCTCGTGCAGATGGTTGCCGCCCGCGATCTTCATCAGGCCGCGCATCGACGCCTGGAGGTCCTGGCCGGCCAGCAGCCCCGCGCGGTCCGCCGACAGCTCCGACTTGCGGAACCACTCGCGCAGCGCCGTGACGATCGCCATGATCGCGAGGTTGCCCAGCGGGATCCACGCGACGCGGAGCGCCAGGGTGGTCAGGAACAGCAGTATCGTCCGGTAGACCGCGTGGCCGGACAGCGCGTGGCCCACCTCGTGGCCGACGACCGCCCGCATCTCCTCCTCGTCGAGCAGCTCCACGAGACCCGTCGTGACGACGATGATCGGCTCGTCGAGACCGATGCACATCGCGTTCGGCTGGGGGTCCTGGTTGACGTACATCGGCGGGACCTTCTCCAGGTCCAGGATGTAACAGGCGTCCCGCAGCATGTCGTTGAGGTGCGCGAACTGCTCGTCGGAGACCCGTACCGAGTCGGACAGGAACAGCAGACGCAGGCTGCGCTCGGGCAGCAGGCCGCTGAGCGCCTTGAAGACCGTGTCGAAACCGCTGAGCTTGCGCAGCGCGACCAGGGCCGAACGGTCGGCCGGGTGCTCGTACGCACGCGAGGAGATTCCCTCGAAGCGCCGCCGCTGCCTGCTCGGTACGCGCTCGTTCCGGTCGTCGTGGACGTCGGACATGCTTCCCCCATGTTCGTGTGCCTGCGTGTTCTGTTGTGCCCCCGAGGAGGTCTCCACAGTAGGCGGAGTTACCGTGGCAGGGCAGCAGCACAGAAGGAGCGAAACACACCATGGAGTACACCTCCGGCGCGGCCTGGCTCACCCACGTGGTCAGCGCCGCCTCCTACGGGCAGCAGGGTGCGGGCAATCTGCTGCGCACGGTCATCGTCGTCGGCGTGGTCGGCAGCGCCTTGCTCGGCTGGTTCCTGCTGCGCGGCTACAAGCGCGACGACTGACGGCGGGACGGGCCGCGGGCTGCGCGCCGGAGGCTGACGGCGACAGGTCGCCGGGAGCGGCCGCGGGCTGGGCGGATGCCCGTACGGCAGAGTCGGGGTGATCTCCGGAGACGGCCCCGCATACGATGGGCCCGAAGTCTTTATGCAGACTTCATGTCTCCACCAGAAGCACCCAGAACGCGACTCCCCATCCCGTCTCACCCGGATAGGTCCTGCTGACGATGAGCCTCCACAGCACCGCTGCCCAGCTGGCCACCCTCGCCGCCGAGGGCGGCGAGCACGGCGGCAACCACCCGAGCCTCAGCCCCTACCTCACCGGCGGCGGCGCCCTGTTCGTGCTGCTTCTGCTGCTCTGGATCACGACCCGCTTCAACCGGGACCGCTAGACCCCCTGCCGACGAAGGCAACCCGACCGGGCCAGTAGGCTCTGCACGCATGGGAGAGCAGGACATGCCTACCGGCCCGGTGAACGGCCCGGCCGGCGGCCCGGACCGGGCACGGATCAGCACCGCCAAGCGGCGCCTCGGCGTCATGGGCGGAACGTTTGACCCGATCCACCACGGACACCTGGTGGCCGCCAGCGAGGTCGCCGCGCAGTTCCACCTCGACGAGGTCGTCTTCGTGCCGACCGGCCAGCCGTGGCAGAAGACCGACCGCCGGGTCACCCCGGCCGAGGACCGCTACCTGATGACGGTCATCGCGACCGCCGAGAACCCGCAGTTCTCGGTCAGCCGCATCGACATCGACCGCGGCGGACCGACGTACACCACGGACACGCTGCGCGATCTGCGCGCGCTCAATCCGGACACGGATCTCTTCTTCATCACGGGCGCCGACGCCCTCGGCCAGATCCTCACCTGGCGGTACACGGAAGAACTGTTCTCCCTCGCGCACTTCATCGGGGTCACCCGGCCGGGACACCCGCTGACCGACCCCGGTCTGCCCGAGGGCGGTGTCTCGCTCGTCGAGGTGCCGGCCCTCGCCATCTCGTCCACGGACTGCCGCGCGCGGGTCGCCAAGGGTGACCCCGTCTGGTATCTCGTCCCGGACGGTGTGGTGCGCTACATCGACAAGCGAGAGCTGTACCGCGGCGAGTGAGCCAAGAGGGGCACCGGTGAACGACCGATACGACCGTTACTCGGGCAATTACTCGGGGGACGCGTCCCACACGTCCGACCAGTACGAACTCGTCGGCTACGACGAGTTCGGGCAGCCCGTGTACCGGCAGGCGCCCCAGCAGGCTCCCCAGTACGGGTACCCGCAGCAGAACCCCGACCAGGGCTACGGCTACGACCCGTACGCCGCCGGGCAGCAGCAACAGGCACCCACTTACGACCAGCCGTCCTACGGCCCGTCCGGCTACGACGGGGGCTCATCGGCGTACGACACGTACGACCCCTACGGGGCGGGCGCCCACGCGCAGCCGGGAACGCAGCCCATGCCTCCCGCGCCCGGACACGCCCCCGCCCACGACCCCTACGGGGCGGCCCCGGGGACGGCGCAGCAGCCGCGGGTCGAGGATCCGACGGCGACCGCGCACATCCCGGCCCAGCCCGCTCCCCGGGCCGAGCCCCCGCCGCCCGAGCACGACGTGGCACCCGAGTACCGGACCGAGCAGTTCTCCTTCGTGGAGGAGCCGGACGAGAACTCCGAAGACGTCATCGACTGGCTGAAGTTCACGGAGTCGCGCACCGAGCGCCGGGAGGAGGCCCGCCGCCGCGGCCGCAGCCGGATCGTCGCCCTGGTAGTCACCCTCGTCCTCTGCGTGACCGGCGGCGTCGGCTACCTCTGGTACGCGGGCAAGCTCCCCGGCTTCGGGTCCTCCGACGCGGCCAAGGGCGCCGCCGACACCGCGGGCCCGCAGAACCGCGACGTGATCATCGTCCACCTGCACAACACCAAGGGCGGCGGCACCTCCACGGCCCTGCTCGTGAACAACACCACCACCAAGCAGGGCACCACCGTCCTGCTCCCCAACTCCCTCGCCATGACGGACGACGAGGGCAGCCCGACGACCCTCGGCAAGTCCGTGAGCGCCGACGGGTCCTCCGGCACGCGTGACGCGATCGACACCGTCCTCGGCACGGACGTCGAAGGCACCTGGCGGCTCGACACCCCGTACCTCAACAACCTCGTCGAGCTCGTCGGCAACATCGACATCAACACGAACACCGACGTGCCCGACCCGGCCGCGAAGTCCGGCAAGAAGGGCAAGAGCACGGGCCCCCTGGTCCACAAGGGCGAGCAGCAGACGCTCAGCGGCCCGATGGCCGTGGCCTACGCCACGTACCGCGCGCCCGGCGAGGGCGAGACCGCGCAGCTCATGCGGTTCGGCCAGGTCATGCAGGGTGTCCTGCGCAAGATCTCGTCCGACCCGCAGGCCGCCACCGTCACCGTGCAGTCTCTCGCCCAGATCCTCGACCCGTCGCTGGGCGAGAAGGACCTCGGCGCCTTCCTCGCCAAGCTCGCCGACCGGGCCAAGGGCGGCGACTACAAGACCGCGCTCCTGCCCGTGCAGCAGGACGGCACCCTGTCCGAGCAGGCCACCGACAGCGTCGTCAAGGACGTCCTCGGCGGCACGGTCAAGAGCCCCGGCAAGGACGCCGCGGTCCGCGTCGGCATCAGGAACGCCACCGGTGTGAAGGACCGTACGGGTAAGGCCAGGGTCACCCTGATCAACGGCGGCTACACGTTCGTCGACGCCGGAACCGGAGCCGTGCCCCAGGCCGCGTCGCAGGTCACGTACTCCGACGCCGGCCGCAAGCAGGACGCCGTCGAGGTCGCCAAGACCCTGGGCCTGCCGACGAGCGCGGTCCGCCAAGGCAAGACCGTGGCGAACGCGGACGTGTCCGTGGTCCTCGGCCAGGACTACACCGGCGGACAGTAGGTAAGGACCACACCGGCAGACAGCAGGCACGGGCCCGGCCCCGGGGGCGTTCGCTCCCGGGGCCGGGTAATCCCGTAAGGGGCGTCGGCGGACCGTGAGACCCTTGGGGTATCCCCCAGGGGACCCATCACCCGCCTACCGAAAGCCTTGTAGTGACCGCCACTGACCGTTCCCTCGAGCTCATCACCACCGCCGCACAGGCGGCCGCCGACAAGCTCGCGCACGACATCATCGCGTACGACGTCAGCGACGTGCTGTCGATCACCGACGCCTTCCTGCTGGCCTCCGCGCCCAACGACCGCCAGGTCAAGTCGATCGTCGACGAGATCGAGGAGCGCCTGAACAAGGAGCTCGGCGCCAAGCCGGTCCGCCGCGAGGGCGACCGCGACGCCCGCTGGATCCTCCTCGACTACGTCGACATCGTCGTCCACGTCCAGCACAGCGAGGAGCGCGTCTTCTACGCCCTCGAGCGTCTGTGGAAGGACTGCCCCGAGCTGGAGCTGCCCGAGGACGCCAAGGCCACCCGCGGCAAGGCCGAGGAGCACGCCCAGGCCACGCAGGCCGCTGAGGAGGCGGGGGAGCTCCGCACGCTGGGCGGAGAACTGCGTTGACCGCCGCGGGCCCGTACCGCGGGCGCCGCGTCATCCTGTGGCGGCACGGCCAGACCTCGTGGAACCTGGAGCGCCGCTTCCAGGGCTCCACGGACATCGGCCTCACCGACACCGGTGTCGCCCAGGCCCGCCGGGCCGCCCGGCTGCTCGCCTCGCTGAAGCCGGACGCCATCGTCGCGTCCGACCTCAGCAGGGCCGCCGCCACGGCCGGCGAGCTCGCCACCCTCACGGGCCTCGACATCACCCACGACGAGGGCCTGCGCGAGACCTACGCCGGCGTGTGGCAGGGCCTCACGCATGACGAGATCATCGCCAAGTACGGCGAGCAGTACGCCGCGTGGAAGCGCGGCGAGCAGGTGCGCCGCGGCGGCGGCGAGCTGGAGACGGAGGTCGCCGACCGCGCAGCCCCCGTCGTCCTGCGGCACGCCGAGAAGCTGCCGGCGGACGGCACGCTCGTCGTGGTCAGCCACGGCGGCACGATCCGCACCACCATCGGCCGTCTCCTCGGTCTGGAGCCCCGCCACTGGGAAAGCCTCGGCGGCCTCTCCAACTGCTGCTGGTCGGTCCTCGGCCAGGGCGCGCGCGGCTGGCGGCTGCTCGAGCACAACGCGGGCACGCTGCCCGAGCCGGTGCTCGGCGACGACGACTGAGCCCCTCCCTCAGGGGCCGGACGGCCGGATTTCACTTTCTGGCAGGTCACAGGCTAGAGTTCTTCTTGTTCGCAGCCGCGCAGAGCGGGGAGAACGCAAGGGGCTATAGCTCAGTTGGTAGAGCGCCTGCATGGCATGCAGGAGGTCAGGAGTTCAATTCTCCTTAGCTCCACAGTAAGAAGCATCGGCTTCACAAAGATCCCGCCCGGACAGGGCGGGATTTTTTGTTGCCCGGTCAGCATTCCCCAACTGCCTTGACCTGCGGCCGTGTCCGGACCGGTACCCATGCGTCGCTGACCGTGACGCTTCGGCCGTGGCAGAATCGGACGGCCGGTAGAGGGCCGCGTCCGTTCGACGAAGAGCGGCCCGACGGGAGGGAGAACGCGATGCCCGCGCGCATCACCGATGGGGCCGATCGCCCCGTCGGCGTGACAGTGAGACCGGCCGAAGCTACCCGTTCCCCCCGCCCCCGCGTGTGCACCGCCCACGGCCATCACGGCCGGAGCTGATCGATGGGTGCACACAGGCGGAAGTGCGACTGGTGCGGCAGCGGCACGCCCATCGTCCGGGACATGGAACCCGTCAACCCCGAGTACCAGTACTGGTGCGAGGAGTGCGCGCGGGCGCTGGTCATAAAAGGCGACCCGATCGAGACGTACCGGGAGCTGGAGGGCGAGCCGATCTACGGGCGGCTGCTCGACGAGCACTGCACGCTGAAGCGGTTCTACTCGTTCGCGACGGCGTGACGGCGCTTGCGCTGGTGGCGGGCCTGATTCGGTGGCCCGACAGCAGGGCCCGGGAAGGTACTTTTCGGGCACAACGGTGCAGAGCGGAAGCGATTTGGTGAAGCACCCCGTGGACCGTGTAATGTTGGCGTCGCCGCCGGGGAAACCGGGCGGAACGAAACAAGGGGCTATAGCTCAGTTGGTAGAGCGCCTGCATGGCATGCAGGAGGTCAGGAGTTCAATTCTCCTTAGCTCCACAGTAGATGGAAAGTAAAGCGGGCCACCCGGACAGGGTGGCCCGCTTTCGTATGCCGGAACGCCGTCGCGGCTCGAACGGGCCCTGCGGTACCCTGACGCCATGCGTGCCGTACGCCTTCTGCTTAGCGAGCCGCGCTGATCAGTCCCGACCGCTGACGAATCGCGGACCGGGATCGGCGCGGCGCCCCCTCCTGTGCGAGGGGCATTTTTGTTTGACCAGCGCGGTCAGCCGTGAGCAGAGACGATCGATGGAGCTTTGAGGACCATGAGCGAGACGAATTCCGCTGCCGCTTCCGAGGTGGCCGCGCCGCACCGCTACACCGCGGCGATGGCTGCCGACATCGAGGCACGCTGGCAGGACATCTGGGACGCCGACGGCACGTACGAGGCGCCGAACCCGAGCGGTGACCTGGCCGGTGACCCCGAGATCGCGTCCCGCCCCAAGAAGTTCATCATGGACATGTTCCCGTACCCCTCGGGTGCGGGCCTGCACGTCGGGCACCCGCTGGGCTACATCGCCACGGACGTCTTCGCGCGCTTCCAGCGCATGAACGGGCACAACGTCCTGCACACCCTGGGCTTCGACGCCTTCGGCCTGCCGGCCGAGCAGTACGCCGTGCAGACGGGCACCCACCCGCGCACGTCGACCGAGGCCAACATGGTCAACATGAAGGCGCAGCTGCGCCGCCTGGGCCTGGGCCACGACAAGCGCCGCTCGTTCGCCACGATCGACGCCGAGTACTACAAGTGGACGCAGTGGATCTTCGTCCAGATCTTCAACTCCTGGTACGACGACGAGGCGAAGAAGGCCCGCCCGATCGACCAGCTGATCGCCCAGTTCGAGAGCGGTGAGCGCGCCGTACCGGGCTCCACGCGCGCGTGGCACGAGCTGACCGCCGCCGAGCGGGCCGACGTCCTGAGCGAGTACCGCCTGGCGTACGCCTCCGAGGCGCCCGTCAACTGGTGCCCCGGCCTGGGCACCGTCCTGGCCAACGAAGAGGTCACCTCCGACGGTCGCTCCGAGCGCGGCAACTACCCCGTCTTCAAGGCCAAGCTGCGCCAGTGGAACATGCGCATCACCGCCTACGCGGACCGCCTGCTGGACGACCTGGACGCCCTGGACTGGCCCGAGGCCATCAAGCTGCAGCAGCGCAACTGGATCGGCCGCTCCGAGGGCGCCCGCGTCGACTTCGCCGTCGGCGACGAGGCCATCACCGTCTTCACCACCCGTCAGGACACCCTGTTCGGCGCCACGTACATGGTCCTGGCGCCCGAGCACGACCTGGTGGACCGGATCGTGCCCGCCGCCTGGCCCGAGGGCACCCACGACGTCTGGACGGGCGGTCACGCGACCCCCGCCGAGGCCGTCGCCGCCTACCGCAAGCAGGCCGCCTCGAAGTCCGATGTCGAGCGCCAGGCCGAGGCCAAGGACAAGACCGGCGTCTTCACCGGCGCGTACGCGACCAACCCGGTCAGCGGCGACCAGGTCCCCGTCTTCATCGCCGACTACGTCCTGATGGGCTACGGCACCGGCGCGATCATGGCCGTCCCCGCGCACGACACCCGCGACTTCGCGTTCGCGCGCGCCTTCGAGCTGCCGATGCGCTGCGTCGTGCAGCCCTCCGACGACCGCGGCACCGACACGACCACGTGGGACGACGCGTTCGCCTCCTACGAGGCCCGCCTGGTCAACTCGGCGAGCGAGGAGATCTCCCTGGACGGCCTGGGCGTCACCGACGCCAAGGCCCGGATGACGGAGTGGCTGGAGCGCACCGGCATCGGCCGCGGCACCGTCAACTTCCGCCTGCGCGACTGGCTGTTCAGCCGCCAGCGCTACTGGGGCGAGCCCTTCCCGATCGTCTACGACGAGGACGGCGTCGCGCACTCGCTGCCCGCGTCGATGCTGCCGCTGGAGCTGCCGGAGGTCGAGGACTACACCCCGCGCACTTTCGACCCGGACGACGCCGACACCTCGCCGGAGACCCCGCTGTCCCGCAACGAGGACTGGGTCAACGTCACCCTGGACCTGGGCGACGGCCCCAAGAAGTACCGCCGCGAGACCAACACCATGCCCAACTGGGCGGGTTCGTGCTGGTACGAGCTGCGCTACCTGGACCCGCACAACAGCGAGAAGCTGGTCGACCCGGCCATCGAGCAGTACTGGATGGGCCCCCGCGAGGGCCAGCCCACCGGTGGCGTCGACCTGTACGTCGGCGGCGCCGAGCACGCCGTGCTGCACCTGCTGTACGCGCGCTTCTGGTCGAAGATGCTGTTCGACCTGGGCCACATCTCGTCCGCCGAGCCGTTCCACAAGCTGTACAACCAGGGCATGATCCAGGCGTACGTCTACCGGGACGCGCGCGGTATCGCCGTACCGGCCGCCGAGGTGGAGGAGCGCGACGGCGCTTACTACTACGAGGGCGAGAAGGTCTCCCGGCTCCTGGGCAAGATGGGCAAGTCCCTGAAGAACGCCGTCACGCCGGACGAGATCTGCGCCGAGTACGGCGCGGACACCCTGCGCCTGTACGAGATGGCGATGGGTCCCCTGGACGTCTCGCGGCCGTGGGACACGCGCGCGGTGGTGGGCCAGTTCCGCCTGCTGCAGCGCCTGTGGCGCAACGTCGTCGACGAGACGACCGGTGAGGTCACCGTCGTCGACACCGCCGAGTCCGACATCGACGTGGACACGCTGCGTGCCCTGCACAAGGCGATCGACGGCGTCCGCCAGGACCTGGAGGGGATGCGCTTCAACACCGCGATCGCCAAGGTCACCGAGCTGAACAACCACCTGACCAAGGTGGGCGGGCCGCTGGCCCGCAGCGTGGCCGACCGTCTGGTGCTGCTGGTCGCGCCGCTGGCCCCGCACGTCGCCGAGGAGCTGTGGCGCAAGCTGGGCCACACCGACTCGGTCGTCCACCAGGACTTCCCGGCCGCCGACCCCGCGTACGTCGTGGACGAGTCCGTGACCTGCGTCGTGCAGATCAAGGGCAAGGTCAAGGCGCGCCTGGAGGTCTCCCCGTCGATCTCCGACGAGGAGCTGGAGCGGGTCGCTCTGGCCGACGAGCGGGTCGTCGCGGCGCTGGACGGGGCGGGTATCCGCAAGGTGATCGTGCGGGCGCCGAAGCTGGTGAACATCGTTCCGGCGTAGCGCTCTCCGCGTAGGCGGGGGTTCTGGGCGGCCGGCGTGGCTGGTGGCCGGGTGGGCTGCGTAGGCCGTGGCCGGGTGGCCGGATCAGGGTTTTTCCCTACGGGCAGGTTGGGGGTTCCGCTGGAACCTCCGACCTGCCTTTTCCGTTTACGGTGGAAGAGGCGGACGGACCGCCGCCGCTGTCGGGAGGTGCGTCGTGGGAGAGGCAGTGATCGCGATCGTGGCGCTCATGTTCGTACTGTTCCTGGTCCTCGGCGGATACGTGACGGTCAAGATCTTCGGCGCCGCCAGGCGCGGGGTGGACCGCACCGTCGCGCAGGCCCGCCGGTCGGTGGAGGACACCACGCTCAAGGCGAAGTCGTTCGCCCAGCCGGGCGCGGCGGGCGAGCTGGCCCAGCTGCGTCTCAAGCTGCGTACGTCGATGAGATCCACCCAGGACGCGCTCCACGCGCACGTGGCGGACGATCCCTCGCTGAAGGAGTCCCTCGACCTGTTCGGCCGGCTCAGCGTGCACGGCCGTGAGCTGGACGACGATCTCAAGCGGCTGGAGACCGAGCCGGACAAGGCGCATCTGGCCGAGCTCCTGCCCGACCTGCGGCGGCGGACGGAACGGATCACCGGCTCGGCCGACTCCCTGCGGAGGGCGGCCCATGACCGCGCGCACCGGCTCGCGGACGACGACCTGGAGAACCTGAGCGCGCAGATCGACGTGGAGGCGGGGGCGCTGCGGCACTGGACGACCGAGCCGGCGCCGGGGGCCGCGCCTTCGTCGGGGGCTGCTTCTTCGCCGGGTGACGTGGGGACGTCGCGCTCGACTCAGGAGCCCGACAGGCCCGCGATCACGCCGACCGGCCCCCGCCCGACCTATCCTTGGCAGAAGAAAGCCCGCCCAGAGAGCACGACTTGACGCGTTCCGGGGCCCCCGGGGCCGGGCTGCCGTCCTCTAGCTCGGGCAGGTAATCTCCAGCTCATGTCCCGCCATGTCGCGATCGTCACGGATTCCACGGCCTATCTGCCGCAGCGGACGATGGAGCGCCACGGCATCACTGCCGTTCCCCTGACCGTGGTCCTCGGCGACCAGGCTCTCGAAGAGGGCGCCGAGATCTCCACCCGCTCGCTCGCCGAGGCCCTCCAGAAGCGCCGGCCGGTGACCACGTCCCGGCCCAGCCCCGAGCTCTTCGCCGCCACCTACCGCAGGGTGGCCGAGGCGGGCGCGACCAGCATCATCTCGCTCCATCTGTCGTCCGAACTCTCCGGGACGTACGACGCGGCGGTCCTCGCGGCGCGCGAGGCGCCCGTGCCCGTGCGGGTCGTGGACACGGGCATGGTCGCGATGGCCCTCGGGTTCTGCGCGCTCACGGCCGCCGAGGTGGCGGACGCGGGCGGAACGGTCGACGAGGCCGTGGCCGCGGCGGAGAAGCGGGCCGCCGCTACTTCCGCCTACTTCTACGTCGACACGCTGGACTATCTCCGCCGTGGCGGGCGCATCGGCGCCGCGCAGGCCCTGCTCGGCTCGGCGCTCGCTGTGAAGCCGCTTTTGCAGCTGGACAGCGGGCGTATCGACTTGCTGGAGAAGGTGCGCACGTCGTCGAAGGCCATCGCCCGGCTCCAGGAAATCGTCACCGAGCGCGCGGGGTCGAGTGAGGTCGACATCGCGGTGCATCATCTGGCCGCGCCGGACCGGGCCGAGGCGTTCGCGGAGCGGCTCCGGGAGGGGGTGCCTGGGCTGCGGGACCTGCATGTCAGTGAGGTCGGCGCGGTGATCGGGGCGCATACGGGTCCGGGGTTGTTGGGGGCGGTTGTTTCTCCGCGGTGAGTTTGCTGCCGCTGCGGTGGGTTTGCTGCGGTGCGTTTGCTGCGGTGAGGTGGGTGGGCCGGGGGTGCACTCCTGTGGGTGACGGAGTTACCCACAACTGGTGGGTTGTCCCCGGGAATTGAGCAAGATCATCGCCGATTCGGTGGAGTGCCTAGCGTCTTGTGCATGGCACTTGGATCATCACTTTCGCAGACAGGTCAGGCAGCGCGAGGGCTGGCGCCGGGGGCGTCGGGGTCTCCGGCGGCGTCGGGTGTGGGGACCCGGTATCGGCGTGGGCGCTTGCGGCGGCGTTATCGGCAGGAGTCCGCCGAGGCGTTGAGGCTGCGGGCGGAGGCGCTGTTTGCTCAGCGGCATGGGGGTCGGCAGGGGGGTTCGTCGGCTCAGGCTCGGCGAGTGCGTTCGGCGTCTCGACCACTCCCGCGGTGGGCTCGCTCCGATCTGGATGAGGACGGGGTGGCTGGTGAGGTCCGGGGTGGGTTGTCGCCGGGGGCGGCGAGGAGTGTTCGGGGTGGGGTGACGGATGCGCTGACGGCTGGGCTTCAGGGGGAAGTGACGGGTCGTCTGCGTGACGGGGTGCCCGGTGAGGGGGCGGAACCCGGGGTGGCGCCGGCGGCTGCGTGGCGGGAGCGCGCTGCGTTCGCCGTGCGGGAGCGGATGCCGCTGTGGATGCAGACGCGGTGCGGGCTGGAGCGGCGGAGTGTGGTCGCCCTGGTCGTGGTGCTGGTGGCTGCGGCCGGTTTCGCCGTGCACCACTTCTGGACCGGGCGGGCTCAGCCGGTGCGGGCGCCTGAGGTGGTGCGTTCGGCGGCGCCTGAGGAGGCGGCCGGTCCGCCTGAGCCGGCTGAGGCGTCGCAGCCCCCGGCAGGTCCCACTGGGGTTGCCGCTTCCGCAGGGGCGGAGATCGTTGTGGACGTCAGCGGGAAGGTTCGGAGCCCTGGCATCCTTCGATTGCCGGCCGGCTCCAGGGTCGCTGACGCGTTGCGCGCCGCCGGTGGGATCCGCCCGGGGGTCGACCCCACGGGAATCAACCGTGCGCGCCTGCTGGCCGACGGAGAGCAGGTGGTCGTAGGCGCCCCGGCGGCACCTGGCGGGGCGGGGGCCGGAGCTGCGGGAGCCGCTGGAACCGGGGCCGCGCCCGCAGGGCCGATCGGCCTCAACACCGCCACCGTCGACCAACTCGACACGTTGCCAGGTGTCGGGCCCGTGCTGGCCCAGCACATCATCGACTACCGCACCGAGCACGGAGGCTTCCGCTCCGTCGACGAGCTGCGTGAGGTCAACGGCATCGGAGACCGGCGCTTCTCCGACCTCCAGAATCTTGTACGGCCATGAGGCGCACGGGAGTTGAGCCACTGCCCGCGAGGCCCTTGGACGACGTGAACCCTCGGCGTGAGGGCCCGAGCGACCTCCGCCTCGTCCCGCCGGCACTCGCCGCCTGGGGCACGGCGGCGCTGACCCTGGACGCCCCGGCGGTGTGGGTGACGGTCCTGGCAGTGGTGTGTGTGGCGGTGGCGGGGGTGTTGCTGCTGGTGAGCGGGTCGGCCAGAGGGAGGAGGGGCGGGACGGAGTCGTTGCCGTCGGCTACCTCGGAGCAGTCGGCCGGCCTGCTTACGTCTCCGTCCGGGCCGATGCGCCGTATGTCCGTGGCAGCGGTCCTGCTGTGTGTTGCCGCGTCCGCGGCCTCCGCCGCGTTGCACGGCGCGGATCTGACGCGCGGCCCTGTCCCCGGGCTCGCCCGGCAATACGCGCGGGTGACCGTCGAGTTGGAGGCGACGGCAGACCCACGGCTCACGCGGCCCCGGGTCAAGGGCGACCACTCGGCGCCCTCGTCCGTCGTCATCGCCGCCGATGTGCGGCGAGTCAGCAGAGGTACGGGACCCGGGACGCGGGTGCTGACGCCGGTTCTGGTCCTCGTCGACGTGGGCCGCGAGCGCGAGGGGCCATCGCCCTGGCTGTCGTTGCTGCCCAGTACGCGGCTGGTCGTGAAGGGAGGGCTCGCGCCCGCGCAGGCGGGCGGAGGCAAGGTTGCGGCGGTGCTCCGTGTAGGGCACGACGAGAGCCCGCGGATCGTGGGAGGGCCGTCCACGGCTCAGCGGTTCGCGGGGAGACTGCGGAGCGGGTTGCGGGAGGCGACCGACGGGCTGCCGGCGGATGCTCGCGCGCTGCTGCCCGGACTTGTCGTCGGGGACACGTCGCGGGTGCCGGCCGAGTTGCACGAGGCGTTCGAGGCCACCGACCTGTTGCACCTGACGGCGGTCAGCGGGGCGAACTTCACGATCCTGCTCGCGCTGCTCATCGGCCCGCCCGGCACCGCACACCGTTCCGAGCGGCGCGGCCTCGCACCACGCCTGGGCATCCCCCTGCGGGCGACCGCGCTACTCGGCGGAGCCCTCACGCTCGGCTTCGTGACGGTGTGCAGACCGGAGCCCAGCGTGGTGAGGGCGGCGGCGTGCGGCCTCGTCGCACTGCTCGCCATCGCCACCGGCCGCCGCAGATCCCTGATCCCGGCCCTGGCCACGGTCGTCCTGCTCCTGGTGCTGTACGACCCCTGGCTGGCCCGGAGTTACGGGTTCCTGCTGTCGGTCCTGGCCACCGGGGCGCTGCTGACCATTGCGCCGCGCTGGAGTGCGGCACTGAGGCGACGGAGGTGTCCGCCGCGTCTGGCGGAGGCGCTGGGGGCCGCTGCCGCGGCGCAGGCTGTGTGTGCGCCGGTGGTCGCTGTCATTGCCTCCCGGGTGAGTCTGGTGGCGGTGCCGTGCAATCTGCTGGCGGAGTTCGCGGTTGCGCCGGCCACGGTGCTCGGGTTCGCGGCCCTGGCTACGGCGCCGTGGGCCATGCCGGTGGCGAAGGTGTTTGCGTGGTGCGCGAGTTGGCCTGCCGGATGGATCGCGGACATCGCGCGGGCGGGTGCGTCGCTGCCGGGCGGTGGGGTGGACTGGCCCGGTGGTCTGCTTGGCGGGCTGCTGCTCGGGGTGGTCACTCTGGGCGTGGTTCTGGCGGGCCGCCGTGTGCTCAAGTCCCCGTGGATGACGGGAGGGTGCGTGCTGCTCCTGCTGCTCGTGGTCACGCAGCCGAGGCCTCTCACCCGGGTGATCACGGGCTGGCCGCCACAGGGGTGGCGGATGGTGATGTGTGACGTGGGGCAGGGGGACGCGCTGGTGCTCGCGGCGGGTCACGGTGAGGGGGTGGTGGTCGACGCGGGGCCGGACCCGGTGCTCGTGGACCGTTGTCTGAGTTCGCTCGGGATCACTCGGGTTCCGCTCGTCCTGTTGACCCATTTTCATGCGGATCATGTCGCCGGCCTGGAAGGGGTGTTGCGGGGGCGTGAGGTGGGGGCGATCGAGACGACGGGGTTCGACGAGCCGCCTGATCAGGTGCGATTCGTGGAGAGGGTGGCGGCTGCCCGGCACGTCGCGCTGACCAGGGCGGTCGCGGGGGAGCGGCGCAGGACGGGGCCGCTCGACTGGCAGGTGCTGTGGCCGCCACCGAGACCCGCGCCCGACCCGGACGGCCCGAACGACGCGAGCGTCACCCTGCTCGTCCGTACCGCCGGCTTGACCTTCCTACTTCTGGGAGACCTCGAACCGCCTGCGCAGAGAGCCCTGTTGAGATCGCCGGCCGGGGCGCGGTTGCCACCGGTGGACGTTCTCAAGGTGGCCCATCACGGCTCGGCGTACCAGGACCCGTTACTCCTGAGGCGAGTCGCGCCCCGGCTGGCGCTCATCTCGTGCGGCGAGGACAACCCGTACGGGCATCCATCGGCTCGCACGGTCGCGGCGCTGCGGGCCGGGGGAGCGACGGTCCTCAGGACGGACGTGGACGGGGCGTTGGCGGTCACCGGATCCGGAGCCGGACCTGGAGGCGGGCCCGGGGCCGGGCCAAGTGAGAGGGCGGGGGAGGGGGTGGGGGCGGGGGGCCGGACGGGGGTGAGACAGGGAGGCCAACCCGGGCTCGGCGTCGTCGTGAGCGGGGCGTGACCGGCGCCGGGTGCCCGCTCCGGGCGGTGCCGTGCGGCAAGGGGCGGCCACCGCTGAGCCGTTCACCATTGGCGCGTATCGAACCCTGAAGGGAGCGTTCCGCAGCGCGGAAAATGGGGTTCCGGGGAAGGGGGAGGTGTCGCGGGGCGGCGCGAGCGCGACGTGTGACGTTGTGTGGTGTGCAACTGCGATGCGTCGCCCACCGCTTCGGCTCGCGTGCGCACCGTGACATTACTCATTGGTAGAAATGCCGCTGGGCTGCTGAAACGGGAAGTGGAACGTCTAATTCAGGCAACTCGACGCAAGGGATGGCAGTTTGTGCCATTCCCGCGATGTGGTCCCGTGTTGCCTCGAATGCCCCAACGGTGGTCGAATGCGTCTTCGTTGATGGTGGTGTCAAGTCTTCACGGGGTGTCTTGCGCATGTTCGGCCGCTGGGTGGGAAACCGTACGAACCGGGCTCAACGGGCAAATCCTCTCGCAGGTGTGAGCGTGCCGCCCGGTGCGGGCGTCCTCAGCTGCCGGGCGCTCGACCCCGTCAAGGAACCCGTGCGGGGCGCCGAGTTCGCGGTGAGTGATGCGATGGGGCGGACGGTCGTGAGTGGCGGGGCGGACCCGTTCGGGTCGTTCGTCGCGACCGTGCCCGCCGGTGAGTACCGGCTCGCGGTCACGGCGGAGGGGTACACGCCGTTCCGGGGGAACGCCTCGGTCTCGGAGAGCACGCACTCCCCGCTCGGCGATGTCACGCTCCAGGTCGCTCCGCAGCCCCCGCTGCCCGAGGCGGGGGACTGGGAGATCGAGCCGATGCACTCGTCGATCGCGTTCACGGCGCGGCACATCGGGCTCGCCCGGATCCACGGCCGGTTCAACACGTTCGCGGGCGCGCTGCGCATAGCTGAACAGGTCGAGCGGTCCGCGATGCACGTCGTCATCGACGCGTCCTCCATCGACACTGCCGTGAAGATGCGTGACGACCATCTTCGGTCGGCCGATTTCCTCGACGTGGACCAGTTCCCGACGCTCGAGTTCTACAGCGACCGTTTCGTGCACAAGGGTGGCAGCCGCTGGGCGATCACCGGCGCGCTGTCGCTGCACGGCGTGACCCGCACGGTCACGCTCGACACCGAGTACCTGGGGGTGGGCAATGGCATGGAGGGCGAGACTCGCGCCGCTTGCCGCGCCACCACCGAGCTGCACCGCGACGACTTCACGGTCAACTGGCAGACGATGCTGGCCCGCGGGATCGCGGCGATCGGTTCCAGCGTGAAGATCGAGCTGGATATCCAGATCGTCCCGAAGGGCTGACGCCGGCAGCTCCGCTTCCCGTCGGGGCGTTGTGTGCCGGTCCGCGCACTGAGGCGTAGGTACTGCCGCGTACCTGCGTGCGCCTACGGCGCTTCGAGCCAGCCCTCGTGTTCCGCGGCGAATTCGTCCAGGGACGCGGCGTCCAGACGGCCGTCGGGGTCCTCGATCACCACGAGCCACTGGGCGTCCTCGGCGTCGTCCTCGCCGGCCAGCGCGTCCCGTACGAGCTGGGGCTCCTCGGTGACGCCGAAGCGGTCGGGAAGCTCTTCGGCCACCGCCTCCGCGGCGTCGCGGTCGGGCAGCACCAGTACATGTCGCGCGTCGGTCACCCGGTCATTCTCCGGCACGGCGGGGGTTGTCAGTGCCGCGTGGGATGCTTGACCGCGATGGCCAGGAAGACTGCAACAGACGACCCGCTCGCCCCTGTCACCCTCGCCGTGGGGCAGGAGGACCTGCTGCTCGACCGCGCCGTGCAGCAGGTGGTGGCCGCCGCCCGGGCCGCCGACGCGGACACGGATGTGCGTGACCTCACGCCGGACCAGCTCCAGCCCGGCACGCTCGCCGAGCTGACCAGCCCGTCGCTTTTCGCCGAGCGCAAGGTCGTGGTCGTGCGTAATGCGCAGGATCTGTCGGCCGACACGGTCAAGGACGTGAAGGGCTATCTCTCGGCGCCCGCCGAGGAGATCACGCTCGTGCTGCTGCACGCCGGCGGGGCCAAGGGCAAGGGGCTGCTCGACGCGGCCCGTAAGGCGGGGGCCCGTGAGGTCGCCTGCCCCAAGATGACGAAGCCGGCGGATCGGCTGGCGTTCGTGCGGGCCGAGTTCCGGGCGGTCGGGCGGTCGGCGACGCCGGAGGCGTGCCAGGCGCTGGTCGATTCGATCGGCAGTGATCTGCGGGAGTTGGCGTCCGCCGTGACGCAGCTTGCTGCGGATGTCGAGGGGACGATCGATGAGGCGGTCGTCGCCCGGTACTACACGGGGCGGGCGGAGGCTTCCAGCTTCACCGTTGCCGACCGGGCCGTCGAGGGGCGGGCGGCGGAGGCGTTGGAGGCGTTGCGGTGGTCGTTGTCCACGGGGGTGGCGCCTGTGCTGATCACGAGTGCGCTGGCGCAAGGGGTGCGGGCGATCGGGAAGTTGTCGTCTGCGCGTGGGGGGCGGCCGGCGGATCTTGCTCGTGAGTTGGGGATGCCGCCTTGGAAGATTGATCGGGTGCGGCAGCAGATGCGGGGGTGGACGCCGGATGGCGTGGCCGTTGCGCTGAGGGCTGTCGCCGAGGCTGACGCGGGGGTCAAGGGGGGCGGGGATGATCCTGAGTACGCGTTGGAGAAGGCCGTTGTGGTGATTGCGCGGGCTGCGCGGTCTAGGGGGCGCTAGCCCTTCCCCTTCGGGGAGCGGGTGCGGGTGCGTCGTGGCGTGCCACCGGGGGAGTCGCCCCCGCCGCCCCTACCCTTCCCGTCCCTGGGGGCTGCGCCCTCAGACCCCCGCTTGTCGGCCTTCGGCCTCGTCCTCAAACGCCGGACGGGCTGAAAAGAACAAACACGCGCCGGACGCGCCTGTAAGCGCAAGCGCAAGCCCGCCCCCGAAGAACAAACGCGACGCCACCCCCCAAAGCCCACCCCAAAGCCCCCGAAGACCACCCCAAACGCCAAGCGCCCCCGCTTCCTCGCGGAAGCAGGGGCACTCGGGTTCAGCTCAATTCAAACTGTGAGCCCACGCCCGCGTGGCGAACGCAGGTCGCGCGTGGGCTCGGGGGCCGGTTGGGAGCGGATGAGAGAGGGCCCGCTCTGGGTCCTTCCGGCGGTCACATCAAAAGGTGGTTCAGCCCTTGAGGGTCGCGACCTTGGAAGCAAGCGCCGACTTCTTGTTGGCGGCCTGGTTCTTGTGGATGACGCCCTTCGAGACGGCCTTGTCGAGCTTGCGCGAAGCCTCGCGCGTGGCGACGGTGGCCTTCTCGAGGTCACCCGCGGCAACGGCCTCGCGGGCCTTGCGGATCGCGGTCTTCAGGGAGGACTTGACAGCCTTGTTGCGCTGACGAGCCTTCTCGTTGGTCTTGATCCGCTTGATCTGGGACTTGATGTTCGCCACGAAATGAGCCTTTTCAGGTTCAGGCACGCGAGCTCACGCCCACGTGCCGGTGATTTCTACTGAGAGTGCCTCGTGCTGAGAGGGCATGAGACACAGCTGTCAACGTTACCAGCCGAGCTCCGAGCGGCCCAAACCGTGCTCCGAGCGGCCCAAACCGGTCGCAGTCCCGCGTCCGTGGGACCATGGAACCTACGTATCGATCCCCACCGAGGCCGACCTGAGGCATACGGCGCCTCAAGAGACAGGACCCTGCGTGCCCGCGACCCCTAACAATGTGCCCGAGCCGAGCCGTACCGACCCGGCTCTGATCCGCAATTTCTGCATCATCGCGCACATCGACCACGGCAAGTCCACGCTCGCCGACCGGATGCTCCAGCTGACCGGAGTGGTCGAGCAGCGGCAGATGCGTGCTCAGTACCTCGACCGGATGGACATCGAGCGCGAGCGCGGCATCACGATCAAGTCCCAGGCGGTGCGTCTGCCCTGGGCCCCCACCGTGGGGCCCGACCAGGGCAGTACCCACATCCTCAACATGATCGACACCCCGGGCCACGTGGACTTCACCTACGAGGTCTCGCGTTCGCTCGCCGCCTGTGAGGGCACGGTCCTGCTCGTCGACGCGGCCCAGGGCATCGAGGCGCAGACCCTCGCCAACCTGTACCTGGCGATGGAGAACGACCTCAAGATCATCCCCGTTCTCAACAAGATCGACCTGCCGGCCGCCCAGCCCGAGAAGTTCTCCGAGGAACTCGCGAACCTCATCGGCTGTGACCCGGAGGACGTGCTGAAGGTCTCCGCGAAGACCGGCATGGGCGTCGAGGCGCTGCTCGACAAGGTCGTCGCCGAGATCCCGGCCCCGGTCGGTGTCGCCGACGCGCCCGCCCGCGCGATGATCTTCGACTCGGTCTACGACTCCTACCGCGGCGTCGTGACGTACGTACGAGTCGTCGACGGCAAGCTCAACAAGCGTGAGCGGATCCGGATGATGTCCACCGGCGCCACCCACGAGCTCCTCGAGATCGGCGTCTCCTCGCCGGAGATGACCCCGGCCGACGGCCTCGGCGTCGGTGAGGTGGGCTACCTCATCACCGGTGTGAAGGACGTCCGCCAGTCCAAGGTCGGTGACACGATCACCTCCCTGCACAACGGGGCGACCGAGGCGCTCGGGGGCTACAAGGACCCCAAGCCCATGGTCTTCTCGGGTCTGTATCCGCTCGACGGCTCGGACTACCCCGAGCTGCGCGACGCCCTCGACAAGCTCCAGCTGAACGACGCGGCGCTGGTCTACGAGCCGGAGACCTCGGCGGCGCTCGGCTTCGGCTTCCGCGTCGGTTTCCTCGGCCTGCTGCACCTCGACGTGATCCGTGAGCGGCTCGAGCGCGAGTTCGGCCTCGACCTGATCGCCACCGCTCCGAACGTGGTCTACCGCGTCGACATGGAGGACGGCAGCGAGCACGTCGTCACCAACCCGAGCGAGTTCCCCGAAGGCAAGATCGACAAGGTCTACGAGCCGGTCGTGCGCGCCACGATCCTCGCGCCGTCGGAGTTCATCGGCTCGATCATGGAGCTGTGCCAGACCCGGCGCGGTGTGCTGCTCGGCATGGACTACCTCTCCGAGGACCGGGTCGAGATCCGGTACACGCTGCCGCTCGCCGAGATCGTCTTCGACTTCTTCGACCAGCTGAAGTCCAAGACCCGCGGTTACGCGTCGCTCGACTACGAGCCCACCGGTGAGCAGACGGCGAACCTCGTGAAGGTCGACATCCTGCTCCACGGCGACAAGGTCGACGCCTTCTCCGCGATCACGCACCGGGACGCGGCCTACGCGTACGGCGTGCGGCTCGTGGCCAAGCTGCGCGAGCTGATCCCGCGGCAGGCCTTCGAGGTGCCGATCCAGGCCGCCATCGGCTCCCGGGTCATCGCCCGCGAGACGATCCGCGCCATCCGCAAGGACGTCCTCGCGAAGTGCTACGGCGGTGACATCTCCCGTAAGCGCAAGCTGCTCGAGAAGCAGAAGGAGGGCAAGAAGCGCATGAAGATGGTCGGCTCCGTCGAGGTGCCGCAGGAAGCCTTCATCGCGGTGCTCTCCAGCGACGACAGTGGCGGCAAGAAGAAGTAGCGGACACACAAACACATACGGCCGGCTGGGGCAGCGGTCTCGGGCCCGTCGCGCGTCAGTGCGGCGGGCCTTCCGCTTTTCCCGGCATCGTGGACCGGGCGGTCCGGGCATCGTGGACCGGGCGGTCCGGGCGTCGTGGACCGGTGGTCCGGGCGTCGTGGACCGGACGGTCTCGGCGTCGTTGACCGGACCGTCCCGGAATCGTTGTGCCTGCCATTTGTGGGGGCCGTGTGTACGGCGGCCGTCGTCGGCAAGTGAGAGGCGGCCTCCCCTTACGTACCGGGCGACCGCGCTCTACTCTGATCACTGCTCGGTAGTTACTCGCCAGTTAATAACAGCCGCCAACAGCCGGCCGCGCTCGGTCTCGCCGCGCTGAAGCGGGCCCCCCGGAGGACGTCGTGAGCGACACACAGACCCTGATCGAGAACCGTCCGCCGTCCGTGGCGGCTCTCTTCCTCGAGCGCGTGGCGGCCACGCCGGACACCGAGGCCTATCGCTATCCGGTGCCGGCGGCGTCCGGGGAGGGTCCCGACGACTGGAAGTCGCTGAGCTGGGCGCAGGCCTCGACCCGTGTCTACGCCATCGCGGCCGGTCTGATCGAGCTCGGCGTCCAGCCGGAGGAGAGGGTCGCGCTCGCGTCGTCCACGCGCGTCGAATGGATCCTCGCGGACCTCGGCATCCTGTGCGCCGGCGCCGCCACGACCACCGTGTACCCGTCGACCAACGCCGACGAGTCGGCGTTCATCCTCGCGGACTCGGACAGCAAGGTCCTGATCGCCGAGGACGCGGCGCAGCTGGCCAAGGCCCGTGAGCACCGCGCCGACCTGCCGGACCTCGCCCATGTCGTCGTCATCGACGAGGCCGGTGTCGAGCCGGACGCCGCCGACCCCGAGGGCTGGCTGCTCACGCTCGCCGACCTGGAGAAGCGCGGCGCCGCCCACCTGGAGCAGAACCCGGACCTGATCAAGGAGAAGGTCGGCGCGATCACGTCGGACCAGCTCGCGACCCTTATCTACACCTCCGGCACCACCGGCCGCCCCAAGGGCGTGCGCCTTCCGCAGGACAACTGGTCGTACATGGCCAAGGCCATCGCCGCGACCGGGCTCGTCGGCCCGGACGACGTGCAGTACCTGTGGCTGCCGCTCGCCCACGTGTTCGGCAAGGTGCTGACCTCCGGCCAGATCGAGGTCGGTCACGTCACCGCCGTCGACGGCCGCGTGGACAAGATCATCGAGAACCTGCCGGTCGTGCAGCCCACGTACATGGCGGCCGTCCCGCGCATCTTCGAGAAGGTCTACAACGGCGTCGCGGCCAAGGCGCGGGCCGGCGGCGGGGCCAAGTACAAGATCTTCCAGTGGGCCGCCGAGGTCGCGCGCGAGTACGCGAAGGCCAGCCAGGAAAACTTCCGCAGGACCGGTTCGGCCGCGGTGCCGTTCGGGCTCGCCGCCAAGCACAAGGTCGCCGACGCGCTCGTCTACTCCAAGCTGCGCGAGGCGTTCGGCGGCCGGCTTCGCGCCTGCGTCTCCGGCTCGGCGGCGCTCGCCCCCGAGATCGGCTACTTCTTCGCCGGCGCCGGCGTGCACATCCTGGAGGGCTACGGCCTGACCGAGTCCTCCGCCGCGTCCTTCGTCAACCCCGGGGAGGCGTACCGCACCGGCACGGTCGGCAAGCCGCTGCCCGGCACCGAGGTGCGGATCGCGGACGACAACGAGATCCTGCTGCGCGGCCCCGGCATCATGGAGGGCTACCACGGGCTGCCCGAGAAGACGACCGAGGTCCTGGAGTCCGACGGCTGGTTCCACACCGGCGACATCGGCGAGCTGTCCGTCGACGGGTACCTGCGGATCACCGACCGCAAGAAGGACCTGATCAAGACCTCCGGCGGCAAGTACATCGCGCCCGCCGAGGTCGAGGGCCAGTTCAAGGCCGTGTGCCCGTACGTCTCGAACATCCTCGTGCACGGCGCCGACCGGAACTTCTGCACGGCCCTCATCGCCCTCGACGAGCCGTCCATCCTCGCCTGGGCCAAGGAGAACGGCCTGGAGGGCAAGTCGTACGCGGAGGTGGTCGCCGCCCCCGCCACGGTCGAACTCGTCAACGGATACGTCACGGAGCTCAACCAGGGCCTCCAGAAGTGGCAGACCATCAAGAAGTTCAAGCTCCTGCCGCGCGACCTCGACATCGAGCACGGCGAACTGACCCCGAGCCTCAAGCTGAAGCGCCCGGTCGTCGAGCGCGAGTACGGGCACCTGATCGACGAGATGTACGCGGGGACGCGGGAGGCGTGACACCCGCTCGGGCGGCGCGTGGTTCGGGTGGGCCGCGCGCCGCGCGCGAGTTCTCAGGGGCGGTCGGACTCGGCCCCCGGCGACCCCTCTGTTGACAGATCCGGCCCCCGGCGACCCCTCCGCCGACAGATCCGGGCCTCGGCGATCCCTCGCCCGACAGATCCGGGCCTCGGCGATCCCTCGCCCGACAGATCCGGCTCCCCGGTGATCCCTTCCCCGACAGATCCGGCCCCGATTTCGAACACACCAGTCACACGTAGCACCGAACTCGCTCCTCGTGGTCGAGTTCGGTAACTCGGTGCTTATGGGTGGCCCCGGTCTGTCACCCTGTGCGTGTCGCCTGAGGCGTCTTTGCCCGAACTGCTCAGGAGCCGCACCGTGGGGCCCATTCCGTTGCAACGGGAGACCACCTTTCACGCCGACGACGAGCCGTCCCGCCCCGCGGGAACCCCGGCCGTCGTGCGTACCTCCCTGCCCGGAAACCCGCTGGCGCCCGCCGCCGCCCGCCGGTTCGTGCGGGCCGCGCTCGCCGACTGGGCGGAGCTCGGCCTGTCCGCCGAGGACGGCGACCGGCTCGGCGGCGACGCAGTGGTCGTCCTCAGCGAACTCGTCACGAACGCCGTCGTCCACGCGGGCACCAACGTCGAGCTGCTGTGCCGCCTCGAAGGCGGCGACCCGGACGAGCCCGAGGGCGCGTGCCCGCCCGCCGCGCTCGTCATCGAGGTCTCCGATCACCACCCCGCCCGCGCGGTCCGCAGCGACCGGGTCGAAGCCGGCCCCGACACGCCCGAGTGCGGGCGCGGGCTGCGGCTCGTCGCCGCCCTCTCCGACGCCTGGGGCATCACGTACCAGCCCGGCACCAAGACGGTGTGGGCCCGTATCCCCGTCGACGGCGTCGAGCCGCGCGGCGACCACCCCGACGAGTATTTCGCCGCCAGGAGTCTGCGGCGCGGGCCGCGCGCCGTACCGGCCCCCACGCCGCGCCCCCTGCCGCCCGACGAGGACTGGGTGAACCGGGGTGCCCTCTCCTTCCTGGCCGAGGCCTCCGACCTCCTCGCGGGGCAGCTCGACGAGGACCGGGTGGCCTCGCTCGCCGGACAGCTCCTCGTGCCGCGCCTCGCCGACTGGTGCGCCGTCTGGCTCGACGACGAGGACGGCAGGCCCGACCGGGGCGCCGCCGAGGGCGCGCTCGCCACGTCCCGGCTCGCCCGCGTCTGGCACCGCAACGAGAACCGCGTCGAGGAGCTGGCCCGGATCCTGGAGAAGGACCCGCCGCAGCCGCCCGACGCGGCCCGCAGCGCGGCCGACTCCGTGCCGTGGCCGTTCGAGAGCCACGGTGGCGACCCGGCGGGCGCCGCGCTCGCGTACCGGCTCACCGCGGGCGGCCGTGCCGTCGGCACGCTGCTCATCGGACGGGCGGGCCTGGACCGGTTCCCGGACGAGGTCACCGGGCTCGTCGAGGACTTCGCCCGGCGCGTGGCCCTCGCGGTCAGCGCCGCCCGCCGCTACACCCGCCAGGCCACGATCAGCCGCATCCTCCAGCGCGGACTGCTGCCGTCCGCCGTCGCGGAGATCCCCGGGATCGAGTCCGCGCTGGTGTACGAGCCGCGGGACGCGGGCGGGCCCGGCGGTGACTTCTACGACGTGTTCCCGGCGGGGGACGGCCGCTGGTGCTTCGCGCTGGGCGACGTCCAGGGGAAGGGGCCGGAGGCGGCCGTCGTCATCGGCCTGGCCCGGCCCTGGCTGCGGTTGCTCGCCCGCGAGGGGTACAAGGTCGCCGAGGTCCTCGACCGGCTCAACCGGCTCCTCCTCGACGACGCGACGGAGGCGGCGGACGCGGCGGCCCGGGCGCTCGCCGCGGCGGGCAGCGACGGCCTCGCACCCGAGGGCGGGCCCCGCTTCCTCTCGCTGCTCTACGGGGAGCTGATCCCGACCGAGCACGGCACGCGCTGCACGCTGGCCTCGGCGGGGCACCCTCTGCCGCTGCTGATGCGTCCCGGCGGCCCGGTCGAACCGGCCGCGCAGCCCCAGGTGCTCCTCGGGGTCGTCGAAGACCCCGGATACCTCAGCGAGAGCCTCGTCCTCCACGCGGGCGACACGCTGCTGTGCGTCACGGACGGCGTGACGGAACGCCGGGCGGGCCACCGCCAGTTCGACGACGGCGACGGCCTGGCCGAGGCCCTCGCGGGCTGTGCGGGTCTCACGGCTCCACTGCTGGCGGAGCGCATCAGGCGCCTGGTCCACGAATTCTCGGAGAACCCACCGGATGACGACTTGGCGTTGCTGGTGCTGCAGGCGCGGTGAGGGTGGGTGCTTATCGGGGCTTATCGGGGCTGGGCTGGGCTGGGCTGGGCCGGGGCCGGGCCGGGCCGGGCGGTGTTGCGGTGCGGGCCATGGTTGGCGGGCCGGGGGCGCTGAGTCGTGTCCGCCGGGCTGGAGGGCCGCCCCATCCGGCGCCACCGGCGCCGCGTGCGTCGCGCAGTCCGGGCGAGCCGCGCCGGGATGGCCTGGCCGGGGCCGGGGCGGTGTGGCGGGGGCGATGTGGCGGTGCTGGCCGGTGGTTGCCGGGTCGGGGTCGCTGGGGCGTGTCCGCACGGCTGGAGGGCCGCCGCCCCATCCGGAGTCACCGGCGCCGCGTGCGTCGCGCAGTCCGGGCCAGCCGCGCCGGGACGGCCTGGCCTGGGGCGCGACCTCCGTATCCGCTGAGCCACGCCGTCAGGCCTGGTGAGCCGTGCTCCCGCGGGCCTGGTCCCCGTAACCCTTGCGCTCCGCGCCGCCGAGCCGCACCCTCCGAGCGGGGCAGAGCCGCGCCAAGTCCAGCGTGCCCCGCAGACCCGCCGCTCGGCGCCCCTAGCCCAGCGCGCCCCTCAGCCCACCCCCACCCCGGCGCCCCAAGCCCAGCGCGCCCCCCAGCCCACCCCCACCCCGGCGCCCCAAGCCAAGCGCACCCCTCAGCCCACCCACCCCCGCCCCCCCCCACAGCCTGCCCGGCAAGGCAATCCCGAGCCTGCGGGACAATGGCCCCATGCCTTCCGCACTTCCCGACGGTGAGCCCGTCCCCGATGACGGTGTGCTGCCCGCCCATGCTCTGGCCGGGGCGGCGGACCGGCCGCTCGGGTTCTATCTGCACGTTCCGTACTGCGCCACGCGCTGCGGCTACTGCGACTTCAACACGTACACCGCGACCGAGCTGCGCGGTTCCGGCGGGGTGCTCGCCTCCCGGGACAACTACGCGGACACCTTGACCGACGAGGTCCGGCTCGCCCGCAAGGTTCTCGGGGACGACCCGCGCCCCGTGCGCACCGTCTTCGTCGGTGGCGGTACCCCGACCCTTCTCGCGGCCGACGACCTCGTGCGGATGCTCGGCGCGATCCGTGACGAGTTCGGGCTCGCCCCGGACGCCGAGGTGACGACCGAGGCCAACCCCGAGTCCGTCGGCCCCGCCTACCTGGAGACCCTCCGCGCCGGCGGCTTCAACCGCATCTCCTTCGGTATGCAGAGCGCCCGCCAGCACGTCCTGAAGATCCTCGACCGCACCCACACCCCCGGCCGGCCCGAGGCCTGCGTCGCCGAGGCCCGTGCCGCCGGTTTCGACCACGTCAACCTCGACCTGATCTACGGCACCCCCGGCGAGAGCGACGACGACTGGCGTGCCTCCCTCGACGCCGCGATCGGCGCCGGGCCCGACCACGTGTCCGCGTACGCCCTGATCGTCGAGGAGGGCACGCAGCTCGCCCGGCGCATCCGCCGCGGCGAGGTCCCGATGACGGACGACGACGTCCACGCGGACCGTTACCTCATCGCGGACGAGATCCTCGGCGGGGCCGGTTTCGACTGGTACGAGGTGTCGAACTGGGCCACCACCGAGGCCGGGCGCTGCCTGCACAACGAGCTGTACTGGCGCGGCGCCGACTGGTGGGGCGCGGGCCCCGGCGCCCACAGCCACGTCGGCGGGGTCCGCTGGTGGAACGTGAAGCACCCGGGCGCGTACGCGGCCGCGCTGGCCGGCGGGAAGTCGCCGGGCGCGGGGCGTGAGCTGCTTTCGGACGAGGACCGGCGCGTCGAGCGCATCCTGCTGGAGCTACGGCTCCGGGAGGGCTGCCCGCTCACGCTGCTCAAGCCCGCGGGCCGGGCCGCCGCCGATCGCGCGCTGGCTGAGGGGCTTCTCGAACGGGACCCGTTCGAGGCGGGCCACGCCGTACTCACCCTGCGCGGCCGCCTTCTCGCTGACGCGGTGGTCCGGGATTTGGTGGACTGAGGGGGCGAAGCCGCGGGTTGGTGGGGGTTGCTCGCGCAGTTCCCCGCGCCCCTTAAGGGGGCGCGCCGCACCCCCTACGGCAGCGTCACGAAGTCGATCAATTCCTCGACCCTGCCCAGAAGCTCCGGCTCCAGGTCCTTGTACGAGTGGACCCGCGACAGAATGTGCTGCCACGCCGCACCGGTGTTTTCAGGCCAGCGCAGCGCCCGGCACACGCCCGTCTTCCAGTCCTGGCCGCGCGGCACCGTCGGCCAGGCGCGGATGCCCACGGAGGACGGCTTCACGGCCTCCCACACGTCGATGTAGGGATGGCCGACGACCAGCGCGTGCTCGCCGGTGACCTGGGCCGCGATGCGTGACTCCTTCGAGCCGGGGACCAGGTGATCGACCAGGACCCCGAGGCGTGCGTCAGGGCCCGGGGCGAACTCGGCGACGATCGCGGGCAGGTCGTCGATGCCCTCCAGGTACTCCACGACGACGCCCTCGATGCGCAGGTCGTCGCCCCAGACCCGTTCCACCAGCTCCGCGTCGTGCCGGCCCTCCACGTAGATCCGCCCGGCCCGCGCCACGCGCGCCCGCGCGCCCGGCACCGCGACCGACCCGGAGGCCGTGCGGGTGGGCCGTACGGGCGCGGCGGCCGTGGGGCGTACGAGGGTGACGACCCGGCCTTCGAGCAGGAAGCCGCGCGGGTCCATGGGGAACACGCGGTGCTTGCCGAAGCGGTCCTCCAGGGTGACCGTCAGGCCCTGGGCCGTCTTCTCGCAGCGGACGACCGCCCCGCAGAACCCGGTCGTGACCTCCTCGACCACGAGGTCCACGTCCGCGGCCACCTCGGGGGCGGCCTGCTGCTTCTTCCAGGGCGGGGTGAGGTCGGGGGAGTACAGACGGCGCTGCGGGCCCGAAGGGCCCTCGTTGGAGGGGCGGTGGCGGGAGACGGGTGGGAGCATTCGGCTGACGATAGGAAGGGCGAACGGCCGTGCGGTTACGACACGCCGAAGCGTGCGGCCAGCTCGGCACGCTGGGCCCGGACAAACTCCGCATTCACCGCGGCTCCGTGTCCGGGCACGTACACGGCGTCCTCACCGCCGAGTTCGAGCAGCCGGTCGAGCGCGGCCGGCCAGTGGCGCGGTATCGCGTCCGGCCCCGCCTGCGGCTCGCCCGACTCCTCCACGAGATCACCGCAGAACACGATCTCCGGCGTACCCGGCACCAGGACCGCCAGGTCGTGCGCGGTGTGCCCAGGGCCCACGTTCGCCAGCAGCACCCGGAGACCGCCGCCCAGGCTGAGGGTCCACTCGCCGGACACGCGGTGGTGCGGCACGACGAGCACGTCCGCCGCCCCCGCGGCCTCCCCGGGCGGCACCCCGTGCGCGACCGCGTCGGCCCGCAACTCGTCCCGCCCCCGCGCGAGCACCGTGTCGATGCCGGCGGCCCCGTACACCTCGACCCCGGCGAACGCCGCCGCGCCGAGAACATGATCGAAATGGGGGTGCGTCAGAGCGATATGCGTCACGCGCGCGTGCGGACCGAGCAGGCGCCGGGTGGCCGCCCGCAGCGCCGCGCCCTCACGAAGTGATGAACCCGCGTCGACGAGCAGCGCCCCGTCCTCGCCCACCACGAGGCCCGTCGTGCAGTCCCAGCCCGGCAGCCGGACCCGCCCCACCCGAGAGGACAGCTCCTCCCACCCCACGACATTCCAGTCCAGGTCACCCATGACCTTGACGCTAGCGCCCTTGCCGGGCCCGTACCCGGCGGCCGTACACTGATCCGGAGACCATTGGCACTCAACCGCGTCGAGTGCCAACCGCAAGGCGAAGCCGCAGGACGAGACAGCTGGAGGTGCGCGCGATGCTCAGTGAACGCCGGCTCGAAGTGCTGCGCGCGATCGTCCAGGACTACGTGGGGACCGAGGAGCCGGTCGGCTCCAAGGCGCTCACCGAGCGGCACAGCCTCGGCGTCTCACCGGCGACGGTGCGCAACGACATGGCGGCGCTGGAGGAGGAGGGCTTCATCGCCCAGCCTCACACCAGCGCCGGGCGCATCCCCACCGACAAGGGCTACCGCCTGTTCGTGGACAAGCTCACGGCGGTCAAGCCGATGACGGGGCCCGAGCGCCGCGCCATCCAGAACTTCCTCGACGGAGCCGTCGACCTCGACGACGTCGTCGGCCGGACCGTGCGGCTGCTCGCGCAGCTGACCCGGCAGGTCGCCGTGGTGCAGTACCCCTCCCTGACGCGCTCCACCGTGCGCCATGTGGAACTGCTCTCGCTCGCCGCCGCCCGCCTGATGCTCGTACTGATCACGGACACCGGGCGCGTCGAGCAGCGGATGATCGACTGCCCGGCGCCCTTCGGCGAGACCTCCCTCGCCGATCTGCGGGCCAGGCTCAACAGCAGGGTCGCGGGACGCCGCTTCGCGGACGTGCCGCAGCTCGTGCAGGATCTTCCGGAGTCCTTCGACACGGAGGACCGCGGCACGGTCTCGACGGTGCTCTCCACCCTCCTGGAGACGCTCGTCGAGGAGACCGAGGAACGGCTGATGATCGGCGGCACCGCCAATCTCACCCGCTTCGGACATGACTTTCCCCTCACCATCCGGCCCGTTCTGGAAGCGCTCGAAGAGCAGGTCGTGCTCCTCAAGCTCCTCGGTGAGGTCAATGATTCGGGCATGGCCGTACGGATCGGTCACGAGAACGCCCATGAGGGACTCAACTCCACGTCCGTGGTGTCGGTCGGCTACGGTTCGGGCGGCGAGGCAGTAGCCAAGCTCGGCGTCGTCGGACCGACACGCATGGATTACCCGGGAACGATGGGAGCAGTACGCGCAGTGGCACGTTACGTCGGACAGATCCTGGCGGAGTCGTAAGTGGCCACGGACTACTACGCCGTACTCGGCGTGCGCCGCGACGCCTCCCAGGACGAGATCAAGAAGGCCTTCCGCAGGCTTGCCCGCGAGCTTCACCCGGACGTGAATCCGGACCCGAAGACGCAGGAGCGGTTCAAGGAGATCAACGCCGCCTACGAGGTGTTGTCGGACCCGCAGAAGAAGCAGGTCTACGACCTCGGGGGCGACCCCCTCTCGCAGTCGGGCGGAGGCGGGGCCGGCGGCTTCGGCGCCGGTGGCTTCGGGAACTTCTCCGACATCATGGACGCGTTCTTCGGGACGGCGTCCCAGCGTGGTCCCCGGTCGCGCACGCGCCGCGGCCAGGACGCCATGATCCGGCTCGAGATCGAGCTGGACGAGGCCGCCTTCGGGACCACCAAGGACATCCAGGTCGACACGGCCATCGTCTGTACGACCTGCAGCGGCGAAGGCGCCGCGCCGGGTACGTCCGCGCAGACCTGTGACATGTGCCGCGGCCGCGGCGAGGTCTCGCAGGTCACGCGGTCCTTCCTCGGCCAGGTCATGACGTCGCGGCCCTGCCCGCAGTGCCAGGGCTTCGGCACCGTCGTGCCGACGCCGTGCCCGGAGTGCGCCGGCGACGGCCGCATCCGCTCGCGGCGCACGCTCACCGTGAAGATCCCCGCAGGTGTCGACAACGGCACGCGGATCCAGCTCGCGGGCGAGGGCGAGGTCGGCCCCGGCGGCGGTCCCGCCGGTGACCTGTACGTCGAGATCCACGAGCTGCCGCACCCCGTGTTCCAGCGGCGTGGCGACGATCTGCACTGCACCGTCACCATTCCGATGACGGCGGCGGCGCTCGGCACGAAGGTGCCGCTCGAGACGCTCGACGGGCTCGAGGAGATCGACATCCGGCCGGGCACGCAGTCCGGGCAGTCCGTTCCGCTGCACGGCCGTGGCATCACGCATCTGCGGGGTGGCGGGCGCGGGGATCTCATCGTGCATGTCGAGGTGCTCACGCCTTCGAAGCTGGATCCTGAGCAGGAGCGGGTGCTGCGGGAGCTGGCGAAGATGCGGGGGGAGGAGCGGCCTACGGGGCAGTTCCAGCCGGGGCAGCAGGGGCTTTTCTCGCGGCTCAAGGATGCGTTCAACGGTCGCTAGGCCTTAGTGGGCAGCCCCCGAGTGCTGTTGCCCGGCACTTGGGGCTGTGCCCACCCTCCCCCACTCTCGGCTTCGCTCGAGCGGGGGGACCCCCATCGCCCTGCGGAACGCCTGCCCACAGCGGTTTCGCATGTAAATACCTGTACCGGAAGGCTAGATTCGGTCCTGTCCGGAGGACGTGGCACCATGCCGTCATGTCCCCCAAGCTCACCGATCTCTGCCAGTATCCGATCGTGCAGGCGCCCATGGCGGGTGGTGGGTCCTGTCCGGCGCTCGCCGCCGCTGTTTCGGAGGCCGGCGGGCTCGGGTTTCTCGCCGCCGGGTACAAGACCGCCGACGGGATGTACCAGGAGATCAAGCAGCTGAGGGGCCTGACCAACCAGCCGTTCGGCGTCAACGTCTTCATGCCGCAGCCCGAGTACGCGGACGCCGCGGCCGTCTCCGTCTACGCAAGCCAGCTCGCCGGCGAGGCCGCCTGGTACGAGACGCAGCTCGGCGACCCGGACTCCGGCCGGGACGACGGTTACGACGCGAAGCTCGCGGTCCTGCTCGACGAACCCGTACCGGTCGTCACCTTCACGTTCGGCTGCCCGAGCCGTGAGGTGTTCGACTCGCTCGCCCGCGCCGGCACCCTCACCGCCGTCACCGTGACCACCCCTCAGGAGGCGGAGGCCGCCCAACAGGCCGGCGCCGACGCGCTCTGCGTGCAGGGTGTCGAGGCCGGCGGCCACCAGGGCACCCACCGGGACAACCCCGAGACCGACGGCGCCGGCATCGGACTCCTCGCGCTGATCGCCCGGATCCGCGAGGCCGTCCAGCTCCCGATCATCGCCGCCGGCGGCCTCATGCGCGGCGCGCAGCTCGCCGCCGTGCTCGCCGCGGGCGCGGACGCCGGACAGTTCGGCACGGCCTTCCTGGTCTGCCCCGAGTCTGGCGCGCACGCCCTGCACAAGCAGGCCATGACCAACCCGCTGTTCGTACGGACCGAGCTGACCCGGGCCTTCTCCGGACGCCCCGCGCGCGGTCTCGTCAACCGTTTCATGCGCGAGCACGGCCCGTACGCGCCCGCCGCCTACCCCGAGGTCCACCACATGACATCGACGCTCCGCAAGGCCGCCGCCAAGGCCGGGGACGCGCAAGGAATGGCGCTCTGGGCCGGGCAGGGCCACCGGCTCGCCCGCGAGCTGCCGGCCGGGCAGCTCGTCGAGGTGCTCGCGGCCGAACTCGCCGAGGCCAAGGACGCGTTGTGCTCGGAGGGTGCCGCATGACCGCGCCGGTGTTCGTCGTCGACGAGGTGCCGGGCCCCGGAGCGTTCGTGCTCGGCGGGCCCGAGGGGCGGCACGCCGTCTCCGTGAAGCGGCTGCGCGCCGGTGAGGACGTCGTCCTGACCGACGGGCGCGGGCGCTGGACGGAGGCCGTCGTGGAGTCCGCCGAAGGAAAGGACCGGCTCGTCGTGACGGCCGGCCCGGTCCAGGAGGAGCCCGAGCAGGCGCCCAGGATCACCGTCGTACAGGCCCTGCCCAAGGGGGACCGGGGCGAGCTGGCCGTCGAGACCATGACCGAGACCGGCGTCGACGCGATCGTGCCCTGGCAGGCCGCCCGCTGCATCACGCAGTGGAAGGGCGACCGGGGCGCCAAGGCCCTCGCCAAGTGGCGGGCCACCGCACGCGAGGCCGGCAAGCAGTCCCGCCGGGTCCGCTTCCCCGAGGTCGCCGAGGCCGCGACGACCAAGCAGGTCGCCGCCCTTCTCGCCGGCGCCGACTTCGCCGCCGTACTGCACGAGGACCGCGACTGCGACAGCGGCGCCCTCGCCACCGTGGAACTGCCCGCGTCCGGGGACATCGTCCTCGTCGTGGGGCCGGAAGGCGGCGTCTCGCCCGACGAGCTCGCGGCATTCGCCGCAGCGGGGGCGCGTCCGTACCGGCTCGGGCGTAGCGTGCTGCGTACGTCGACCGCGGGCACCGCCGCGACGGCGCTGCTCCTCGGCCGCACCGGCCGCTGGTCCTGAACAGACCCCGAGGGGGACGCGTGGAACTCGCCCAGGTCAGGCTCCTCGTCTCGGACTTCCGTGCCTGCTACCGCTTCTACGCCGACGTGCTCGGCCTCAAGCCGCAGTCGGGCGCGCAGGACGGGCCGTATGAGAAGTTCAGCCCCGCGACCGGGTCCGCGGGCATCGCGATCGAGGACCGGTCGATGATGGCCCAGGTCATCGGGGAGCTGGGGAAGGCGGCGAACGGGCACCGCTCGCTCGTCGTGCTGCGCGTGGACGACCTCGACCGGTACTGCGAGCAGATCGTCGCGCGGGGCGCCGAGATCGTGCGGGGGCCCGCGCCGATGACCGACCGGATGCGGGTCGCCCACCTCAAGGACCCCGAGGGCAACATCGTCGAGCTCCAGGAGTGGCTGCTGTTGCGCGGGTGACACCCGAAGGTGCCGGCCGGATAACATGCCCGGCGTAGGGACCGGACGGTGTGAGGAGACGTGATCGTGGCCGGAGAGCCGCAGGCCGACTGCCTGTTCTGCAAGATCGTCGCGGGGGAGGTGCCGGCCACCGTGGTGCGGGAGACCGAGACCACCGTCGCCTTCAGGGACATCAACCCGCAGGCGCCCACCCACGTCCTCGTCATCCCGCGCGTCCACCACCCCGACGCCGCGTCCCTCGCCGCCGCCGAGCCGGGGATCGCCGCCGACATACTGCGTGAGGCGGGCGAGGTCGCAGCTCACGACGGGCTCGAGAGCCACCGCATCGTCTTCAACACGGGCAGCGGCGCCGGCCAGACCGTCTTCCACGCCCACGCCCACGTCCTCGGAGGCCGCGGCCTCCAGTGGCCCCCCGGCTAGCGGGAGCGTTCAACACGCCGTGTCCGTACGGGAATTGGTGGTGCTCGGCACCGCGAGCCAGGTGCCCACCCGGCATCGCAATCACAACGGCTACCTGCTGCGCTGGGACGGAGAGGGCATCCTCTTCGATCCCGGCGAGGGCACGCAGCGCCAGATGCTCCGGGCCGGCGTCGCCGCGCACGACATCAACCGGCTGTGCGTCACCCACTTCCACGGCGACCACTCCCTCGGCCTCGCCGGGGTCATCCAGCGCATCAACCTGGACCGCGTGCCGCACCCCGTCACCGCGCACTACCCGCGCTCCGGGCAGCGCTTCTTCGACCGGCTGCGGTACGCGACCGCGTACCACGAGACCGTCTCGCTCGCCCAGGAACCGGTGAGCGGGGACGGCGGTGTCCTCGCGGAGACGTCTTCGTACACGCTGGAGGCGCGCCGCCTCTCACACCCCGTCGAGTCCTACGGCTACCGGCTCGTCGAGCCCGACGGGCGGCGGATGCTGCCCGCACTGCTCGCCCGGCACGGCGTCTCGGGGCCCGACGTGGGGGTCCTCCAGAGGGAGGGGAGCCTGCGCGGGGTCACCCTCGACGACGTGAGCGAGGTGCGGCGCGGGCAGCGGTTCGCGTTCGTCATGGACACCCGGCTCTGCGGCGGGGTGCGGGAACTGGCCGAGGGGTGCGACCTGCTCGTCATCGAGTCGACGTTCCTCGACGAGGATCATCAACTCGCTTCGGACCACGGCCACTTGACGGCAGGCCAGGCCGCGAAGGTCGCCGTCGAGGGCGGCGTACGGCACCTCGTGCTCACGCACTTCAGCCAGCGCTACTCCGACCCCGCCGAGTTCGAGCGCCAGGCCCGCGCCGCCGGGTTCACCGGGGAGCTGACGGTGGCACGCGACCTGGACCGGGTGCAGGTACCCAAACGCAGATAAACCGGGGCGTACGATGCTCCGATGCCCCTCGCTTCGCTGCCCAAAGCCGAACTGCACCTGCACATCGAAGGCACCCTCGAACCCGAGCTGGCCTTCGAACTCGCGGCCCGCAACGGCGTACAGCTCCCGTACGCCGACACCGAGGAACTCCGCAAGGCCTACCTCTTCGAGGACCTGCAGTCCTTCCTCGACCTGTACTACGGCCTGATGGCCGTCCTGCTCACCGAGGACGACTTCGAGCGGCTGGCCGACGCGTACCTCGCCCGCGCCGCCGCGCAGGGCGTCCGGCACGCCGAGATCTTCTTCGACCCGCAGGCCCACATCGCCCGGGGCGTGCCGATGGGGACCGTCGTGAACGGGCTGCACGCCGCCCTCTCGCGCAGCGTGGAGCGGCACGGCGTCTCGACCCGGCTCATCATGTGCTTCCTGCGCGACCAGTCCGCCGAGTCCGCGATGCAGACCCTGGAGGCGGCGAAGCCGTACCTCGACAAGATCGTGGGCGTCGGCCTCGACTCCGCCGAGGTCGGCAACCCCGCCTCGAAGTTCCGCGAGGTGTACGAGGCGGCGGGCGCGCTCGGGCTGCGCAAGGTCGCGCACGCGGGCGAGGAGGGCGACCCCTCGTACATCTGGGAGGCGCTCGACATCCTCGGCGTCGAGCGCGTCGACCACGGCCTCCGCAGCATGGAGGACCCGAAGCTCGTCGAGCGCCTCGTCCGCGACCGGATCCCCCTCACGCTGTGCCCGCTGTCGAATGTCCGGCTGCGCGCCATCGACGTCCTGGAGGACCACCCGCTGAGCCGCATGATGGACGCCGGACTGGTCTGCACGGTGAACTCCGACGACCCCGCCTACTTCGGCGGCTACGTCGGTGACACCTTCCACGCCGTTCGCGAGGCGCTGGCCCTCGAGCCCGAGCGGCTGCGGGAGCTCGCCCGGAACTCGTTCGTGGCCTCGTTCCTCGAGGACGACGAGGAACTGCGCGCCCGCTACCTCGCCGAGGTCGACGCGTTCGCGTTCGACGACTGACCGAGGGCGGACCCGCCCCGCGGTCCCGCAGTGGAGAACTCGTCCTGCGTCGGGACCGGTTGGGGCGTGCTGACCGTGATCTCCACGACCGGCTGCTCCACGGTGCCCGGCTGCGGGACCGCGCCCGCCTGAGCACCCGTCACACCGGCCACGAGAGCGGCGGGTGCGACACCCCGGCGCCGGATCGTGCCGGGCAGCAGCAGACGGCCACTCGTGTGCAGGGCGACGGCGGTGAGCGGCAGCGCCAGGACGAGGAGCAGCACGGCGAGGGTCGTGCCCATCGCCGGGTAGCCCGCCGTCTGGGACAGGACGCTGCCGGTGAGCGGGCCGCAGGCCGTACCGAGCGACGACGCCGAACCGACGAGCACCGCCCAGCGGCCGCGCGGGTCCAGGGACGCGGCGAGACCTATCAGGTACGACAGGACCACCGGGTAAAACGTGTTCCACGCGATCTCACCGGTCGCGAACGACGCGAGCCCGTCCGCGCGGGCGCTCAGCACGATGCAGCACGCGATGAGCGCCGTACCCGCGCCGATCGGCACCGCACGGCCGAGCCGCGTGCCGAGCGCACCGGCACCGAGGACGCCCACGAGCGCCGTGCCGAGCGCCACCGCGAACACCGCGCCGACAGTGACCTCCGTCAGACCCGCCTGGTCCGTCCCGATCCGGCTGCTGACTCCCCACAGCGAGTTCTGCGCCATCGACCAACACACCATCGACCCGGCGAGCACGAGCCCCGTGCGGCGGTACGGCAGTGGGGTGGCCGGCGCGGACGACTCCGCCTCGACCGCGCCCGGCCGCACGACCTGCCCGAGCGAGGCCGTCGCCGGCCAGGTCGCGAGGGCCGTCAGCGCGATCGCCGCGAACGGCAGCGCATGACCCGGGCCGAGATGAGGCAGCGTCAGATACAGCGCGCCGGCCAGCGCCGAGACGCTGAGCAGGCCGAGCGTCGACGCCCGGTGCGGGTCACGCTGCGCGGCGATGCCCGTCGCGGCCACCGTGGTCGCCGTACCCGAGCCGAAACCGCCCGCCATCGCCCCGAGCACCACCAGCGGCACCCACGAAGTGGCCGCCGCGGTGCCGTACCCGAGGGCCGCGAGCAGTAGACCGCAGCGGGCCAGAGTGCGGGGACCGATGCGGTCCACGCGGCCGGCGAACGTGAAGCCCGCCGCGGCCGAACTCATCAGCAGCGCACTGCCGATGACGCCCGCCTGGGCCGGCGGGAGATGAAGACTGTCGCCGAGCCGGCCCACGATGGTGGGCAGCAGATACGGCGCGAGGTAACCGGCGGTGAAGAGGGCGACAAGGGGCCGGGGGATGCGGCGGGACACGGGCGTTCCAAGGCGTGCGGATGTACGGGACGAGGACATGCGAAATGCGGGTATGCCAGAGAAGGCAAGAGTTTTTTGGGGTGCACCAGGGCTCGTGACACGAGGGGGCGCGGCCAATTTGTATCAAGCGGGGGGAGCGCCGAAAAAGCCGGAGCGGTGTGATCTGGGGCACGTTTTGTTTGGTGGGGGGACCCCCGGGTAGGCGTGCTGCTTTTTCACAGGGGTAAAGAGGGAGGTGAGCGGCCTTTTCCGCCCGTCCCGGGCGGCCTCGGCGCCCATCCCCGAACGCCCCGACCGCACCCGTCCCTGAGCGACCCGCCCGCCCCCGCCCCGGCGTGACCGCGGCCCCGTCCCGGCGTGACCGCGGCCCCGTCCCGGCGTGACCGCGAGCCCCGTCCCGCACGCCGCCGGCCGCCCGCGCTACGCGTGTTGGCCGGGGGGCATCAGGCACACTGTGCGGACCCTCACCACCTTGGGGAGCCCACCGTGAACTCCATCGACCCGGCGCACGTGGATCCGCTCGCTCCGCTGCGCACCCCCGACGACCCGCCCTGCGACGTCTTTCTGACGGGGACCGTCTTCCTGGACATCATCTTCACGGGGCTGGACAGCGCCCCCGTGCGGGGGACCGAGTCCTGGGCGCGCGGGATGGGGTCGAGCCCCGGCGGCGTCGCCAACATGGCCACCGCCCTGGCGCGGCTCGGGCTGCGGACGTCGCTGGCCGCCGCGTTCGGCGACGACCACTACGGCGAGTACTGCTGGGACACCCTGGAGCAGGGCGAGGGCATCGACCTCAGCTCCTCGCGGACCGTGGCCGGCTGGCACTCGCCCGTCACCGTCTCCATGGCGTACGAGGGGGAGCGGACCATGGTCAGCCACGGTCACGAGCCGCCGCCGGAGGAGCCCGCGCCCGCGTGCCCGCCGCGCGCCCGCGCAGCCGTCGCTTCGCTCGCCCCCGGCGTGACCGAGCCCTGGATCGCCAGCGCCGCGGACCAGGGGACGCGCATCTTCGGCGACGTCGGATGGGACGACACCGGCCACTGGGACCTGGGCGCCCTCGCCGACCTGTCCCGCTGCGAGGCCTTCCTCCCGAACGCCGAGGAGGCCATGCGCTACACCCGCACCGACTGCCCCAAGGCCGCCGCCCACGCCCTCGCCGAACATGTGCCGGTGGCCGTCGTCACCCTGGGCGCCGAGGGCGCGTACGCCGTCGACGCGGGCAGCGGCGAGACCGCGTCCGTCCCGGCGATCAAGGTCGAGGCCATGGACCCCACGGGGGCCGGTGACGTGTTCGTCGCCGGGTTCGTGACCGGGACGCTCGCCGGGTGGCCGCTCGCGGACCGGCTCGCGTTCGCCGGGCTGACCTCCGCGCTGTCCGTCCAGGAGTTCGGCGGCTCCCTGTCCGCGCCCGGCTGGTCGGAGACCGCGGCCTGGTGGCGGCACGTGCAGGCCTACGACGACCAGGAACCCGCGGCCCTGCGCCGGTACGCCTTCCTGGAGCAGCTGCTGCCCGAGGTGACCAGACCCTGGCCGCTGCGCCGGGCGGTCCCGACGATCGGTTTCGGACGGTCCGTATAGATCCGTACCCGTCTGCCGCGGGCCCCCGGAAAAGGCCTACGGCGTTGTCGGTGCACCGTCGTACCCTTGGCAGTGCAAGGCTGTCGACGCGGGCGCGAGCCCCCGCACAAGGAGGATGAGCAGGCCTTCAGTGCCGGCCCATGACTCAGACACCCACCGCTCAGGCGCGAGCGCATTTCACTGTCCCGGCGAACCATCCGATGGTGACCGTCCTCGGATCCGGTGACGCGCTTCTTCGCGTGATCGAGACGGCTTTCCCGGAGGCCGACATCCATGTCCGGGGCAATGAGATCAGCGCCGTGGGCGACGCCCGGGAAGTCGCCCTGATCCAGCGCGTGTTCGACGAGATGATGCTGGTGCTCCGCACCGGTCAGCCGATGACGGAGGACGCAGTGGAACGCTCGATCGCCATGCTCAAGGCGAGCGAGAACGGGGAGGGTCCGGAGGAGACTCCGGCCGAGGTTCTCACTCAGAACATCCTGAGCTCGCGGGGCCGCACCATCCGCCCCAAGACCCTGAACCAGAAGCGGTACGTCGACGCCATCGACAAGCACACCGTCGTCTTCGGCATCGGCCCCGCCGGTACGGGCAAGACGTACCTCGCCATGGCCAAGGCGGTGCAGGCCCTCCAGTCCAAGCAGGTCAACCGCATCATCCTGACGCGGCCGGCCGTCGAGGCGGGCGAACGCCTCGGCTTCCTGCCGGGCACGCTCTACGAGAAGATCGACCCGTACCTGCGCCCCCTGTACGACGCGCTGCACGACATGCTCGACCCCGACTCCATCCCCAAGCTGATGGCCAGTGGGACGATCGAGGTGGCGCCGCTGGCGTACATGCGTGGCAGGACCCTGAACGACGCGTTCATCATCCTCGACGAGGCGCAGAACACGAGCCCCGAGCAGATGAAGATGTTCCTCACGCGGCTCGGCTTCGACTCGAAGATCGTCATCACCGGTGACGTGACGCAGGTCGACCTGCCGAGCGGCACGAAGAGCGGTCTGCGCCAGGTCCAGGAGATCCTGGAGGGCGTCGACGACGTCCACTTCTCGCGGCTCACGTCCCAGGATGTCGTCCGGCACAAGCTCGTCGGCCGTATCGTCGACGCGTACGAGAAGTACGACAGCCAGCACGGCACGGAGAACGGCTCGCAGAAGAGCCGCGGCAGAGGGAAGTAGCAAGCACCGCATGTCGATCGACGTCAACAACGAGTCCGGAACCGAGGTCGACGAGCAGGCGATCCTCGACATCGCCCGCTACGCGCTCGCGCGGATGCGCATCCACCCGCTCTCCGAACTCTCGGTGATCGTCGTGGACGAAGACGCCATGGAGCAGCTCCACATCCAGTGGATGGACCTGCCGGGGCCCACGGACGTCATGTCCTTCCCGATGGACGAGCTGCGCCCGCCGTCGAAGGACGACGAGGAGCCCCCGCAGGGCCTGCTCGGCGACATCGTGCTCTGCCCCGAGGTCGCCAAGAAGCAGGGCGAGGACGCCCCCACGCAGCACTCCATGGACGAGGAGCTCCAGCTCCTCACCGTCCACGGAGTGCTGCACCTGCTCGGTTACGACCACGAGGAGCCCGACGAGAAGGCCGAGATGTTCGGCCTCCAGGCGGCCATCGTGGACGGGTGGCGCGGTGACAAGGGCCTGACCGGCCCGTCCCCGGCGCCCACCGTGTCATGAGCTTTTCCCTTGTCGCGGGCGCTGTCGCCCTCGTCGTGGTCGCGTGGCTCGCGGCCTGCGCCGAGGCCGGCATCGCCCGCATCTCCAGCTTCCGCGCCGAAGAGGCCGTACGGTCCGGGCGGCGCGGCAGCGACCGGCTCGTCCAGGTCACGGCCGACCCCACGCGCTATCTCAACGTCGCCCTGCTCGTCAGGGTCGCCTGCGAGATGGCCGCCGCCGCCCTCGTCACGTACGCCTGCCTCCAGGAGTTCGACAAGACCTGGCAGGCACTGGCCGTCGCCATCGCCGTCATGGTGCTCGTCTCGTACGTGGCCGTCGGCGTCTCGCCGCGCACCATCGGACGCCAGCACCCCCTGAACACGGCCACGGCCGCCGCCTACGTGCTGCTGCCGCTCGCCCGCGTCATGGGCCCCATCCCGCCGCTGCTCATCCTCATCGGCAACGCCCTCACCCCCGGCAAGGGCTTCCGGCGCGGGCCGTTCGCCTCCGAGGCCGAGCTGCGCGCCATGGTCGACCTCGCCGAGAAGGAGTCCCTCATCGAGGACGAGGAGCGCCGCATGGTGCACTCCGTCTTCGAGCTGGGCGACACCCTCGTCCGCGAAGTCATGGTGCCCCGCACCGACTTGGTCGTCATCGAGCGGTACAAGACGATCCGGCAGGCCCTCACCCTCGCCCTGCGGTCCGGGTTCTCGCGCATCCCGGTCACCGGCGAGAACGAGGACGACGTCGTCGGCATCGTGTACCTCAAGGACCTGGTCCGGAAGACGCACATCAGCCGGGAGGCCGAGAGCGAGCTCGTCTCGACCGCGATGCGCCCCGCCGCCTTCGTGCCCGACACGAAGAACGCGGGCGACCTGCTGCGCGAGATGCAGCAGCTCCGTAACCACGTGGCCGTCGTGATCGACGAGTACGGCGGCACCGCGGGCATCGTCACCATCGAGGACATCCTCGAAGAGATCGTCGGCGAGATCACCGACGAGTACGACCAGGAAATCGCGCCCGTGCAGGACCTCGGCGACGGCCGGTACCGCGTGACGGCCCGCCTCGACATCGGCGACCTCGGCGAGCTGTACGGGATCGAGGAGTTCGACGACGAGGACGTCGAGACCGTCGGCGGACTCCTCGCCAAGGCGCTCGGGCGCGTACCGATCGCGGGCGCCTCGTCCGTCGTCGAACTGCCCGACGAGCGCGAACTGCGGCTCACCGCCGAGGCTGCCGCGGGCCGGCGGAACAAGATCGTGACGGTGCTCGTCGAGCCGGTGGCCAAGGACGGGGATGTGACGTCGTGACCCCTCAGCAGCTGCGCGCCCTGTGCCTGTCGTTCAACGCGGCGGTCGAGGACTTCCCCTTCAACGCGGAGACCTCGGTCTTCAAGGTGCTCGGGAAGATGTTCGCCCTGTCGACCCTGGACGCGCGGCCGCTGACCGTCAACCTCAAGTGCGACCCCGACGACGCGGTGCGCCTGCGCTCCGAGTACGACGCGATCGTCCCCGGCTGGCACATGAACAAGCGCCACTGGAACACGGTGACCGTCGGCGAACTCCCCGACCGCATGGTCCGGGAACTCGTCGAGGACTCCTACGACCTGGTGGTGGCGGGCCTACCGCGCGCGGAGCGGCTCAAGCTCGACAGGCCCTGACGGGGCGGCCCGGCCGGCGTTCCTTATGCTCACCCCATGACTGAGAGCACCGACCTCACCCCCGAGGACCGCAAGATCGTCACCCTGGCCCGCAGCGCCCGGGCCCGCAACGGCGTCCCCGAGGGAGCCGCTGTACGCGACGAAACGGGCCGCACGTACGTAGCCGGCACCGTCGCCCTCAACTCCCTGAAGCTCTCCGCCCTGCGCACGGCGGTGGCCATGGCGGTGGCCTCGGGCGCGGAGTCGCTGGAGGCGGCGGCGGTGGTGTCGGGAGCGGAGGCCGTGACGCCGGAGGACGTGGCGGCGGTCCTGGACCTGGGCGGCATCGGTACGCCGGTGATCTTGGCGGGCCCGGACGGAACGGTCAGGTCTACGGTCGAGGCCTGATCGTCCAGGTAGTCGGGCAAATCCAGCCCGTCCGGCGTTTGAGGACCGGGGTCTGGGGCGGAGCCCCAGGACTTTCGGGAAGGGGCGGGCTGGGGGAGAAAAACCGGGGGTCCACGCACGCGGTGCGGCAGCCCCCCGCGTATCAGGGACAATGGGCGCCATGAGCGTTCGTACCCAGTCATCCGAGCCGTCCGGGGAAGCAACCCACCGCGCCGGCTTCGCCTGCTTCGTCGGCCGCCCCAACGCGGGCAAGTCCACCCTCACGAATGCTCTGGTCGGCAAGAAGGTGGCGATCACCGCGGACCAGCCGCAGACCACGCGGCACACGGTGCGCGGCATCGTGCACCGGCCCGACGCCCAGCTGATCCTGGTGGACACCCCCGGGCTGCACAAGCCGCGCACGCTGCTCGGCCAGCGGCTCAACGACGTGGTGCGCACCACGTGGGCCGAGGTCGACGTGATCGGCTTCTGCCTCCCGGCGAACGAGAAGATCGGCCCCGGCGACCGCTTCATCGCCAAGGAGCTCGCCTCCATCAAGAAGACGCCGAAGATCGCGATCGTCACCAAGACCGACCTCGTCGACAGCAAGGCGCTCGCCGAGCAGCTCATCGCCATCGATCAGCTCGGCAAGGAGCTGGGCTTCGAGTGGGCGCAGATCGTGCCGGTCTCGGCCGTCGCCGACAAGCAGGTCGGCCTGCTCGGCGACCTCCTCGTGCCGCTGCTGCCCGAGGGCCCGGCGCTCTACCCCGAGGGTGACCTCACGGACGAGCCGGAGCAGGTCATGGTGGCCGAGCTGATCCGCGAGGCGGCGCTCGAAGGTGTGCGGGACGAGCTGCCGCACTCCATCGCCGTGGTCGTCGAGGAGATGCTGCCTCGGCCTGACCGGCCCGAGGACAAGCCGCTGCTCGACATTCACGCGTTCGTCTACATCGAGCGGCCCAGCCAGAAGGGGATCATCATCGGTCCCAAGGGCAAGCGGCTGAAGGACGTGGGGATCAAGTCCCGTAAGCAGATTGAAGCGTTGCTGGGGACGCCGGTATTTCTTGACCTGCACGTCAAGGTGGCCAAGGACTGGCAGCGGGATCCTAGGCAGCTTCGTAAGCTCGGGTTCTGAGCGGGTTTTTGGCTGCGGGTCGGTGGGGGCTGGTCGCGCAGTTCCCCGCGCCCCTTTCAGGGCGCCTCACTCGACGCCCCTGATCCGCGTCACCAGCAACGCCCCCACCAGTCCCACCCCCGCCGCAACCAGATACAGCACCCGGTATCCGCCCAAGTACGTCACGATCGGTGCGGCCAGCACTGGCGCTGCCACCTGCGGTAGCGAGTTCGCGATGTTGATGACGCCCAGGTCCTTGCCCCGGTCCAGTGCCCGGGGCAGGACGTCCGTCATCAGGGCGAAGTCGACCGACGTGAAGACGCCGAAGCCGATGCCGAGGAGCGCCGCCGCGACGATCGCCCCGGGCCACGTCTGCCACCCGGCGAGCGCCGCGGTCGCCACCGCCATCAGGACGCCCGACCAGATCACGAACGGTTTCCGTCGCCCCACCCGGTCCGACGCGATACCGGAGACGACGACGGTGGCGAGCAGCGTCACCCCGTTCACCGCCGTCAGGATCAGCACGCCCGTGTCCGGGTCGGCGTAGTGCAGCTGGTCGCGCAGGTAGTACAGGAGATACAGCAGCACCAGCGCGTTGCCGAGGTTGATCAGGAAGCGGGTCAGCCAGGCCCACGCGAGGTCCGGGTGGCGGCGCGGGCTCAGCCAGAAGCCCGCCAGGAACGCCCGCCAGTCCCACTCCGGCCGGTCCGCCGGCGCGAGCCGCAGGTCCGGATGCCGCAGCACGTACGGCAGGACCCCCGCCACCGTGAACACGGCACAGGCCGTGTACCCGCCGGCGACCCCGCCCACGACCGTCGCGAGCCCCGTGCCCACGACGACGCCCAGGATCTGCGCGGCGCCGAGCCAGCCGCCCACCGCGCCCCGCTGGAGCCGCGGCACCCGGTCGGGCACGGCCGCCGTCACCGCCGCGAACGCCGCGTTCAGCGTGAGCTGCACCAGGCACCAGCCCACCGCCATCGTCCACACCGACCCGGCCCCGGCCAGCAGGAGCAGCGAGAGGGCGCCGCCGCCCGTCCCGGCCACGATCCACGGCGTACGCCGCCCGAACCGCGACACCGTACGGTCGGACAGCGCGCCGAAGAACGGGTTCGCGGCGAGCGACACCACCGCGCCGGCCCCGGTCACCCAGGCCAGCACGCTCTCCTTGGACATGCCCGTGCCGGGCGCGAAGTCCGCGGCCTGGAGCGCGAGCAGGATCTGCAGAGGCCCGTACCAGCCCACCCAGATCGCACCGTTGGCCAGCGACAGACTGGCCGTCCAGCCGCGCCCGACCCGCTCGACCGGCTCGTCGAGCGCCGTCGTGGTGGCGGTCGTCATCTGCCCTGCGCCCGGAGCACGTCACGCAGCCAGTGGTACGAGGCCTTCGGCGTGCGCTTCTGCGTCGCGTAGTCGACGTGGACGAGGCCGAAGCGGCGCGCGTACCCCTCGGCCCACTCGAAGTTGTCCATCAGCGACCACACGAAGTAGCCGCGTACGTCGACACCGGCCTCCATGGCCCGGTGCAGCGCCCGCAGATGGCCGTCCAGGTAGGTGATGCGCTCCTGGTCGTCGATGCCCTCGTAGCTGCAGCCGTTCTCGGTGATGACGACGGGCGGCAGCCGGTCGCCGTAGCGGTCGCGGAAGGCGAGCAGCAGCTCGGTCAGTGCCTCGGGGACCACCGGCCAGCCGAAGTCGGTGACCGGATAGCCCTCGATCTCCCTTGGTGAGAAGGGGAGTTCGGGCGGGAGCGTGAGCCCGGAGAACTCGGTGGCGCCGCCGGCGGGGAGGGGCGCGCCCACCTTGGTCGGCTGGTAGAAGTTCATCCCGTACCAGTCGATGGGCGCCGAGATCACCTTCAGGTCGGCCTCGACGTCGCCCGGCATCAGGTCCCCGATGCCCTCCGGGTACTGGCCCAGAAGCAGCGGGTCGGCGAAGAGCCGGTTCAGGAGCACGTCGTAGAAGTCGGCGGCCTCGCGGTCGGCGGGCTCGTCGGACGCGGGCCAGGTCGGGCCGTGAGAGTTCGCGATCCCGATGTCCGTGGCCCCGGCCGCGCGCAACGCCTGTACGCCGAGACCGTGCGCGAGGAGCTGGTGGTGGGCCACCGGCAGCGCGTCGAACAGCAGCTCCTTGCCGGGCGCGTGCTGGCCGAGCGCGTGGCCGAGGAGTGTGTGCTCGGCGGGTTCGTTGAGGGTGATCCACTTGTCGACGCGGTCACCGAGCCGGTCCGCGACTTGCGCCGTGTACTCCGCGAAGCGCGACGCGGTGTCCCGCTTCAGCCAGCCGCCCTCGTCCTCCACGGACAGCGGCAGGTCCCAGTGGAACAGCGTCGGCACGGGCCGTACGCCCGCCCCGCGCAGCTCGTCGACGAGCCGGTCGTAGAAGTCGAGGCCGCCCGGTGACAGGACCCGCGGCCACGAGATGGAGAAGCGGTACGCGCCGACGCCGAGGCCGGCGATGAGGGCCACGTCCTCGCGGTAGCGGTGGTAGTGGTCGCAGGCGACGACGGCCGTCGAGCCGTCCTTCACCCGGCCGGGCTGCTCGGTGAAGGCGTCCCACACCGACGGGACGCGCTCGTCGACGGCGCCCTCGATCTGGTGGGCCGAGGTGGAAACACCCCACAGGAAGTCGTGCGGGAACGGGGGTACAGGTTCGCTCGCTGCCATGCGCGTGATCATCCTTACCGCCGGTAACAGAAGTCAACGCCCTTGCAGCGAGAGGCTGTTACTCCTGTGCGGCGAGAGGCCGTTACGCCCCTTCCTTCAGCACCCGCGAGATCAGCCCGCGCAGCCCCTCCGTGAGCCGTGGATCCGCGCAGTACACGGTCCGCCCGTCCACCGTGATCGCGTAGCTGAACCCGTCCGGCACCCCCGCCGGCGGCGAACCGTGGCCGTCGGCCAGCGCCCGCTCGGCCAGCGCGTGCCACTCGTGGGCGTCGGCGCGGCCTGAGGTGTCGACCTCGGCGCGCCGCTCGATCCCGGCGAATCCTCCGCTGCGGGTGACCTGAATACGCATGGGACCTGTGTACTCCAACGGCCGCCCGGCGCGCAGCCGGACGGTCGTCGGAGTCACCTAGGAGTCCCTTTACTGCGTCGCGACCCCGACCTGCTGCCAAGCCTTCAGGACCGCGTCCAGCTCGGCGCCGTCCTGGTAGCGGTCGCGCGCGACCTTCACCGTGAGCTTCGCGAAGGCCGCGAAGTCAGCGTCCTTCGCCAGCTCGCCGCCGGTCAGGGTGTCGTACCAGATCTGCCCGGCCCGCTCCCACGCGTTGCCGCCGAGCGCGGTGGCCAGCAGGTAGAAGGCGTGGTTGGGGATGCCGGAGTTGAGGTGCACACCGCCGTTGTCACTACTGGTCTGCACGTAGTGCGCCATGTCGGCGGGCTGCGGGTCCTTGCCGAGCACGTCGTCGTCGTACGCCGTGCCGGGCGCCTTCATGGAACGCAGCGCCTGGCCCGTGACGCGCGGCGCGAGCAGGCCCGCGCCGATCAGCCAGTCGGCCTCGGTGGCGCTCTGGCCGAGCGCGTACTGCTTGATGAGCGAGCCGAAGACGTCCGACACCGACTCGTTCAGGGCGCCGCTCTGCCCGAAGTAGTCGAGGTTCGCCGTGTGCTGCGTGACGCCGTGCGTCAGCTCGTGCCCGATGACGTCGACCGGGATGGTGAAGTCGAGGAAGATCTGCCCGTCCCCGTCGCCGAACACCATCTGCTCGCCGTTCCAGAACGCGTTGTTGTAGTCGCGGTCGTAGTGCACGGTCGCGTCCAGCGGAAGCCCGCTGCCGTCGATCGAGTTCCGGCCGTACGCCTTCAGATACAGCTCGAACGTCGAGCCGAGGCCCGCGTACGCGCGGTTGACGGTCGCGTCCTGGCCCGCCGGGTCACCCTCGCCGCGCACCTTCGTGCCGGGCAGCTCGGTGGTGTGGGCGGTGTCGTAGACCGTGCGCTGGGGCTTGTCGGCGGGGGCGTCCGCGGGGCGGGTCACCGCGGCGGCGCCGACCACCGTGGTCAGCCGGCGCCGGGTGCGCTCCATCGCGTCGCGTTCCAGGGTGCGGCGGGCCAGTGCTGCCAGTGCGGAGTCTTCGGCCTGAGCCGCTCTGTCGAGGATGTGCGGGGGAACGATGGTGCAGAAGACGGGTTCGTGGCCTGTGCGAATGGCAGTCATCGTGGCACTGTGGCACTGAGTCACGCCGCTGTCACGGGAAGCGACCGAGATTAATGAAATAGAGGTGTTCGTCACCTCTTGCCCGTTACCTCATCGCAGTCCCGCATACTGATACGACCCCTCGTCCTCCACGCAGCTGAGCTAGGCTGCGACGCATCATGCGTTTCGGGCTGCTTCTCCTTAGCTGCCGCGGCGAGGGCCTGTAGTCGAGGCCGACCCCCTCCCCGCGGAGTTCGGTGTTGCGCTTAGACCGTCGGCCGTCCTTCAGGACACACCCGAGGAGCCCCGCACATGCCGAACTTCCAGCGCCCCACGTCCATGCCGGTCCACAAGTACGGACAGTACGAGCAGGTCGACATCCCCGACCGCACGTGGCCGCAGAAGCGCGTCACCACCGCCCCCCGCTGGCTCTCCACCGACCTGCGCGACGGCAACCAGGCGCTGATCGACCCCATGTCCCCCGCGCGCAAGCGCGAGATGTTCGACCTGCTGGTCCGCATGGGCTACAAGGAGATCGAGGTCGGCTTCCCCGCCTCCGGCGAGACCGACTTCGCGTTCGTACGGTCGATCATCGAAGAGGGCGCGATCCCGGACGACGTGACGATCTCCGTGCTGACGCAGGCGCGTGAAGAGCTGATCGAGCGCACCGTCGAGTCCCTGAAGGGCGCCAAGCGCGCCACGGTGCACCTGTACAACGCGACGGCGCCCACGTTCCGCGAGGTCGTCTTCCGCGGCACCAAGGAGCAGATCAAGCAGATCGCCATCGACGGCACGCAGCACGTCATGGACTACGCCGAGAAGATCCTGGGCCCGGAGACGACCTTCGGCTACCAGTACAGCCCCGAGATCTTCACCGACACCGAGCTGGACTTCGCGCTGGAGGTCTGCGAGGCGGTCATGGCGGTCTGGAAGCCGGGCCCCGGCCGCGAGATCATCCTCAACCTGCCTGCCACGGTGGAGCGTTCGACCCCGTCCACGCACGCGGACCGCTTCGAGTGGATGCACCGCAACCTGTCGAACCGCGAGTACGTCTGCCTGTCCGTGCACCCGCACAACGACCGCGGCACCGCCGTCGCCGCCGCCGAGCTGGCCCTGATGGCCGGCGCCGACCGCATCGAGGGCTGCCTGTTCGGCCAGGGCGAGCGCACCGGCAACGTCGACCTGGTCACCCTGGGCATGAACCTGTTCTCGCAGGGCGTCGACCCCCAGATCGACTTCTCCGACATCGACGAGATCCGCCGCACCGCCGAGTACTGCAACCAGATGGAGGTCCACCCGCGCCACCCCTACGCGGGCGACCTGGTCTACACGTCCTTCTCCGGCTCCCACCAGGACGCCATCAAGAAGGGCTTCGAGGCGATGGAGGCGCGCGCCAAGGCCGCCGGCAAGACCGTCGACGACATCGAGTGGGCGGTCCCGTACCTGCCCATCGACCCCAAGGACGTCGGCCGCTCCTACGAGGCCGTCATCCGCGTCAACTCGCAGTCCGGCAAGGGCGGTATCGCGTACGTCCTGAAGAACGACCACAAGCTGGACCTGCCGCGCCGGATGCAGATCGAGTTCTCGAAGATCATCCAGGCGAAGACGGACGCCGAGGGCGGCGAGGTCACGCCGAAGGAGATCTGGTCGGTCTTCGAGGACGAGTACCTGCCCAACGCCGAGAACCCCTGGGGCCGTATCCAGGTCAGGAACGGCCAGAGCACGACCGACACGGACGGCGTGGACACGCTGACCGTCTCGGCCGACGTCGACGGCCAGGCCACCGTCCTGACCGGCACGGGCAACGGACCGATCTCCGCGTTCTTCGACGCCCTGCAGGCCGTCGGCATCGACGCCCGCCTGCTGGACTACCAGGAGCACACCATGAGCGAGGGTGCCTCCGCGCAGGCCGCCTCGTACATCGAGTGCGCGATCGGCGACAAGGTCCTGTGGGGCATCGGCATCGACGCGAATACGACACGCGCCTCCCTGAAGGCCGTCGTCTCCGCGGTCAACCGCTCCGCCCGCTGACCCAGGTCACCGGCTTTTCCACCGGCCCCGCCCGCCCTCGTGGCAGGCGGGGCCGCGTCGTATACCGGCCACGGACCGGGACAAGGTACTGACGCCACATCCAAAGTGTGGCTAACATCACGCCCAACCCTGCGATGTTGCCGGGTTGTTATGGAGGTGTGCCAGTGCTGACGAATCGGGGACGAACCGCTCGAAACGGCCATGACGTCCAGCAAGGCCGCAACGGCGGTGCGCCGCGACCCGGTACCCGGCTGCCACGCCTCGTCGGCGTCCGCACCTCGTGGACCACCGTCGGCGACGGGGAGTTCTTCTGCCCCGGCTGCGGCGGCGACCGCAACTACCGCCGCCGTACCGGCCGTCGGCGCTTCGTGTTCCTCGGCGTCCCCCTCGTCCCGCGCGGCGCCACCGGGCCCGTCGTCGAGTGCGCGGCCTGCGAGGACCGCTTCGCCGTCGACGTCCTCGACCACCCCACGACCAACCGTTTCTCCGCGATGCTGCGCGACGCCGTCCACACGGTCGCCCTCGCCGTCCTGTCCGCCGGCGACGCCACCTCCCGCCCCGCCCTGGAGACCGCCGCGACGACGCTGCGCTGCGCGGGCTTCGAGGACTGTACGGAGGTCCGGCTCGCCGCACTCGTCGAGGCGTTGCACGCGGACGTCGGCCGCGCTGCCGAGAACTGCGGACCGGGCGCCGGACTCGCCATCGAGCTCCACGAGGCCCTCGACCCGCTCGCCCCGCACCTCGCTCCCGCCGGCCGCGAGTCGATCCTGCTCCAGGGTGCGCGGATCGCTCTCGCCGACGGCCCGTACACGCCCGCCGAGCGGGACGTCCTCAGTACGGCGGGCGCCGCGCTGACGATGTGCACGGACGAGGTCGCCCAGCTCCTGGAAGCGGCGCGTACGCCGTCCTGAGGGTGGCCACTGTCCTGCCCGGGTCAGCGCCGGCAGGCCTGTTCGTGAACGCTGCGCATTCCGGCGGTGGACGCACAATGTGGCGCGCCCGGAATTCCTGACCCGCCGCTGTCGGACATATCTTTTCTTGATCCATGCCATTTCTCCATGGCATGTTCGAATTCGCCCCCGGTGCCCTCGGCGCAGAGAGCCAAAGGTCCCCCAACTCTAATTGGCGGGCCGCGCTCCCGGGGGCGGAAGCGTGAAATCCGACGGCGGCGGGGAGCCACCTGACGTGGGAGGAAGGGCCGGTCGGGCGCGCGATCGGAGGTATGGGAAGGGGTCCGGGAAGACACCCGGGAATTTCCCGTTCCGGCCCTTGGGAATTCGACTCTCCGGTTACCCCGATGACGCTCGTGCGCCATGTCCCGTGTCCGCTCGTGGAATGGTGACGTTGTTGCGGTTGACGCTGCCGCCCGCGCACGGAACGTATGGACAGGAGTCACCGCCGATGAAGCCGCCAATCGGTTCTTACGCCGTCGACCTCAGCACCGGACAGGTGGGCAGGGTCATGGGGCACGAGGGTCCGTACGTACAGCTCCGGCCCTTCGGCGGCGGACGCGAATGGGACTGCGCCCCCGAGACGGTGCGCGAGGCGACGACCTCCGAGCGGCTGCGCGCGGCCACCGCCTACGCGAACGCCAGGAGCCGGGGCGAGGTCCCTTAACGCGGGTAACTCCGGCCCGCCCGCGTAGGCGAGAATGGGCACATGAGTCTGTTCCGCGACGACGGCATCGTGCTGCGCACCCAGAAGCTGGGCGAGGCGGACAGGATCATGCTGCTTTCTCCCGGGGGACGACCCCCGTACCCCCAGCCGGAGACACGTGGGGGCGTGCGATGAGCCTTTTCCGTGACGACGGCATCGTGCTCCGCACTCAGAAACTCGGCGAGGCGGATCGCATCATCACGCTCCTCACTCGCGGTCACGGGCGCGTACGGGCCGTGGCGCGCGGCGTGCGGCGGACCAAGTCCAAGTTCGGGGCCAGGCTCGAGCCCTTCTCCCACGTCGACGTGCAGTTCTTCGCCCGCGGCAGCGAACTGATCGGGCGCGGGCTCCCGCTGTGCACGCAGAGCGAGACCATCGCCGCGTACGGCGGCGGCATCGTCACCGACTACGCCCGCTACACCGCCGGCACGGCCATGCTGGAGACCGCGGAACGCTTCACGGACCACGAGGGCGAACCGGCGGTCCAGCAGTACCTGCTCCTCGTCGGCGGACTGCGCACCCTCGCCCGCGGCGAGCACGAACCCCACCTCGTCCTCGACGCCTTCCTGCTCCGCTCCCTCGCGGTCAACGGTTACGCCCCGAGTTTCGGCGACTGCGCCAAGTGCGGGCTTCCCGGCCCCAACCGGTTCTTCTCCGTCGGCGCGGGCGGCTCGGTTTGCGCCGACTGCCGGGTAGCGGGCAGCGTCGTACCCTCACCGCAGGCCCTCACCCTCCTCGGCGCGCTGCTGACCGGCGACTGGGAGACGGCCGACGCGTGCGAGGCACGCTTCGTCAGAGAGGGCAGCGGGCTGGTGTCGGCCTACCTGCACTGGCATCTGGAGCGCGGACTGCGCTCCCTGCGTTACGTAGAGAAAAGCTAGAACTGAGCTAGGGGAGAGCCCACATGGCACGCCGCGGAATTCTCGGACGGTCCCGCCGTGAGTACAAGACGCCCGAGCCGCACCCGTCGGGCGCGCGGCCGCCGAAGATCCCGGGCGAGCTGGTGCCGGAGCACGTCGCCATCGTGATGGACGGCAACGGCCGGTGGGCGAAGGACCGCGGACTGCCGCGCACGGAGGGCCACAAGGTCGGCGCCGAGCGCGTCCTCGACGTCCTCCAGGGCGCGATCGAGATGGGCGTCGGTGCGATCTCGCTCTACGCCTTCTCCACGGAGAACTGGAAGCGCTCGCCCGACGAGGTCCGCTTCCTCATGAACTTCAACCGCGACTTCATCCGCAAGACCCGCGACCAGCTCGACGAGCTGGGCATCCGGGTCCGCTGGGTGGGCCGGATGCCCAAGCTGTGGAAGTCGGTCGCCCACGAGCTGGAGATCTCCCAGGAGCAGACCAAGGGCAACGACAAGCTGACCCTGTACTTCTGCATGAACTACGGCGGCCGCGCCGAGATCGCCGACGCCGCGCAGGCCCTCGCCGAGGACGTGAAGGCGGGCCGCCTCGACCCGTCCAAGGTCAGCGAGAAGACCTTCGCGAAGTACCTCTACTACCCGGACATGCCGGACGTCGACCTGTTCCTCCGCCCCAGCGGCGAACAGCGCACGTCCAACTACCTGCTGTGGCAGAGCGCGTACGCCGAAATGGTCTTCCAGGACGTCCTGTGGCCCGACTTCGACCGCCGCGACCTCTGGCGAGCCTGCGTCGAATACGCCTCCCGAGACCGCCGCTTTGGCGGGGCGACGCCTAACGAGGTGCTTGCGCAGCTGGAGAACAGCGGCAAGTAGCAGAACGCGCCCCTGAATGCTGCGCGCAGCGCAAGCATTTCAGGGGCGCGGGGAACTGCGCGACCAGCCACAACGCACCCGCACCCGACACCTACTCCGCGGCAGCACACTCCGCACAGGTCCCAAAAATCTCCACCGTATGAGCAACATTCACGTACCCGTGCTCCGCGGCGATCGCCTCAGCCCACTTCTCCACGGCCGGACCCTCGACCTCAACGGCCTTCCCACACACCCGGCACACCAAGTGATGGTGATGCTCACCGCTGGAGCACCGCCGGTAAACCGCCTCGCCCTCCGACGTGCGCAGCACATCGACCTCGCCCGCGTCGGCGAGCGACTGCAGGGTGCGGTAGACGGTCGTCAGACCCACCGAGTCACCCTTGTGCTTGAGGACGTCGTGGAGCTCCTGGGCACTGCGGAACTCGTCCACCTCGTCGAGCGCCGCCGCGACGGCCGCACGCTGGCGGGTCGACCTGCCTCGAACCGGGGCTCCCACTGTTGCCTCCTCGGGTTTACTGCTGGTGGCCCATTGTGCCAGCCCGCGCCCCGCGCGAGTCAGACCTCGGCCCCGGCCTGCCCCGGGATCTGCGCCGGAATCGGGCACTGCGCCGGATCACCCTCGGCGTTCACCGCGGCCCGCGCCCGGCGCTTCGCGAGCGGTGTCGCGATCAGGGCGAACACGATGAACGTGGCGATGGTCAGCAGCACGATCGTCGCGCCCGGCGGGATCTCCACGTAGTAGTTGGTGATCGTGCCGCTCAGCGTCGTCGTGACACCGATGGCCACGGCGATCGCGAACGTCGCCGCGAAACTCCGCGTCAGCTGCTGCGCCGCCGCCACCGGAACCACCATCAGCGCTGATACGAGCAGCAGGCCCACGACGCGCATCGCGACCGTGACCGTGGCCGCCGCCGTCACCGCGACCAGCAGGTTCAGCACCCGCACCGGAAGCCCCGTGACCCGCGCGAACTCCTCGTCCTGGCTGATCGCGAACAGCTGCCGGCGCAGCCCGATCGTCACAAGGGCGACGAACCCGGCGAGCACACAGATCGCCACGAGGTCGCTCTGCGACACCGTCGACAGCGAACCGAAGAGATAACTCTGCAGATTGGCCGTCGAGCCGCCGGGCGCCAGGCTGATCAGCATCACGCCGCCCGCCATACCCCCGTAGAACAGCATCGCGAGCGCGATGTCGCCGCGCGTCTTCCCGTACCAGCGGATCAGTTCCATGATCACCACGCCGACGACGGAGACGGCCATCGCCATCCACACGGGTGACGTGGAGAGCAGGAAGCCGAGGCCCACACCCGTCATCGCGACATGGCCGATGCCGTCGCCCATCAGGGCCTGCCGGCGCTGCACCAGATAGATGCCGATCGCGGGAGCCGTGATGCCGACGAGAACCGCGGCGAGCAGCGCCCGCTGCATGAAGGCGGAGTCGAGAAATTCCATGTCAGCTCAGCAGTCCTGTGCGTACGGGCGTGATGTCCGAAGTGTGTGGGTGTACGTGGTCGTGGCCGGGCAGCGCGTGCTGGCCGACCGCCTCCGGGGGCGGCCCGTCGTGCAGCACACAGCCGTCACGCAGCACGACCGCGCGGTCGATCAACGGCTCCAGTGGCCCGAGTTCGTGCAGGACGAGCAGTACGGACGCGCCCGCCGCGACCTGCGCGCGGAGCGTCTCCGCCAGGATTTCCTGGCTCGCGAGGTCGACGCCCGCCATCGGCTCGTCCATGATCAGCAGCTCCGGCTCGGAGGCCAGGGCGCGCGCGATGAGTACCCGCTGGTGCTGACCGCCCGAGAGCGCGTCCACCGAGTCCTTCGCCCGGTCGGCAAGCCCGACCAGCGCGAGAGCCCGGCGTACCGCCTCCCGGTCCGCCTTGCGCAGCACGCCGAACCGGGCCCGCGACAGCCGGCCCGAGGACACGACCTCGGTCACCGTGGCCGGCACCCCGCCCGCGGCGGTCGTCCGCTGCGGCACGTACCCGACCCGCTTCCAGTCCCGGAAGCGCCGCCGAGGCGTACCGAAGATCTCGACCTCGCCGCCGCTCACGGGCACCTGCCCGATGACCGTACGGACGGCCGTGGACTTGCCCGAGCCGTTCGCGCCGAGCAGGGCCACCACCTCACCGCGCCGCACCGTCAGATCGATGCCGCGCAGCACGGGACGGGACCCGAGCTCGGCGGTGACCCCGCGCAGGGCGATGACGGGCTCGCCGGCCCCTGCCGAAGCGTCCATGCCGCTCAACTCCTTCGTCACGCCGGTCACTTGGCACCCAGCGCCTGCTGCAGCGCCTTGAGGTTGGAGTCCATGACCTGGATGTAGTCGCCGCCCCTGGACTTGGGCGTGATGCCTTCGAGCGGGTCGAGCACGTCGGTCCGCAGACCCGTGTCGCCCGCGAGGGTCTTCGCCGTCCGGTCGCTGACGAGCGTCTCGTAGAAGACCGTGGTCACCCCGTCGGCCTTCGCCATGCTCTGGAGGTCCTTGACGCGGGCCGCGCTCGGCTCGCCCTCGGGGTCGAGGCCGCTGATGGCCTCCTCGGTGAGCCCGTACCGTTCGGCGAGATAGCCGAAGGCCGCATGGGTGGTGATGAACACCTTCGACCGGGTGTTCTTCAGCCCGTTCTCGTACCGCGTGTTCAACGCGTCGAGCTTCTTCACGAGAGCGGCGGTGTTCTTCTCGTACGTGGCCGCGTTCTTCGGGTCCGCCTTCTCGAAGGCCTTGCCCACACCCTCGGCGACCTCGGCGTACTTCACCGGGTCCAGCCAGATGTGCGGGTCCCGCCCCGCGGCCCCGCCCTGCTCGTGGTCGTGCTCCGCGGCGTGCCCGCCGACCTCGGTGCCGTGCTCCTCGAGATGCGTCAGCGACGCCACGTCGACCTTGGTCTTGATGGACGACTGGGCGATCGCGTCGTCGACGGCCGGCTGGAGACCCTTGAGATAGAGGGCGACGCCCGCGTCCTGCATCCGCGCGGTCTGCCGGCCACTGAGCTCCAGATCGTGCGGCTCCACGCCGGGCTTGGTCAGATTGGTTACGGCGACGTGGTCGCCGCCTATCTGCTCGGCGAGGTACTGCATCGGATAGAACGACGCCACGACCGCGAGCTTGCCGTCGCTGTTCCTGCCGTCACCCGAGGCTGTCGAGCAGCCGGTGAGGGCCGCGAGGCCGAGCGCGGTGACGGTGGCGACGGCGGCGGTGGGTATGAGTCGGCGTACGTTCATGACAGTCATTTTCAACAAAGATGGAAACGATTGTCAACAAGCCGTCGCCACGATCACATCGAAACGGGCATCCCACCCCACCGCGGCATCCGGACCCCTAACCGATTTGATCCGGGCCCCCAGGCCGCCGGTAACCTGAAGCATTCGCATTTCGCTCTGAAGCAGCATCCGCTTCGTCGTCGTCGTAATGAAGAGAGCACCGTGGCCGCCGACAAGATCGACACCATCGTCAGCCTGAGCAAGCGCCGTGGCTTCGTCTACCCGTGCAGCGAGATCTATGGCGGTCAGCGCGCCGCCTGGGACTACGGGCCGCTGGGCGTCGAGCTGAAGGAGAACCTCAAGCGCCAGTGGTGGCGCTACATGGTCACCTCGCGCGAGGACGTCGTCGGCATCGACTCGTCGGTGATCCTGGCGACCGAGGTGTGGCAGGCCTCCGGCCACGTCGCCACCTTCACCGACCCGCTGACCGAGTGCACCTCCTGCCACAAGCGCTACCGCGCCGACCACCTGGAGGAGGCGTACGAGGCCAAGCACGGCAAGCTGCCGGAGAACGGCCTCACCGACCTCAACTGCCCCAACTGCGGCAACAAGGGCACGTTCACCGAGCCCAAGCAGTTCTCGGGCCTGCTCTCCACGCACCTCGGCCCCACGCAGGACAGCGGCTCCATCGCCTACCTGCGCCCCGAGACCGCCCAGGGCATCTTCACCAACTTCGCCAGCGTCCAGCAGACCTCGCGCCGCAAGCCGCCGTTCGGCATCGCCCAGATGGGCAAGTCGTTCCGCAACGAGATCACGCCGGGCAACTTCATCTTCCGCACCCGCGAGTTCGAGCAGATGGAGATGGAATTCTTCGTCAAGCCGGGCGAGGACGAGAAGTGGCAGGAGTACTGGATGGAGCAGCGCTGGAACTGGTACACCGGCCTCGGTATGCGCGAGGAGAACATGCGCTGGTTCGAGCACCCGAAGGAGAAGCTCTCCCACTACTCGAAGCGCACCGCTGACATCGAGTACCGCTTCCGCTTCGGCGGCAGCGAGTGGGGCGAGCTCGAGGGCGTCGCCAACCGCACGGACTACGACCTGTCCGCGCACTCCAAGGCGTCGGGCCAGGACCTCTCCTACTTCGACCAGGAAGCCGGCGAGCGCTACACCCCGTACGTCATCGAGCCCGCGGCCGGCGTCGGCCGCTCGATGCTCGCCTTCATGCTCGACGCGTACGTCGAGGACGAGGCCCCGAACGCCAAGGGCAAGATGGAGAAGCGCACGGTCATGCGCTTCGACCACCGCCTCGCCCCGGTCAAGGTCGCGGTCCTCCCCCTGTCCCGCAACCCGGAGCTGTCCCCGAAGGCGAAGGGTCTGGCCGCGGCGCTGCGCCAGAACTGGAACATCGACTTCGACGACGCCGGCGCCATCGGCCGCCGCTACCGCCGCCAGGACGAGATCGGTACGCCGTTCTGCGTCACGGTCGACTTCGACACCCTCGAGGACAACGCCGTGACCGTCCGCGAGCGCGACACCATGAAGCAGGAGCGCGTCTCCCTCGACCAGATCGAGGGCTACCTGGCCGCGCGCCTCATCGGCTGCTGATCTCCCCTAGGGGACCCGCACCAAACAGAAGCGGCCCGGGAGCGTGAACACCACGCTCCCGGGCCGCTTCGGCGTCTCCCGGGGGACGGCGCGGGGCCCGCGCCGACCCGAATTGACATGGGGCCGCTACCTCTCTAGAGTCCTCCGAGTTGTCACCCGGCCGTTCGGCCCCGTGACAGCACCTCCGCCGCTGAAGCGGCACCCAACCAAGCAGCACTCTCTCCCTCCGGGAGTGAATTCGGCGTGCCCGAATTCAATTCACGGTGGAGGTGGCGGCCCGATTAGGAACCGCCGGGAAGTTCCGCTAATGTTTGGGACGTCGGAACGGCCCAACAGCCGGAAAGACAAACCCGACCGACTGGGAATCAGGCCCGAAAGGATCTGATAGAGTCGGAACCGCCGGAAAGGGAAACGCGAAAGCCGAAAGGCCGGAGCGGAAACCTGAAAG
>NZ_JBEYYB010000019.1:0-113180 GCF_040645335.1 Streptomyces sp. NPDC046821 | reverse complement strand
GGGCTGGGCCACCGCCCCGGGCCCGCTGGGCCTTCAGCTCCTGACCGGGCTGCGCCCCCGAGGGAGGACGGGCGCCGCCTGTCTTCGTCGCGGCCCGACCGACCGCGTGCCATCAGCGTCATGGACGCGTCAGGACGGTTCAAGGGCCGGCGGGCCGCTGTGGCACGGAAGTGACCATTCCGCCACGGTGTGCGAGATCGGCAACGGTTCCCCGGCCGGGCGCCGCCGCACGTTCCTGCGTACCGTCTCCGGAACTGCCATCCTGAGCATGTTCGGGGGACCGGGGAGCAGGGGGGAAAGCCATGCCTCGTTGGAGGGCGCTGCCGGATGAACTCGACCCGCAGGTCAGGGAGTTCGTGAGTCAGCTCCGCAGGCTCGTCGACATCAGCGGGCTGAGCGTCGCGGCGATCGCGGACCGCACCGGGTACAGCAAGACGTCCTGGGAGCGGTATCTGAACGGCCGTCTGCTCGCGCCCAAGCGCGCGGTCGTGACCCTGGCCGAGGTGACGGGCACGCATCCGGTCCATTTGACGACCCTGTGGGAGCTGGCTGAGCGCGCCTGGAGCCGCTCCGAGATGCGCCACGACATGACGATGGAGGCGATACGCATCTCCCAGGCCCGCGCGGCGCTGGGGGAGTCGGGGGCGACGGCCACCAAGAAGGACAACCGGATCGGGGAGATCCGGGATGCCGTCCCGGCCGTGCCGCAGCAGTCGTACGCAGGCGAGCCCGACCACCCGCGCGCCGGAAAGAGTGCCGGAAGCAGCTCCCCGGATCAGCAGCGGCGCAGGCGGCGACTGACGATGTTCCTGGCGGGCGTCGTCGGCGCCCTCGTCGTCATCGCCGTGGCCATGTACCTCACGGGCGGCGGCCTCGGCGGCGGCGAGCACGGCAAGGCCCCCGTCGCGAAACCGAAGGCGACGCCCACCAGCAGCGCCTCCGAACTGCCCGCCGGCGTCAAGTGCACCGGCAAGGACTGCACCGGCAAGGACCCCGAAGCGATGGGCTGCGCCAGCGATTCGGCGCGGACCACGGCCTCCGTGCTCGTCGGCCCCGCCAGGGTCGAGGTCCGCTACAGCGAGGTGTGCGGCGCGGCCTGGGCCCGCATCACACAGGCGACGCCGGGCGACACGGTCAGGATCCAGCGGCCCGGCGGCGCCGGCGCGCAGACCGGCACGGTCGGCCCCCGCCTCGACGCGTACACCCCGATGACGGCGGTCGCGAAGGCGGGCGAGGCGCAGGCCTGCGCGATCCTCAAGACGGGTACGGCGGGCTGCACCCGGTAGCGGGAGGCCGCCGCGAACCTGGCGGGAAACAGGGGGCATGTCCGTCCCGGTCCGGGGCAGACGGAGAAGTACCCCCACGGGATCACTCACGAAGTGGCCCCCCAACAGGCGGCCGTCTGCTCACCTCTCCCGGCAGGCGGCCGTCGGCTGTTGCGTGAAGCGGGTGTTCTCTGGACATTGTGGGGTGGGCCACACGAACCCGGAGGTGCGGGGGGTCCGGGGCGCGATAGCCTGACGGGCGGATCTCTTGACGCCGAGAGATCGATCAAAAAAGCCCTGCTGTCATACGGAGAACGCCATGACCCGCACTCCCGTGAACGTCACCGTCACCGGCGCGGCCGGCCAGATCGGCTACGCACTGCTCTTCCGCATCGCCTCCGGCCAGCTGCTCGGCGCGGACGTGCCGGTCAACCTGCGCCTCCTGGAGATCACCCCCGCGCTCAAGGCCGCCGAGGGCACCGCCATGGAGCTCGACGACTGCGCCTTCCCGCTGCTGCAGAACATCGAGATCTCGGACGACCCGAACGTCGCCTTCGACGGCGCGAACGTCGCCCTCCTCGTCGGCGCCCGCCCCCGCACCAAGGGCATGGAGCGCGGCGACCTGCTCTCCGCCAACGGCGGCATCTTCAAGCCGCAGGGCAAGGCGATCAACGACAACGCCGCGGACGACATCAAGGTCCTCGTCGTCGGCAACCCGGCCAACACGAACGCGCTCATCGCGCAGGCCGCCGCCCCGGACGTACCGGCCGAGCGCTTCACGGCCATGACCCGCCTCGACCACAACCGCGCGCTCACGCAGCTCGCGAAGAAGACCGGCACGACGGTCGCCGACATCAAGCGCCTCACCATCTGGGGCAACCACTCCGCCACGCAGTACCCCGACGTGTTCCAGGCGTCCGTCGCGGGCAAGCCGGCCATCGAGGCCATCGGCGGCGACGAGAAGTGGCTGGCCGAGGACTTCATCCCGACCGTCGCCAAGCGTGGCGCCGCGATCATCGAGGCCCGTGGCGCGTCCTCGGCCGCCTCGGCCGCGAACGCCGCGATCGACCACGTGTACACCTGGGTCAACGGCACCGCCGAGGGCGACTGGACCTCCATGGGTATCCCGTCGGACGGCTCCTACGGCGTCCCGGAGGGCCTGATCTCCTCGTTCCCCGTCACCACCAAGGACGGCAAGTACGAGATCGTCCAGGGCCTGGACATCAACGAGTTCTCCCGTGCGCGCATCGACGCGTCGGTGAAGGAGCTCGAGGAGGAGCGCGCCGCGGTCCGCGAGCTCGGCCTCATCTGAGCCACGTGATCGGCGCACGCTTGATCCCCGCGCCCCGCGTGAGCTGACCTCGCGCACCGCGCTTCCCGCGCCCCCGCCCGTCCGGTTGATCCGGATCGGGCGGGGGCGCGGTTGTTTTGTCAGGGGTGCCCGGGATGAATGTATTCACCACCGTTCACCGCAGGTGCGAGCGTGGGGGCCGAATGCGACCCAGAGCCTTGGGCAGAGATGTACCGCGAGTAGTGACATTTCAGGCAAAATGGTCGGCCGGAATGGTGATGCAGAGCACTTTCGGCCACGGATCGTGAATGCTTTCCCATCTGCCGGGCAGGGGGTTCCGACGTTGCGGGCTCCACGTGAAAAGGGAGTCTTGTAATGGTCAGGGGGGATTGATCGGGAACGGAAGGCAAAACGGGACGTGTCTGAACAGCAGAGCATTTACGTGGACGGAGAGTGGCGCAGCGCCGTCTCCGGGGCCACACGCGAGATTCTCGACCCGGCGGATGCCCAGCCGTTCGCGCTGATCGCCGAGGGCGACGCCCAGGACGTGGACGCCGCGGTCGCCGCCGCGCGCCGCGCCTTCGACGAAGGAACATGGCCGGGCACGCCGGTCGCCGAGCGCGCCGCGCTGCTGCGCCGCGTCGCCGACCTCCTCGTGCGCGACCGGGAGAAGATCGGGCTCGTCGAGAGCCGCGACGCCGGCAAGACCGTCGAAGAGGGGCGCATCGACGTCGACTGCGTCGCCGACGCCTTCCGGTACTTCGCCGACCTCGTCGTGGGAGAGGGCGGCGGCCGGGTCGTCGACGCCGGCTCCGACGAGATCCACAGCGTCGTCGTGCACGAGCCCGTCGGCGTGTGCTCGCTCATCACGCCGTGGAACTACCCGCTCCTCCAGGCCAGTTGGAAGGTCGCCCCGGCGCTCGCCGCAGGCAACGCCTTCGTCATCAAGCCCAGCGAGATCACGCCGCTGTCCACCGTGATCCTGATCGAACTCCTCGCGGAGGCAGGGCTTCCCGCGGGCGTCGCCAACATCGTCACCGGGCCCGGCCACACCGTGGGCGCCCGGCTCGCCGAGCACCCCGACGTCGACCTCGTCTCCTTCACCGGCGGCCTGGTCAGCGGCAAGAAGGTCGCGCAGGCCGCCGCCACCGACGTCAAGAAGCTCGCCCTCGAACTTGGCGGCAAGAACCCCAACGTCGTCTTCGCCGACTCCTGCGCCACCGAGGAAGGCTTCGACACCGCCGTCGACCAGGCGCTCAACGCCGCCTTCATCCACAGCGGACAGGTCTGCTCCGCCGGCGCCCGCCTCATCATCGAGGAGTCCGTGCGCGAGCGCTTCGTCGCCGAACTCGCCCGCCGCGCCGAGAAGATCAGGCTCGGCCGGGGCACCGAGGACGGCGTCGAGTGCGGCCCCCTCGTATCCGAGCAGCAGCGCGACAAGACCGAGGCGTACGTGGCCTCCGCCCGCGCCGAGGGCGCCGTCGTGCGCTGCGGCGGCAAGCGGCCCGAGCCGAGCGACGTACGGCCCGTGGGCGGTTACTTCTACGAGCCGACCGTCCTAGACCAGTGCCACCGCGAGATGCGCGTCGTCCGCGAGGAGGTCTTCGGTCCCGTCCTGACCGTCGAGACCTTCCGCACCGAGGACGAGGCCGTCGCCCTCGCCAACGACACCGAGTACGGCCTCGCCGGCGCCGTCTGGACCGCCGACGCCGGCCGCGCGCGCCGCGTCGCCGGACGCCTGCGCCACGGCACCATCTGGATCAACGACTTCCACCCCTACCTCCCGCAGGCGGAGTGGGGCGGCTTCGGGAAGAGCGGTATCGGCCGCGAACTGGGCCCCGCCGGGCTCGCCGAGTACCGCGAGTCCAAGCACGTGTACCAGAACCTGGCCCCGAAGCCCGTGCGCTGGTTCGCGGGCTGACCTCCCCGCGCTCAGCACCCCCCTTCTAAGTACGCGCACAACTCCGGAGTAGACGCATGTCTGAGAAGTCCGTGAACACGTACGACTACGTCATCGTCGGCGGCGGTACCGCCGGATCCGTCATCGCCTCCCGGCTGACCGAGGACCCCGGCATCACCGTCGCCGTCATCGAGGGCGGCCCCAGCGACATCGACCGGGACGACGTCCTGACGCTGCGCCGCTGGCTCGGCCTCCTCGGCGGCGACCTCGACTACGGCTACACCACCACCGAGCAGCCGCGCGGCAACTCGCACATCCTGCACAGCCGCGCCAAGGTGCTCGGCGGCTGCTCCTCGCACAACACGCTCATATCGTTCAAGCCGCTGCCCGGCGACTGGGACGAGTGGGCGGCCGCGGGCGCCGAGGGCTGGGACCACAAGGCGATGGACCCGTACTTCGGCAAGCTGCGCAACAACATCGTGGCCGTCGACGAGAAGGACCGGAACGCGATCGCCCGCGACTTCGTCGAGGCCGCCCGCAAGAGCACCGGCGTCCCGCGCGTCGACGGCTTCAACAAGGCGCCGTTCAAGGACGGCGTCGGCTTCTTCGACCTCGCGTACCACCCGGAGAACAACAAGCGCTCCAGCGCCTCCGTCGCCTACCTCCACCCCCACATGGAGGCCGGTGACCGGCCCAACCTGACGCTCCTCCTGGAGACCTGGGCCTACAAGCTGGAGATGGACGGCACGCGCGCCAAGGGCGTCCACGTACGGTCCAAGGACGGTACGGAGACGCTGCTCGCCGCGCGGCGCGAGGTCGTGGTGTGCGCCGGCGCCGTCGACACGCCCCGCCTGCTCATGCACTCCGGCATCGGCCCGAAGGCCGACCTGGAGAACCTCGGCATCCCCGTCCTGCACGACCTGCCGGGCGTCGGCGAGAACCTGCTCGACCACCCCGAGTCCGTGATCGTGTGGGAGACGGACGGGCCGATCCCCGACAACTCCGCGATGGACAGCGACGCGGGCCTGTTCATCCAGCGTGACCCCGAGGCCGGTGGCCCGGACCTGATGTTCCACTTCTACCAAATACCGTTCACGGACAACCCGGAGCGGCTCGGCTACGAGAAGCCCGAGCACGGCGTCTCGATGACGCCGAACATCCCCAAGCCGCACAGCCGCGGCCGCCTCTACCTGACCAGCGCGGACCCCGAGGTCAAGCCCGCCCTCGACTTCCGCTACTTCACGGACGAGGACGACTACGACGGCCGCACGCTCGTCGACGGCATCCGGATCGCCCGCGAGATCGCGAAGACCGAGCCGCTCGCCGGCTGGCTCAAGCGCGAGGTGTGCCCCGGCCCCGACGTCGTGGGCGACGAGGAACTCAGCGAGTACGCGCGCAAGGTCGCTCACACCGTCTACCACCCCGCCGGAACCTGTCGCATGGGCGCGAGGAATGATGAACTCGCCGTCGTGGACCCGGAGTTGAGGATCCGCGGCCTCGAAGGGATCCGCATCGCCGACGCCTCCGTCTTCCCGACGATGCCGGCGGTCAACCCGATGATCGGAGTGCTCATGGTCGGGGAGAAGTGTGCCGAGCTGCTGGGTGGTGACGCGTGATGAGTACCAAGGCCGCGGCTGAGGCCGTACGTGACACGGGCGCGGACGCGCCCGTCTTCTCGGTGAACAACCTCTGGAAGGTCTTCGGCCCGAAGGCCGACCGGGTCCCCGGTGACGCCGGACTCGCCGGTCTGGACGCCACCGAACTGCGCAAGCAGACCGGGTGCACCGCCGCCGTGCGGGACGTCACCTTCGACGTCCGCAAGGGCGAGGTCTTCGTCGTCATGGGCCTGTCCGGCTCCGGCAAGTCCACCCTCGTACGCTGCCTGACCCGGCTCATCGAGCCGACCTCCGGCAGCCTGTCCATCGAGGGCGAGGACGTCCTCGGCATGGACAAGACGCGCCTGCGCGAACTGCGCCGGCACCGCGCCGCCATGGTCTTCCAGCATTTCGGGCTCCTGCCGCACCGCACCGTCCTCGACAACGTCGCGTACGGCCTGGAGATCCAGGGCGTGGGCCGTGCCGAGCGGCGCGCCAAGGCGGCGGAGGTCGTCGCCAAGGTGGGCCTCGAAGGCCTTGAGCAGCGGCGTCCCGGGCAGCTGTCCGGCGGTCAGCAGCAGCGTGTCGGGCTCGCGCGCGCCCTCGCGGTCGATCCCGAAGTGCTGCTGTTCGACGAGCCGTTCAGCGCCCTCGACCCGCTGATCCGCCGCGACATGCAGGAAGAGGTCATCCGCCTCCACCGTGAGGAGGGCCGGACCATGGTCTTCATCACGCACGACCTGACGGAGGCGCTGCGGCTCGGCGACCGGATCGCGCTGATGCGCGACGGCAAGATCGTGCAGCTCGGCACGCCCGAGGAGATCGTGGGCTCGCCCGCCGACGACTACGTCCGCGAGTTCGTCCGCGACGTCCCGCGCGAGCAGGTCATGACGGTGCGCCGCGCGATGCGGCCCGCCGACGCCGACGAGATGGGACGCGGCCCGGCCGTCGAGCCGGACGCGACGGTGTCGGAGGCGATCGAGGCGGTCGCGAGGACCGGGTTCGCGGTACGGGTCATGGACGACGGGCAGTGCCTGGGGGTCGTGGACCATGAACGGCTGCTGGGGGTTGTGGCGGGGACGGGGCTTGAGACTTCTGAGGTTGACGCTTCGGAGGCTGGGGCTTCGGGGGGCTCGGTTTCGGAGGCCGGTGCTTCGGTCGCCGTCAGTAAGGATGGCGTGGCCGGCGACGGCGACGGGGGCGTGGCGCGTGTCGGTGACGCGTCCGGCGACGGCGGCGCGCCCCACGTAGGTGACGCCCCCGTTGCAGGTGCCACCGACGTGCCCACGCCCCCGGGCGAGGAGGTCGTCTGATGGGCGCCGCCAGTACCGTCACCGCCCCCGCGGCGGACACCCCGCGCTTCGGCGCGCTCCTGCGCAATCGCGCCCTCGGCAAGCTCGTGGTGCTCGCGGTCATCGCGGCCGTACTCGTACCGATCGTCAACGCCCGCTGGTCCAGCGGCAGCTGGCCGCACGCGCTCACCGTCGACCTGACCGGTCCGCTGAGCCGCACCAGCGACTGGATCATCAACAACCGGGACACGCACCCGCTGTTCCTGTACTTCTTCGGCTACATCAGCAACGCGGTCGTCATCTGCGTACGCGCCGTCTACCTGGTGCTTCTCGCCGCCGGCTGGGCCGGAGTCACCGCCGCGGCCGCGCTCGTCGCGTGGCGCGTCGCGGGCGTGAAGCTCGCGGCTGCCGCCGGTGTCGCGTTCCTCGCCTGCGGCCTGCTCGGCATGTGGGTCCCCACGATGCAGACGCTCGCCCTGATGATCGTCGCCGTGCTGGCCTCGGTCGTGCTCGGCGCGATCCTCGGACTCGCGGCCGGCCTGTCCGACCGTACGAACCGGGCGCTGCGGCCGGTACTCGACACGATGCAGGTCCTGCCCGCGTTCGCGTACCTGCTGCCGGTCGTCCTCGTGTTCGGCATCGGTGTCCCGGCCGCCGTCCTCGCGACCGTGGTCTACGCGGCCCCGCCGATGGCCCGCCTCACCGCGCTCGGCCTGCGCGGAGCGGACGGCGGAGTCATGGAGGCCGTCGCCTCGCTCGGCGCGACCGCGCGCCAGCGGCTCCTGACAGCCCGGCTCCCGCTCGCCCGGAAGCAGCTCCTCCTCGGGCTCAACCAGACGATCATGATGGCGCTCTCGATGGCCGTCATCGCATCGGTGATCGGCGCGGGCGGTCTCGGTGACCGCGTCTACCAGGCGCTGGCCTCCGTCGACGTCGGCGCCGCCCTCGCGGCCGGCATCCCGATCGTGCTGCTCGCCGTGATCCTGGACCGTACGACCGCTGCGGCGGGGGAGCGGCTCGGCGCCGCCGAACCTGACGGCCGCCGTCTGAACGGCCTGAACGGCTGGGCCGTCGCCGCCGCCCTCACGCTCGCCGTCGCCCTCGCGGCCCGCTTCGCCGGCCGGGTCGACTGGCCCGGCTCCTGGCTGGTCAACATCGCCGACCCGGTCGACAAGGCTGTCGACTGGATGACCAACCACCTGTACACCGGCGTCCCCGTCATCGGCGGAACCGCCGACTGGGCCGGCCACTTCACCACCTGGGTCCTCGACCCGCTGCGCGACGGCCTCCAGGGGATGCCCTGGTGGTCCGTACTCCTCGTCGTCGCCGCGCTCGCCTGGCTGATCGGCACCTGGCGCACCGCGCTGACCGCCGTCCTCGCCATGGCCGCGATCGGTGTCCTCGGCGTGTGGAACCCGTCGCTCGACACCCTGTCCCAGGTACTCGCGGCCGTCGCCGTGACGCTCGTCATCGGCTTCGCGGTCGGCATCGGCGCGGCGCGCAGCGAGCGCGTCGAGCGGCTGCTGCGGCCCGTGCTCGACGTCTGCCAGACGATGCCGCAGTTCGTGTACCTGATCCCGGTCGTCGCGCTGTTCGGCGTCGGCCGCGCCCCCGCGATCGCCGCCGCCGTCGTCTACGCCCTCCCGGCCGTCATCCGCATCACGACGCAGGGACTGCGCGAGGTCGACAGCGCGGCCATGGAGTCGGCCCGGTCCATGGGCGCGACGAGCGGGCAGCAACTGCGCCAGGTCCAGCTGCCGCTGGCCAGGCCCGCACTGCTTCTCGCCGTGAACCAGGGCGTCGTCCTCGTCCTCGCCGTCGTCATCATCGGCGGTCTCGTGGGCGGTGGCGCACTCGGCTACAACGTCGTGTTCGGTCTCGCGCAGGGCGACCTGGCGACCGGACTCGTCGCGGGCGCCGCGATCGTGTGCCTCGGCCTGATGCTGGACCGGGTCACGCAGCCGACCGAGCGCCGCGCGAAGAAGGGAGCGTGACCGCGATGCGAGCACGTATGAACACACCGCGGGCACGCAGGACGGCCCTTGGGCTGGGGGCCGCGGCCACCCTCCTCGTGGCCACCGGCTGCGGCGCCGCCGACATGACCAAGCAGTCCTCCCCGTACGCCAACGCGGCGGGCGCCAAGACGGTGACCCTGTCCGTCCAGTCCTGGGTGGGCGCACAGTCCAACATCGCCGTCGCCGAGTATCTGCTCGAGCACGAGCTCGGCTACCGCGTCGACACCGTCCAGGTCGACGAGGTCCCCGCGTGGGACGCGCTCAGCCAGGGCCGCGTCGACGCGATCATGGAGGACTGGGGCCACCCCGAACAGGTGCAGCGGTACGTCAAGGACAAGAAGACGATCGAACCCGGCGGCGACCTCGGCGTCACCGGCCACATCGGCTGGTTCGTCCCCACGTACTTCGCCAAGCAGCACCCGGACGTCACGAACTGGAAGAACCTCAACAAGTACGCGTCCCAGCTGCGCACCGCCGAGAGCGGCGGCAAGGGCCAGCTCCTCGACGGCTCCCCGTCGTACGTCACCAACGACAAGGCCCTGGTCAGCAACCTGAAGCTGAACTACCAGGTCGTCTTCTCGGGCTCCGAAGCGGCGCAGATCACCCAGATCAAGCAGTTCGCCAAGGCCAAGAAGCCGTTCCTGACGTACTGGTACCAGCCGCAGTGGCTCTTCAAGAAGGTGCCGATGACGGAGGTGAAGCTGCCGGACTACAAGACCGGCTGCGACGCCGACGCGGCGAAGGTCGCCTGCGCCTACCCGAAGACCCCGCTCAAGAAGTACCTCAACGCCAACTTCTCGAAGAAGGGCGGCAAGGCGGCCCAGTTCCTGAAGAACTTCAAGTGGACGACGGAGGACCAGAATCAGGTCTCCCTGATGATCGCCGACCAGAAGCTGACGCCGGAACAGGCGGCGAAGAAGTGGATCGACGGGCATGAGTCGACGTGGAGGGCTTGGCTGCCGAAGTAATGCCGTGCGGCGCGGGGGCGGGGGCGTGGGCGTGTGTGTGCTGGGTGCGCCATGTGTGCCGGACGCGCGTCCGCGCCGGGTGCGTGACTGGTGTGGCCTGTGCCGGGTGCCCTTCCTGAGGGAGGGGCACCCGGCACAGGCTGTGTGACCGGCGGGTCACGTCACCACGCGGGCCCGCCCGGCGCGATCCGGCGGCTCACCATGAGCCGGTTCCAGCTGTTGATGGCGGTGATCACGCCTAGGAGATGGGCGAGTTCGTCCTCGCTGAAGTGTTTGGCGGCGGTCTCGTACACCTCGTCGGGTACGAATCCTTCGGTGAGGACCGTGACCGCCTCGGTCAGAGCTAGCGCGGCCCGCTCGCGCTCCGTGAAGTGGGCGGGCGCCTCCGCCCAAGTGCTGAGCAGCGCGATCCGCTTGGCACTCTCCCCGTTCTTCTCGACGGCGAGGTCCACGTGCATGTCCAGGCAGAACGCGCACTCGTTGAGCTGCGACGCCCGGATCATGACCAGCTCGGCGAGAACGGGATCGCCGAGTCCCTTCTTGGCGGCGGCGCTCAACGCGACCATCGCGTCGCGTACTCCGGGAGGCAGGTAGGTGGTGCGAGCGGTGGCGGTGGCCGGGGCGTCGGTTCGGGCGCCCGCGGGGGCCGTCACTTGAAGTCGCCCGGCGTGTAATGCCCCGGGGACATCCGAGTCGACACCCCGAACCGGTTCCACGCATTGATCACCGTGATCGCGGCGATCAACTGCGCCAGCTCCCGCTCGTCGTACAGCGCCGCCGCCTTCGCATACGTCTCGTCCGGCACGAAACCATCCGTGAGAACCGTGATCGCCTCGGTCAGCTCGATCGCCGCGATCTCGCGGGCCGTGTAGAAGTGCTTCGACTCCTCCCACGCGCTGAGCTGGATGATCCGCTCGACACTCTCGCCCGCCGCGAGCGCGTCCTTGGAGTGCATGTCGAGGCAGAGCGCGCAGCGGTTGAGCTGCGAGGCGCGGATCTTGACCAGCTCCAGCGTCACCGGATCGACCCCCTTTCGGGCCTCCGCGTCGAGCCGGATCATCGCCTTGTAGACCTCCGGCGCGTGCTTGGCCCACGCGAGGCGGGGCGTGTGCTCGTGGACGTACTCGCTGTGGGTGTCGGTGCCGGGGACTTCGGTGCTGGTGGCGTTCGTGGTCATGGCCTCGACCCTACGGGCGGAGTAGCCCACAGGTATGGTCCATTTCCATGGTGGAATCCTGGGCCACTTCGCCCTCCGGCCAAGCGCTCGGCATCGATCTGCACGTCGAACCGACCGGCCCTGGCCTGCGCAAAGGCCTGACCGACGCACTCCGCACCGCCGTCCGAGGCGGACGCCTCGCCCCCGGCTCCCGGCTGCCCTCCTCCCGCACCCTCGCCGCCGACCTGGGCATCGCCCGCAACACCGTCGCCGACGCCTACGCGGACCTCGTCGCCGAGGGCTGGCTCACCGCCCGCCAGGGCTCGGGAACCCGCGTGGCGGAGCGCCCGGTGGAGACACACCGCGTCGGCACGCCCACCCCGGCGCGCGGCCGGCGCCCCCGCTCCGGACTCCTCCACGACCTGCACCCCGGCACCCCCGACCTGTCCTCCTTCCCCCGCGCCGAATGGCTCAAGGCCACCCGGCGGGCCCTAGCCGCCGCCCCCAACGAGGCCCTCGGCTACGGCGACCCACGCGGCCGCATCGAACTCCGCACCGCCCTCGCCGGCTACCTCGCCCGCGCCCGCGGCGTCCACGCCGACCCGGACCGCATCATGATCTGCTCCGGCTTCGTCCACGGCCTGATGCTGCTCGGCGACGTACTGCGGGCCCGCGGCGTCCAGGACGTGGCCGTCGAGACATACGGCCTGGACGTCCACTGGAACATCCTCACCCGCTCCGGCCTACACACCCACCCCCTCCCACTCGACCAACTGGGCACCCGCACCGACGAATTGGCCACCGGTGAATGGGCCACCGGCGAATTGGCCACTGGCGAAACGGACGTCGGCGCCGCCCTCCTGACCCCCGCCCACCAGTTCCCGACGGGCGTCCCCCTCCACCCCGACCGCCGCACCGCCGCCGTCGACTGGGCCCGCCGCACCGGCGGCCTGATCCTGGAGGACGACTACGACGGCGAGTTCCGCTACGACCGCCAGCCCGTCGGCGCCCTCCAGGGCCTGGACCCCGACCGCGTCGTCTACTTCGGCACCGCCAGCAAGTCCCTCGCCCCAGGCCTGCGCCTCGGCTGGCTGGTACTCCCGCAGTCCGTCGCCGCCGAGGTGACCGAGGCGAAGGGCATCTCCGACTGGTCGTGCGGAGTCCTCGACCAGCTGACCCTCGCCGAGTTCATCGGCTCCGGCGCCTACGACCGCCACGTCCGCGGCGCCCGCCTCCGCTACCGCCGTCGCCGCGACCAACTCGTCACCGCCCTCGCCGAACGCGCCCCCGACGTCCGCGTCACCGGCATCGCCGCCGGCCTGCACGCAGTCCTCCAACTCCCACCCGGCACCGAACAGTCCGTAGTCCGAGCCGCCGCCTGGCAACGCCTAGGAGTCTCCGGCCTCTCCAGCTTCCGCCACGACACGGCTCCCGCCGAACCAGCGCAGGACGCTTTGGTGGTCGGCTACGGAACCCCACCGGACCACGCGTGGTCGGGTGCCTTGGAGGCACTTTGCCGGGTGCTGCCGTAGGGGGGCGGGTCTGGGCGGGACTCTGCGGGCTCGGGCGGTGTGGCGAGGCCGGGGCTCCGGGAGGGCGTGCGTGTGCTGGGGTGGTGCGGCCAGACGCGGACTGGGGCGGTGCGAGGCGCGTGCCGGGGCGGCGCCGGTAGCCCCGCCCTGGGCTGGCGCGACGGGGCGCGGGTCCGACGGAACCCGGGCGGGGCAAGGCCGGACGAGGTCGGATCCGAACGGATTGGGGCCGACGAGACCAGGTGAGTGGGTCGCACCCGAAGAGGCCGGCCCTGGGGGTGAGGTCCGACGAGGTCAGGCTCGTCGCGGCGGATCAGGCCGGGGCAAGCACGAAGAGATCGGGCTCTACGGGGGCAAGGCTCGATGGGATGAGGCTCGGCTGGGTCGGATCCGAGGCCGTCAGATCCGATGGGGTGACGCTCGGACGAGGTCGGGCAGGCCTGGAGTGTCAGCTCCCCCGAGGACAGGCCTTCTGAGTACGGGTCCCGCGGACAGGCTCCCGAGGACGGGCCCGGCGAAGCCAGGTGGGACGAGATCGGGCGCGGCGGAGTCAGGTCCCACAAGGTCAGGTCCATCAGATCAGGCGCGACCGGGGTCAGGTCCCAAGGCACCGGGCGGGAGGAGAGGGTGTCCGACGAAACCGAGCCCGACGAAACCGAGCCCGACGAAACCGAGCCCAGCGAAACCGGGCCCGACGAGGTCAGACCTGAGCGGGCTCAGACGCGTCCTCCACCGGCGCCTCCCCGAACCGCGTCAGCGCCAACGCCCCCGCAACGGCCACCACGAACCCAAGAACCGCCAGCCAACCCAGCCCCTCGCGTGTGCGATCCCCGAGCCAGATCACGCCGACGAGCGCCGGCCCAACCGTCTCGCCCACGACCATCCCCGCAGTCGCCGTGGTCACCGACCCCTTCTGCAACGCAGACGTCAGCAGCAGAAATGCCGACCCCCCACCGATCAGCAACGCGTACGTCGCCGGATTACTGAGCAACGCGCCCGGCGACACATCGTCGATGAGCCGTACGGACACCTCCACCACCCCGAACCCGAACCCCGCACCCAACCCCAGAGCGAGCGCCCGCCCCCGCCCCGGCAACCGCCCGGCCACCGCACCGATCCCGAGAACCCCGACCGCCGTCCCCAACATCGCGTACCGCAGCGCATCCGAACCCGCCTGCGCTCCCTCCGCCCCCGACGCCAGCCCCAACATCGCCAGCCCCGCCACGACCACCCCGACGGCACCCCACTCGACGCCGCTCAACCGCGTGCCCAGCAGCCGCGAGGCAACGACTGCCGTCACCGCCAGACTCGACGCCAGCGCCGCCCCGACGGCGTAGATCGGAATCGACCGCAGCGCCACGACCTGCAACACGAACCCGAGCCCATCGAGCCCGAGCCCCGCGATGTAACGCCACTGCCGCAAAGCCCGAAGCAGCAACGCCGCATCGACCCCGGACCCCGACCCCGGCTCCGCGGCCCGCGCAGCAGCCGCCTGCAACACGGAAGCCGTACCGAAGCAGACCGCCGACCCGAGCGCGCAAACCATTCCAAGAAGCACAAAGGGACTGTAGAGCAAGCCAGATGACCAGCCCCCGGCACCCTCCACCACCGCCCGACCCGCTACCCACCGCTCGCCGCGATACCCGCCGCCCGCCCTCGGCCCGCCACCGCCTCGCCAGCTCCCTGCTCACCGGCACCACCGCCCGACCCCCCACCGTGCACCACCAGGTCGACTGCGGCCCGCCGCCTGACATCCGCCGGCCTGGCCTCGGCCCAGCCGCAACGGCTTCCTGCCCACCGGCACCGACGCCTGGCCTCTGCCATCCACCACCAGGTCGGGTGCGCCCAGCTACCCGCCGCCCGACATCCGCCGCCTAGGCCTCGCCACGGCGCAACGCTTTCCTGCCCACCGGCGCCGACGCCCGGCGCCTCTGCCAACCACCGGCCAGCCGAGTACGGCCTGCCGCCTGGTATCCACCGTGCCAGCCTCGCCCCGGTCGCAACGGCTTCCTGCCCACCGGCGCCGCCGCTCGGTCTCTATGCCCTCCACCGGCTGGCCAGGTACGGCCCGCCGCCCGCCCCGGGCATCTGCCGCCCCGACCCGCCACTACCGAGACGCTTTGCTGCCCACCGGCGCCGACGCCCGGCCTCTCCGTCATCCACCGTCCGGTCGGTGACCGCACCCACCACCGCCGTGACGGAACGCCCCTCCCCGGAGCCGCCTCCCGGCCCGCACCCATCCACCGCCCGGCGCGGCCACCGCCCGGCCGGGCCACCATCCGCCGTCCTGCCAGCCGCGCCCATCCGCCGCCCCGCCCAGCCGTCACCCGCTGCACACCCCGCCCCTCCCAGCGCGCCCTCCTCGGAGAGGGGCCACCGTCGGCGGCATCGTCACTCGGCCAAGACCGCCCGGAGCTGCTCCAGCCCCCAGTCCAGGTCCTCCTTACTGATCACCAGCGGGGGAGCGATCCGGATCGTGCTCCCGTGCGTGTCCTTGACGAGCACCCCCTTCGCCATCAACTTCTCCGAGATCTCCCTCCCCGTGCCGCACGACGGATCGATGTCGACCCCCGCCCACAACCCACGTCCCCGCACCTGCGTGACCTTGCCCGTCCCCGTCAGCTGGGTGAGCTCCGTGTGCAGGTGTTCGCCCAGTTCCGCCGCCCGCTTCTGGAACTCCCCGCTGCGCAGCATCGCGATGACCTCGAGCGCCACGGCGCAGGCGAGCGGATTCCCACCGAACGTCGACCCGTGTTCCCCAGGCTTGAACACCCCCAGCACCTCTGCGCTGGACACCACCGCAGACACCGGAACGACCCCACCGCCGAGCGCCTTGCCCAGGACGTACATGTCCGGCACCACACCCTCGTGCTCACAGGCGAACGTCCGCCCGGTCCGCCCGAGCCCCGACTGGATCTCGTCCGCGATGAACAGCACGTTCCGCTCGCGGGTCAACTCCCTTACAGCCGGCAGATATCCGGCCGGCGGCACCAGAACACCGGCCTCACCCTGGATCGGTTCGAGCAGCACCGCGACGGTGTTCTCGGTGACAGCGCCCCGCAACGCCGTCAGATCGCCGTACGGAACGATCTCGAACCCGGGCGTGTAGGGCCCGAAGTCCGCGCGCGCCTCCAGGTCCGTGGAGAAGCTGACGATCGTCGTGGTCCGCCCATGGAAGTTGTTGCCAGCGACGACGATCTTCGCTCTGCCGTCGGGCACCCCCTTGACCTGGTACCCCCACTTCCGCGCCGTCTTGACGGCGGTCTCCACGGCCTCCGCCCCCGTGTTCATCGGCAGCACCATGTCCATGCCGCACAGCTCCGCGAGCTGGGTGCAGAACTCGGCGAACCGGTCGTGATGGAAGGCGCGGGACGTCAGCGTCACCCGCTCCAACTGCGCCTTGGCGGCGTCGATCAGCCGCCGGTTCCCATGGCCGAAGTTGAGGGCCGAGTAACCGGCGAGCATGTCGAGGCAGCGGCGCCCCTCGACATCCGTCATCCACGCCCCCTCCGCCGTGGCGACCACGACGGGCAGCGGGTGGTAGTTGTGCGCGCTGTGCGCTTCGGACGCGGTGATGAAGGCGTCCGTTGCGGCATTCGGAGGAGTCACAGCAGTCACGGGATCTCCGTTCTTACAGCTTTGGCGGCGCGAAGACGCGGGCTTGTGGCCTCTTCCTATCGTCGCTCGCATCGTGGACCGGGAAACCTCGCCTTCCGGCGCGCCCGGTAATGTGGCGACAGGGCCGTGACTGGCGCGCTTGGATGGGACCGACCATCGTGGAGCGGCCCGAGAACTGTGTGCCGTGCGCCTGGGCCGACCCGTGAACTTCCCCGGCTCCCGATCTCGCTCGGGCCGGTGGAGGCCCCATCCGTCCGGAGGTCCGTCATGCCAGAGCCCACCCTCTCCACCGAGTCCGTAGCCTTCCGCAGCGCCCTCGACGTGATCCGCGGTGTCGAGCCCCGCGTGGCCGATGCGATCGGCCAGGAGATCGCCGACCAGCGCGAGATGCTCAAGCTGATCGCCAGCGAGAACTACGCCTCCCCGGCGACCCTCCTCGCGATGGGGAACTGGTTCAGCGACAAGTACGCCGAGGGCACCGTCGGCCGCCGCTTCTACGCCGGCTGCCGCAACGTGGACACCGTCGAGGCCCTCGCCGCCGAACACGCCCGCGAGCTCTTCGGCGCGAACCACGCCTACGTCCAGCCCCACTCCGGCATCGACGCCAACCTCGTCGCCTTCTGGGCCGTCCTCGCCCAGCGCGTCGAGGCTCCCGCCCTGGAGCGCGCGGGTGTCCGCAACGTCAACGACCTCTCCGACGCCGACTGGGCCGAACTCCGCCAGGCCTTCGGTAACCAGCGGATGCTCGGCATGTCCCTGGACGCCGGCGGCCACCTCACCCACGGCTTCCGCCCGAACATCTCCGGCAAGATGTTCGACCAGCGCAGCTACGGCACCGACCCGCATACCGGCCTCGTCGACTACGAAGCCCTGCGCGCCACCGCCCGCGACTTCAAGCCGTTGATCATCGTCGCCGGCTACTCCGCCTACCCCCGCCTCGTGAACTTCCGCATCATGCGCGAGATCGCCGACGAGGTCGGGGCGACCCTCATGGTCGACATGGCGCACTTCGCGGGTCTTGTCGCCGGCAAGGTCCTCACCGGCGACTTCGATCCGATCCCGCACGCCCAGATCGTCACCACCACGACGCACAAGTCGCTGCGCGGCCCGCGCGGCGGCATGGTCCTCTGCGACGACTCGCTCGCCGACCAGGTCGACCGCGGCTGCCCGATGGTGCTCGGCGGCCCGCTGCCGCACGTCATGGCAGCCAAGGCCGTCGCCCTCGCCGAGGCCCGCCGCCCCGAGTTCCGCCAGTACGCCCAGTCCGTCGTCGACAACGCCCGCTCCCTCGCCGAGGGCCTGACCCGGCGCGGCGCCACGCTCGTCACGGGCGGCACGGACAACCACCTCAACCTGATCGATGTCGCCACCTCCTACGGGCTCACCGGTCGTCAGGCCGAGAACGCGCTCCTCGACTCCGGCATCGTCACCAACCGCAACTCCATCCCGGCCGACCCCAACGGGGCCTGGTACACCTCCGGCATCCGCATCGGCACCCCTGCCCTGACCACCCGTGGTCTGGGCGGCGCGGAGATGGACGAGGTCGCCGGCCTGATCGATCGAGTCCTCACCACCGCACAGCCGGGCACCACCAGCAAGGGCGCTCCCTCCAAGGCCCAGCACATCCTGGACGCGAAGGTCGCCGACGAGGTCGCCACGCGCGCGTCCGACCTGCTGAGCGGCTTCCCCCTGTACCCGGAAGTCGACCTCACCTGAGCCATCGGCGCTCTCGCTCACTGCCCCCCAGCCCCACTCCTGCCCGCCCGTCACCAGCCCACCGACGGGCCGGCCAGGGTGGGGCGGGGGACAGCCGAGCGCAAGTGCCCCCAGACTCCGTACCGCTCGCATCCGTTCCCCCCCGATCTGCTCCCCTGTGCCGATTCACTTCTGGTACACCGCTCAGTCCTGACGGGTTCCCACTTGGATGTGGGAGTTCCTCAGCGAGTCCGGCCGGTGAGCGCTCTCCACCGCTTCCGTATCCAGCGGCGGACGCGCCGCACCCGGGAGGACCGCCGAGCCGGCTCAGCCACCGGCACGGGAATCGACTCGGCGAGTATCTGCGCGAGCACCCGCTCGACCATCGTCTCGGGCCCGGGACCGGCACCGTCCAAAGCTCTGCCCAGCGCCCGCAGCTCATCCGGCAGCCAGCGGTCCGCACCGCTGCCGCCCGCACGGCCACCACTCACACCGCCGTGCGTGCGGCATCCGTGACTTCTGCCGTACCCGTGGTCAGCCCCGGCTTCATGATCCGACTCGCACATGCTCGCCACCTTCCTCCCCAGGCCCCAGCTCGGCCGGAAGAATCCGCTTCAGCTTCCGCAGCGCCCGATTGAGCCTCGACTTCACGGTGCCGCGCGGCCAGCCCAGAGCCTCGGCAGTCTCCGCCTCGTCCATCTCCAGCAGATACCGGTACGTGACGACGAGCCGATGCTCCTCGCTCAGTTCCTCCAAGGCCGCGAGCAGTGCCGACCGGCGCTCGTCACGGACTGCCGCGACCGCCGGATCCGCGGTCTCGGGTATCAGGGGCTCGGCCTCTATCAACGTCGCCTCCCGCCCCACGACCGACCGCTGCCGCACCGCGGAGCGCACTGTGTTCCTCGTCTCGTTGGCGACGATCGCGAGCAGCCACGGCTTGAACGACGAGTCGTCCCGGAACCGTCCCAGCGCGCAGTACGCCTTGAAGAAGGCCTGCTGCACCACGTCTTCCGCGTCCGAGCCCGCCCCGAGCGCCCGTGCCGCCCGCAGTGCCAGACCGGTGAAGGCGCGCACCAACACCGCGTACGCCTCCACCTCTCCTGCACGCACGCGAGCGATCACCGCACGCTCGTCGTCGACGTCGCGGTCCCCCTCCAGGACCTCCCCCTGTGTCCTCATACCGTTGATACACCGCACCCCGCCCATCGGTTCCCACCCGTCCCGGACGCATTTCTGAACGGGCTCCGCAGCCAGTTCTCGACGCCACGGGGCGCGGGCCGGCGATCGCGCTCCGTACACGGATCGGGCACTTGTCGTGCACTCGTCCCCCACCTGTTCCCGAGCAATGAGAGACACCTGAGAGAATGAGGAGCATGGCCTCTGATCGTCCCCGCGTGCTCTCCGGAATCCAGCCCACCGCAGGCTCGTTCCACCTCGGCAACTACCTCGGCGCGGTCCGCCAGTGGGTGGCGCTGCAGGAGTCTCACGACGCGTTCTACATGGTTGTGGACCTGCACGCGATCACCGTGCCGCAGGACCCGCAGGAACTCCGCGCGAACACCCGGCTCGCCGCGGCTCAGCTCCTCGCCGCGGGTCTCGACCCGGACCGCTGCACTCTGTTCGTCCAGAGCCATGTCCCCGAGCACGCACAGCTCGGCTGGCTCATGAACTGTCTGACGGGCTTCGGCGAGGCCTCCCGCATGACCCAGTTCAAGGACAAGTCCGCCAAGCAGGGCGCGGACCGGGCGACCGTCGGCCTCTTCACGTACCCGATCCTCCAGGTCGCGGACATCCTGCTGTACAACGCCGACCAGGTTCCCGTGGGCGAGGACCAGCGCCAGCACATCGAGCTGACCCGTGACATCGCCGAGCGCTTCAACACCCGCTTCGGCGAGACGTTCAAGATCCCGGCGCCGTACATCCTCAAGGAGACGGCGAAGATCTACGACCTGCAGGACCCGTCGATCAAGATGAGCAAGTCGGCGTCGACGCCGAAGGGCCTCATCAACCTCCTCGACGAGCCGAAGACCACGGCCAAGAAGGTCAAGAGCGCGGTCACCGACACCGACACGGTGATCCGCTTCGACCCGGCGAACAAGCCGGGCGTCAGCAACCTCCTCGCCATCTACTCCACCCTCACCGGCACTGGTATCCCGGAACTGGAGCAGAAATACGAGGGCAAGATGTACGGTGCGCTCAAGACGGACCTGGCAGAGGTCATGGTGGAATTCGTGACGCCTTTCCGGACCCGCACCCAGGAGTACCTGGACGACCCGGAGACGCTCGACTCGATCCTGGCCAAGGGCGCGGAGAAGGCGCGCGCAGTCGCCGCCGAGACCCTCGCCCAGGCGTACGACAAGATCGGCTTCCTGCCCGCGAAGCACTGAGTTCAGGCCCGCCTGAACTGCACGTACCACCACCCGCCCACCACACGACGACAGGAGTACGACGTGGGGACCGTAACGATCGGCGTTTCGATCGCGGTCCCGGAGCCACACGGCAGCCAGCTCCAGGAGCGGCGCGCGGGCTTCGGTGATCCCGCGGCGCACGGCATCCCCACGCACGTCACCCTGCTGCCCCCGACAGAGGTCGAGGACGGTGCGCTGCCGTCGATCGAGGCCCATCTCGAGGAGGTCGCCGCTTCAGCGCGGCCCTTCGGGATGCGGCTCTCGGGGACGGGAACCTTCCGTCCGCTGTCGCCCGTTGTGTTCGTGCAGGTCGTCGAGGGCGCCGAGGCCTGCTCCGGGCTGCAGAAGCGGGTCCGCGACGCGTCGGGTCCGGTCCCGCGCGAACTGCAGTTCCCGTACCACCCGCATGTCACCGTGGCGCACGGCATCACCGAGGAGGCGATGGACCGGGCCTACGAGGAGCTCTCCGAGTACGAGGCAGCCTGGCCGTGCACCGGGTTCGCGCTGTACGAGCAGGGCGCCGACGGCATCTGGCGAAAGCTGCGCGAGTTCCCTTTCGGCGGCCCCGCCGTTCCGGCCCAGGGCCCTGACCGTTCGAAGCGGGGCAGGCAGCACGCCCGTTGATCGAGGCTGCCTGCTGAAGCACGCCGCCTGCTGATCGGCGGCAGCCAGTGTGTGGGGCCGACCGGTCTGTGCGCTCTGGCTGAGCGGCGCGTCCGGGCTCGGTCCGTCAGACGGGCAGGCGTCGGAACACCGGGCGTGGCACATGCCGAAGCGCCGACATGACCAGGCGCAGCGCTCCCGGCACCCATACGGTCTCCGACCGTCGCCGGAGTCCCGTCTCGATGGCCTGCGCAACTGCCTCCGGTGTGGTCGCCAGCGGAGCCTCCGCCATGCCCTCGGTCATCTTTGACCGTACGAAGCCGGGGCGCACGATCATCACATGCACGCCGGTGCCGTGGAGCGCGTCGCCGAGGCCCTGGGCGAAGGCGTCGAGGCCGGCTTTGCTCGACCCGTAGATGAAGTTGGAGCGCCGGGCCCGCTCGCCCGCGACCGAAGACAGCACGACGAGCGAGCCGTGGCCCTGGTACTGCAGCGCGCGGGCGCAGATGAGTCCCGCCGATACCGCGCCGGTGTAGTTGGTCTGCGCAACGCGCACCGCGGCCAGCGGCTCGTCCTCGTCACGTGCCTGGTCGCCGAGGATCCCGAAGGCCAGCAGCACCATGTCGATGTCGCCCTCGGCGAACACCTTGCCCAGCGTCACCTCGTGGGCTTCGGAGTCGAGCGCGTCGAAAGCGACGGTCCGGGCGTCGGCCCCCATGTCACGGAGTTCGGCCGCCGCCCGGTCCAGGGCGGGTGAGGGGCGGCCGGCCAGCCATACCGTCCTGGTCCGGCGTGCCACGAGGCGCCGGGCGGTGGCGAGGCCGATCTCGGAGGTGCCGCCGAGGACGAGCAGGGACTGCGGGGTGCCGAATGCGTCCTTCATGAGAAACCAAACTCCAGAGAGGCGGGGCCGAAATCGGTGGGGAGAGATGGGAACCCGGACGGCCTGAGCGGTGTACCAGAAGTGAATCGGTACGGAGGGACCGTGCCGGGCGAGGGGGTTACGAGGTGCGTGCGAAGAAGGGGAGCGGAATCGCCCTGACGGATCAGGGGAGTTACGCGATGAGGCGGGCGGCGGAGCGGGGTGGGGCACCCATGGGCCGGGACCGCTCGGGCACCGCTTTGACGGGGCGCCGGTCGAGGGAGCGGCCCCAACTCCGGGCCAGCTCAGAGTCCCAGGCGGCGGGACAGATCAGAGCGGAACACGCCGTGAGGGTCCAATCGCGCACGCAGGGCCCGGAATTCATCGAGCCGCGGATACATGGCCGAGAGCAGTTCGGGCCGTAGCCGTGAGTCCTTGGCGAGGTAGACGCGTCCGTCCGCCGCGGCGACTTCCTCGTCGAGCTCGTCGAGGAACGCTCCGAGTCCCGGCATGTTCGCGGGAATGTCGAGGGCGAGCGTCCAGCCCGGCATCGGGAAGGACAGCCAGCCGGGGTCTCCGTCACCGAAGCGCTTGAGGACTGCCAGGAAAGAGGGGCACCGGCGCTCGGAGATGCGCTGCACGATGCGTCGGAGAGCTTCCTCCTTGCCGTATCCGACGGCGAATTGGTACTGCACGAATCCGCTGCGCCCATAGATGCGGTTCCAGTGCGGGACGCCGTCGAGGGGGTGGAAGAAGGTGGTGAGTTTCTGGATCTCGCCGACACGGGACGCGGGGGCCTTGCGGTACCAGAGTTGGTTGAAGAGGCCGACGGTCGTCCGACCGAGGAGTCCTTCGGGTACGAAGGCGGGTGCCGCCGGGAGTTGACCGGGACGGAATGCCAGCGGCGCCCTGCGAGCCCGGGGAGGGACGGCGTTGAGCGGTGCGTGATCACCTCGGGTGAGGACCGAGCGGCCCATTGACGCTCCGCGGGCCAGGAGGTCGATCCAGGCGACCGAGTAGCGATAACAGTGGTCGGTCGCGGTGAGGCGGGCCATCAAGTCGTCGAGGTCGCGGGCACGTTCGGTGTCGACCGACATGAACGAGGTTTCGACCGGGAGGAGTTGGACTGTGGCCGTGAGGATGATTCCGGTGAGTCCCATACCGCCGGCCGTCGCGTCGAACAGCTCGCTGCCGCGCTCTACGATCCGGATTTCGCCGTCCGCCGTGAGCAGTTCCAGAGCGAGCACGTGGCGGGAGAACGAGCCCGAGACGTGGTGGTTCTTGCCGTGGATATCGGCGCCGATCGCGCCGCCCACCGTGACATAGCGGGTGCCCGGGGTGACGGGGACGAACCAGCCGAGGGGGAGGAGGACCTCCATCAGGTGGTGCAGTGAGACGCCCGCGTCGCACAGCACTGTTCCGCCGGAGGCGTCGATCGCGTGGATGCGGTTCAAGCCCGTCATGTCGAGCACGCTGCCGCCGGCGTTCTGCGCCGCGTCCCCGTAGGCCCTGCCCAGGCCGCGGGCGATGGTGCCCCGATGGCCCGGCGTCCCACCCGCGCGGACCAGGTCTGCCGTCTCGGCGTAGGAGCGTGGGCGGATGACGCGGGCGACGGTGGGGGCGGTGCGGCCCCAGCCCGTTACCGGGACTGCGTCGAGGGTGCCGCCGTGTCCCTCGTATCCGTCGTGGCCGTTGTCGGGGGAGGCCGGGGTGACGTCGGGGGTGCTGCCGCGCGCGGGGACGGGGTGCGGATCGGGCGCCGAGATGGCCGACGGTGCGGCGGCAGGGACGGCAGGTGTGGCTGGGCCGGTGGGTGTGGTGAGCGGGGGAGCGGCGGGTGCGGGAGGAGTGGTGCGAGCGCGATCGGCGGCCATGGGCGCGACCGTATCGTCCATAGGTGAGGCCTTCATGCCCAACAGAGCTACCTCTCACTGAAATGAGTGATTGAGGGGGTGTCACAATAAATTGTCTGAGTTGTGCTGGTTTTGGCCCGCAGAGTGAGCCACATGGACGACATGGACCGCCGATTGCTTTCGGCATTGCGCGACTGCGGTACCGACCGGCGTGTGGCAGCGGTCGCGCGCGCACTGTCCTGGAGCGGGGAACACGGCGCGCTCTGGCTCGGTGCGGGGCTGTTGGGGGCCGCCGTCGATCGGCAGAGGCGTGGGGCCTGGTTGCGAGGCACGGCACTGACCGCCGCGGCGCACCTGGCCAGCATGGGGGTCAAGCGCGTCGTGCGGCGTCCTCGGCCGGGTGCGGAGATCGGTGTGGAGCCGCTGGTGCGGACTGCCGGGCACCACTCCTTCCCCAGCTCGCACGCTGCGTCGGCGGCAGCGGCCGCGGTCGCGTTCGGGGCGCTGCGGCCGGCGGGGGCCCGGCTCGTGCCGCCGGTCGCGGCGGCGATGTGTGTCTCGCGGATGGTCGTCGGGGTGCATTACCCCTCGGACGTGGTCGCGGGAGCAGCGCTGGGAGCGATCACCGCGCGGCTTGGGGCGCATTGGGTGGCCGGGGGTATCCGGCGGTGACGGAACGGACTGCGGATACGAAAGGGGTGGGGAGCTCGGTGGACGTGAAGGGTGTGGTGGAGCGAAAGCCCCTGGTTCGACAGGCGGACAAGGTGGGGCGGGCCGGGTCTACCGCGTTGTTGGAGCCGCCGTGGGAGGAGCCGGCGCAGGGGGTGCCCGGGGGGACGGCGCTCGGGTTGCCGGTCGGGCTGCTGAGGACAGCGAGGCCTCGGCAATGGGTGAAGAACGTGCTGGTTGTGGCCGCGCCCGCGGCTGCGGGGCAGTTGTTCTCGGGGTACGTGGCGTTACAACTGGCTCTGGTTTTCGTCCTGTTCACGGCGGCGGCCTCCGCCGTGTATTTGATCAACGATGCGCGGGATGCCGAGGCGGACCGGGCGCACCCGGTAAAGCGGAACAGGCCTGTGGCCGCGGGTCAGGTGCCGGTGGCGGTGGCCTACGCGGTCGGGGGCGCGCTCGCGGTGCTCGCACCGCTGGCGGCCGCGGTCCTGTGCACCCCGATGACGGCGGCACTGTTGGCCGCGTACGTGGGGATGCAGTTGGCGTACTGCGTCAGCCTCAAGCACGTGCTGGTCGTGGACCTCGTCGTCGTGACCACCGGGTTCCTGATGCGGGCCATGATCGGCGGGCTCGCGCTGGGGATTCCGCTCTCGCGGTGGTTCCTGATCACGACGGGGTTCGGCGCGCTGTTCATGGTCTCGGCCAAGCGGTACTCCGAGGCCGTGCAGATGGCCGGGAAGGAGGGGGCGACAAGGGAGTTGCTGACGGAGTACACGACCGGCTACCTGCGGTTCGTGTGGCAGCTCGCCGCAGGGGTGGCCGTTCTCGCGTACTGCCTGTGGGCCATGGAAGGGGGCGTGGCGAGAACCAGCCTGCTGCCCTGGAGGCAGCTGTCGATGGTGCCCTTCATTCTCGCGATCCTGCGCTACGCGGTCTTCGCCGACCGCGCCACGGCGGGCGAGCCGGAGGACGTCGTGTTGCGGGACAGGGCGCTGGCCGTGATCGGCCTGGTGTGGGTGGCGATGTACGGGCTCGCAGTCGTGGACTGGTGAGCGTGTCGAGGGAGGGTGCGCTGTGCGCGGGGGAGCACGAGGGCGGGCAGCAGGGCGTAGGCCAGCGGGCGGAGTCTGCGTGGTGGGTTCGGGGGTGGCGGCGGATGAAGGGGCTGGGGCCCGAGCTCGCGGGATTCGCGGCGGTGGGGATCTGCGCGTACGCGGCCGATCTGGGGCTCTTTGTATGGCTGAGAGGGCCTGTGGGGTGGGATCCGATCACCGCCAAGTCGCTGTCGTTCCTGGCCGGTTGCACGGTCGCCTACGTGGGGAACGCGCTCGGTACCTATCGGCAGGCGTCGGCGGAGGTATCGAGGCTGCGGCAGTGCGGGGTGTTCTTTGCGGTCAATGTGGCCGGAGCGCTGGTGCAGTTGCTGTGCCTCGCGGTGTCGCACTACGGGCTCGGGTTCACGTCGCAGCGGGCGGACACGGTGTCCGGGGCGGGGGTGGGGATGGTGCTGGCCACGGTTCTGCGGTTCTGGGGTACACGGACTCTTGTCTTCCGGATGTGTCAGGAGAGACGTGCGAGATCAGTCAGGCAGGGAAGGCTTGGCACATGGACTGGCTGAAAAGACTCCCCGGCATCGGGCCGATCGTCGTGTGGGTCATGCGCACTCACGCGTGGGCCGCCTACGAGCGGCTTGACCGGGTGCACTGGACACGGCTTGCGGCGGCGATGACGTTCATCAGCTTCCTGGCGCTGTTTCCGCTGCTCACCGTGGCCGCGGCGATCGCGGCCGGCACGCTCAGTCCGGAGCGGCAGCACACACTTCAGGACAAGATCGCGGAGCAGGTGCCCGGGATCTCCGACCAGTTGAACCTCCCTGCCCTCGTCGCCAATGCGGGCACCGTGGGACTGGTCGCCGGAGCCTTGCTGCTTTTCACCGGCATCGGCTGGGTCGGCTCGATGAGGGACTGCCTGCGCACTGTCTGGGAGCTGGGGGACAAAGAGGGAAACCCGATCCTGCGCAAGATCGCGGACGCCGGGGTCCTGGCGGGCCTGGGGTGCGCCGGCCTCGTGTCGCTGGTGGCGTCGATGCTCGCCTCGACCGCGGTGGGGTGGACCGCGGACCGGCTCGGGATCGACCAGGGCGGTTGGGGAGGGGTGCTGCTCAGAGCGGTGGCGTTCGCGATCGCCGTTCTCGCGGACTTCTTGCTGCTGCTCTACGTGCTGACGCTGCTGCCGGGGGTTCAGGTGCAGCGGCGGCCGCTGGTGACGGCGGCGTTGATCGGAGCGGCCGGGTTCGAGCTGCTGAAGCTGCTGTTGGGCGGCTATATGAAGGGCGTGGCGGCGAAGAGTATGTACGGGGCGTTCGGAACGCCGGTGGCACTGCTGTTGTGGATCAATTTCACGGCGAAGCTGCTGCTGTTCTGTGCGGCCTGGACGGCCACAGGGGGGCGGCCCGCCCCGGAGCCGGCGGAAGAGACCGAGCCGGAGGCGGGACCGCCGGGAGCCGGAGACGACGCCGGGCCGTCGGAAACGGGAGCGCCAGGAGCGGAGCCGACGACGGCGGGACCGACGAAAGCGGGACCGACAGGAACGGGGTCGGCGGGCACGGGACCCAGAGGAACGAGACCGACGGGAACGGGGTCGGCACCGGCCGGCGCTGCCTGAGGTGGGCGACGGTTCCGGCCGGTGCGGGCGGGGAGCGGTGGCGGTCAGGGCGTGTGGCGCAGCCCTGAGCTGGACGTCGGCTCAGGACATACGCTTCGGGGGCTCGAACCCGCGCCCCCCACCCGCTACCCCCACTCCCCGCTAGCCACTACCTGCTCAGCGTCGAGGCAGGCGGCGTACCAGGTCCGGGAGGGGCCAGCGGCGGTTGACGAGGAAGGCGGCCGCGGCCAGGAGGACCAGGGCTCCGCCCGCGACGGCCAGGGCGGTGCCGATGCCGCTGGAGCCGTTCTTGGCGGAGTCGGCCGCCGAGGACGGGGCGTGGGCGCCGGTTCCCTCGCCGCCCTTCGGCCGGGTGGAGGAACCGCTGGAGGCACCCGTGTCGGCACTCTTGGGCGCGACGAGCTGGCCCACCGGGGTGACCTTGCCGTCGGCCTGGAAGCCCCAGTCGAAGAGGCGGGCCGTTTCCTGGTAGACGGCGTGGCTCTCGTGGGAGTCGGGGTTCATGACCGTGACGAGGAGGACCTTGCCGTCGCGTTCGGCGACGCCGGTGAAGGTGGCGCCGGCGTTGGTGGTGTTGCCGTTCTTGACGCCGGCGATGCCCTTGTAGGGGTTGAGGCCGTAGTCGCCGGTGATGAGCCGGTTGGTGTTCTGGATCGCGAAGGTGCCGGTGGTCTTCCCCTTCTTCTGCGACTTGGGGAACTTCGCGGTCGCCGTCGCGCAGTACTCGCGGAAGTCCTTCTTCTGCAGACCGGACCGGGCGAAGAGAGTGAGGTCGTATGCGGAGGAGACCTGGCCGGGGGCGTCATAGCCGTCAGGGCTGATCACGTGGGTGTCGAGGGCCTGGAGTTCCTCGGCGTGGGCCTGCATGTCCTGGACGGTCCTCGGGACGCCGCCGTTGAGGGCGGACAGGACGTGGACGGCGTCGTTGCCGGAGCGAAGGAACACGCCGAGCCACAGGTCGTGGACGGAGTACGTGTAGTTCTCCTTGACGCCGACCATGCTGGAGCCGGCGCCGATGCCGTCCAGGTCGGAGCGGACGACCTTGTGCGTCTGAGACTTCGGGAACTTGGGGAGGACCGTGTCGGCGAAGAGCATCTTCAGGGTGCTCGCCGGGGGGAGGCGCCAGTGGGCGTTGTGCGAGGCGAGGACCTGGCCCGACTCGGCGTCCGTGACGATCCAGGAGCGCGCGGTCAGGTCCTTGGGGAGGACGGGGGCGCCGTTCGTCAGGTTGACCTGTGTGCCGGGCTTGCCCAGTTGGGCGCCGCCCACCGTCGACATCGAGGCCGGCGGGTTCGCCTTGGATGTGGCCCCCGGCTTGTGGTCGGCCAGCGCGGGGGAGACGCAGCTCAGAGAGAGGAGGGCGGCACTGGCGGCCACGGACGCGGCGGTGACGGCGAGGCGTCGTCCACCGGATCGTGGGCCGGAACGCGTCACTACGGAGGGGCGGGAAGGGGACTCTGTCGCGGAAGCGACAGTAGTGAAATACGACTCATTCGAGGCAGGCACGGTCGAGAACGTACATGGCCCGGGCCCGTAAGTCGTCGTCGAGGTGTCCTGTGTCTCCGTCGCCCCACCCCGGCGGCGGTGCGGGAGGAGCGCTCGCGATACTGAGGGTATGAAGCTCAGCCGCCCGGTCTCCTGGTTCCTGCTCGCCTTCGGCGTCTGGAGCTGGATCATCTGGATCACTTTCGTCAAGAACCTGTGGAAGGACGGGAGCGGGCTCGCCTTCGACAAGGCCGGCGACCCCACCGCCTACTTCTGGGTGCACCTGACGCTTGCCGTCGTCTCCTTTGTCTTGGGGACGGTGGTGGGAGTCATCGGGTTCCGCGGACTGCGCGCGCTGCGCCGCGCGTGACACGCGGACCTGACACCCAGGCCTGACCTGCGCACCTGACGCACAGACCTGGCATACAGACCTCACATACAGAACAGCGCGAAACGAACGGGAAGGGGAACGGCGCCTTGATCGCCGTCCTAGTGATCGCATTGGTCGCCGTGCTCGCGGCCGTCGCCGGTCTGCACTGGTACGTGTGGCGCCGGCTGGTCCGTGACACGACGGCCCGTTCCGGTTTCGCGCGGCGGGCCGGGACGGCGGTGTTCGTGGCCGGGCCGCTGCTGATGTTCGGGGCGGTGGCGAGCGAGCGGGCGGGGGCGCCGTTCTGGTTGCAGCAGGTGCTGGCCTGGCCTGGGTTCCTGTGGATGACCTTCGCGCTCTATCTGCTCCTCACGGTCCTCGCGGGCGAGGTCGTACGGCCTCTGCTGCGGCGGTATCTCGACCGGAGGTCGCCGGCGGCGGGCGGGGAGGCGGGGCCCGTGCGGGAGCCCGTACTCGTACCGGCGGCCGAGCCGGATCAGCCCACGAAGACGCCCGGCGCTGCCACGCCTGACCCGGCCCGCGTGCTCGATCCGTCGCGGCGGCTCTTCGTGTCCCGGGTCGTCGGTGGGGCGGCGGTGGTTGCTGCCACGGGGATCGTGGGCAATGGGGCGTACGGGGTGTTGCGGGGGCCCGAGGTGAAGCGGGTCACGGTTCCGCTGGCGCGGCTGCCGCGTGCGGCGCACGGGTTCCGGATCGCGGTCGTGAGTGACATCCACCTGGGGCCGGTTCTGGGTCAGGGGTTCGCGCAGCGGGTCGTCGACACGATCAACTCCACGCAGCCCGACCTGATCGCGGTCGTCGGGGACGTGGTCGACGGGAGCGTCGAGGATCTGGCGCCGGCCGTCGCGCCGCTCGCGGGGCTGCGCGCCCGGCACGGGACGTACTACGTGACGGGGAATCACGAGTACTTCTCGGGTGCCGAGCCGTGGGTCGAGCATGTGCGGGAGATCGGGCTGCGGCCTCTGGCGAACGCGCGGGTGGAGATCGGGGCGTTCGATCTGGCCGGTGTGAACGACGTGGCCGGTGAGAACTACGGCGACGGCCCCGACTACGACAAGGCGCTCGGGGACCGCGATCCGAGCCGCGCCGCCGTCCTCCTCGCCCACCAGCCCGTGATGATCCACGAGGCGGTGAAGCACGGCGTCGACCTCCAGCTGTCGGGCCACACCCACGGCGGCCAGCTCTGGCCGGGCAACTTCGTCGCCGACGCGGCCAACCCGACGCTGGCCGGTCTTGAGCGGTACGGCGACACGCAGTTGTACGTGAGCCGGGGCGCCGGAGCGTGGGGCCCGCCGGTACGGGTGGGCGCGCCGTCGGACATCACGGTCGTCACGCTGGCGTCGAAGCAGGCCTGACCCGGCGTCGGGGCTCACGCCCGCCCGGCGCGCGGGCCCACCCCTCCCAGACCAGCACCCCCGCCCCGGCGCCAAAAGCCCCGCGTCAGTCCAGCCGCCGCCGTCTCCCACTAGGCCGCCCCCGACCCCGCCGCCGCAACGCCAGCAGCCCCCCGCCCGCCAGCGCAGCGATCGCCGCCGAACCGCCGAGCGCCCAGTCATCCAGCCGGGACGTGCTCGAAGCGGCAGCCGGGCTTCCGTCAGGCCCCGCCCCCGAGCCGGCCCCCGCACCAGCCGACCCCGCCGCCCCAGCCCCCTTCGGCTGCTCGCTCAGCGGAGCGACCAACGTGCCGACCGAATCCGCGTTCCCCGCCACCGCGAACCCCCAGTCGAGCAGCGCCGCCGTCTCCTCGTACACCGCTTCGTAGCCGGACTTCGGGTGCATGACGGTGACGAGGAGGGTGCGCCCGTCGCGGGTCGCCGCGCCGGTGAACGTGTTGCCGGCGTTCGACGTGTAGCCGTTCTTCACCCCTATGAGCCCCGGGTAGGGCCGCACGCCCTGGCCGGTGAGGAGGCGGTCCGTGTTCTGTATCTGGAACGTCTTCCTGCCGCCCGCCGGGAAGTCGGCCGACTTCGTGGCGCAGTAGCCGCGGAAGTCGTCGTTCTTGAGGCCGGCCCGCGCGAACAGCGTCAGGTCGTATGCCGACGACACCTGACCGGGGTGGTCGAACCCGTCGGGGCTGACGACGTGCGTGTCCTTCGCCTGGAGGTCGTCCGCGCGCGCCTGCATCTGGCGTACGGTCTCGGCGACGCCCCCGTTCATACTGGCGAGGACGTGCACCGCGTCGTTCCCCGAGCGCAGGAACACGCCCTGCCACAACTGCTCGACGGAGTACGTGGTTCCGGCCTGGATGCCGACGAGGCTGCTGCCGAACGGGATGTTGGCGAGGTCGGCGGCGGTCACCTTGTGGTGCTGGGTCCGGCCGAACTTCGGCAGCACCGTGTCGGCGAACAGCATCTTGAGCGTCGACGCGGGCGGCAGCGCGCGGTGTGCCGCGTACGAGGCGAGGACGTCGCCGCTGTCGTGGTCGGCGACGAGCCACGACTTCGCGGCGAGCCTCGGCAGCCGGGGCGCACCGGGCGCCACCTGCACACCGGGCCTGCCGAGCCGCTGCCCACCGACGACACCGGGCGCGGCCTCGGCGCGCGGGCCGGGCAGGGCGACGGCGGCCGCCGTGCCGAGCCCGAGGCCGAGCGCGGCGCGACGGCTGACGTGGTGCTGCGATGAGGAAATGCCGGGCATCAGGCGACGGTACAAGAGTTGGATGAAGCAAAGGTAAGAGCCTCATGCCCCGCCGACGACCGGCCCCCGGGCCGCAGGCTACCCGGAAACCTTGCGCTCGCCCCCGGCCCCCGAACCCCCGGCCCCCGAACCCCCGGCCCCCGAACCCCCGGCCCCCGTACCCTCGGCCCCCGTATCCCCGGCCCCCTTCCTGACCGCCGCCGCCCCCTCCGTCATCCCCGGCAAGAAGTCCGTGAACAGCTCATGCACCTCCTGCACCAGCGGCCGCAGCACCCGGAATCGCGAGAGCGCGACCCCCCGCGCCGTCAGACGCGCCCCCCGGTCCGCCAGCCGCCGGCTCCGTTCGCGCCCCGGCGAGCTGTCGAAGACCCAGTACAGGACGAGCCCCATCTGGGAGAGCCACATCAACTCCGGGAGAGTCTCGGCCAGTTCGGCCGGAACCTTCGCCTTGGAGCCCGCGAGCACCTCCCGGTGCACATCGATCGCCGTCTCGCGGGCCGGTTCCGAATCGGGGGAGAAGGGGCTGAGCGGACTGGTCGGGTCCGCGGCGGTCTTGAAGAACTGGGCCGCGAACTCGTGGTACGGCTCCGCGATGTCCAGCCAGGACCGCAGCACCCCCGCGAGCCGCTTCTCCAGGTCGGTCTCGCGGTCGAGCACGGCCCGTACGGCTGTCCGGTGCTCGTCGGCGATCTGGTCGTAGAACCCCTGGATGAGGTGTTCCTTGCCGCCGAAGTAGTAGTACGCGTTGCCGACGGAGACCCCCGCCTCCTTGGCGATCGCCCGCATCGTCGTCTTGTCGTAACCCCGTTCCCGGAACATCCGCATCGCGGTGTCCAGGATCAGCGCCCGCGTCTGCTCACTCTTCGCGGGAGCCTTCCCGGTCACGGGACTGTCCGCCGGGGCGGCCTGGTTCTCGGGGGTCTCGTTCTCCGCTGGCACGCGTCAGAGCCTAATCGGGCAGATGGCCTAATCAGGCACATGGCCTAGTCAGGCACCTGGCAGCCGCTGTCGCAGGCCGCGACGCCGTGGTACGTCCACCCGTCGACACGGTCGTACGTCCAGCCCTCCTGCGTGCGATACGCCCCGCCCCCGGCCCGCGCGATCTGCCGCCCCCGGTGCGTCTCCCGGACCTTCGCCGCCGCGAGCACCGCGCCCCGCGCCAGCACCGCTCCGGTCGGCGTGCTCAACCTGTGCGACAGGCGCCGGTACTTGGCCAGGGCCCACAGTGTGACGACCCACGCGGCGGGCCCCCGGTAGATCTGGCCGCTGTCGCCGACGAGAGTGATCTCCGAGAGCGTGGCGATGTGGTCGATGCCGGGGCAGCGGCGCCGGGCCTCTTCGGACCCGGCCGGCACCAGATCGAGCGGTACGAGCTGCCGCTGCCGCACGAGCCAGTTCCGCACGAACGTGCAGAGCGGGCACTGAGCGTCGTACAGAAGGACCAGCCGGCGAACCGGGGCCCCCGTGGCGCCCCGGTCCGCGACCTCGCTCATCGCCGTCACGCCCCGGTCGCCGGCGGAGCGGCCCAGCCCTGCGGCGGAACGGGCGGCAGCTGCTCCCGCTCCATGACACCCCGCCGCCGGAACTTGTTGAGCACCCACACGTTCCCCAGGTGCATCACGCCGAGCACCAGCAGCACCACGCCGAGCTTCGTGGACAGGGCCTCGAAGATGCCGCGGGTGTCGGCGATCGCCTCGTCCCCGCTGAGGTAGAGCGCCACGAAACCGAGGTTGACGAGGTAGAAGCCGACCACCAGCAGGTGGTTGACCGCGTCGGCGAGCTTCTCGTTCCCGTGCAGGACGTCGGCCAGAAAGACCCTCCCGTTACGGCTAAGAGTGCGCGCCACCCAGACGGTCAGACCGATGCTGACGATGAGGTAGATGACGTATGCGACGACTGTGAGGTCCATTCCCCACCCCTCCTTGAACGCGTTCAAAAACGCTGTCGAGGATGACTGTAGACCTGTTTTTGAACATGTTCAACACAAGAGCGAGGGTGCCCGTGCGAGCCGCACCACCCACCCCGCCCCCCTGGCTCCACCCCTCAACTCCTCGCCAGCTCCGGCCTCTTGACGTAGTCCGTGAACCCCGCGACGTTCCCCCACGGATCCGCGAACTCCACGACGTACCCCGTCGACGTCGAGAACGGCGGGTCGAGAAGCTTGATCCCGGCCTCCAGGAGCGCGCGGGCCGCGGCCTTCGCGTCGCGCACCTCCAGCCACAGACGGGACCCCGGCCACGCCGGCTGCCGGTGGCCGAGGTCCTCCTCGACGCGCAGCAGTACGCCGGGCGTCTCCTTGCCGGCCTCAAGGAGGGCGATCCCCGCCTCGTCGAGGCGGAACTTCACGATGAACCCGGCCCGCTCGTAGAAGGAGACGGCCTCGCCGAGGTCGCCCACGGGGAACAGCACGTTGTCGAAGCCGAGCAGCTCAAGTTGAGATGACATGGCGTCAGATTAGCCGCCCACCCGGCAAATCGGACATTGCCCGCCGTCGTCAACGACAAAAGACCCCGCCCCCGGCACAAAGCCGGGAACGGGGCCTTCAGGAACTTCAGGAACGAACCGCCAAAGGCGTCAGTAGCGGCGCGTGATCAGCGCCCGCTTCACTTCCTGGATCGCCTTGGTGACCTCGATGCCACGCGGGCACGCGTCCGTGCAGTTGAACGTCGTGCGGCAACGCCACACGCCGTCCTTGTCGTTGAGGATCTCCAGCCGCTGCTCCCCCGCCTCGTCACGCGAGTCGAAGATGAAGCGGTGGGCGTTCACGATCGCGGCCGGACCGAAGTACTGGCCGTCGTTCCAGAACACCGGGCAGGACGACGTGCACGCGGCGCACAGGATGCACTTGGTGGTGTCGTCGAAGCGCTCGCGGTCCTTGGCGGACTGCAGACGCTCGCGCGTCGGCTCGTTCCCCTTGGTGACCAGGAACGGCATGACGTCCCGGTACGCCTGGAAGAACGGCTCCATGTCGACCACGAGGTCCTTGAGGACCGTGAGGCCCTTGATGGCCTCGACCGTGATCGGCTTCTCGGGGTTGACGTCCTTGATCAGCGTCTTGCAGGCGAGCCTGTTCTTGCCGTTGATCCGCATCGCGTCCGAGCCGCAGATGCCGTGCGCGCAGGAGCGACGGAAGGTCAGCGAACCGTCCTGGTCCCACTTGATCTTGTGGAGGGCGTCGAGGACACGCTCCTTGGGATCGATGGCGAGCTGGAAGTCCTCCCAGACCGCGTCCGCGGAGACCTCCGGGTTGAACCGGCGGATCCGGAACGTGACCGTGATGAGGTGCGAGGACGTGGAGTCCTGCTCCAGCGCCGCCAGCTTGTCCATGGTCGGGGTAGACATCAGTACTTACGCTCCATCGGCTGGTAGCGGGTCTGGACGACCGGCTTGTAGTCCAGACGGATGGACTCGGAGCCGTCGTCGCCGACCTCGCGGTACGCCATGGTGTGGCGCATGAAGTTGACGTCGTCGCGGTTCGGGAAGTCCTCGCGGTAGTGACCGCCGCGGGACTCCTTGCGCGCCAGGGCGGAGGTCGCCATGACCTCGGCCAGGTCGAGCAGGTTGCCCAGCTCGATGGCCTCCAGGAGGTCGGTGTTGAACCGCTTGCCCTTGTCCTGGATCGAGACGTTCTTGTACCGCTCGCGCAGCTCGGCGACCTTCTCGACCGCCGTCTTGATCGTCTGCTCGGTGCGGAACACCATCACGTTGGCGTCCATGCACTCCTGCAGCTCGTTGCGCAGGACCGCGACGCGCTCCGTGCCCGTGGAGTTGCGCAGGCGCTCGACGGTCTCCTCGACGAGCGACGCCGGGTTCTCCGGCAGCTCGACGTAGTCGGCCTTGTGGGAGTACTCGGCGGCCGCGATGCCCGCACGACGCCCGAAGACGTTGATGTCGAGCAGCGAGTTGGTGCCGAGGCGGTTGGCGCCGTGCACGGAGACACAGGCGACCTCGCCGGCGGCGTACAGGCCGGGGACGACGGTGGTGTTGTCCGAGAGGACCTCACCTTCGACGTTCGTCGGGATGCCGCCCATGGCGTAGTGCGCGGTCGGCTGGATCGGGATCGGGTCCGTGTAGGGCTCGATGCCGAGGTACGTACGCGCGAACTCCGTGATGTCCGGGAGCTTGGCGTCGAGCTGCTCCGGCGGGAGGTGCGTGAGGTCGAGGTAGACGTGGTCGCCCTCGGGACCGCAGCCGCGGCCCTCACGGATCTCCGTGTAGATGGAGCGGGACACGACGTCACGGGACGCGAGGTCCTTCATGACGGGCGCGTACTTCTCCATGAAGCGCTCGCCGTCCTTGTTACGGAGGATGCCGCCCTCACCGCGGGCGCCCTCCGTGAGAAGGATGCCCATGCGCCAGATGCCGGTCGGGTGGAACTGGAAGAACTCCATGTCCTCCAGCGGCAGACCCCGGCGGTAGCACGCGGCCTGGCCGTCACCGGTCAGGGTGTGCGCGTTCGACGTCACCTTGAAGAACTTGCCGGTGCCGCCGGAGGCGTAGATGACCGACTTCGCCTGGAAGACGTGGATCTCGCCGGTGGCCAGCTCGTAGGCGACCACACCGGCGGACTTCTTGACGCCGTCCTCCTCGACCAGGAGCTGGTCGAGGACGTAGAACTCGTTGAAGAACTCCACGCCCTCCTTCACGCAGTTCTGGTAGAGCGTCTGGAGGATCATGTGGCCGGTGCGGTCGGCCGCGTAGCAGGAGCGGCGCACGGGCGCCTCACCGTGGTTACGCGAGTGACCGCCGAAGCGGCGCTGGTCGATGGTGCCGTCCGGGGTGCGGTTGAACGGCAGGCCCATCTTCTCCAGGTCGAGGACCGAGTCGATGGCCTCCTTCGCGAGGATCTCGGCGGCGTCCTGGTCGACCAGGTAGTCGCCGCCCTTGATCGTGTCGAAGGTGTGCCACTCCCAGTTGTCCTCTTCCACGTTGGCCAGCGCGGCGGCCATGCCGCCCTGCGCGGCGCCCGTGTGGGAGCGGGTGGGGTAGAGCTTCGTCAGCACGGCGGTGCGGCTGCGCTTCGTCGACTCGATGGCCGCGCGCATACCGGCGCCGCCGGCGCCCACGATGACGGTGTCGTACTTGTGGATCTTCATGAGTGGTTACCTCAGCCCCGTGCCTAGCGGATGTTCGGGTCGAAGGTGAAGATCACCAGCGTGCCCAGCAGGATCGTGAACACCGTGGCGGCGTACAGCAGGCCCTTCAGCCACAGGCGTGTGTTCGGGCGCTCGGCGTAGTCGTTGATGACCGTACGCAGGCCGTTCGCGCCGTGCAGCATGGCGAGCCACAGCATCAGGAGGTCCCAGCCCTGCCAGAACGGCGAGGCCCAGCGGCCCGCGACGAACGCGAAGCCGATCTTGCTCACGCCGCCGTCGAGGACGAGCTGGATGAGCAGGTGGCCGAGGACCAGGACGACGAGGACGACGCCGGACAGGCGCATGAACAGCCATGCGGCCATCTCGAAGTTGCCGCGCGTCGAGCGCGGGGTCTTCGAGGTGCGCTTGCGGGGGGCCTCGATGAGGGGCGCCGGGTGGTCGACGTCGTAGAGCGTCACGCCCTCGACGGGGCCGACGCCGGGCGTCTTCGCAGGGGTGGTGTCAGCAGACATGTCTGGCGTCAGCTCCCGAAGAGTGCACGAGCGGCGTGGCCGAGGACGGGGTACAGCGCGCCCACCATCAGGACGACCCAGATGCCGACGACGGACCAGAGCATCTGCTTCTGGTAGCGCGGGCCCTTCGACCAGAAGTCGACGGCGATGACACGCAGGCCGTTGAGCGCGTGGAAGAGGATGGCGGCGACGAGGCCGTACTCAAGGAGCGCGACGATCGGCGTCTTGTAGGTGGAAACGACGTTGTCGTACGACTCGGGGGAGACGCGCACGAGAGCGGTGTCCAGGACGTGTACGAACAGGAAGAAGAAGATGAGGACACCGGTGACTCGATGAGCCACCCACGACCACATGCCTTCCCGGCCGCGGTACAGCGTTCCAGCCGGCACGGAAGAACCCTCCGGGAGCGGGGATTGGGGCCGCGCCGGCTTCTCTGTCGGTCGGGCCCGGCCGGGTACGGTCCACCGGCCGCTCGTCATCGTATCGACGAGTGGGTGGCTCGCTCGCCCGGGGGCCGCCGGTGTGATCAAACAGGCAATCAAACAGCCACGTACGGGCTATCCGGTGAGCTATCCGTGCGCCCGGAATCCAGGGGTTCCTGCGGGTCTGTCGCTTTCTGAGGTCCAGGTCGGGAGCTCAGAGTCTGTACGAGTCGGGCGAGTCGCCCCCGGGCGAGTCGCCGGAGTTCCTCCCAGGACAGGACGCGCTCCTCCTCAGGATCGTTGCCAAGGCGTGACCGGATTCCGGCGAGCAGCTGGTCCAGGGCTTCCTCGGGCCCGTAGCCGTCGAGGCAGATGACGAACGCGTGTCCGAATCGACCCTCGTACGCGGCGTGCGCGGCGCCAAGGGCGGTGTGTGCGACGGAGTACGCGCCGTGCGGCGGCAGCGGGAGCGCCTCGCGGGACAGGGCCTCGTCGAGGTCGGCGGGCAGGAAGTCGTAGATCGCCTCGTCGGCGGCGGCGAGGAGCGAGCCGAGGTCGGGGTAGGGCCGGTGCGCGACCAGGCGGCGGGCCCAGTGGAGTGACCCGCAGCAGGTCAGCAGTGCGATCTCGGCTTTGGCCGCGGGTAGCGTGTTGAACCGCGCGAGGCCGTGCGGGGAGGACTGCACCTGTACGGCGGCAGATCCGGGGAGGCGGGACAGACGATGCGAAGGCAGCGTGCGCTCCTCGGCGAGACGTGGGACGTGACCGGGCTGACACTGGGACGAGATGTGTGACATCCGAGTCACGGGAGAGGTGGTGGGACAGGCGGTACAGGTGTGACGGATGTCCGCCCACGCTAGCGATCAGGATCATTACCTGACTTGCAGATGCACCAAATTCACCCGAACGGGAGAGTTTAGGAGCGTGTGGTGGACGGGAGGTCGGGGCAGCGGACCGTACGGTCGCCTCCCGAGGACGCGGAAAACGAACCCGGGGTTGCTCCCCGGGCAGCTGTCCGAGCTGTGCGAGTAGCGAGCTCGCCGGAAGCCAGAAGCTGTGCGAGTCGCTGAGCTCGCCTCAAGCGGGAAGCCGTGCGAGCCGGAAGGCGGTCACTGATGGAGAAGCGGAGCCGATGGATCCCCGGCGCGGGAGTCGTCACGGCCGGGACGCTCGCACTGGCGGCGGCCCTCGCCGGCTGCGGCGGAAGCGGCGGCAGCCAGCACCCGTCCGACGGGAAGTCCGCCACGTCCCCCGCCGCGCAGCCCTCACCCACGAAGTCGTACGCCCTCTCCAAACCTCCGCAGACCATCCCCTCCGTGCGTGACTTCACCCCGGCGCGCGGCCCCGGATGGAAGCCCTCCGGCGGACGCGTCGTCATCTCGGACGCGAAGCTCGCCGACGACGGCAAGCTCATCGCCGGCGAGCTGAAGCTCGGCTACGGCGGCACCGCCAAGGCCGGCCCCGGCGACGTGGAGCTGGCGCTCGGCGGGAGCGGCGGCCCCGAGTCGTACACGATGACCGTCCAGGGCGGTCAGGTGCGGATCGTCGGGCCGGGGGAGGCGGGCGTCTTCTACGGCACGCGCACCCTCAAGCAGGAGGTGAACGGCGGGGCGACCGCGCCCGAGGGCGTCGTGAAGGACGCGCCCGCGAAGCCGCAGCGCGGATTCATGCTCGACATCGCGCGCAAGAACTACACCGCGGGCTGGATCGAGGACCGGATCCGGGAGATCGGCGACCTCAAGTACAACCAGCTCGGCCTGCACTTCTCCGACGACCAGGCCTTCCGTATCGAGTCCGACTCGCACCCCGAGATCGTCTCGCCCCAGCACCTCACCAAGGCCCAGGTCCGCTCGATCGTCGCGCTCGCCGCCCAGCGGCACATCACCGTGATCCCCGAGATCGACTCGCCCGGACACCTCGGCGCGGTGATCAACGCGCACCCCTCGCTCCAGCTGCGCAACGCGGCCGGCGTCCCGACACGCGGCGCCGTCGACATCTCGAACCCGCAGGCCGCGAAGATCGTCGACGACCTGCTGCGCGAGTACGCCCCGCTCTTCCCCGGCGCCTTCTGGCACCTCGGCGGCGACGAGTACCAGGCCCTGGTCGTGGCGAATCCCGAGGCGTCCTTCCCGCAGCTCGCGGCCGCCGCCCGGCAGAAGTACGGGCCGAACGCGACGGTCCAGGACCTCACGACGGGCTGGCTCAACGACCGCGTCGCCACGATGAAGCCGTACAACCGCTCCCTCAAGGCGTGGAACGACGGGTTCTTCCGGGGCGGGATCGTCCAGGCCGACAAGAGCCTGGAGGTCGCCTACTGGACCGGCAAGGAGATCGGCGCCCGCCCGCCCGTCGAGTACCTGAGCGCCGGCCGCAAGATGACCAACTACAACGACGAGTACCTGTACTACGTCCTCGGCCAGCCCAACAATTTCTTCTACCCGACCGGCCAGCGGATCTACGAGAGCTGGACCCCCCTCGTCGTACGCGGCACGACCCCGGTCCCCGCGCAGTACAACGACCAGATCCTCGGCGGCACGTTCGCGGTCTGGAGCGACTTCCCGAACGCCCAGACGGAGGCCCAGGTCGCCCAGGGCATCTACATGCCGCTCCGGGCGACGGTCCAGAAACTCTGGGACCCGGACAAGCCGCCGCTCACGTGGACCCAGTTCATGGCGCTGGCCAACCGGCTGGGGAACTAGCCGGGCCGCCGGGCGGGAACACTCTGGACAGCGGATCGCGGCGAACCGTATGTTCCGCTGGCCGGACACCGACGCGCTCTGGGGAGACGCGCGCGGCCGGCTCAACCGTGAACCCGTGGGGGGTTGGCCATGTCTGGTACGTCCGCTGTTCCCGCGCCCAGAGGCACTGCTCGGCTGAAGTCGCCGGTGGGCGTCTCGATGGCCGCCTGTGTTCTGCTCGGTGTGGTGATCGCGTCGGATCTGTTCTCGCTGTGGGCCGGGTTCCGGGAGCGGAGTGTCGTCGCCGACCTCATGGGCGGGGTCATGGTGAGTGACGCGGAGGCCGACAGTGCCGACCGCGTATACGCCGAGGCGGCCAGGGTGCAATGGACCGTCCTGCTGGTGACGGCTGTCGTCTTCATCGTCTGGTTCCAGCGGGTGCGCATCAACGCCGAGGTGTTCCGGCCCGACGGGCACACCAAGGTGCGCGCCTGGGCGGTCTGGGGCTGGCTCGTACCCCTCGCGAACGTCTACATTCCGTGGCGTATCGCACGCGACACCTGGGACGCCAGCCTGCGGGAGACCGGCATGATGCGGGAGAAGACGGCGCACGCGGTCATCAACTGCTGGTGGACCCTGTGGCTGGTCGGCAACGTGTTCGACGGGCTGGCGGCCTACAACTACGACAAGGCCGACTCCCTCTCCGCGTACAAGTCGTCCGTGGAGATGAGCATGGTCGCCGACGGTCTCGACATCGCCGCCGCCGTAGCCGCCATCGTCTTCGTCCGCACCCTGACCCGGATGCAGAAGGAGAAGGCCCTGCGCGGCCCCGCGCCCCTCGGTGGCTTGGCGTAATCGGCGGGTTTGTCTTTCGGGTGGCGGAGCCGCGTGCGGGCGTGGTGTATTCGCCGGGGGCGGGGAGGGAACACAGGCATGGGGTACTGGGGCTATTACGTCGTGGGCAGGAGCGGGCGGGAGCTTGTGGAGCTTGACGCGCTGGCCGGGGCGCGGGAAGGGCTCGCGCTGCTGGAGCGGCGGGCCGACGGGTGGCAGGTCTGGGAGTGTCCGGACGGGGGCGGCAGCGGTCGGTACGACATCGGGAGCATGAACAAGCTCGCCGCCGAGACCGGGGCGCCCGCCCTGTTCGGTTACGTCATGGACAGCGACTGCGTCGTCATCGAGGCGGCGGCTCCGCTGAGCGGCGTATGGACCGCGTGTCTCGCGCGGGACGCCATGGCCGGGTACCTCGCCGAGGACGAACTCGCCCTGGACGACTACTTTCTGGAGCCCGCCGACGCGGCGCGGCGCGCGGTCGACTGGGCCGCCGAGTGCGGCCGCACCGTAGCGCCCGGCCCGCTGGCCGCCGTCCTCGCCGAGGACCCCGCCCCCTTTGCCGAACCCCTCTTCTTCCGCTTCCTCGATCTGCTCGGCGTCGCACCGCTGTGACGTTTCTGCGCCCCTGCACGCAGTAGCCCCCAGTAGAGCCGAAATGACCGGGCAGGCAGGAAAGGGTGTACTTCATGAGCCTGGTGGAGCTGATCGCGCAGGCCGACGAACGGGGCCTCGCGGTGACCGGTCTCGCCTGCCTCGACCGCTGCGTGCCGCTGCTCGGAGCCGAGGACGACGACATCCTGCGCCCGCTGTGGGGCAGTCTCAGCGAAGGCGGCCCCGAGTGGGGCGAGTGCCTCGACCGGGCGCGGGCCGCGCTCCCCGCAGGTCCGGGCGACGGCGCCGGTCCGGGTGACGATGCCGACGGCCCGGCCGGGCTCGCCCACCGGATGCTCGCCGCCGCCCCCGGCACCCCGTCGGCGCCCGCGCTGCGCGAATGGGCCGACGCCTGCTCGGTCGGCGCGCTCCGGATCCACCGGATGCTGGACCCGCTGGCGGACGGCGCCGGATCGGTGACGTCGAGGCGCGAAGGCCGTACGGAAGGCATGTCCCCGCTGGTCGCCGCCGAGCTGCGCCGCCAGGTCCAGATCCTCGAACTGCTCGCGACCCACGGTGCCAACGGCCTGCGCCCGGCACTCGACATGACCACCGAAGGCCGGCGCGTCCTGCGGGCCGTCGTGTCCCGGCGCGCGCGGAGCCGCGTCTGATGCACGGGGTCTCCGGGCCTTCCCGACGGGCGCTGCTGCTCCTCGCGCTGCCCGTCACCGCCGTCCTCGTCGCCCTCGCCGCCACGAGCCACGTCCTCGACGATCCGTCAGGCCAGCTCCACGTGACGCCGGGCGCGCTGACGGACGAGGCGCTCGCGGGTGGCGGTACGGCTGTGCTGTCCGGGTGCGGTGCCCTGGATCCCGTGAGGCCCGCGCCCTGGGGCGAGGGCGAGCAGGACAAGGCGCCCGCGCTCGGCATCTCCTCGTACGGGTACTCCAGTTCGGGCCCGCGCTTCGACGGGCCGCCCGCCTTCACGGTCACGGCGATCGTCGACCCGGGCCCCCGGCCGCTGACGCTCCCCGCGCCCGTCGCCGGGAACCGGATAACTATCGACGTGTTCGGGCCGAATGGCGAAGGCCGTATCGCCTCGGCGCGCGGACTCACGGCGAAGGTGATCAAGGGAGTCGAGAAGCCGCGTGAGGTCGAGCCGACGTCGGGCGGCTACCGCTTCACGAAGGCCCGGGACTTGTACCTGGAGATCGACCTGCCCGCACGGGCCGTCTGCCCGGGGCACACGCGGGAGGACATCGGCCGGTGCTCGCCCGCCGACACGAACCAGATCGAGGACTGCCCCGTCGTCACGGTCACGCTGACCGACGAGGCGGTACGGGTGCATCGGGCGTCGGCCGCGGAGTCCGTGAGCGGCCCGAAGCGGTTCAGTGACCGGCTGGTGGCGATCTCGTTCGAACGGGACGCTGCGCAAGCGTGAGCGCCTGATTGCACACGGAACCAGGCCCGGCCGCCCCCTCCTGCGGCCGGGTCCGTTCCCGTTGGAGGTAGTGAGTAACCCATTCGGGTGTAGCGGCGCAAGTGTGGGTGCAAAGCGGACACCCACGATGCGACGCCGTGAGAAGGGTCAGGGAGTGGTGGTCAGGGGGCGAGAGTCGTCCCGACCTCCGCGCCCTTCGGCGTACCGAGCTGCGTAAGCCCCACGTACTTGGACGTCGCCAGGCCGATCCCCGTGCTGTTGCTCGGGACGTACAGCAGCGTGCCGTTGCCCGAGTCCTCGCCCATCGCTCCGATCACCAGGTCCGCGCGGCCGTAGCCGGACAGGTCGGTGAGGGAGACGGCGGAGCCCAGCTTGTCGCCGCTCTCCGAGGCGCCGGGGACACCGGGCTCGTCCTGCGAGACGGCTATCGAACCGGTGCCGGTGAGACCGGCCGACGAGCCCTTGAACAGCAGCGAAGTACCCGCGTCCTTACGGGCGGTGGTACGGGTGATGTCCTCGCCGGGCGCGCCCGCCAGGACGTCCGCGTACCCGTCGGCGTTATAGTCGCCGACCGCGACGGAGGCGCCGAGCGCGTCGCCTGACTCGGCCGCGCCCGGGACGCCGGCGGTGGCCTGGTGGATCGTCTTGGCGCCGGTCGCGGTGAGGCCGCCGGCCGTCGTGGACGTGATCTTCGAGCCGTACACGGCCGTCACCTGACCGCCCGCGTACGCGCCGGACTCGGCGGTGTACGGCTGGCCGATGACGATGTCGTCGACGCCGTCGCCGTTGAGGTCACCGGCGGCGATGGAACGCCCGCCCTTCACGGTCAGCGTGCCCGCCTTGGTGAGACCGTTGCGGCCGCCCTTGAACCAGATCACGCGGCCGACCGACGTCGAGTCGTGGTAGTTGAGCGCGACGTCCGCGTAGCCGTCCTGGTTGAAGTCGCCCGAGGTGGCGGCCTCGTAGGACAGGGCCGCGTCACCGCTCGTGATGTTCGAGCTGCTCTCCCGGTCACCGGAGTAGCGCGCGGTCCAGGTGCCGCCGGTGCCGGTGGAGGCCGCGAAGACGTCGGCCTTGCCGTCGGCGTTGAAGTCGCCGACGGCCACGGCGGAGCCGTACTTGGCGCCGTTCGCGTAGAAGCCCTCGTCGAGGTTCATCTGGTCGCCGGTGTTGAGGGCGGGCCCGTACAGGAGGGTGACCGCGCCACGGTCGGTGTGACCGGAGGTGTCGTTCTCGCCGGGCTGGCCGATCGCGAGGTCCGCGAAACCGTCACCGTTGATGTCGCCCTCGGCGACGGCGGCGCCCCACAGGTCCCCGGGCTCGTTCGCGCCGGGGACGCCGGTGCTGGACTGCGTGAGCGTCTTCTTCGCGGCGTACGCCGGGCCGTTGGTGCCACCCGGTACGACGGTGATCGAACCGCCGGACGACGCCTTGGGCGTACCGGCGACGATGTCGGCGAGGCCGTCACGGGTCGCCGCCGTGGGCGCGGCGGACGAGTAGATGTCCGAGGTGGCGAGCGCGTGCGAGACGCCGGGGGCCGAGGCCAGGGTCCGGATCGTGGCGAGCTTGCCGTACAGGTTGTCGCCGGGGCACAGCGTGGTGCCGGTGTCGCGGTGGCCGAAGACGCGGTCGAGCGTGACCGACTGGCCCAGCGGGATCTTGTTGTCGGAGACGCCCTGGTCGCCGTTGGACGTCAGCGTCACCTTGCTGTTCGCGGTGATGCCGTACTGCCCGAACTTCCATGCGACGACGCGGGCGATCGAGTTGAGCGCGGCCGGCGTCGGCTTCGCCGTCATGAAGTTGCCGATGTACGAGATGCCGACGGTGTCCGTGTTGAAACCGTAGTCGTGGGCGCCGTGCACGGGCAGGTCCATACCGCCGCTACGGCCCTCGAAGATCTGGCCGCACCGGTCGACGAGGAAGTTGTAGCCGATGTCGTACCAGCCCTTGGCCATGTGCCCCTGCTGGACGGTGTGCACGCGCTGCCGCGACTGCGAGCAGGGCACTGCGTTGTCGCTGTCCTCACCGGTGTGGTGGACGACGGCGGCCTTGATCGAGCCGTCGTACTCGGGCGTGCCGTTGTAGTTCGTGTCCGCGCCCCACTCGGCCTGCGTGATGATCGGGGGCTTTACGACGGTGGAGGGGAGGGGGGTGGGGATGGTCTGGGTGGGGTCGGGGGACGGGGTCTCCGACGGGTCGGGCGAGGCGCTTGCCGAGGGGTCGGCGGAGTCGATGGGGCTCGCGGCGGGCGATGCGGACTCGGAGGCGGGGGCGGCCGGTTCGGTGGCCGGAGCGTCAGTGGTGGCCGTCGTGTCCGGCTCCGCCGCCGGCGTGGTCTCGGCGGAGAACGCGGCGGGCTGAGCGGCCCCCGCCCCCTTCGCCACGCCCTTCGCCGCGCCCTTCGCGGGCGGGAGCGTGCCCGGGTCGAGAAGCTTGGCATCCATGCCGGACGGCAGACTGGAGACGCTGCCGTCCTCGGCTATGACGCGCAGCTCGACGGCGTCGGAGTCACCGGTCCACACGGACTCGGTACCGCCGCGCACGCCGCCGCCGGCCTTGGTCTCCTTGCCGTCGGTACCGAGGTTCTCGACGGGCATGGAAAGCCAGTCGGTCCAGGCGCCGCTCCCGACGTTGCGCGCGCGGACCTGGGCGGTGCCGGCGAGCTTGGTGTGCGGGTTCTTCCAGGTGAGGATGACGGCGCTGAAACGGTCGGTCGACTTCTGCGGGACGACCTTGCGGTCGGATCCCTTGGTGGTGAGCCCGAGAGTATGGACGGCGGAGGCCCGCCGAGGCTCATTCTCCGAGCCTGCCCCGTTCCCCGGGTCGGCCATGGCGTACGTGACGACACCGGCCCCACCGAGAACGACGGCCCCCATGGTCACCCAAGCCCTGCGCTTGAGACTCAGCGGCTTGTACGCATGTGAAGTGCGCGCACGCGATTTACGCGGGCTCAAATGCTCCACCCCTTGCAGAAGTTCACAGCCAGGAATTGCTTTCAGCCCGGCCACAAGATTCACACCTGTCACACGGGCAGCTGTTGTACTAAGCGGATGACCATCGGCGAACGTCACTGGTTGTGCGGCCGAGGGGCGTTTGCCGTGTGAGCTATGCCGCCTGGTCGTCCGGGGAGGCCTCGCGGCAGTCTCGGCACTTGCCTGGTTCCGGGGAGCGGAACGGGCGGAAGCACTTGGGGCATTCCTGGAGGCGGTGGGGTTTTGGGCGGGGTGCCGGGGCCTTCGGTACCTGGGGGGATTTCAGGCGGTGGGCCAGCAGGCCCGCCGGGCTGTGCAGGCGGCCCTCCGGGAGCGATGTCGTCAGGGCCTCGGTGATCGTCTCCCGGTTGGCTCCCAATTCCAGCCACACCGACACCGCCGGGGCCAGTGACGCGACCTCCTTCGGCGACAGTTCCAGGCGCCGGTCGTCGTAGGCGATCGAGCGGAGGATCGAGCTGGCCTCCTCGGCGTGTGAGGCCGGGGCGGGTTTCGGTGGCGGCGCCGGCTTTTCCGTAACGGGCGTCGGCGTCGGCGTCGTGACGCCCGGGGCGTCGTACACGTACGTCCTCGTGATCATCCTGCCGTCCGGAGCGCGCTGTACCCGGCGCTCCAGCCAGCCCTCCGCCTCCAGCTCGCGGAGCGCCCTCGCGATCAGGATCTCGCCCTCGTCGAAGTGTGCGCGCAGGCGCTTGACCGTGATCGGAGCGCCGTCCGGCAGCGAGAAGATGTACGCCGCGACACCGACCGTCACCGCCGAACCGCTGCGTTGCAGAAGGCGATTGGCCAGAACCGTGAAGTTCGCCGTATGGCGAACGCGGATGTGGATGACGCCGGAAGAGGGCGCGGCGTTAGGGTTGGCGGTAGCCATGGGGAAGGTCTCTGTCTTCCGCTCGTGGTCAGGCCCTCGTCCGGGATTGCCGTCCCGACGGGGGCCGTTCGCTTTATGAAGTGTTGTCGTGGCCGAGCGTAGCCACATCCCACCGGGCCCTGTCCATCAACTCACCCCATCGGGTGAGGAGTTCAAGACGGGGAGGGGAGGGAGTTATTTCGGATCAGTCCTTTAGGTGCTGCCGGGGCGATCAGGGACCGGTGCGCTCGGGCCTGGCCCTGCCTCACCGGTCCCTGGCCCGTCAGGCTCCGGTCCCACCTGCGGCGACGTGCCCGACGAAGATCATCCAGGGGGCGGTGCCGAAGGCGACCGAGGGTGCCGCTCCACCGCTCGCCAATTCCTTGGAGTCGCGGACGTGGATGGCGGAGGGGGTGCTCGCTACTTCTACGCAGGCCTCGCCGTCTCCGCCGCTGTAACTGCTCTTGAACCAGGCCAGTTCGGTGTTCATGCCTCTCCTGCCAGTAGGCGTTGGATCAGATCCAATGATGCGTCGGTGTCGAGGGCCTGAGCCCGCAAGGCGCCGTAGCGGTGGCTCATGACGCTGACGTCCTCGGGCGAGGTCAGGAAGTAGCCGCCCTGCTGTCCTTCCACGTACCCCATGGTCTGGTGATCCGGCGTCTCCAGCAACGTCATGGATCCATCGATGCCGGCGTGGGACTCGCGGGCCTCCGGCATGATCTGGAGCTGCACGTTGTGCAGTTGGCTGAGCGAGGCAAGGTGCTTGAGCTGGCCCTCCCGTACGTTCCGGCCGCCGAGCATCCTCCGTACGGCGCACTCCTCCAGCACGAAGGTGAGTCGGCAGTACGGCTTACGAGTGTGCAAGCTCTGGGTCGCGAGTCGAGCCCGGACGTTCCGCTCGATGGCGTCGTCCTCAAGGCTCGGGCGACGCGACCGGAACGCTGCCCGTGCGTAATCCTCCGTCTGAAGCAGACCGTGCAGGAAATGCGTGACGTATACGTGCAACGCCAACGCCTTGGCCTGCAGATCCACGTAATCCTGAGCCCAAGCCGGATGGTCCCGTTCGGCGACATGCCTGGCGAGCTGCTTAAGCAGACCCTGCGCGCCCAGCGCGTCGTCCACCGCCGTGATGTACGCAGGCTGCGGCGGCCGCTCCGAGCGTTCCACCATCGCGATCATCGACTCCGAGTACGGGATACGCGCCGCGAGCTCGCCCCGCGATATCCCCCGCTGCTCCCTCAGGAAGCGCGACTGCTCGCCGAAGATCAGAAGGGCGGGCGGGGGGTGATCGTCGTGGGGCATCAGGCCTCCTCGTACGTACTTCGCACAGGCGCGGAGCGCGATCGCACGGATCGCACAACGGGCCTACCCCACCGCACTGTTGGGCCAATCCTCGGGCGGGGGTGAAGGCGCGGGCGGCAGCGTGGACGTATGACGAAGAACATGCGGCTGCTCCCGTGGAAGACGCCCGAAGGGAAGCCGTGCTACCTGTCCAGCGACGGTGACGGGACGCTGGCGCGGCTGGCCGACGAGGTCGAGGCCGTGCAGCTAAACCTGGGCGAGGAACTACTGGGCCACGCCCGCAAGATGCTGGGGGAGCCGGACGTGCCGGCGGAGGAGTTCCGCTTCCTGAGCGCGCGGCTGGCGGAGGCGCTGGATGATGCGCTGAGGGTGGCGGGGAGGGTGGGGGAGTCTTCGCTCAGGGAGTCGCCCGGAGAGGTGAGTCCTGGCCTAGATCTGCCAATTCCGGCTCGGGCGGGGGGATGTGACGGTGGCGGTGCCTCCTGACCTGCGTAAATCCGCTTCGGCCCCCTTGTGTATCGGCGCGATTGGCAGATGTCGGCCACCGGCACCCCGTCGCCGAAAATCCGTGGCACCGCTCACCGGCATCGGGGATGCTTCGCGCGATGACCAGAATCGATGACACGCCGCCCGCGTGGGACGAGCGCACGCAGCTGACCACGTTTCTCGACTACGCCCGCGACACCGTCCGCGCCAAGTGCGAGGGTGTATCCGAGGAGAACGCCCGCAAGTCGCTCCTGCCCGGCTCACCGCTGATGACCCTGAGCGGACTGGTCAACCACCTCCGCTGGGTCGAGTTCTACTGGTTCCGGATCGTCTTCCTCGGCGAGGAGGACCGGGGCCCCTGGACCGAGGAGGACCCTGACCGCGAGATGCGTATCGCGGTCGACTTCCCGATCGGGCAGCTGCTCGACGAGTACGCCGAACAGAGCGCGCGCTACCGCGAGTTGGTCGCCGGGACCGCCCTGGACAAGCGGGCTCAGCGAGCCGTCCGCGACGGCGTGCACGTAGACCTGCGCTGGATCCTCCTCCACCTCATGGAGGAAACCGCCCGCCACAACGGCCACCTGGACATCCTGCGTGAGCTGCTCGACGGCGCGACCGGGGACTAGGGCTACTCGGCACCGAGGACCCGCGCCCACCTGCGGCGACGCGGCATCGTTGTCCGTAACGCCGTGGAACGGCTCGTGATCGAGGACATCGCCGCCGCCACGAACCCTCTCCACGGCGGGCGGATGTCCCCGTTCACCGAGGACTCGTGGCACGTACGCATCGGGAGGATCGCGAACTGGGCCGGGGTGCTGCGACTCGCGGCCCGGGCAGGCGGCTGGGCACTCCAGCCGGTCGCCGGACTTCGCCCTCCGAGACCTGCCGGCATGGCCGAACTGCTGTCTGGCATCTACGCCATCGGTGAGCAAGGGGAAATCTGGATGCAGCAGCTCCTGAAGGGCAAACTGCCACCAGAGCGCGAGATCGCGAAGGCCGAGGGCTTCCTCACCGGGCCTGGGTCCATCGAGGACCTTGCGCTCTTTTTCTACGACTGAAAGGCCATCTCTTCACCGTCATCGCCGTGCCCATATGACGGCCAGGCCGCGCCACTGTTTGAGCTGCTGGAACTCGTGAGTCACCCGGGCCGTGGGTCTGTCCGCTGGATGGCCTTGGTGGTTCACTCTTGCCCTTGGGGGCGGACCGCGTCCGGTTCGGGGTGAGCGGAAGGTGCCACGGGGTGGATTCTGGGGCCTTGTTGGGGGAGCGGTACCGGCTGACGGAGCGGCTGGGGCGTGGCGGGATGGGGGAGGTGTGGGCGGCGCTCGACGAGCAGTTGCACCGTGATGTGGCGGTGAAGGTCGTGCTCGCGACATTGGGCGGCGACCCGGAGCTGACCGCGTCGCTGAGACGCGAGGCACTTACGGTTGCCGCGCTCCAGCATCCCGGTATCACGGTGGTCCACGACATCGGTGAGGCCGACGGTCATCCGTACTTCGTCATGGAGCGGCTGGAAGGCCGTACGTTCGCCGACCTGCTCGTCGAACACCCTGGGGGGCTTGCCCCGGACCGTGCGGCGGCGTTGATGATCCAGGTCGCCGAGGCACTGGACTACGCGCACGGCAAGGGCGTGGTGCACCGGGACATCAAGCCCGCCAACCTGATGCACCTTGCACGGGGCACGACGAAGATCCTGGACTTCGGGATCGCCAGCTACGCGAAGCTCACCGCACACGTCAGCGCGATCGACACCGGCATGGGCTCCGCCCCGTTCATACCGCCCGAACAGTGGATCGGCGAGAAGACCACACCCCGCTGCGACATGTACGCCTTCGGCGTGACCCTGCACGTCCTGCTGACCGGTACCTATCCTTTCCCCGGCCCGACCTTCGCCGCCTGGGTGCGCCAGCACCTGGAGGTCGAACCACCCCACATCCCCGGGATACCCGAGCAACTCGCCGACCTCGTCCAGCAGCTGCTCGCCAAGGACCCCGCGAAACGGCCGTCGGCGACGCAGGCTGCCCTGGTCCTCGACGAGATCCGGAAACACTGCCCCGCCGCCTACGCCCCGACCGTGCCGGTCCCCCCGGAGCCCCGGGACCAGCGCCCCGCTGCCGATGTCCCGACCGTAAGGGGACCTGTGTCGGTGTCATCGGGACCGGGGGGTCCGCAAGCGCAGCCGATCGGCCCCGACCAGTTTGCCGAGGCGAGCGTCCCCAGGACCCCGGTGATTGTGCCCGCTCTGGTCTTCGGGGCTCTCTTTCTGGGGGGAAGCGTCCCGTTGGCTGCAGCTATGACGCCCCCCGCCTCCAAGCCCACCAGCCTCGGAGATCTCCTGGCCTCGGTGGTCGTCATTGGAGGCTGCGCGCTCTTCGGACTCTTCAATTTCGTGGGCGGCTTCATCGGGCCGCTGCTCTGGAAGAAGTCCGCAGCGGTGGACTCGCGCGGGGTGACGGTGGTCGTGCGGCGGGGGAGGTCGAGAGTGCAGACTCGGATCCCGTGGACGGACATCGCCCGGCTCTCGATCGTCAACGCCAAGTTGCACGGCAGGGAGATGCGCATGGGCAGTGTTACGGGCAGGCCGAAAGATGCCGTTGTCATTCAGTACGCCCCTGGAGCGGCAGAGCCCGAGGTCACGGTGACCGGAAGATCCAGCGGGAGAGCGAAACGACTGGTCAGGCCCCGGATATTCGACCGGACCGAGAGATTTGATCTGACGGATTGTCAATATCTCTTCAGGCGCTCAGAGTTCAAGGAGGATACGTTCGGCTGGAAAGACGTGTACGACCTCCTCGAGAAGAGCGACCGGTACTGCACCGAAAAGGACTTCTGGAGCGCGGTGCGCAAGCGGTAGGCCTGGCTGCCCTGGCTGTTGGCTGGTTGCTGTCGCGCGCATGTGCGGGCTGTGTGGTGCTGGCTACTCTGTGGCAGCAGTTACCGACGGGCTGGAGGGGCGGGTTCGTGGATCCGGCGATGGCCGCACTGGCGAGTACGGCAGGGACGACTTTGGTCACTGCGCTGACCACCGAGGCGTGGCAACGTGTGAGGGAGGCGGTGTCGTCGTTGTGGCGGCGGGCCGAACCGGGGCGGGCCGAGGCGATCTCCGCCGAGCTTGAGGCGACCCGGGCGGATCTGCTCGCCGCACAGGCGGGCGGCGACGTCGAATCCCGGACAGAGCTGGGCGCGGAGTGGCAGGGCCGCATCCGGCGGTTCCTGGCGACGCATCCCGAAGAGGCCGAGGCGCTGCGCGAGTTGATCGGCGAGTTGCAGCCACTGGCGCCCGCCGATCAGTCGGTGACGCAACACGCCACCGCCTCCGGGCAGGCCCGGGTCTACCAGGCGGGCCGCGACCAGCACATCCATCAGCCATGAGCGGCGGCAACGACGCGCGGGCTGATGGGCATGGCCGTGTCTATCAGGCGTCGGGCGACCAGCACATCATCGGGCACCACCACCAGATAGACCGCCTGCGGGCTGCTGTTGAGCCAGACGTGGGCTGCCTCCCCCCACGGTAAAGCGCCCGCAATTATGAAGAAGGAGCTCCTGTGCCCAAACGTGTCATATCGATCGCCGCGCTGGTCATCGCCGCCGCGATCGGCATTGGCGGTTGTTCGGTCAACGGCTCGGACGCGGCCAAGACGTCCCGTGCGGACTCGTCGGCAAGCGCTGGCTCTTCCGTCGGCGATGATGCGTCCAAGACGGCCGATCCCACGCCGGACAAACCGGCGAAGGAAAGTCCGAGCGCGCCGAAGACGGAGCGGCCGTCCGGCCCCGCGGTGACGCTGGCCCACGAGGACTCCTACAAGTCGGTCTACAACATGACCGCCGATCAGGTAGCGACCTTCACCGGCATCGAGGTCCGGTCCGGCAACCTCGATCGGATCGTCCAGACGATGAGCGAGACCGCGCGCTGGAAGGCCCAGAAGCCGACAGCCAAGTACGCCGATCTGATCGCCACCGCCGCCGACCGCGAGAACAACAGCCTGCGTCGAGCGGTACGTGCGGTGATCCAGGATCCGTCCGCTCGGGTCCAGATCTACGTCTCACACAACCGGTACGCCACGATCGCGCACATCGGAATCACGCACAACAACTGAAACCCCGGGAGCGACCGGCTCCCGGTCGGGGCCGCTCCAGTGAGCGACGACACGCGTCAGGGCGCGCTGCGCTACAGACTCCCCGGCGGCGAAGCGTTCCTCGGGGAGCCGCCGCATGTGCCCCGGGCCTCGGCGGCTCGCCCGTGCGGGCGAGCGCGGCGCGCTGATCCTTCTGCGGCCCAGCTACCGCAACCTCAAGCCCCGGCCCGGCCCGGCGAATGCCTGCTCAAGCCCACCCGCCGGCTCATCGAGTCCTCGCGCGAGCACGTTCGGAGCCCCCGATGCATCGGAGCCCCCGATGCGTCGGCGCCGGCGACTGCGGACTGTGTCGACCTCGGAGGCTGAGTTGTTGATCAGCGCCCGTTGTCGACCAACAGCTGAGAGCTGAGGGTGTCGTACGCCCATTGCTCCCACTTGGCCGGTGGCCACGCGCGGTCGCGGGTGAGGACCAGGAAGAGCTCTGGGCTGAGGACGGCGTAGATGATGTCCGCCGCTTCTTCGACGGGAATGGCGGGGCGGGCGCCTGGCTTCTTGGTCAGGGACTTCGCCACTGTAGAGATCACCGTGTACCGCGGGTCTGCCTGATCCGGCCACAGCTCCCGGATCTCCGGGTTGGTCGCTGTCGCGGCGCGGACCATCTCGTTGATGGCCGCGACGCGTTCGAGTGTCCCGCGGGTGGCGGCGACCAGTGCGGCCAGTGCGGACTCGGCGGCAGGCGCGTCCATGACCTCCATGAACCAGGGCCGATCCATCGTCGGCACGGGTTCGTCGTCGCCCGCGATCGCGACGTCGACAAGTTCCTTGAGCAGCGAGGGCTTGTTGCGGAAGACGAAGTAGATGGTCTGCACCGCCACCCCTGCCCGGTCGGCGATCTCCTGCAGTTTTGTCGCCCCGTAGCCCTGCTCGACGAAGAGCGTGCCGGCCGCCTCGATGATCCGGCGCCGTGTCTCCTGAGCCTTGCGGCCCTGCTTCCCCTTGCCCTCACCCATGACTGGAGTCTATAACTAGAGGTGAACTCTAGAGCTGAACTCTAGAGGTGAGGTGAACTCTAAGTGTTGGAGGCAAGCCGTGCACACGATCGCCAACCGACAGCAGGCAGAGGCATGGAACGGCTGGGAAGGCGTCCTCTGGGCCGAACGCCCCGAGCGTTACAACGGGATGTTGAGCGCGTTCAACGCACCCCTCTTCGCCGCCGCGGACGTCGCGGCTCAGGACCGGGTTCTCGACGTCGGCTGCGGCACCGGCCAGACGACGCGCCTCGCAGCACGACGGGCGTACGACGGAAACGTCGTGGGGATCGACCTGTCCGCGCCGATGCTGGAACGCGCCCGCCGTGACGCGGCCGCGGAAGATCTCGACAACGTCACCTTCGAGCAGGGCGACGCACAGGTGCATCCATTCCCCGACCAGGGATTCGATGTCCTCATCAGCCGCGGCGGTGTCATGTTCTTCGCCGACCACGTCGCCGCCTTCACCCATCTCGGGCACGCGCTCGTGCCCGCCGGCCGCCTCGCGTTCCTCGGCCCGCAGCCCGCGGGCCCGGACAGCGCCTACGCCCGCGCGACCGCCGCACTCTCGCCGTTCCTGCGCGAGGCGTCCCCCGCCTCCACGGGTATGGGGTCGCTGCTCGACCCGGCGCACATCCGCCGAGTGCTCGCCGCCGGCGGGTTCACCGACATCGAGGTGACTCCGGTCGAGGCGCCCATGACCTTGGGAGCCGACGCGGGCGACGCCGCCGACTTCCTCTTCTCCATGGGGCCGACGCGCCACAACCTGCGCAATGTCGACCCGACGACCGTCACCCGTATCCGTGCCGAAGTGCACGACGCCCTCACGGAGTTCGAGACCGTAGAGGGTGTCCGCATCCCTGGGGCGGTCTGGATCGTCACGGCGGTGCGTGAGCGCAGCTCTTCGAGTAAGTGACGCATCCCCCTTGGACCCAGGCAACGCTCGCTTCGCCGCGGCCATCGACACCGGTCACCCCGCGGCGGATGGTGCCGGCCCGGGTTGATCGGCGGGGCGCGCCGCCTCGCCTCAGGGGCGGCGCCGACGGCAATGTTCGCGCGACCCCGTTGACATGCCTATTAGTAATACCTCTAATGATCCCCAACTCGCGTCGAAGGGTCAGGAGGATCGGGTGGGCGCCTCTCTCAAGGGCAAGGTCGCGTTGGTCACCGGGAGCAGTCGGGGTATAGGCCGGGCGGTTGCCCAGCGGCTCGCGGCCGAGGGGGCGACCGTCGTGGTGACCGCGCGGTCCAAGGCCCCGATGCCGTCCGCGAGAGCGGGCCAGAACCAGGTGGTTTCCGGGAGCCTCGACGAGACGATCGAGGTGATCGAGGCCGCCGGAGGGCGGGCGCTGAGCCTTACCGCGAACCTGGAGGACCCGGGCGAGCGGGACGAGCTGATCGGCCGTGTCGTCGAGCTCGCGGGCGGGATCGACATCCTCGTCAACAACGCCGGCTTCGCCGACTACGCGCGGGTCGAGGACATGTCGTTCGACACCTTCGACCGCACCGTCGACCACTACTTGCGCGCCCCCTTCGCCCTCGCCAAGGCCGCGATCCCGCACATGCGGGCGCGCGGCGCCGGGTGGATCGTCAACATCGGCTCCGTGACCGGGGTGAGCCCGCGGCGCCCGTTCCCCGACGCCAGCCTGGTGAGGGGCGGCGACGTCGTGTACGCCTCGACAAAGGCCGCGGTGCACCGGTTCAGCCAGGGCCTCGCCGCCGAGCTGCTGGGTGACAAAATCGCCGTGAACTGTGTCGCGCCGTCCACGGCGATCTCGACACCGGGCGCCGCGTCGCTCATCCCGGACGGCTACGAGACCGAACCGGTCGAGTATTTGGCGCAGACGGTCCTCGAAATGTGCCGGGAGCCCGCCTCCGAGCGAACCGGACTCGTCGCGTTCAGCCTCCACTACCCCTGGCACCACGGTCTTGAGGTGCGGAGTCTCGACGGCCGGACCGTTCTCCCGCGCCGCGAGCCGCCGCAGTTCGCCAACCCGAACATCAACCCCTCGGGCCTGTAGCGGCCTGAGTGGGCGGGTGCCGGGGAGGGTTTGGCAGTTTTCGGCCATTCGGGCAGGGGGTTGGCGGCCGTAACCTGCCAATCTCCTCCCTCAGACGCGCGGGAGTACGCGTTCCGGGATCTCCGTCGTCTCTCGTAGCGTTCCTCGGCGGCGGGCTGCCGCCATTCTCGCGGCCTGTTCGGCTACGGGTAGGAGGTCGGTCGGGGAGCTGCCCGACTCCGGCGGCGTCATCCGGCGGCCCATCGCGGCGAGGTCCGTGGCAAGGGCCCGGGGGAAGGCCTCCGGCGGCAGGAACCAGGACGCCGCCCCCGCCACGTCGACCTGGTGCAGCAGGCCCTCGGCGGTGAAGTGCAGGCGGTAGCCGAGGTACAGGTCGTTCTCGTCGAAGAGGAGTGAGCCCGTCACCCGGCCGCGTCGTGCCCGTGCCCACTCCGCCGGCTTCGTTGCGGCCGGCGGCAGGACGGACATGCGGCCGGTGCAGGCCGCGTAACCGTCGGCCTCCACGCCGGCCTCCGTGTAGCGGCCGGTCGGGGTGAGGGTGACCGGGCCGGGTTCCGTTCCGAGGCGGAACTCAAGGCGGCCGTCGCCGCCCGCCTCCCCTTCCGCTACGTGGCGTCGGTGGAGTTCCGCGTAGCGCGCCGTCGAGGCGGCGGCGGTTTCGATCTGCTGGGCGACCACAGTTACGTGCGCGGACGCGTTCCCCGCGAGCAGGATCTCGGCGACGGCCAGGGCGTCGTCCCCGCCTCCCGCCACGATCCAGCTGTCCGCCGCCGTCGCCTGGACCTTCCCCTGCGCCACCTCGTCGCCGAAGCAGAAGCGGCCCCGGCCGTGCGCGAGGGCGTGACGGAAGCCGACGAGCGCGCGCAGGGCGGCGACGGGCGCGGCGAGTGGATCATGCGGGCTGGGCGCGGTGGGTGCGGCCGGCGCGAGGCCATGCGCCTCCAGCGTTGCCAGAACCGCCTCCTCTCCGCCCCCGCGCGTCAAGACGTCCATCAAGGCGATGCGCACCTGGGACGTCGCGGCGCCCTGGGAGATCAGGTGGCTCATCAGCACGTCCGTCACGCGTTCGAGGGAGTGCAGGCCGTGGCACCCGGGCACCACCTGCGACGGGAGGCCCTGGGCGACGACGGGGATGCCGTCCACCTCCAGCATCAGCGGCTCGCCCTTGTTCGGGTGGATGACCGCGACCAGCTTCCGTTCCATGTTCAGGGCGATGTACGCGCCGCCGTCGATGGTCGGGCCCTGCACGGCGAGGTGGTCCAGCCATACGCGTACGGCGAGGGCGGGCACCCGTTCGGCGGGGGCGGCGTACTTGTACGGGTCGAAGCCGTGACGATCCAACTCCCGCAGCATGTCGGCGGATTGGGCGAGGCGGGCGTCTGGCTCGCTGTGGTGGAACAGGTCGCCGGACGCGCTCACGAGGAGGGCTCCGTCGGGCCGGGCGAGTACGGCGGGGCCGCCGCCGATCATGACGGGGACGGGGCGGGTGGCGTCCAGCGCGGAGTGCGTGGTGCCGTCGTTCTCCGGCGCGTTCTCGGGCAAGTTCTCGGACAAGTTCTCGGACAAGGTGATGCTCCTCCCGGCCCGGAGGGCCTTCGGGTCGTGTGAGGTGCACCCGATCTGATCGGGCACAGGATGTCGGGTGCGGCGGTGTGGCCGCCGCCTAGCGTGGTGGTCAGGAAAGAGGAAGGGAAAGGAAGGAAGGGGACCGCTCGTGCTGGAGCGTCTCAACCAGGCCCTGGACCACATCGAGGGCCGTCTCGACCAGGACATCGACGTGGCCGGGCTGGCGCGCATCGCGGCCACCTCGGAGTACCACCTGCGCCGCCTGTTCTCCGCGCTCGCGGGGATGCCGCTGTCGGAGTACGTACGCCGCCGCCGGCTCACCGTCGCCGGTGCCGAAGTGCTCGCCGGGCGTGAGCCCTTGCTGGAGATCGCGGTGCGGTACGGCTACGGGTCGGGGGAGGCGTTCGCGCGGGCGTTCCGCGCGATGCACGGGGTGGGGCCGGGGGAGGCGCGGCGCGAGGGCGCGGCGCTCGTGGCGCAGCCCCGGTTGACCTTCCGCCTCACCGTCGAAGGGAGAAGCAGTATGCGATACCGAGTGGTGGACAGGCCCGAGTTCGACGTCGTCGGGCTCAAGGCCCGGGTGCCGCTGGTGCACTTGGGGCCCAACCAGGCGATCATCGACTTCGTCCGCGCGATCGAACCGGCGACGACGGAACGCCTGGTGAAGCTGTCGGACCAGGAGCCGCGTGGGATCGTCGCGGTCTGCGACGACCTGGACCCGAGCCGGGCCGAAGGCACTGAACTCGACTACTACCACGGGGTGATCACCTCGGGGGAGGCGTCCGAAGGGGACGCGGTTCTTACTGTCCCGGCGGGGACTTGGGCGGTGTTCGAGACGTCCGGGCCGGCGCCGCAGGCGATTCAGGAACTGTGGCGGGACGTGTTCACGCAGTGGTTCCCGTCCAACCCGTACCGGAGCCGGCCGGGCCCGGAGATCCTGCGTACGCGTCTGTCGGCGGACAGGGCGGAGGCGGAGGCTGAGCTTTGGCTTCCGGTGGAACGGGAGGGGGAGTGAGGCGTACGCCTATGCCTCCGCCTGTGCCTGTGCCTGTCGGCCTCGGGCGATGTAGGCGCGCAGGTTGGCGCGGGGGTCGGAGGGGTGGGCCCGCTTCTTGTTGAGTTCTTCGGCGTACCTGATGCCGGAGAGCAGCCACTCGCGCATCTGAGTGACGGCGGCGCTTCTCGCGCGGGCCATACGGGCTCGCCCTTCTTCGGGGTCGTCGGCGTCGGCGGCGGCAGCCAGCTCGCGGAGCAGGTCCTGCTGCCAGCCTCCGACCCGGTCGAGGGCGTACATCTCGCCCTGCGAGGACCCCATGTTCTGCAGGTAGACCAGCGTCCGCCCCTCGTCCATGGTCAGGGGGTGCTCGACGGTGACCCAGCCGGTGACCACTTCTGCGGCGTACTCGGCCAGCTCTTCGTCGGTCATCTCATGGGCAGGGGTGGGGAGTTGTGAGGGGGCGTCGTTCATGACCGCGACCTTATCGTCGATCAGACGATAAAGGCAAGGGTGGGTCGGTAGGCTGCGCTGCGGGGAAATGGGAGGCTGAAGCGCAGATGCCGGTCGGTGAGTTCCTGAGGATGGTTCCGGGCGCGCAGGTCGTGCTGGACGAAGTGGTCGCATCGGACCCCGAGTTCTACGGGCCCTGGGCGTGGGGGAGTGTCGACGACAGTCTGGAATTCCTGCTCCAGGCGTTCTCCAGGCCTGTGTTGCTGCCCCTGCTGAGGGCCGGCGCCGAGGCCGACGAGGCGGCCGTTCGGGCCTGCTTCGCGTACGTCGAATTCCTGGTGTCCGACCCGAATGCCTGTCTCGAAAGCTCCGTCTACTTCGGGATCCTGGAGCAGTTCCTGGAAAGCCGGGAGGTACTGGTGCGGGCTTGGCGGCACAGCCTTCCGGTGACGCGCGAGAAGCTCGCGGCGATGCTGGAGCACTATCCGGCGACGTACCGCGAGCTCCGGGAGTCGGGGGATCTCGGGTGACCGGGGCTCGTGTCGGCAGGGGGCAGATTCCCGGGCTGTTCTTGCGTACCGTTCCAGAGGCGCGGGGCGGGATCGAGGCGCAGGCGGGGCTGCCCGCCGAGGCGGCCGTGGCGCGGAGCGAGGAGTGGTTCGACCTCTACGACTTCCTGCGCGAGGTCGTCTACCGCGGGCTCGTCCGGCCCGCGCTGCGCACCCCCGCTGCCGAGCGTGATGCCGAACTCCTCGGCCGCTGCGCGTGGTTCGCGGAGGAGCTGTTCGTCAACTCCACCGAGACCGTCGCCTCCGCCGCGTTCTTCCAGCTCGTCGAGCCGCTCTACGCGAGTGAGGACCTGCTCGTCGCCGCGATTCCGCTGATGCTGCCGCGCACGCTGCATGTGGCGCTGGAGGACCTCGACGTGGACCGCCTCACTCCTGGTGCGCGGGCCGATTTGGCCCCCTACCTGACCTGACGTGATGCCACCCGGTCGCTACACGACGCACGACCGGCCCAAAGGTTGTACGGGCTTTGCCAATTGGTCATGTGAGAAGCGACTCGCGTGGGGTGCGTGATGCTTTGGTGACGGGATCCGCTGGGGCATGTACGGGGAGTGACCGCTTCCCTTTGACCCGAGTGAGGGACGGACAGCATGGGTGTCGGCCAGCAACCTCAGCCGCGCGCGGCGGACATGCGGCACCATGCCGCCGGATTCGTCGTGCGGGCCACCGCGCGGCACCGGCTTCCCCTCGACTTCACCGTCGCCAGCCTCCGCGTCGCGGACTTCCTCGTCGACGGCCTGCGGAAGGGGGCTTCGGAGCGGGCGTCCGTCGCGGGAGTTCTTTTCGGGATCGGCGCGTATGTAGGGGAGGTGCTCGTGCGGCGGGCCGGGGCCGTGTGGGTCGAGTTCGACGACGCCCAGCGTGCCTACTTCGGGCAGCCCGTCGGCGTACGGATGCCCGACGAGCGTGTGTGGAACCCCCTCGGCAAAGTCGTCAACCGCTTCGAACTCGGACGCGAGGAATCCCTCCACACCTTCTACCTGACCCTTCACGGGCGGGGCCGGGCCTGCGCGGCCCTGTGACATTTCCGTGGGTCCCGGCGCTGATGACTTAGGGGGCGTATACGCGATGACCTGTGTGCGCCCGGGGAGCGGTACGAGAACGTACGAAAAGGACGACGGTTGGGCCAGGGTGGGGAGCCTCGTCGCGCGCACGCGAGCGACGAGGAGCTGGGCACGGCCGTGGCGCGGGCGCAGGAAGGTGACGAGGCCGCCTTCGCGGTCGCGTACCGGCTTGTCCAGCCCGGACTCGTCGGTTATCTGCGCGGCCTCGTCGGTGACGAGGCCGAGGACGTCGCCGCCGACGCCTGGCTGGAGATCGCCCGCGACCTCGGACGCTTCCGCGGGGACGGCGCCGGGTTCCGCGGCTGGACCGCCACCATCGCCCGGCACCGCGCCTTCGACCTGCTGCGCCGCCAGAAGTCCCGCCCCCGCCCCTCGGGACTCGAAGCGGACATGCTCGAACTCCCCGGCACCCACAGCACGTCCGACCAGGCCCTCGAAACCCTCTCCACCGAGCAGGCGCTCACCTTGATCGGCGGTCTCCCGCGCGACCAGGCCGAGGCCGTGCTCCTGCGCGTCGTCGTCGGGCTCGACGGGCCGTCCGCCGCCCGCGTGCTCGGCAAGCGCCCCGGCGCCGTACGTACCGCCGCGTACCGGGGCCTGAAGCGGCTCGCGACGCAGCTCGGCGCGCGAAGTGTGACGGAAGACGGCCCCACGACGCTGGGGGAGTCGAGATGACTGAAAAACCACCTGTGCGCGAGAACGGGCCGGCCGGCCCGCGGGGTGCCGGAGGCTTCGAGGACCTGCTCGCCGACGCGGTACGTGCCGCGGCCCTGCGCGGCGGCGTCGCGGAGGCCGGGGAAGCCGAGGAGAGGGCCGTCGCCGCGTTCCGCGAGGCGCGCGCCCAGGGCGCGCACGCCGCCAGGACGCGGCGCCGCGACGACTGGCGCCCGCGCCCGCGCGGCCTCGCCCGCTGGTCGCTGCGCACCAGCCTCGGCGCGCTCGTCGCCGGCGTGGCCCTCGGCGGCGTCGCCGTGGCCGGGATCGGTGTCGTCAGCGACGCCCGGGGCGGCGGCAGTGAACAGAGCCCCGCGCCCCGGCGGAGCGCCGCCGCTACTCCGGCGCCGACCGGACCCGGCGAGAAGATCAAGCCATCCGACGGGCAGGCGCCCCAGTCGGGGAAGGGCGTGCGCGGCCGTTCCGGGGGACACCCGGAGCACGCCCGCGACCTCGCCGCCAAGTGCCACGCGTACGACTCCGTACGGGCCCGGGGCAAGGCCCTCGACTCCCGCGCCTGGCGCCGCTTCCTCGAGGCGGCGGGAGGCGAGGCCGGGGTGGACGTGTACTGCCGGGACATGGGCAAGGGCAAGGACAAGGGCGGCGGCAAGAGTGACCGCGGAGGCGGCGGTGACCGGGGTGGCGGTGGTGACCCGGGCGGCGGAAAAGCCGCCGGTCACCGGCACGGCCACGCCGGCCCCAAGCCGAGCCGGGGCAAGAGCGCGGAGAAGCAGGCGGGCGGGGAGAGTTCGGCCGGGGCAGACCCCAAGCCGTAGCCGAGGCCGACCCCAAGACGTAAGAGAGACGTGACCTGCGGCTTGAGTCTGGCCTGAGCCGGGGGCGGGCTGCGCCCACACGCCCCTCAAGTGGCTCCCCGTACGCCCCCCAAAGGGCTCCGCCGGGACGACCGGGGCCGCCACCCCCCACAGGAGAGGCCCCGGCCGTCGCGCGGTACGGGCCGCGCGGCGGCCCGTACTTTCTTCAGCGCCGCGCGTGCCGTTTGTGTCACACCGAGTTGTGTCACGCGCTAGTTGCGACTTGTACAAACGTGGACGGGGAGCGGTATCAGGCCGTAGCGTGCTGATTCGCGCCGGTGAGCGGCGCGGGGTTAAGCACAAGGGTGGCGCAGTGCTGGGGGACGACGCGGAACTGACGGCCGCGGTGCATTCGGCGCAGGACGGGGACGAGACCGCGTTCCGGACTGTGTACCGCGCCGTGCACCCGCGCCTGCTCGGGTACGTACGGACGCTGGTCGGCGAGCCGGACGCGGAGGACGTCGCGTCCGAGGCGTGGCTGCAGATCGCCCGCGACCTCGACCGGTTCAGCGGCGACGCCGACCGCTTCCGCGGCTGGGCGGCACGCATAGCGCGCAACCGCGCTCTCGACCACATACGGATGCGGGGACGCCGGCCCGCCATAGGCGGCGACGAGACCGAGCTCACCGGCCGACCCGCGACCTGTGACACCGCCGACGAGGCCATGGAAGCCCTCGCCACCGGTGACACCCTCGCGCTCATAGCCCAGCTTCCGCAGGACCAGGCCGAGGCCGTCGTCCTGCGCGTCGTCGTCGGGCTCGACGCGAAGAGCGCCGCCCAGACCCTCGGCAAGCGGCCGGGCGCCGTCAGGACCGCCGCGCACCGCGGCCTCAAGCGCCTCGCGGAGCTGATCGGCGCGGAGACTTCGCAGTGTGCGGAAACTTCGCAACTGCAGACGGTACGGCCGGAGTGCGACGAGGCGCTCGGCGCCGTACCGCTCCCAAGGGAAGCGCGCGGGCACGCGGTGTCGTCCGCCGGTGTGACGCATTCGCTTATGCGGACGCAGAAGGACATGTGATGGCGGACGAGCAGAACAAGTGGCTGGACCGGGACGCGGCCGAGCGTCTGCTGCGCGGGGAGCCGCTGGAAGCCGCCGACGCAGCCACCCTCGCCCGTGCCGAACGCCTGGCCCGCACGCTTGACGCACTCGCCGTGACCCGGGACGACGGCGGTGAACTGCCGGGCGAGGCCGCCGCGATGGCCGCGTTCCGCGAGGCCCGAGGCGCCGCCGCGAAGCACGCTGCCGCACCCCTGAGGGGCGTCGCCCCCGCCGCCGACGCCCGCCGCGGAGACAGCCGCGCGCAGCACGTCGGGGCCCACGCCGGTACGGCGCCGCTCACCCTCGCCTCCGTCTCGCCGCTGCGCGGTTCCGCGGGCCGCGAGAACGACGCGAACGCGAATACCGCAACGGCGTTGGGTACGGACTTTGACGTGCGTGCCGGTTCCGACGTCGGCAGCGTGCGGATCGGGCGGCCCGCCGCGCGCCCCGTCCGCTGGGGCCGACCCGTGCGCCTCGGCATGGCCGCCGCGCTCGCTGGCTGCATGATCGGCGGTGTCGCCGTCGCGGCCGGAACCGGAGTGCTCCCTTCGCCGTTCGGCAAGCGGGACGAACCGGCGCCCGCCGCCAGCGTCTCGGCCGCCGCCACCCCGGAGCAGCCCGAGCCCTCCGCGTCGCCCGACACCTCGAAGGCCGACGGCGGGCGCCTGGACGGGGAGTTGGCCGGCGAGGGTTCGCAGGAGCCCGGCAGCGGCACCCCGACCAAGGAAGACGCGGCGGGTGTGCCGGACTCGCGGGCCACCCTGCCCGGCACCGGCGTCCGTACGCCCGGCGTCCCGGGCACCGACGCATCGGGACAGGGGCTCGGCGGCGCCTGCCGCGCCTACCGTGACGGCACCCTCAGCGCCGCCCAGACGCAGCGCCTCAAGGACACCGCGAAGCGGATCGCCGCCCGCAAGCAGGACCGTGACCTCGACCGGTTCTGCGCGAACGTCCTCGAAGGGAACGGCGCCGGGAACGGGAACGCGAACGGCGGCAACGAGGGCGGCGACGGGAACGGCAACAAGGACGACGGCAACGGCGGCGGCCAGGGCGGCCAGGGCGGCGACGGGGACAACGCGAACGGCGGCCAGAACACCGGCGCCGGCTTCGCGGCGATACCGACGGCCACCTGGAGCGCCGCGACCCCGGGCGCCCCGGAGAGGACCCTGCCGACGACGCAGTCCCCGTCCGCGTCCCCGTCCCCGTCCCCCTCCGCATTGGCGTCCGAGTCGGCCTCGGCGTCCCCCTCGGCGACGACTTCGGCCTCCTACAGTGCGGGTCCGACAGCCCCCTGACCTGCACGGAAAAAATTTTCTGCTCAGGGTGTGACGTTTTTGGTCGACCAAGCGCAGTACCAAGTGAGCCGACTGGTCATCGGCCGTGCACGAGCCGAGGTTCCCCCCGTACCTTCGGCTCTGTGCCCCTGGCGCGGGCGGGACACGTTCCCCCGGTCCCGCCCGCGCCCTTTCTCCCGACCCACACGCTGAGCGTCACCAGTAGACGACCACCTTGTCGCCCGTCCGCACCTGCGCGAACAGCGACGCGATCTTCCCCTCGTCCCGTACGTTGACGCAGCCGTGCGACGCACCGCTGTAGCCCCGGGCCGCGAAGTCCGCCGAGTAGTGCACGGCCTGGCCGCCGCTGAAGAACATCGCGTACGGCATGGGCGTGTGGTAGATCGTCGACACGTGGTGACGGGACTTCCAGTACACGTGGAACGTGCCCTCGCGGGTCGGCGTGAACTGCGAGCCGAACCGCACGTCCGTCGTCAGCCGCGCCTTCCCGTCGATCATCCACGTCAGCGTTCGGCTCTTCTTGCTGATGCACAGGGCGCGGCCCGTCATACAGCGCGGGTCCGGCTTCGCCGCCGGCTGCCCGCCGGACGCGTACAGCTCGTCGCGCGTCGGGGTGTGCGTCATCGCCACGAGCCGCGCCCACGTCACCGCGTCCGTGACCCCCGTGCGCGGCAGCCCCCGCTTGCCCTGGAAACCGGAGACGGCCTTGGCGGTCGCCGGGCCGTACGTCCCGGTCGGCCCCACGGAGAGCCACGCCACCTGCCGCAGCCGCGCCTGGAGTTCGCGTACGCGCTTGCCGGTGTTGCCCGGGGCCATGAGGACTTTCGGGGGCGGCGTGGGCTTGACCGAGGGGGTCGAGGTCGGGGCGGGCTCTTTCGCGTCGCCCGAATCCGAACCGGAACCCGAGGCCGCCGGCCCCGGTGCCGACCCACTCACGCTCACCGGCGGCACCTTCCCCCCGCCCCCGGTCGCCTCCACCCGGCAGCCGCCGACCAGGGCGATCGCCCCGACGACGGCCAGTGACGCACGTATGACGGTCGAACGCATCAGGACCCCCGAGCCTCGCGCTTTATCCGTTGTGTCGTGGAAGATGCCTTCCCGCGCGCGTCCGGTTGCGAACTCGGGCCTGTTGCCGCGCATGGTGAGATGCGGGAACACGCGGCGCGGCCTGTGAGCAAGGTCCCAGCCTGCCGCTCTCCACCGCGGGCAGACCCGCCGCTACAGTCCGTCGCGAGGGCCGGACCCGACTGGTGAGCAACACTTGAGCTGGAGGCACAACCATGGCGCGCGAATCCGAGTCGGGACTGCCCATCGAGCCGGTCTACGGCCCTGATTCGCTGGCGGGCTGGGACGCGGCCGAGAAGCTGGGCGAGCCGGGCAAGTACCCGTTCACGCGGGGCGTGTACCCGTCGATGTACACCGGCCGCCCGTGGACTATGCGCCAGTACGCGGGCTTCGGCACCGCCGTGGAGTCCAACGCCCGGTACAAGCAGCTCATCGCCAACGGCACGATGGGCCTGTCCGTCGCCTTCGACCTGCCCACCCAGATGGGCCACGACTCCGACGCGCCCATCGCGTCCGGCGAGGTCGGCAAGGTCGGTGTGGCCATCGACTCGATCGACGACATGCGGATCCTGTTCGGCGGCATCCCGCTGGACAAGGTGTCCACGTCGATGACGATCAACGCGCCGGCCGCGCTGCTCCTGCTCATGTACCAGCTCGTCGGCGAGGAACAGGGCGTTCCGGCGGAGCAGCTGACGGGCACGATCCAGAACGACGTGCTGAAGGAGTACATCGCGCGCGGCACGTACATCTTCCCGCCGAAGCCGTCGCTCCGGCTGATCGCGGACATCTTCAAGTACTGCAAGGCCGAGATCCCGAAGTGGAACACCATCTCGATCTCCGGCTACCACATGGCCGAGGCCGGGGCCTCGCCCGCGCAGGAGATCGCGTTCACGCTCGCGGACGGCATCGAGTACGTGCGCACGGCCGTCGCGGCCGGCATGGACGTCGACGACTTCGCGCCGCGCCTGTCGTTCTTCTTCGTGGCCCGTACGACGATCCTGGAGGAGGTCGCCAAGTTCCGTGCGGCCAGGCGTATTTGGGCCCGCGTCATGAAGGAGGAGTTCGGCGCGAAGAACCCCAAGTCGCTGATGCTCCGCTTCCACACGCAGACGGCGGGCGTGCAGCTCACCGCGCAGCAGCCCGAGGTCAACCTCGTCCGCGTCGCCGTCCAGGGCCTGGGCGCGGTGCTCGGCGGGACGCAGTCGCTGCACACGAACTCGTTCGACGAGGCCATCGCGCTGCCGACCGACAAGTCCGCGCGCCTCGCCCTGCGCACCCAGCAGGTCCTGGCCTACGAGACCGACGTGACCGCCACCGTGGACCCGTTCGCCGGGTCGTACGTCGTCGAGAAGATGACCGACGACGTGGAGGCCGCGGCCCTCGAACTCATGGGCAAGGTCGAGAACCTGGGCGGCGCGGTCAACGCGATCGAGCACGGTTTCCAGAAGAACGAGATCGAGCGCTCCGCGTACCGGATCGCGCAGGAGACCGACTCCGGCGAGCGCGTCGTGGTCGGCGTCAACCGCTACCAGCTCGACGCCGAAGAGCCGTACGAGCCGCTGCGCGTCGACCCGGCGATCGAGGCGCAGCAGGCGGAGCGGCTCGCGCGGCTGCGCGCCGAGCGGGACCAGGAGGCCGTGGACACGGCGCTCGCCGCGCTGCGGAAGGCGGCCGAGGGCGAGGACAACGTCCTCTACCCGATGAAGGACGCGCTGCGTGCGCGCGCCACCGTCGGCGAGGTCTGCAACGCGCTGCGGGACGTGTGGGGCACGTACATCCCGACCGACGCGTTCTGAGACGAATTACACAGGAGTTGGCCAGGCCTTCCGCCCGGGAGTGTCGTACTTGCGTGCGACACTCCCTTTCATGCTCGGTGTCATCAATCTCCCCACTTATCTCGCGGGGCTGGTCCTGATCGTCCTGCTCCCCGGACCCAACTCGCTGTACGTGCTCTCCGTGGCCGCCCGCAAGGGCATACGCACCGGATACGCGGCCGCCGCGGGCGTCTTCACCGGGGATACGATCCTGATGACACTGGCCGCGCTCGGCGCCGCCTCCGTACTCCAGACGACCCCGCTGCTCTTCCTCGTCGTGAAGTACGCGGGCGCGGGCTACCTGAGCTACATGGCGTACGGCATGATCCGCTCCGCCTACGCGATGTGGAAGCAGCGCGGCGAGCCGGCCGACGCCCCGGCCGAGACCCAGCCGGTCGCCGCCGGCGCCGAGGAGCGCCCGTACCGCCGGGCCCTGATCGTCAGCCTCTTCAACCCGAAGGCGATCCTCTTCCTGATCTCCTTCTTCGTGCAGTTCGTGGACCCGCACTACGCCTACCCGGCGCTGTCCTTCCTGGTCCTCGGCGGCCTGCTCCAGACCGCGAGCTTCCTCTACCTCTCCACCCTGATCTTCAGCGGCACCCGCCTGGCCGACGCCTTCCGCCGCCGCAAGCGCCTCTCGGCGGGCGCCACGACAGCCGCCGGCCTCCTGTTCCTGGGCTTCGCGGTGAAGCTGTCGCTGGCGTAGGGCGGCTACCCGCGAGCCCGTCGTATGGCTCGGGTCACCACAGGCGGGAGCAGGTCGGCCGCCAGGCGGCGGGTTCGGCTTCGAGGCGCGGGGCGCGTCGGGGTCGGGACCTGTTCGGGCGCTCGGGGCGGCACTTCCGCCTGGTCTGTCGGGTCCGACTGGTGGCGTGAGTGGGGGAACGCCGGAGGCCTGACCCCCTTCGACTTCGTGCGGATCAGGCGGTGGCCCGCCGCCTCCTGGACGCTCAGGGTGATGTCGTCGCGGTCCCTGAGCATTGCGAGGAGCTCTTCCTGGAGGGGTTCCGGGTCGGCCCAAGTCGCGTACAGCTTCTGGGTGCTCAGGCACAGGGGGCGCAGGCCGCGATTGAGGACCGCCTCCCATGCCGCGACGGAAACGCCCGGGGTGTGTTCCGAGCGGAAGTCGTCGAGGACCACGATGCCGGACGGGCCGAGCAGTTCGCGGGCCGCGGTGATGTCGCCGTACACATGCTCGTAGAGGTGTGAGGCGTCGATGTGCATGAAGCGGCAGGTGCGCGGGGCGACCTCCGTGGTGATCACGGAGCTGGGGCCCTGGACGACCTTCGGCAGGCCGTCGTGGAACGCGAGGTAGTTCTCCTCGAAGGCCCGCCGGGTCAGTGAGCCGTACGACTTGGTGGCCTCGGCCCGGTTCGCGTCGTCCGGGGCGTCGCCCTCGAACAGGTCGCAGACGGTGAACTTCTCGGAGTCCTGGAGATGGTGGCCGAGCAGTACCGCGCTCTTGCCGAGGTAGACGCCGAGTTCCAGGAGGTCGCCGTGGACCCCCTGCCGTGCCTGCCCTTCGAGGAACCAGGTGAACAGGAGTTGGTCGAGCGGGGGAAACCAGCCGGGGACGTCGTCGAGGACGACGGGACGCCGGGCGGTGTGGTGCACAGCAGTCATGGAACGCGAACCTACGAGCTGTTTTCGGACAGGGTCAAGGCGCTCGCGGATCGCATCCGCCAATCGATGAGCAAACGCCCACTCGCATGAATCCTCAGTGAAGTCTCGTCGAAATCGGGGCCAGCCGTTTGCGAAGGAAGGGTCCCAGAGGCTTCTCGATGAAGTGGTTGAGGAGCCAGGCAAGCGTCAGCATCGCGGCCACCGTCAGCACGAAGGTCGCCGTCGACGGCAGGCCCAGGTCGCGGTGGAGGAGGGTGATCGTCACCCAGCCCAGATGCTCGTGCACCAGGTAGAACGGGTACGTCAGAGCGCCCGCGACCGTCAGCCAGCGCCAGTTCACCCGGTTCAGGAACCCCAGCGCGATCGCGCCCACCGCCACGTACCCGAGCGTCACGATCAGGATGATCGTGGTCGACGAGCGGTACGAGAAGAAGTGCGGGTCCGGCGCGTGCCACAGGCGGGACACCGCGTAGTGCTGGCCGATCAGCCAGCTCACGAGGACGATGCCCCAGGCCGTCATGTCACGCCGGTCGAGGTGGAGGAGGTAGAGGCCGACACCGCCGATGAAGAACGGCGCGTACTCCGGCATCAGGACGACGTTCAGGGCCGGCTCGCCGGACGCCTGGGTGATGGCCGCCGCGAGCGTCCACACCGCGCAGAACAGCACGATCCGGCGCCGGTTCGCGCCCGGCAGGACGACGCACAGGGCGAACAGCGCGTAGAAGCGGACCTCGGCCCACAGCGTCCAGCACACACCGAGGACCCGGTGCACACCGAGCGGCTGCTGCAGCATCGTCAGGTTGAGCAGCGCCTCACTAGGCGAGACCGCCTTGTACGCGACCACCGGCAGCGCGAACACCGCCGTCACGAGGATCACCGCCGCCCAGTACGAGGGCAGCAGCCGGGACGCGCGCGACGCGAAGAACACCCGCAGGGGCTTGCCCCAGCCGCTCATGCAGATCACGAAGCCGCTGATGACGAAGAAGACCTGCACCCCGAGACAGCCGTACGCGAACCACTGGTGCAGCGAGGGGAACTGGACCTTCGGCGAGGTGCCCCACGCCCGGGACACCTCGCCGTCCCGGCCGCCGTAGTGGTACGCCGCGACCATCAGGGCGGCTATCAGACGCAGGCCGTCGAGCGCCCGAAGGCGGGGTGCGTGGCCGGTGCGCACTGGCGGACTGGCGGTGTCCGCTCCCGGTGAGCGCTTCGGGAGCGTGCTCTGTCCGGTGCTCACCCGAGCGCCGCCCTCTTGAAGGACCGCGCCCGCCGCGCGACCCGCCGCACCGTCGCGTTGCGCGGGATGAACGCGAGCTGCGTCGGGACGCCGCCGGGCAGCGCGAGCGACGTGAGCCGGCGGCGCTTGAAGTAACGCCACGTGTGATCGTCCAGACGCGTGGCGAGATACCGCTCGGCCGCCGCCCGCAGGCCCGGGTAGATCTTCGCCTGCATAGCGAAGCCCACGGCCCGAACGAGCTGGTTCAGTTCGGCGGTCGCCGTGCCGGGTTCCTGCGCGGCAACCGCCGCCGCGTCCGACAGCTCCGGCAGCAGCGCGTCCACGATCGTGACGGGGACGCGGTTGCTGTTCTCGTACGGCGTGAGGCGGTCGAGGAGGGTGCCGGTGCCGGTACGGGCGACCGGGATGCCGTAGAGCGCGGACGCGGTCAGCAGGGCGGTGGAGAAGCAGCCGACCACGAGGGCCGGGCGCATCCGCTGGAAGAGGACCTCGGCGAGCACGGGCGTGTCCAGGACCGTGAGTTCGGCGCCGAGCTTCTCGGCCTCCGCCTCAAGGGTGCGTGACCAGTTGGCCGGTGCCGTCGGGTGCGGCTTGAAGACGATCCGCGTGTGGCCGAGGGCGACCGCGCCGCGCATCATCCGCACGTGCAGGTCCTCTTCTTCCTGCGCGGTGAGGATGTCGAGGGCCGACAGGTACTGCCCGAGGAGCACCGCGGGACCGGGCTCGACCGGCGGCAACTCGCCGCTCTCGTCGGCCAGTTCGGCGAGCACCTTCACGAAGATGTCCGTCGGCACGACCTCCGGCTCGACCCCGAACTCCGTGAGCAGCAGCGGCTTCAGGTCCGGTACGAGGTCCAGGTGCAGCAGCCTGCGGACGCGTGTGCCGACCAGCGGGTCGAGCTTGTTGCGCGTCGGGCCGTAGCTCATCAGCCCGTCCGCGTACACGTCGACGGGCGCGCCCGTGAAGATCTGCGCGACCGCCATCGCCGGGTTGACCTGGATCGACTCCACGGCCAGCTCGACGTCGTCGTCGCCCAGGCCCCAGACGAGCCGCAGATGACGCTCCCACAGCGGGACGTCGTCCAGGCGCGGGGCCCAACCGCCCGGGTGGAAGGGCGAGATGGTCTCGTTCCACGACACGACGTCGTCGAAGCGGCCGCGCAGCCGCTCGAAGCCCGGCATCGTGTCGACCGAGGGCGTCGTCTCGGGTGTCGCCGCGTTGTTGGCGACGAGCAGGATGCGCCGGTCGGCGGGCCGGAAGCAGTCCGCGTCGAGGGCGGCGGCGAGCGTGGCCGTCCCGTACAGCGTGGACGCGAGGAAGATCTGAGTGGTGGTCACGCGGCATCCACTCCCGCCGAGACGGGACGGCGCCGCAGCCGGCGCAGGCGCGTCGCGCGCTGCAGGTCCATCGAGTCGAGCGCGTCGTCGAGCACGTCCTGCGGCATCCGCTTCAGCGCCGCCGAACTCATGGTTTTCAATTTGCGCGCCACTGCGGGTTCGAACCTTTCGATGGATCCCAGGTGATGGGAAATAATCGCGCAGTACGTACGCACGGCCTTCGGCAGAAGCAATTCCGCGTCTTTGTCCCGTGAGGTGTCCGCGATCACCTGGTCGAACGCCTTGATGAAATCGAGTTGCCGTACGTCGCCGATCTGCGTCAGAGAGGACGCGACACCGCGCCGGTAGAAAACTCCGAGAGTTCCTACCGCGGCAAAGGATTTCGCCTCGCGGTGCAGCCGCCAGATCCACGGCCGGTCCTCGGCCGTGCGCAGGCCGTCGGTGAAGTGCAGGAGACCCGCGTCGGCGAGCCGCCGGTGATAGATGCCGGCCCACGCGTACGCGTAGTCGACCGACGTCGACCGGTCGGCGGGCAGGATCGCCTCGCGCGGGTCCATGACGACACCGCGCCGGCCGTGCGGCACGCGGTGGACGGAACGCGCCCGCCCGGTGCACTGGACATGGTCCGTACGGACGAAATCGCAGCCCAGGCCCTCGATCGCGGCGAGAAGCTGCTCGTAATAGCCGGGGGCGATCCAGTCGTCGCCGTCCAGGAAGGTCACGTATTCGCCGCGCGACGCGTCGAGTCCGGTGTTGCGCGCGGTGGCCAGGCCTCCGTTCTTTTCATGTCTGACCAAGGCGGCGCCGGGCAGCTCGCGCTCGGCGCGCGCGAGAATGTCCGGGGTCTCGTCCTTCGAACAGTCGTCGACGAGAATGAATTCGAAGTCGTCGCGCGCGTTCGCACGGAGACTTCTCAGGGTGTCGGGCGCGTATTGCTGCACGTTGTAGAACGGCACGATGACGGAGAGCTTGACCACGGGCAGGACGCTAGGCGGCCCGTCCGGCATTCGTCCTGACCGGCGGTGAGATGCCAGGTGAACGACGTGTGGCGGAACCGTTAACCGGCCTGATTCCCGGCGGCTTCCCGGCCCGATTCGCCATTCGTCGGTGCGCTGTTAACCGTTTGTTGAGGTCTGGTTGGGCCGCGGATATCCAGGCCTTCCTAGCTTCTTCCGTGTGCCAGCAAGTACCCCTGAGACCCGACGGGTCGCCGTGCTCGCGGACTCCGACACCCGGTGGAAGTGGGGCGCGCTCACCGCGCGCCGCCTCACCCCCGGCGAGAGTCCGCTCCGAGGATTCCTCCTGCGCGGCCGGGCCACCCCGACACCCCGCCAGCTCGACGAGGTCGGCGTCCGCGCCGACAGCCTCGACGAGGTCACCGCGGTCGAGTTCCTGCGCGAGATGGAGCGGGACGCCGACCGGTACGACGTCGTCGTCCTCGCCCTCGTCGGCGGTGCCGTCCAGGCGATGCTGCACGGCCTCGCGCGGATCTGGCAGGGCCGGGCCAAGCGTCCCGTCGTCGTCACCGGCTACGTCGGCGTGGTCTACGAGAAGCTCGCCGACGGACTCCTCCTGCGGCACGGCGCCGACCTCGTCCTCGCCAACTCCCGCCACGACGCGGACCGTTTCCGCGCCGTGTACGAGGGTGTGGACGCCGACGCGTCGTCCGTCACGGAGTGCGCGCTGCCGTTCCTCGGGGGCGCGCCCTACGAGGACGAGCACGACCCGTACACCGTGGTCTTCGCCGCGCAGCCCTCCGTCCCCGACACCGCCGCCGACCGCGCCTACCTGCTGAAGCGGCTCGTCGGACACGCACGCCTGCACCCCGGGCGCGAGGTACTGCTGAAACTGCGCAGCAAGCCCGGCGAGCACACCACCCACATCGAAGAGGCGCCCTACCAGAAGCTCGCGCAGCGGATCGAGGGCGGACTTCCCGCCAACTGCCGCCTTGTGTATGGGCACATGGGAGAGGTCCTCGACCGCACCGACCTGCTGGTCACCGTCAGTTCGACGGCCGCGCTCGAAGCCCTGCACCGGCGCATCCCGACCGCGCTGCTCACCGACCTCGGGGTGCGCGAGGCGCTCGGCAACCACCACTTCACCGGTTCCGGCTGCCTCGCCTCCTGGGACCAGCTCGACGCCGGGCACCTGCCGAAGGCCGACCCGGAGTGGGTGGCCCGCCAGGGCGTCGCCGCCGACGGCACGTACGACACCGCCTTCGACGAGGCGCGCGCCCGCGTCGCCGGTCTGCTCGCCGCCGACCGGCTGCCGCCCCTCGCCCCCTACTACAGCCTCACCACCGCCCCCGGCTACCTGCCGCGCATCCTCAACCGCCACCACCTCGCCCCCGACGGGACACCGCTGCCCGGCGCGCCCGCGGCCGGCAAGGAGGCCGGGCCCGTACGGCAGATCGTGCGCCGCGCCGCCCGCGGCGCCTACCGCCACGGGGTGCAGCGCGTGGCGCCCGTCATCCGGCGGATGGGCGAGCTGTGAACGCCGACGCCAACACCGAGGCCTCCCGGCGAGCCGCGAACGCCCGCAGCCCGCACGGAGACCTTCAAGGAGACCTGATGACCAACCCGGAAGCGGGCACAGCGGCACCGGTCCGCCGTGTGCTCGCCGTGATTCCCGCCCGCGGCGGCTCCAAGGGAGTGCCCGCCAAGAACCTCGCCCCCGTAGGCGGCGTGCCCCTCGTGGCGCGCGCCGTCCGCGAGTGCCGCGCGACCCGCCTCGTCACCGACGTGGTCGTATCGACGGACGACTCCGCGATCGCCGCCGCCGCCCGCGCGGCCGGTGCCGACGTGGTCCTGCGGCCCGCCGCCATCGCCGGCGACAAGGCGAGCTCCGAGGCCGCTGTCCTGCACGCTCTCGACGCCCACGAGGCAGCCCAGGGCTCGGCCGTGGACGTGGTCCTGCTCGTGCAGTGCACCAGCCCGTTCCTCATCCGCGAGGACATCGACGGGGTCGTCGACGCGGTCGTGGGGAAGGGCGCCGACTCGGCGCTCACCGTGGCCCCGTTCCACGGCTTCGTGTGGCGCGACGAGCCGGCCGAGTCCGCCGCGACCAGCGGCGCGCACGGCGTCAACCACGACAAGTCCTTCCGCCAGATGCGCCAGGACCGCCCCCAGGACCTCCTGGAGACCGGCGCCGTCTACGCCATGGACGCGCGGGGCTTCCGCGAGGCCGGGCACCGCTTCTTCGGCCGGACGGAACTCGTCCGCACCGACCCCGCGCGGGTCCTGGAGATCGACGACCCGCACGACCTCTCCCGCGCCCGCGCCCTCGCGCCGCTCTTCGACGGCGCGCGACCGGGCGCGCTCCCGACCGCCGAGGACATCGACGCGGTCGTACTCGACTTCGACGGCACCCAGACCGACGACAAGGTGCTGATCGACTCCGACGGACGGGAGTTCGTCACCGTGCACCGCGGTGACGGCCTCGGCGTCGCGGCCCTGCGTGACGCGGGCCTGCCGCTGCTGATCCTGTCCACGGAACAGAACCCGGTCGTCGCCGCACGGGCCCGGAAGCTCAAGATCCCGGTCCTGCACGGCATCGACCGCAAGGACCTCGCGCTGAAGCAGTGGTGCGAGGAACAGGGCATCGCGCCCGAGCGCGTGCTCTACGTCGGCAACGACGTCAACGACCTCCCGTGCTTCGGCCTCGTCGGCTGGCCCGTGGCGGTCGCGAGCGCCCACGACGTCGTACGCGGCGCCGCGCGCGCGGTCACCGCCCTCCCCGGTGGTGACGGCGCGATCCGAGAGATCGCCAGCTGGATCCTCGGCCCTTCTCTCGACTCCCTCGACAAGTAAGGAACCCCTCAAGTCATGAGCTCCGTGATCACCGACTCCCGTCTGCGCACGTTCGGTTCGAAGCAGGCCGGCCCCGGTCAGCCCGTGTACATCACCGGCGAGATCGGCATCAACCACAACGGTGACCTCGACAACGCCTTCAAGCTTATCGACGCCGCCGCCGAGGCCGGCTGCGACGCGGTCAAGTTCCAGAAGCGCACCCCGGAGATCTGCACCCCGCGCGACCAGTGGGACATCGAGCGCGACACCCCCTGGGGCCGGATGACGTACATCGACTACCGCCACCGCGTCGAGTTCGGCGAGGACGAGTACCGCGCCATCGACGAGCACTGCAAGAAGCGCGGCATCGACTGGTTCGCCTCCCCGTGGGACACCGAGGCCGTCGCGTTCCTGGAGAAGTTCGACGTGCCCGCCCACAAGGTGGCCTCCGCGTCCCTCACCGACGACGAGCTGCTGCGCGAGCTGCGCGCCACCGGCCGCACGGTCATCCTCTCCACCGGCATGTCCACCCCGAAGCAGATCCGCCACGCGGTCGAGGTCCTCGGCTCGGACAACATCCTTCTCTGCCACGCCACTTCGACGTACCCGGCGAAGGCGGAGGAGCTGAACCTGAACGTGATCAACACGCTCAAGGCCGAGTTCCCGAACGTCCCGATCGGCTACTCCGGCCACGAGACCGGCCTGCAGACGACGCTCGCCGCCGTCGCCCTCGGCGCCACGTTCGTCGAGCGCCACATCACCCTCGACCGCGCCATGTGGGGCTCCGACCAGGCCGCCTCCGTCGAGCCGCAGGGCCTCACCCGCCTCGTCCGCGACATCCGCACCATCGAGGCCTCCCTCGGTGACGGCGTCAAGAAGGTCTACGAGTCCGAGCTCGGCCCGATGAAGAAGCTCCGCCGCGTCACGGGCGTCGTCGCCGAGTCGGAGATCGCCGTCGCCGCGGGCGAGCCGGTCGGCGTCTGACCGTCGATCGCCCGCCCGTTGGGGCCGGCGCCCGACCCGGCGCCGGCCCCACGGGCCCCAACCTCACCGGTCCCTCGGAGGGCCCATGTCAGCAGCACGCTCCGGAACCCTGTGTTTCGTGGAGAGTCCCGTCCAGCTCCTCAACGTCCTGGAATGGGCGCACCTCGCCGGCGCCGCCGGCACCCTCGGCGCGGACGGCACCGTCACCCTGGTCGTCCTGTCGCCCACGGACCCCATGACCCGGGGCCAGCTGCGCCGCATGGCCGAACTCGCCCGCGACGAGGGCCACATCGTCCGCTGGGAAGAGGCACGCGGCGGCGCCACCGCCCCCTTCCACACCATCGGCGGACTCGCGGGCCCGCTGCGCAGGGCCGCCCGGATCGTGATGGGCGACCCGTTCTCCCGCTACGTCCAGCTGCTCCTGACGATCACGAAGGCCGCCGAACTCGTCGTCGTCGACGACGGCACCGCGACCATGGAGTTCGTGTCCCAGCTGGCGCGCGGTGAGCGCTTGGTGCGCTGGCACCGTCGCGGCGGCCGCCCGAGCCCGCGCGACCTCGTCTTCGCCCCCGTCTCGGCCGCCGCCCGGCGCCGCCTCACCCCCGACGGCGAGCGCCGCTCCGTCGAGGTCTTCTCGGCCATGCCGATCGACTCGGTCCCCGACCGGGTGCGTGTCACCCGCAACGACTTCACCTGGACCCGCGCCCGCTTCGGCCCGCCCCGCATAACGAAGGGCGCCGACCTCGTCGGCACGTCCCTCGTCGAGACCGGCGTCGTCGACCCGGACCGCTACCTGGAGGCCGTCCGCGCGCTCGCCCGCACCCACGGCGCGACCCGCTACTTCGCCCACCGCCGCGAGAGCGCCGACAAACTCCACCGCCTCGCCACCGAGACGGGTCTCGAAGTCGTCCGCCCCGACCTCCCCCTGGAACTGATCGCCCGACGGGGCCCCATCGGCCGTACGGTCCTCAGCTTCCCCTCGACGGTCGTGCACACCCTGCCCCTGGCCCTGGCCGGCACGGACGTCCGCGTGGCGGTGTGCGACATAGACCCGGCGTGGCTGACGGAGAACGCGTCCCCGCGCGCGCAGGGCTTCCTCTCCGGAGTCACCGGCACGGCGAGGGACGTACACCGCCTGGCGTCGGTGGCCCCGGCCCTCTGACTTCCCGGCTCTCTGACTTCTTGGGGATCCCTTGGTGATCACATAGCCGTCCGCAGGGCAACGCGACGGGGCCCGCGCAGGTCAAACACACGCACCCCCCGATTCGCCGAACGCCCAGAGGAAACGTGACCCACTCCCGACACCGCCAGTCCAAGAGACGCCGCTACCTCGCCTGGTCCGCCGCCGGCGCGGCACTGGCCGCCACCGGAGCGATCGTCGCCCAGTCCGCGACCGCCACCACGCTCCCCGCCCCCAAGACGTACACGGGCCGCGCCTTCGACACCTGCTCGGCACCGTCCCTCTCCGCCATGAAGGCCTGGAAGACCGGCTTCTACGGCGCCGCCGCTGTCTACGTAGGCGGCAAGAACCGCGGCTGCGCCCAGCCCAACCTCACCGCGTCCTGGGTGAAGTCGGTCAACGCATCCGGCTGGAAACTGATCCCGCTCTACGTGGGAGCCCAGCCGCCCTGCCAGTCCGGCGCCAACCCCGAGAAGATGACGGCGACCACGGCCGCCTCCCTCGGCACGACGGACGGCACCGACGCGGTGGCCAAGGCCACCGCCCTCGGCATGAAGCCCGGCACGCCCGTGTACCTGGACATGGAGGCGTACGACACGGCGAACACGTCCTGCAACAACGCCGTCCTCACCTACGTCCGCGCCTGGGACAAGGCGGTCCACGCGAAGGGCTACTGGGCCGGCTTCTACGGCTTCCGCAGCTCCAGCGCCAAGGCCGTGGCGACGGCCACGAACCGCACCGACCTCCCGGACATCCTCTGGTACGCCCTCTGGGACAAGACGAACACGACGACCTCGGACTGGCCCTTCGGCTCAACCCAGTGGACCGGCCACCGCCGCGCCCACCAGTACATGGTCAACAGCAAGGAATCCCGGGGCGGCTACACGATCACGGTCGACCGCGACGCCTGGGACGCGCCGGTGGCGATCGTGGGCTGAGCATCGGCCGGATCCTCGGCCGGATCGTGGGCGGCCATCGCCCGAGTGGCGGCGGAACTGGGCACTCCGGAAAAATGTGGCTTCATACCCGCCCGGGGCCGAGTCCAAGCGCGCTTCGGCCGATTTTCTTACCTCCACCGGTTGAAATTTTGCCGATCGAGCGGCCGTCACCCCCTGCCCCGGCCTACCCTTCAAAGGGTGAACCAACTGATGTCCCGAGAGACCGAGGCCGATCAGGTCGGGGTGGCGGTTCCCGCTGCCGCGTTGCCCGGCACGCTGTCCGAAGAGCTCCGCGGTGAACTGGTGCTCTTCCGGCGTGACTTGCACATGCACCCCGAGCTGGGCAACCAGGAGTTCCGCACGACGGCGGCGATCAAGGCGCGTCTGGAACAGGCCGGCCTCGAGCCGCGTGTCCTCTCCATCGGCACGGGTCTCATCTGCGACATCGGCATCACCGAGGGGGAGGTCCGGGGCGGACGCCCCATGCTCGCCCTGCGCGCCGACATCGACGCGCTGCCCATCCCGGACACCAAGACGAGCTGCGCCTACCGCTCCACGGTGCCCGGCCGCGCCCACGCCTGCGGGCACGACGTGCACACGACGGTCGTGCTCGGCGCGGGCCTCGTCCTCGCCGAGCTGCACCGCCAGGGCCGGCTCCCGTACCCCGTACGCCTGATCTTCCAGCCCGCCGAGGAGGTGCTGCCCGGCGGCGCTCCCGACGCGATCGAGTCGGGGGTGCTCGACGGAGTCGGCCGGATCATCGGCGTGCACTGCGACCCGAAGGTCGACGCGGGCCGCATCGGACTGCGGCACGGTGCCATCACCTCCGCCTGCGACCGGCTCGAGGTCGCGCTCGACGGGGCCGGCGGCCACACCGCCCGCCCGCACCTCACCACCGACCTCGTGACGGCCGCCGCGAAGGTGGCCACCGAGGTCCCCGCGCTCGTGGCCCGCCGTATCGACGCCCGCTCCGGCCTCGCCGTGACCTGGGGCCGTATCGAGTCCGGGCACGCGTGCAACGTGATCCCGCAGCACGCGGAGCTGTCCGGCACCGTGCGCTGCCTCGACCTCGACGCGTGGCGGCAGGCGCCCGACCTGGTGCACGGCGCGATCCAGGAGATCGCCGACCTCTACCGCGCCAAGTCGGAGATCAACTACATCCGCGGCGTCCCGCCCGTCGTGAACGACCCGGAGGTCACCGACCTCGTCCACGCCGCGATGGCCGCCCGCCGGGGCGCCCAGTCCATCGAGGACACCCCGCAGAGCCTCGGCGGCGAGGACTTCTCCTGGTACCTGGAGCACGTCCCCGGCGCCATGGCCCGCCTCGGCGTGCGCACCCCCGGCGAGCGCGGCGGACGCGACCTGCACCAGGGCGACTTCGACGCCGACGAGGCCGCGATCACGGTCGGCGTCGAGCTGTTCACCGCGGCAGCCCTGATGGACGCCGCCGCACGCGCGTAGGAACGGCCGAACCCGGACAGGGCAAGGGTCGGTGTGGGCACCACGTAACCCACCCGACCCACCCCCGTAACTCCCCGTAGCCCGCGCCGTCCTGCCCCGTTCGCGTCAATCCGATAACAAGCGCCGAAGGGCTCTTTATCTGACATCTACGCGCGTTACGATCCGTCCGAAAACCAGCGCCGGATCCCGGCGCTCGGGTCAGGTCAGGTCAGGTCGAAGGAGCCTCCCTTGCGCCGGGTAGCCAAAATCTCCGCCGCGTGTATAGCCACCGCGGCACTCGCTCTCACCGCCACCGCATGTGGCAGCACCTCCTCGGACAACAAGTCCACGGGTGACTCCGGCAAGAAGGGCGGCGTCAAGATCGGCCTCGCCTTCGACGTCGGCGGCCGCGGCGACCACTCCTTCAACGACTCCGCCGCGCGCGGCGCCGACAAGGCGAAGAAGGACTTCGGCGGTGACCTCAAGGAGCTGACCGCCAAGACCTCCGACACCGAGGCCGACCGCGAGCAGCGCCTGTCCGACCTGGCCGACGCCGGCTACAACCCCATCATCGGCGTGGGCTACGCGTACAGCCCCTCGATGACCAAGGTCGCCGCGAAGTACCCGAAGATCAGCTTCGGCATCGTCGACTCCGTGGTGAACACCAAGAACACCGACTCCATCGTCTTCACCGAGGAGCAGGGCTCCTACCTGGCCGGCGTCGCCGCCGCCCTGAAGACGAAGAAGGACCACGTCGGCTTCATCGGTGGTGTCGACGTACCCCTGATCAAGAAGTTCGAGGCGGGTTACGTCCAGGGCGTCAAGGACACCAACCCGAAGATCAAGATCGACGTCCAGTACCTGAGCCACGGTTCGGACACCTCCGGCTTCGCCTCGCCCGACAAGGGCAAGGAGGCGGCCCAGGGAATGCTCGACAAGGGCGCCGACGTCGTCTACTCGGCGGCCGGCTCCTCCGGCAACGGCGCCATCGAGGCCGTCTCCGGCACGAAGGGCGCCTGGGCCATCGGCGTCGACTCGGACCAGTACAACATCCCCGGTCTCGCCAAGTACAAGTCCTCGATCCTGACCTCGGTCGTCAAGAACGTCGACATCGGCGTCTACGACCTGATCAAGTCGGTCAAGGACGGCAAGCCGATCACCGGCACCAACACCTACGCCCTGAAGGACGGCGGCGTCTCGCTCGCCACGTCCGGCGGCTACATCGACGACATCAAGGCCAAGCTGGACGCCGCGGAGAAGAAGATCGCGAGCGGCGAGGTCAAGGTCAAGACCACCCCGTGACCTGAGGGTCCCGTGAGGCCCGGGCTCGGCGCGGGGGAGTGGTGAAACGCTCCCCTTCGCCGGGCCATAACAATGTGTCAACTCTACGCGTGTAGCTGGGAGTTGGCGTACTAGCGTCGCCGACGCACCACCCCCGTGCCGGCCTCGCCTGCCCCCTTCCCGTACGTCCTCCTGCTCCCCCGAGGAGAGTGCGCCATCAACGCGTCCAGCCCTCCCGCCGTCGAACTGCGCGGCATCACCAAGCGCTTCCCCGGAGTCGTCGCCAACCGCGACATCGACATCACCGTACGGCGGGGCACCGTCCACGCCCTGTGCGGTGAGAACGGCGCCGGCAAGTCGACCCTGATGAAGATCCTCTACGGAATGCAGAAGCCGGACGAGGGGACCATCGCCGTCGACGGCACCCAGGTCACCTTCGCCACGCCCGGCGACGCCATCGCGCGCGGCATCGGCATGGTCCACCAGCACTTCATGCTGGCCGACAACCTCACCGTCCTGGAGAACGTCGTCCTGGGCGCCGAGAAGCTGCACGGCATCGGCGGCAAAGCGCGTACGAAGATCCGCGAGATATCCGAGGCCTACGGGCTGGGCGTGCGGCCCGACGTGCTCGTCGAGGAGCTCGGGGTCGCCGACCGGCAGCGCGTCGAGATCCTCAAGGTCCTCTACCGGGGCGCCCGGACGCTGATCCTCGACGAGCCGACCGCGGTCCTCGTCCCGCAGGAGGTCGACGCGCTCTTCGACAACCTGCGCGAGCTCAAGTCCGAGGGCCTCACGGTCATCTTCATCTCCCACAAGCTGGGCGAGGTCCTGTCCGTCGCGGACGAGATCACGGTCATCCGGCGGGGGACGACGGTGGGCACGGCCGACCCGCGCACCACCACGACCAAGCAGCTCGCCGAGCTGATGGTCGGCAGCGAACTGCCCTCGCCGGAGACCGAGGAGTCCACGGTCACCGACACCCCGATGCTCCGCCTGGAGGGCCTGCGGCTCACGCAGACCGACCTCGACGGCGTCGAACGCGTCATCCTCGACGACGTCAGCTTCACCATCCACCGCGGTGAAGTCCTCGGCGTCGCGGGCGTGGAGGGCAACGGCCAGTCCGAACTCGTCGAGGCCATCATGGGGATGCGGACCGCCGACAGCGGCACCGTCTCCCTCGACGGCACCGACGTCACGAAGACCCCCACCCGCAAGCGCCGCGAGGCCGGCGTCGGCTACATCCCCGAGGACCGCCACCGCCACGGACTGCTCCTCGAAGCGCCGCTGTGGGAGAACCGCGTCCTCGGCCACGTCTCCGAACGCCCCAACTCCAAGGGCGCGTTGCTCGACCTCAAGGCCGCCCGCGCCGACACCGAGCGCATCGTCCGCGACTACGACGTCCGCACCCCCGGCATCGAGGTCACCGCCGCCTCCCTGTCCGGCGGCAACCAGCAGAAGCTGATCGTCGGCCGCGAGATGAGCCACGCGCCCAAGCTGCTCATCGCCGCGCACCCCACGCGCGGCGTGGACGTCGGCGCGCAGGCCCAGATCTGGGACCAGATCCGCCGCGCCCGCCGCGAGGGCCTCGCCGTCCTCCTCATCTCGGCGGACCTGGACGAGCTGATCGGGCTGTCCGACACCCTGCGGGTGATGTACCGCGGCCGCCTGGTCGCCGACGCCGACCCCGCGACCATCACCCCGGAGGAGCTCGGCTCCGCCATGACAGGTGCGGCCTCCGGCCACCTGGAGCACACGGAAGACGCCGAAGGCGGGGACGCCCGATGAAGACACTGATATCCCGGGGCACCGCCCGGATCGACAAGGAGCGGCTGATCCTCGCGGTCGCCGCCCCGCTCCTCGCGGTCGTCGCCGCGCTCGTCGTCACGGCGCTGATCATCACGGCCACGGGCAAGGACCCGTTCGCCGCGTTCAGCGACATGGTGACGTACGGCTCCGCGAGCGACAGCCAGGTCTACATCCTCAACAAGGCGACGACGTACTACCTCGCGGGTGTCGCGGTGGCCGTCGGCTTCCGCATGAACCTGTTCAACATCGGCGTCGACGGCCAGTACCGGCTCGCCGCGTTCGTCGCCGCCGTGCTCGGCGGGGCGCTCACGCTGCCCGGCTGGCTCGCCATCCCGCTGATCATCGTCGCCGCCATGGCGACCGGCGCGCTGTGGGCCGGTATCGCCGGCATCCTCAAGGTGACGCGCGGCGTCAGCGAGGTCATCGCGACGATCATGCTGAACGCGATCGCCACCGCGATCATCGCCTTCCTCCTCCAGCCCGGCCAGCTCGGCCAGCTCGACGACGCCGGCACCCTGGTCTCCACCAAGCCGCTGCCCAAGTCCTCGTACTTCTTCATGATCGACGCGGGACCGGCCGGCCAGGTCTGGGGCTTCATCGTGGTCGCCGTACTCGTCGGCATCGCCTACTGGTTCGTCCTCGGCCGCACCCGCTTCGGCTTCGACCTGCGGACGGTCGGCCAGTCCGAGTCGGCCGCCGCCGCGAGCGGCGTCAGCGTCAAGAAGATGATCGCCACCAGCATGATCATCTCGGGCGCCGTGGCCGGCCTCGTCGGTATGCCGACCCTCCTCAACGACAGCCACCAGTACGACAACAGCTTCCCGGCGGGCCTCGGCTTCACCGGCATCGCCATCGCGCTCCTCGGCCGCAACCACCCCGTCGGCATCGCGCTCGGCGCCCTGCTCTGGGGCTTCCTGGAGCGCACCACCAACCACCTGGAGTTCCAGGGCTACGACAAGGAGATCCTCGGCGTGATCCAGGGCGTCATCGTCCTGTGCGTCGTCATCGCCTACGAGGTCGTACGCCGCTACGGGCTCAAGCGACAGCAGCAGCGGGTCGGCGCCGAACTCGCCGCGCAGGCCACTGCCGTCCGCACCGAGAAGCAGGAGGTGGCCGGATGACCGCCACGACGACCGACACCCCGCCGCCGCCGGCGGCCCCCGCGGTGAGCGGCGAGGCCAAGAAGGCCCGCGGCCGGCGCTCCACCGGCCGGACCCTGCTCATCGTCGTCGGCGCGCTGTTCCTGGTCTCCGCCGTCCGCGTCATCACCGGCGCCGACCAGCTGACCTCCGGCGGCCAGATCGCCGCCGCGCTCGGCCTCGCCGTGCCCATCGGCCTCGCGGCCCTCGCCGGCCTGTGGTCGGAGCGGGCCGGCGTGGTCAACATCGGCCTCGAAGGCATGATGATCCTCGGCACGTTCGGCGCGGGCTGGCTCGGCTGGCAGACCAGCCCCTGGCTCGGCCTGCTCTGCGGCATCGGCTTCGGCGTACTCGGCGGCCTCGTGCACGCCGTCGCCACCGTCACCTTCGGCGTCGACCACATCGTCTCGGGTGTGGCCGTGAACCTCCTCGCGCTCGGCGCCACCCAGTACCTCGCCAAGCTGTTCTTCGCCGAGGGCGTGCCCGCGAGCAAGGGCGGAAACCCCAAGCAGTCCCCGCCCGCCGAGTCGCTCGGCGACATCACCGTCCCGGGCCTCTCCAGCGGGCTGCACACGATCGAGCAGCACCACTGGTTCCTGGTCTCCGACGTCGCCGGCATCCTCGGCGGCCTCGTCACCAACGTCTCCGTGATCACGCTCCTCGCCGTGCTCCTCTTCGTGGGCAGCTGGTGGATCCTGTGGCGCACCCCGTTCGGCCTGCGCCTGCGCTCCTGCGGCGAGAACCCGATCGCGGCCGAGTCCCTCGGCGTCAACGTGTACGCGCACAAGTACGCGGCCGTCGCGATCTCCGGCGGACTCGCGGGCCTCGGCGGCGCGTTCCTCGCCCTCGTCACCTCGCACAGCTACCTGGAGGGCCAGACGGGTGGCCGCGGCTACATCGGTCTCGCCGCCATGATCTTCGGCAACTGGCGTCCCGGCGGACTCGCCATGGGCGCCGGCCTGTTCGGCTTCTCCGACGCGCTCCAGCTGCGCAACGGCGGCGAGACCGTCCACGCGCTGCTGCTCCTGCTCGTCGTGCTGCTCGCGCTCCTCGCCGGCTGGAAGGCGTACCGCAAGGCCGTGCTCCAGGCCACGGTCAGCGCGGTGATTGCCGCGATCGTCCTGGTCTGGTACCTCCTGACGGATGAGGTGCCCGGCGACTTCGTCGGCGCCACGCCGTATGTCGTCACGCTGCTGGTGCTCTCCCTGTCCGCGCAGCGGCTGCGGATGCCGAAGGCGAACGGGATGCGCTACCGGAAGGGCCAGGGCAAGTGACCGAAGCCGGCTGGGAAGAACTCAGGGACGCGGCCCGCACGGCCATGTCCCGCGCGTACGTGCCGTACTCCGGCTTCCCGGTCGGCGCCGCCGCCCGCGTGGACGACGGCCGCACCGTCTCCGGCTGCAACGTCGAGAACGCCTCGTACGGGCTCGCCCTGTGCGCCGAGTGCGGGCTCGTGTCCCAGCTCCAGCTCACCGGCGGCGGCCGCCTCACGCACTTCACCTGCGTGGACGGCAAGGGCGAGATCCTCATGCCGTGCGGCCGCTGCCGCCAGCTCCTGTACGAGTTCGGCGGGCGCGAGCTGCTGCTGGAGACGGCGTCGGGGATCCGCCCGCTCGGCGAGCTGTTGCCGGACGCGTTCGGCCCGGACAACCTCAACTGAACGATCGCCCCGCAGAGTCGGCGGGTCTGGAAGGAACACCCATGGACGTCATCTCCGTCATCCGGACCAAGCGGGACCGGGGCGAGCTCACCGGCGAGCAGATCGACTGGGTCATCGACGCCTACACCCGCGGCGCCGTCGCGGACGAGCAGATGTCGGCGCTCGCCATGGCCATCCTGCTCAACGGCATGAACCGTACGGAGATCGCCCGCTGGACCGCCGCGATGATCGCGTCCGGCGAGCGCATGGACTTCTCGGCCCTGTCCCGCCCGACGGCCGACAAGCACTCCACGGGTGGCGTCGGCGACAAGATCACGCTGCCGCTCGCCCCGCTGGTCGCCGCGTGCGGCGCCGCCGTCCCGCAGCTCTCCGGCCGCGGCCTCGGCCACACCGGCGGCACCCTCGACAAGCTGGAGTCCATCCCCGGCTGGCGCGCGCTCCTGTCCAACGACGAGATGCTGAACGTCCTCGACACCGTCGGCTCCGTGATCTGCGCGGCCGGCGACGGGCTCGCCCCCGCAGACAAGAAGCTCTACGCGCTGCGCGACGTCACCGGCACCGTCGAGGCCATCCCGCTCATCGCCTCCTCGATCATGTCGAAGAAGATCGCCGAGGGCACCGGCTCGCTCGTCCTCGACGTGAAGGTCGGCACCGGCGCGTTCATGAAGACGATCGAGGACGCCCGCGAACTGGCCTCCACCATGGTCGAGTTGGGCACCGACAGCGGGGTGCGCACCGTCGCGCTGCTCACCGACATGTCGACGCCGCTCGGCCTCACCGCGGGCAACGCCCTCGAAGTCCGCGAGTCCGTCGAGGTCCTCGCGGGCGGCGGCCCCGCCGACGTCGTCGAGCTGACCCTCGCCCTGGCCCGCGAGATGCTCGACGCGGCCGGCATCACGGACGCCGACCCGGCGAAGGCCCTCGCCGACGGCTCCGCGATGGACGTCTGGCGCCGCATGATCACCGCCCAGGGCGGCGACCCGGACGCCCCGCTCCCCACGTCCCGCGAACGGCATGTGGTGGTCGCCGGCCAGTCCGGCGTCCTGACCCGCCTCGACGCGTACGACATCGGCGTGGCCGCCTGGCGCCTCGGCGCAGGCCGAGCCCGCAAGGAGGACCCGGTCCAGGCAGCGGCAGGCATCGAACTCCACGCCAAGCCGGGCGACTCCGTCGCGGCGGGCCAGCCCCTCCTGACCCTGCACACGGACACGCCCGAACGCTTCGCGTACGCGTTGGAGTCGGTGGAGGGGTCGTACGACATCTCGGCATCGGGGACGACGTACGCGGCTACGCCGGTGGTGCGGGAACGTATCGGCTGACCTGGTGTTTCCTCGTATGGGTGAACGGGATCGGTAGACCACTGCCGGTTCCATTCGTCATGCTGGACTCGGTGACGCACCGATAAGGAGACCGCCATGAGCGCACTCACCGTCCGCCATGACCCCGAGCAGAGCTGGGACGAACTGGTCCGGCTCTGGGAGGAGATGGAATGGCCGGAGGGCTGCAAGGTGGAGATCATCGACGGGAACATCACCGTGTCACCTTCACCCGCTTACCAGCACAACTTGATCGCCGAGCACATCCAGCGTCGCCTGTACTCAGTGGTCCCCGACGATTGGGGCATCTTCCAGACCCTGGCCATCGCCGTGCCATCCCGTATGGGAATGCTCATCCCGGACCTCCTCGTGGCTCCGAGGCAGCAGCACGTGGAGTCGGATTCGCACATTCCGGCGGCACTGGCCGAACTTGTCGTCGAGATCACCTCGAAGTCCAACGCCGTGCACGACCGCATCAGCAAGTGCGCCGCGTACGCGACTGCGGGCATCCCCTTCTACTTGCTCGTCGACCGCTGGTCGCCGGAAGGGCCGACTGCGACCCTCTACGGCGAACCCACCGGCGATGTGTACCGGCCGCTGAGTGTCGTGAAGTTCGGCGATCCCCTCCAGCTCCCGGCACCCTTCGGCCTCACCATCGACACCGCCGATTTCCCCACCCCCTAGATCACCCCAACACCGCCGCCACCACCACAAGCCCCGGCACCGAAGCCAGTGTCGACAGCAGGATCGACTCTCTCGCCAGTTTTTCCGCGACGCCGTAGCGGGAGGCGTAGGTGAAGAGGTTCTGGGCTGCCGGGAGGGCTGAGGTCACCACTACGTCCAGGAGTGGGGCGCCGTGCAGGCCGAAGGCTCCTGATGCCAGGGCCCAGGCCACCGTCGGCTGGCCCGCCGACTTGAGGGCCACCGAGAGCAGTACCGGCGCCCGGTCGCTGCCGCGCCCGCCCGGCAGCGAACTCCCGCACAGCGAGATCCCGTACGCGAGCAGCACCACCGGTACGGACATCTTGCCGATGAGGTCGACCGGGTTGAAGACCGGGCCCGGCAGCGTCCACCCCGTCGCCGCCACCGTGACACCCGCCAGCGCGCCGACCGCGATCGGGTTGCGCAGCGGCGTGACCAGGCGCCGCCACAGCGACTGCTTCTCCGCGGCCTCCGCCAGATCGAGCACCGTCAGCGCGATCGGCGTCACCACGATCTGCTGGAACAGCAGCACGGGCGCGACCAGCGAGGCGTCGCCGAGGACGTACACGGCGATGGGGATGCCGAGGTTCCCCGAGTTGACGTAGCTGGAGCACAGGGCCCCGATCGTCGTACGGCTCACGCCCCAGCGGCGGGCGACACCGACCGCGATGAACACCCCGGCCGCGGCCGCCGTGCTGAGCGCCGTGACCAGGAGTCGCGGCGAGAGGATCACCGACAGGTCGGCCTTCGCGAGCGTCGTGAACAGGAGCGCCGGGGTGGCGACATGGAAGGCGAGCTTGGTGAGGACCTCGCGCCCGTTCTCCCCGAGGTAACCGCGCCGCCCGATCACATAGCCGACGGCGATGACCACCGCGATGACGGCGAAGCCGTTCAGCACGCCTGCCACGGTGCCCCCTGACTGTCTCGCGCGGACGGTCTGGAGGGCAGGCGATCAAGGTGCATTTCCCAAGCGTCGGAGGGCGTCCGACGCCGGGTCAACGTGATGCGTGTGACACCGGGCGACACCGGAGATATCGGCGATACCTGGGCAGCGTGATGCACGGCACCCTGCGCCGAGCCGGATCCGTGCCGGTTCGCCGATGAGTTCGGGGGTCCTCGCCGGTCTCCCTTGCGTGGCTGCTTACCGACCTCCCGACCTCGCTGTCGCCGGTGCCCTGTGCCGTGACGACGTGCCCCGCCTGTGCGACCAGGTGAGCACGGCGTGCGCCCGCGCCCCCGGCCGCCAGATCGTCCTCGACGTCACCGCGGTGACCTCGGCCGACCTCGCCACCGTGGACGCCATCGCGCGGATGCAGCTCGCCGCCCGCAGAGCCGGGACCGGACTGCGCCTGCGCGATCCGTCCCCGGCCCTGCGGGCACTCCTCGAACTGGTCGGCCTGACCGCCCTCGGCGGACTAGCCGTCGAGGTGCATCGGCAGACCGAACAGCGGGAAGTAGCGCGGGACGTCCAGGAAGCAGTGGAGTCCGGTGATCCGGCCCTCTGAGATCTCCAGGACCTGAACGGCCCACGGCGAGAACCCGCCGTTCTCCGGGTCGGGCTTGTAGTGGGCGAACGCGGGCGAGCCGTTCGCCTCGACGGCCACCAGGCGGCTGCCCGCGCACGAGGCGCCGATCGTCGTCATGAAGCCCGTGATGTCCGGCGTGCCCAGCAGCCACAGGTCGAACGGCGGCATCGTCATGATGGCGTCCTCGGCGAGCAGCGCCGTGAGGGCCTTCATGTCGTAGCCCTCGAACGCGGCGACGTACCGCTCCAGGAGCGCCTGGTGCTCCTCGTCCAGCTCGCCGTCCGCGCTCTTCTTCTCGGCGGGCGCCTCGGCGAGCGTCGCGCGGGCCCGCTGGAGCGCGCTGTTCACCGACGCCACCGACGTGTCGAGGAGCTCCGCGACCTCGTTCGCCTTCCAGGCGAGGACCTCGCGCAGGATGAGGACGGCCCGCTGCTTGGCCGGCAGGTTCTGCAGGGCGGCGACGAAGGCGAGGCGCACCGACTCGCGGGCCACCGCGGCCTCCGCCGGGTCGTGCACGGTCGGCAGGACGCGCGCGTCCGGCATGGGCTCCAGCCACACGTTGTCCGGGCGGGGAGTGAGGGCGGCCTGCGCGAGCGGCGCCGCCGCGGTCAGGTCCATCGGGCGGGCCCGCTTGTTGCCCGCGTTCAGCATGTCGAGGCAGACGTTCGTCGCGATGCGGTACAGCCACGAGCGCAGGCTGGAGCGGCCCTCGAACTTGTCGAAGCTGCGCCAGGCGCGGACCATCGTGTCCTGCACCGCGTCCTCGGCCTCGAACGCCGACCCCAGCATCCGGTAGCAGTACCCGGTCAGCTCGACCCGGTACTCCTCGAGACGGACGTCCAGCTCCGTGGTCGTCCCCGCCATGTCACTCATCTCCACACCCCGCCCTGCGGCTTCCGCGAAGCCCCAGCAAGTCCCAGCAAGCTCTGGCAAGTTCCAGCACATCGGAAGCTACCGCAGCCCACTGACAACGGCCCCCGGACCGGCGAAATACGCCGGTCCGGGGGCCGTCGGCCATCAGAATGCGCCCCGTACAGGATGTGACCCGCACAGGATGTGACCCGCACAGGATGTGACCCGCACAGGATGTGCCCCGCGCAGGACGTGCCCCGCACAGGATGTGACCCGTACGAGCGTCAGTGCGCCGTCGCGAGCGGTGCCCGCTGCGACACCCGCGCCGCGTGCGAACCCCACAGGGTCACCGACACGACACCGAGCACCGCCACCAGGCCGAGCGTCACCGTGCCCTCCCAGCCGCCGGCGTGGAAGGCCATCGCGCCGAGCGTGCCGCCGACGCTGGAGCCGATGTAGTACATGGACTGGTAGAGCGCGGAAGCCTGCGCCCGCCCGTGCGTCGCCGTGTGGCTGACCGAGGACGACGCCACCGCGTGCCCCGCGAAGAACCCGGCCGTGATCAGGACGAGGCCGAGCAGGACGAGGACGATCGACTCGCCGAGCGAGAGCAGCAGGCCGGACGTCGTCGTGCCGACCGCCAGGTACAGCGCGCCGCGCCGCCCGAGGCGCGCGACGAGCTTGCCGGCGGCGGCTGAGGAGACCGTACCCACCAGGTACACCAGGAAGATCGAGCCGATGAGGCCCTGCGGGAGCGAGAACGGCGCGGCCGTGAGGCGGTAGCCGATCACCGTGTAGACGGCGCCGAAGACCGTCATGAAGAGGGCGCCGATCACGTACAGCCGGACCAGGAGCGGGTTCGCGAGGTGGCCGCGGACCGTGCGGGCCAGGACCCGGGGCCGCAGCGAGCCCGGCGTGAAGTGCCGGGGCGCGGGCAGCAGCAGGCGGAACGCGACCGCGCACGCCACGGCGATCACACCGACCGTGCCGAGCGCCGCGCGCCAGCCGAATTCCTGCGCGACCCAGCCGGTGATGACCCGGCCGCTCATGCCGCCGATGGAGTTGCCCGCCACGAAGAGACCGATCGCGGCGATCAGCGCCTTGGGCCGCACCTCCTCCGCGAGATACGCCATCGCGGAGGCCGGGAGCCCGGCGAGCGCCGCGCCCTGGAGCGCCCGCAGCGCGATCAGCACGCCGAGCGAGGGAGCGAAGGGCACGAGCAGTCCGACCAGGACCGCCACCGACAGGGACGCCGTCATCACCGTGCGCCGCCCGAACCGCTCGGACAGGGCGCTCATCGGCAGTACGCACAGGGCGAGCGCGCCGGTCGCGCCCGACACGGTCCAGCTCGCGGCGCTCGCGTTGACGCCGAGGTCCGACGAGATGAGCGGGAGCAGGGCCTGGGTGGAGTACAGCAGGGCGAAGGTCGCGACACCTGCCAGGAAGAGGGCGAAGGCCATCCGGCGGTAACCGGGTCCGCCCGGGGCGAGTCGGGTGTCGGTGGCTTCGGGGGATGACGGCGTACGGGCGGCGACCGCGTGGGTGGCGGCCGCCCCGCTACTGGCAGGAGGCATGGCACGAACGTAGGAGGTCGGAGGTTCATGCGTCCAATGCATGAAAACGCCATAATCGTTCCCATGGTGCATCAGCAGAGTTCAGGGCCTCGCCTGTCACCGTCCAGTGACATGGAAGACATCGTGACGACTCTTGCGCCCCGCCTGGCGTACTTCGCCGCGGTCGCCCGCACGGAACACGTCACGCGGGCCGCGCAGGAACTCCAGATCCCGCAGTCGACGCTCTCTCGCGCGCTCGTCCGCCTTGAGACGGACCTGGGCGTGGACCTCTTCGCGCGCCACGGCCGCACGGTCTCGCTCACCCCGGCGGGCCGTACGTTCCTCGCCTCCGTCGACCGCGCGCTCGGCGAGGTCGGCCGCGCCGCCGACTCGGTACGGGCCGACGCCGACCCCGCGTCGGGCAAGGTCGCCTTCGGCTTCCTGCACACGATGGGCTCCGAGACCGTCCCCGGCCTGATCCGCGCCTTCCGCGCCGACCACCCGCGGATCCGCTTCAGCCTCGTCCAGAACTACGGCGAGGCGATGCTGGAGCGGCTGCGCGCCGGCGAGCTCGACCTCTGCCTCACCTCACCCGTCCCCGACGCGCCCGACCTCGTCGCCCGCCGCCTCGACGAACAGCGCCTGCGGCTCGTCGTGCCCGACGACCACCGCCTCGCGGGCCGCAAGCGCGTACGCCTCGCGGAGGCCGCCGACGAGGCCTTCGTGACCCTGGAGCCGGGGTACGGCCTGCGCCGCATCACGGACGACCTCTGCCAGGAGGCCGGCTTCAAACCGCGCGTGGCGTTCGAGGGCGAGGAGGCGGAGACCCTGCGCGGCCTCGTCGCCGCGGGCCTCGGCGTGGCGCTCCTGCCGCCACCCGCCGTACCGCGCCCGGGAGTTGTGGAACTCACGGTCACCGGCCAGCGCGCCGTCCGCGAGATCGGCGTGGCCTGGCTCGACGGCCACCCGGACACCCCACCGGTCGCGGAGTTCAAGAAGTTCCTGCTGTCGAGGCGGGGGCGGCTGCTGTCCGAGTGACGGGATGGCCCCTTCTTGTCCGAGTGGCGGGACGACCCCTTACTTATCCGAGTGACGGGATGCCCCCGCTCCATCGGTGCTGCCCGGAACGACCCCGCCTTATCGGCGCTGCCCGAACCCCGAAGCCAGCGGCATCCGCAGCCCCAGCGGCGGCGGCGCCGCGAGCGCGTCCTGGAGGGGGCGGGAGTACGGGCGGCCGAAGAGCGAGCCCAGGACGAAGTCATGGGCCAGCGCCAGGACTTCGGCCCGGTGCTGGCGCAGCCCGTGCCCGTCGGAGTGCACCTCGAACCGGCAGATGGCGTGGTTGGCCTTCTTCGCGCGGGCGGCAAGCCGGAACGACAACTCGGGATCCGTACGCCGGTCGTTCGTGCCGTGCACCACGAGGACCCGGCGGCCCGCGAGCTGCTTCACCGGTTCCGGCGGCGCGGCCACATCCTCCTCCGGCAGCCAAGGGGCCAGCGCCAGAACGGAGTTGACCGCCCTGTGCCCGCCCGCGCGCAGCGCCGCCCGGCCGCCCATGTCGACGCCGGCGAGACACACGGGCACGTCTCCGTAGCGCCGTACCACCTCGTCCGCGGCCCATTCGGCGTCGCGCGCGAGCTGTGCCTGCGCGCCGTTCCAGCCGCGGTAGCGGTAGTGCACGACATGCGTCGCGAGCCCGTCACGCCTTCCTTCGCGCGCGAGGGTGCGGCTCAGCGTGCGTACGGCCGCCGCCGCCAGGGGTGACGGCCCCCGCGCGGAGGACTCCTCGCCCGGCGGAAGCAGCAGGACCACGCCGCTCACCGCCTGCGGAACGGGCCCGACCGTCTTCCCGAGCCGGGCCTCGCGGACCGTCGTCGCTTCCTCTGCCATGGCAGAACAGTGTCAGAAGGCCCGGTGTACGCCACCCGTCCTCGGGATCACTGTTACGTATCGACGGGTCGCCGACAGGTGGAATCTACGCGCGTAGGCAGTAGAGTGCGGAAATGACGAGCCAGATCAGCGGAAACTCGCAGATTCCGACCTCCGTGCAGATCGTTCGCGCCCCCAAGGTGCTGCTGCACGACCACCTCGACGGCGGACTCCGCCCCGGAACCATCGTCGAACTCGCCCGGGAACAGGGCTACGACAGCCTCCCCGAGACCGATCCCGACAAGCTCGGCATCTGGTTCCGCGAGGCCGCCGACTCCGGCTCCCTCGAGCGCTACCTGGAGACCTTCGCGCACACCTGCGCCGTCATGCAGACCCGCGAGGCGCTGTTCCGGGTCGCCGCCGAGTGCGCCGAGGACCTCGCCGAGGACGGTGTCGTGTACGCCGAGATCCGCTACGCCCCCGAGCAGCACCTGGAGCAGGGCCTCACCCTCGAAGAGGTCGTCGAGGCGGTCAACGAGGGCTTCCGCGAGGGCGAGCGGCGCGCCAGAGCGAACGGCCACCGCATCCGCGTCGGCGCCCTGCTCACCGCGATGCGGCACGCGGCCCGCGCCCTGGAGATCGCCGAACTCGCCAACGGCTACCGCGACTCGGGCGTCGTCGGCTTCGACATCGCGGGCGCCGAGGCGGGTTACCCGCCCACCCGCCACCTCGACGCCTTCGAGTACCTCAAGCGGGAGAACAACCACTTCACGATCCACGCGGGCGAGGCCTTCGGCCTGCCCTCCATCTGGCAGGCCCTCCAGTGGTGCGGCGCCGACCGGCTCGGCCACGGCGTGCGGATCATCGACGACATCACGGTCGCCGAGGACGGCACCGTCACACTCGGCCGCCTCGCCTCCTACGTACGCGACAAGCGCATCCCCCTGGAGATGTGCCCCAGCTCCAACCTGCAGACCGGCGCCGCCGACTCCTACGCGGCCCACCCCATCGGCCTGCTCCGCAAGCTGCACTTCCGTACGACGGTGAACACCGACAACCGCCTCATGTCCGGCACCAGCATGAGCCGCGAATTCGAGCACCTGGTCGAGGCTTTCGGCTACACGCTCGACGACATGCAGTGGTTCACTGTCAATGCGATGAAATCAGCATTCATTCCTTTCGATGAACGACTGGCCATGATCAATGACGTCGTCAAGCCGGGGTATGCCGAGTTGAAATCCGAATGGCTGTTCACGCAAACCGCTTCCACCAGCGGTTCTTCCGTGAAGTAGCGTCTCTTTGTGCGAATTCGGCGTGGCTGGGAGTGTGAACTCCCGGCCACGCTTTCGCGTATTTCGCTGGTTGCGACGGGCGCGCGCCGGTGTTTACGGTCGTGAACCGCTCAAACCCCCGTTCACGAGGACTCATTTCACAATGAAGCAGTCTGCTGCCAAGACCCTCGGTGTCGCCGCTCTCGGTGCCGCCTTCGCCGCCGCGGGTGCCGGTGCCGCGTCCGCCGCCCCCGCGCTCCCCGACGCGGGCTCCGCCCTGAACACCGTGACCAGCACGCTCCCCGCCGAGCAGGTCTCGCAGGTGCTGCCCGCCGGCACCACCGACTCCCTCGCCGCCGGCCAGCACGCCGTCGCCGGTGGCCTGAACGCCGCCGCGCCCGCCGCCGAGAAGGTCCTCCCGACCGACGGCAACAACCCGGTCGGCGGCCTCCTGGGCGGCCTGCCCGTCAAGCAGCTGCCGGCCGCCGGCGCGCTGCCCGTCGGCGGCTGACCCGACCGGCACCCGCAGAACACGTAGGAGGGGCGCATCCGCTGGCGCGGGTGCGCCCCTCCTTGTCGTCACCAGGCCTGGCGGGTCTTGTCCTCGCCGGGCAGCAGGATCCACAGCGCGATGTACAGCAGGAACTGCGGCCCCGGCAGCAGACACGAGAGCACGAAGATCACGCGCATCGTGGTCGCGGAGGTGCCGAAGCGCCTTGCCAGGCCTGCGCACACTCCGCCGATCATCCGTCCGTTCGTGGGGCGGGCAAGGGCGGTCATAGAGGGCTCCTTCGCGAAGCGTAGTGGTGGGGCGCCCTCCGTCGGGGCGTCCTCCATGACCTCAAAGCTACGGACGGGAAGCGGCTCGGGCGTCAGCTCACGGGGCGACGCCGACCCTGGAAATCGTCGGGGTCCGCCCCTGAGACGGCTCCTCCCTGCGAAGGCCCGCGCCCTCGGTCCTACGGCGGATGCTGCCCCTGAGAGCGGGGACCACGGCCGCGTGCGCGAGCGCCACGCCGAGCGTGTTCAGGAACAGCGAGTCGATGTCCACGACCTGCCCCGGCACGCCCGTCTGCACCAGCTCGATCCCGATCGAGATCATCGCCCCCGCAGCGACGGTTCGCACCAGTGAACCCAGCGGCGATGCGTCGAGCCGCCCTCCGGCGATCGGCAGCAGCACCCCGAGCGGGGCGAGCAGCAGCACTTCCTTGCCGATGCGTTCGGCCGCCTCCCACGCGCCCAGCGCGAGATCCGCCCTGATCCCGGCGAACGGACGTAGGTTCGCCGCGCTGACCCACGGGACGTCCAGTGGTCGCAGCGTGACCCAGCAGACGAGAAGCAGATGCGCGGCGAGCAGGAGTACCCCTGCCCTACGGAAGCGGATGGCGGTGTGATGACCGCCCGAGCGATGGCGCTGCACGCCCCCCAAGACGCGCGGTCCGGCAGGATCGGTTCCGCCGGATCCGCACGGACCACCCAGCCGGCCGACCCGCCGACCTCGCGCCCGAGGGGCCGGCGCGTCAGCGGACCGGGCTCGCCCTGAGGGCCAGCGTGTCAGCCGCCCGGGCTCACCCGAGGGGGCAGTGCGTCAGCCGACCGTCTCCGCCGGCGCCGGCATCAGCCCCGGCCGCGTCCGCATCTCCGGCGAGCACTTGTACGCCCGCAGCGGATCGCCGCCCGGCCCGCCCAGTACGACCTTGTCGTCCTTGGCCGAGGCCCCGCTGTTCGCATACGTACACACGATCTGGGCCAGCGCGTACGGGGAGAGGTCGTCCGGCAGGACGTTCAGGCGGAGCGCGTTGTCAGGGTCGCCCGCGGCCGGGCCCGAGACGGTCGTGCCGCGCCGGACGTCCGTCGTGTAGCCCGCCTGCCGCTCGTCACCGCCCGGCGTCTGCTCCAGCTCGTCGAGCAGCGCCTGCGCGAGCCGCACCCGGTCCGGAGTGCCCTGCCCCTTCGGCAGCGACACCGCCCGGTCGACGCTGACCAGCTGCGACGTACAGACCAGATACACCTGGACGGAGAACTCCCCGCCCGACCGCGAGCCCAGGTCCGGCCCCGACAGAGCACACGGCACCCGGGACGGAGCCGCCCCGAAGTCCGTCGGCACCTCCGTCGGCCGGATCCCGCACCCGGCGAGCAGCGCGGCAAGCACGGCCACCCCGAGCACCCCGCGACGCCGTCGTGTCCTGCGTACGGTCATCGCGTACTGCCCTTCTCACCTGATTCGTCACCCTCGGCCCCCGGACGTCCCCCGCCGGTCTCCTCGTCGGGCGGCAGCGTCAGCGGTGACGCGTCGAGCGGCAGCCGGAACGTGAACACCGCGCCGCCCTCGGACGAGTTGGCGGCCATGATCTCGCCGCCGTGGATGTGCGCGTTCTCCAGGGCGATCGAGAGCCCGAGCCCGCTGCCCTCCGACCGCGGCCGGGACGCGCTCGCCTTGTAGAACCGGTCGAAGACATGCGGGAGCACGTCCTCGGGGATGCCGGGACCGTGGTCGCGCACCCTGATGACCAGCGCCGATTCCTCCATGCGCACGGACACCCGCACCGGCGAGCCGCCGTGCTTGAGCGCGTTCCCGATCAGGTTCGCCATGATCACGTCGAGGCGGCGCGGGTCGATCCGCGCCATGATGCCGCGCTCCGCGTCCAGCTCCACCGCGTCGAGCCAGGCGCGCGCGTCGATGCAGGCCGTGATCTGGTCGGCGATGTCGACGTGGTCGAGGACGAGCCGGGCGGTGCCCGCGTCGAAGCGGGTGACCTCCATGAGGTTCTCCACCAGGTCGTTCAGTCGCCGGGTCTCGCTCACCACGAGCCGTACCGCCGGCTCGATCATGGGGTCGACGGAACCGGTCTCCGCGTCGAGCTCCTCCTCCAGGACCTCGGTCACCGCGGTGATCGCCGTCAGCGGCGTACGCAGCTCGTGCGACATGTCGGCGACGAAGCGCCGCGACGCCTCCTCGCGCGCGCTCATGTCCGCGACCTTCTTCTCCAGACTCTCCGCCGCGCTGTTGAACGTCCGTGAGAGATCGGCGAGTTCGTCCGTACCGGAGACCCGAAGGCGCGTGTCCAGCTTCCCCTCGCCGAGGCGCCGGGCCGCGATCCCGAGCCGGTGCACCGGCCGCAGCACCGTCGTCGCGGCGGCCTGCGCGAGCAGCGCCGAACCGATCAGCGCGAGCCCTGTGGCGATCCCGAGCGACCAGGCGAGCGAGTTGAGATCCTTCGCCTCCGGCTCAAGGGACTTGAGCATGTAGCCCGTCGGCCCCCCGTCGATCACCCGCGCACCACCGACCAGATACGGGGTGTCATGGATCGTGATCCGCTGCCAGTACAGGTGGTACGGGTGCTTGTTGCCGTCCTTGAGGGGCTGCTCGCGATTCACCGCGGCCTGCAGCGACTTCGGCACCTCGGCCAGCGTGATCGCGTCCAGATCGGAGTTGCCCGCGATCCGCCGCCCGCCCGCGCTCTCGGCGTCCTCGCTGATGAGCAGCACGCTGTAGTGCTGACTGCTGCTCGCCATCAGGTTCGCCGCGTGCTGCAGTTCACCCTGCGTCGGCTTCTGCGGCAGCGCCGCCGCGCGGTTCTGCATCTCCTGCTGGAAGTCACTGAGCGCCGCGTCCTGCGCCCGCGTCAGCACGGCCTCACGGTTCAGCCAGTACGCGATCCCCGACGCCGACACCGCCGCCGTCAGCGCCACCAGGGCGAACACGACGACGAGCCGCAGCCGCAGGCTCGTGAAACGGAGGCCGGAGAGTATCGCCTTGCGTGCGGCGGCCCAGCCCCGCGGTGTGCCCTGCGCTTCGCTCACTGAGGCGTGTCCAGCCGGTAACCCACCCCGCGCACCGTGCGGATCAGCGTCGGCGACGACGGCACGTCCTCGACCTTCGCCCGCAGCCGCTGCACACACGCGTCGACGAGCCGCGAGTCACCCAGGTAGTCGTGCTCCCACACCAGACGCAGCAGCTGCTGCCGGGACAGCGCCTGCCCCGGCCGGCGGCTCAGCTCGAGCAGCAACCGCAGCTCCGTGGGCGTCAGTTGGAGGTCCTCGCCGTTCTTCGTGACCGTCATCGCGGCCCGGTCGATGACGAGGCTGCCGAACGACGCCGCGTCGTTCGCCTCGCGCTCGCCCCGGCGCAGCACCGCGCGGATCCGGGCGTCGAGCACCCGGCCCTGCACCGGCTTGACCACGTAGTCGTCGGCACCGGACTCCAGGCCGACCACCACGTCGATGTCGTCACTGCGTGCGGTCAGCAGGATGATCGGCAACTGGTCCGTGCGCCGGATGCGCCGGCACACCTCGAACCCGTCGATGCCGGGCAGCATCACGTCGAGGACGACCAGATCGGGCCGCTGCTCGCGCAGCAGCTTCAGACCGTCCTCGCCGGTGGCAGCCGTGGCAACCCGATGGCCCTGGCGCGTCAGGGACAGCTCCAGGGCCGTCCGGATGGCGTCGTCGTCCTCGATCAGCAACAGGGAAGGCACGGGGTCATTCTGTCCCATGGCAAGCCAGGAGTTCGACTGTTGGAGCGGTCTCGGCCCGCGACGCCGGGGCAGGCGGCTTTTTCATGCACCCGGCGCGCACACCTCCGGCGCCTGTGACAGGTCTGTGACAGTCGACGGACACCGTCATGAAGTGACCCCGGCAAGCTTTTGGGCATCGCAAGGACGAGAGTCCCTGCGGACCACGGGAAACCGAGACTCCACGACGGGGGGCGCGAGATGAAACCGCTGCACAGCACCACCACTGGCGCAGTTGTCACGCGTCTGCATGACGCTCTCGTGCGGGGTCCCGGTTCCGGGAAGCACGAAGTGTCCGGTGCCGTGAGCGGGCGGGGGTGCGCTCGCGGCACCGGGCGTCAGCACACCACGTACATGTCGGTGGTTGACGCGAAGCCGGCGCAGGCCGGCGGGGGAAGCGCGTACGGGGAGGAGTCGGGGGAGCGGAAGTCCCTGACGGAGCGCGCGGACGCCGAAGCGGCGTTCACCGCCTACGTCCAGGAGCGCCGCGCCTCTCTCTACGCGACCGCCTACCACCTGACCGGTGACCGGTTCGAGGCCGAGGACCTGCTCCAGAGCGCCCTCTTCTCGACGTACCGGGCCTGGGACAGGATCAGCGACAAGGCGGCGGTCGGGGGCTACCTCCGCCGCACCATGACCAATCTGCACATCAGCGCGTGGCGCCGCCGCAAGCTGAACGAGTACCCGACCGAGGAGCTGCCGGAGACGGCGGGCGACACGGACGCGATGCGCGGCACGGAGCTGCGGGCGGTTCTCTGGCAGGCTCTGGCCCGCCTTCCCGAACTGCAGCGCACGATGCTCGTCCTGCGCTACTACGAGGGCCGTACGGACCCCGAGATCGCGGACATCCTCGACATCAGCGTCGGCACGGTGAAGTCCAGCATCTGGCGCTCGCTGCGCCGGCTGCGCGAGGACGAGTCGCTCAGCCTCGGCAGCGACCTGGAAGAGTCCTTCGGCGAGCTGGTGGCCTGAGGCAGGGGGAGGGACGCGGCCGTCGCTCCGGGGGGACGCGACGGCCGTACGGGGGAAGCGGTACCCGCGGGGATCACGGGGGATCTTCGCGGGAAATACGGGGGGCTACGGGGGACTACGGGGAAACACGGGGGAATCGAAGCGGGACCGGAGGGCCGGGGGGCCTTTCGGTCCCGTTCTCGTTTCCCGTGCTTTATCGGGGCCGGGTCTACGGAGTGTGGGCGCGGGCCTTCACGCAGCGGCCCGCGGCGGCTGCGGCGACCCGGCCCAGGGCCTCTTCCTTGCCGCACGCGTGCGCGCCGAGCGCCGTCTGACGTGCCACGATCGCCCGCTCCGCGCGCATCAGGCGCCAGCCTCGGCGCAGCAGGAACGGCACCGACTTACGGCCCTCCCGCAGGTCGCGCAGCAGACGACGGCGGAACGTCGTCGACGGGCGGCCGCGCAGGCACAGCGCGTCGGCGAGCAGTCCGAGCTCCCGGCAGCGCTCCACGATGTCCGCCGCGAAGATGCCCTCCGCGATGAACAGCGGCGTGCGCTCGATGTCGAGCTGCCCCTCGCCCGTCCGGGAGCTCGTCGCGATGTCGTACACCGGGACGCGCGTGCGGCCCGTGCGGCACAGCTCCACGATCGCGGCCACGGCCGTCTCCATGTCCCAGGACAACGGTGAGTCCCAGTCGATGTCCGAGCTGCCCGGCACCTGCGGCAGCGTCGGGTCGCCGGCCTCCTTGTAGAAGTCGTCCAGGCACAGCACGGGGAGCCCTGAGCGGGCGGCGAACGACGACTTGCCCGAGCCGGACGGTCCCGCCAGCAGGACGACCCGGGTCGGTATCGGGAGATGCGAACTCACGAGAGACCAGTGTGCGGCATCCTCCGGCCCACCGGACCCCGCGGGTCGGCCTTTGTGGCACAGCCGACGCTCAACTACTCTGCGTACGCGTACGATTACTCGACCCAGGGCGGCGGGCCGACCGGCCGCCGCCGGTACCGGAATCAGGCGGCACTCGATGGCACGACACACAGCGAAGAAGTCCTCGGCCGGGCGGCGTGCGCTGCTGCGCGCCGGGCTCACCCTCACCGCCGCGGGGGCGGCGCTCGGCGGGGGTGCCGTGACGGCCGGCGCGGCGGAGCCGGCGGCCACGCCTCTGGCGTCGCCGGTGGGGGATCTGGACGCGGCGGCTGCGGGGGGAGCGGTGACCGGGGCTCTGCATGACGCCACGTCTGGTGGGCTCGCGCCGGTGAAGCATCTGAAGCTCAATCCGCTTGCCGGTACGGGAGTTGATCCGCTGGACAATGTCGTCGGGACGCAGGTCGCCGACTTCAAGCCGGTGTCCACCGCTGTTGCCACCGGGCCGTTGTCCAAGGGTGGGGCGCTTGCTGATCTTCCTGTTGTCGGGCAGGTCACTTCTGTGTTGCCCGGGTAGGCGGTCTCGCTCCGGTTTGTGATGTGGCGAAGCCCCGGCTCCTCTGGATGAGGGGGCGGGGCTTCGTTTTGGGTAGGGCGGCGTCAATTAATAGGCGGAGCCCGACGCTCCCAGAGAGCCTGTCGGGTGCCACACCGTTTTGACCTCCAGGAACGACGTGAGTCGGTCTGTTCCGGGGTCCCTCGACCAGTCGCTGTCCACAGCTTGTGGACGGCGTACTCGCTTCAGGTTGTCCGCCGCCGCGATCTCCAGGTCGCGGGCCAGGTCCTTGTCCGCGCCCGTCAGGTCGATCGCGTTCACGTCCTGGTGGGCGGCCAGGGGTGCGGCGATCTCTGCCGTCTTGCCGGTGAGGATGTTGACCACTCCGCCGGGGACGTCTGAGGTGGCCAGGACTTCGCCGAGGGAGAGGGCCGGGAGCGGGGCCTTCTCAGAGGCGATCACCACGGCCGTGTTGCCCGTCGCGATCACCGGGGCGATCACCGAGACCAGGCCGAGGAGGGAGGAGTCCTGTGGAGCCAGCACCGTGACCACGCCCGTCGGCTCCGGTGTGGAGAGGTTGAAGAACGGGCCCGCCACGGGGTTCGCTCCGCCGACCATCTGGGCGATCTTGTCCGTCCAGCCCGCGTACCAGACCCAGCGGTCGATTGCGGCGTCCACGGTTGCTGCCGCCTTGGACTTGGACAGGCCCTCGGCGTCCGCCACCTCGTGGATGAACTGGTCCCTGCGGCCCTCCAGCATTTCCGCCACGCGGTAGAGGACCTGGCCGCGGTTGTACGCCGTCGCGCCCGCCCAGCCGGGGAAGGCCTTGCGTGCCGCGACCACCGCGTCCCGTGCGTCCTTGCGGGACGACTGCGGCGCGTTCGCCAGCCACTTGCCCTTTGCGTCGGTCACCTCGTACACCCGGCCGCTCTCGGAACGCGGGAACTTGCCGCCCACGTACAGCTTGTAGGTCTTGAAGACGCTCAGACGGTTGTGCTCAGACATCGAGGTACGCCTCCAGGCCGTGGCGGCCGCCCTCGCGGCCGAAGCCCGACTCCTTGTAGCCGCCGAACGGCGAGGTCGGGTCGAACTTGTTGAACGTGTTGGCCCAGACGACGCCTGCCCGGAGCTTGTTCGCCACCGCGAGGATGCGGGAGCCCTTCTCCGTCCAGATGCCTGCCGAGAGGCCGTACTGCGTGTTGTTCGCCTTCGCCACGGCCTCTTCCGGAGTGCGGAACGTCAGGACCGAGAGCACCGGGCCGAAGATCTCGTCCCGGGCGATCGTGTGGGCCTGCGTGACGTTCGTGAAGAGCGTCGGGGCGAACCAGTAGCCGGAGGACGGGAGTTCGCACTCGGGGGACCAGCGTTCCGCGCCCTCCGCTTCGCCTGTTTCCGCGAGGGTCTTGATGCGGGCCAGCTGTTCTGCGGAGTTGATTGCGCCGATGTCCGTGTTTTTGTCCAGGGGGTCGCCCAGGCGGAGGGTTGAGAGGCGGCGCTTCAGGCTGTCGAGGAGTTCGTCTTGGATCGACTCTTGGACCAGGAGGCGTGAGCCCGCGCAGCAGACCTGGCCCTGGTTGAAGAAGATGCCTGTGACGATGCCCTCCACCGCCTGGTCGATCGGGGCGTCGTCGAAGACGATGTTCGCGCCCTTGCCGCCCAACTCGAGGGTGAGCTTCTTGTTCGTGCCCGCGACCGTGCGGGCGATCTCCTTGCCCACCGCCGTCGAGCCCGTGAACGCCACCTTGTTCACGTCCGGGTGTGCCGTGAGTGCCGCGCCCGCGTCGCCGTAGCCCGGGAGGATGTTGACTACGCCCTTCGGGAGGCCTGCCTGGCGGCAGATGTCCGCGAAGAAGAGGGCTGAGAGGGGGGTTGTCTCGGCCGGCTTGAGGACCACCGTGTTGCCTGTGGCCAGGGCTGGGGCGATCTTCCAGGCCAGCATCAGGAGCGGGAAGTTCCAGGGGATGACCTGGGCTGCGACTCCGAGTGGGGTCGGGTTCGGGCCGAAGCCTGCGTGGTCGAGCTTGTCCGCCCAGCCCGCGTAGTAGAAGAAGTGCGCCGCCACCAGGGGGAGGTCCGCGTCGCGGGTCTCCTTGATCGGCTTGCCGTTGTCCAGGGTTTCCAGGACCGCGAGTTCGCGGGAGCGTTCCTGGATGATGCGGGCGATGCGGAACAGGTACTTCGCGCGTTCCGTGCCGGGGAGCGCCGACCACTTCTCGAATGCCTTGCGGGCCGCCTTTACCGCTCGGTCCACGTCGGCCTCGCCGGCCTGAGCGATCTCGGACAGGGCCTCCTCCGTGGAGGGGGAGACCGTTTTGAAGACCTTGCCTTCGGCTGCCTCGGTGAACTCGCCGTCGATGAACAGGCCGTACGACGGGGCGATGTCCACGACCGAGCGGGACTCCGGTGCGGGTGCGTACTCAAAGGTCATGGGTCAGTCCACCGTGACGTAGTCGGGGCCGGAGTAGCGGCCGGTGGCCAGCTTCTGGCGCTGCATCAGCAGGTCGTTGAGGAGGCTGGAGGCGCCGAAGCGGAACCAGTTGTTGTCCAGCCAGTCCGGGCCCGCCGTCTCGTTGACGATGACCAGGAACTTGACCGCGTCCTTGGATGTGCGGATGCCGCCTGCGGGCTTCACGCCTACCTGGATGCCCGTCTGGGTGCGGAAGTCCCTTACCGCCTCCAGCATCAGGAGCGTGTTCGCCGGGGTGGCGTTCACGCCTACCTTGCCCGTCGACGTCTTGATGAAGTCCGCGCCCGCGATCATGCCGATCCAGCTCGCGCGCTTGATGTTGTCGTACGTCGAGAGTTCGCCCGTCTCGAAGATGACCTTCAGGCGGGCCGTGCCGCAGGCCTCCTTCACCGCGCGGATCTGCTCGAACACCGTCATGTAGTCGCCGGAGAGGAACGCTCCGCGGTCGATGACCATGTCGATCTCGTCCGCGCCTGCGGCTACCGCCTCGCGTACGTCTCCCAGTTTTACGTCGATGGCTGCGCGGCCGGCGGGGAACGCTGTGGCCACGGAGGCGACCTTCACGTCGGTGCCGGTTACGGCCTGCTTGGCCGTGGCGACCATGTCCGGGTAGACGCAGACGGCCGCTGTGCGGGGGGTGCTGCGGTCGGTCGGGTCGGGGTTGACGGCCTTCGCGCCCAGTGCCCGGACCTTGCCCGGGGTGTCGGCGCCCTCCAGGGTCGTCAGGTCGATCATCGAGATCGCCAGGTCGATGGCGTACGCCTTCGCCGTGGTCTTGATCGAGCGGGTACCGAGTGAGGCGGCGCGCGCCTCCAGGCCGACCGCGTCGACGCCGGGCAGCCCGTGGAGGAAGCGGCGGAGCGTGCTGTCGGACGCGGTCACGTCAGCGAGTGCAGTGGGCATGGTCACGAGGGGAGCATATCTACGCGCGTAGCTGCTTGTACAGGGGCGGGGTGGGGGTGTGGTTTCGATCGGGAGGGTCGTTGGGGGGTCTGCCCAGTGGGCTGTGGGGCCTTGGGTTTTCTCGGGCTGTTTTTGCCGGTGGGGGACGGCGTTCTTTTGGGTGCGGGGCCGCGGGGGCATGTACGTGCTCGCTGTTCTACGGGTTTACGTGGGGTTGGCCTCGGCCTGCGTGTGGTGCTGGTGGCTCCGCGCGCACATGCCCCCACGGCCCCTCCTGTTTCGTACGCGGCTCTCCGCCGGTGGGGTGTGCCCTTGGCCCCTTGGGCCCCTCTTGTACGTGGGTGATCTCCCGTCGGAAATACCTCTCTGCCCCTCCTGGCTGGCTTCAGGCATCATCGGGGTATGAAGACCCCGAACTCCCAGCCCTCCGTCACGCAACCCGTGGTCGCGGAGCGGGCTTACCGTTCGCCCGCCGGTGTCGCGGGCGGTGTCCTGCTCCTCGGGATGGCCGCCTGGCTCGGTTCCGACGCCCTGATCACCGGTGACGGACGAACCCGTTTGCTGGCCGTCGCGGGTTTGTTGTTCATCGTCCCGCTTGTTGTGGCTTTTACTGTGCGGCCTGCCGTGTACGCGAATGAGGACCGGCTGAAGGTGCGCAACCCCTTCCGCATCATCACGCTGCCCTGGGCTGTCGTCGCCGATTTTCGCGCTGCCTATTCGAGTGAGGTCTTCACCGAAGGCGGGGACAAGTACCAGCTCTGGGCCATTCCCGTTTCCATTCGGGACCGGAAGAAGGCCAACCGGCGCCCCTCCGGGAGGAAGGGCGGCGGCATTTTCGGGGCGCAGGCCGCCGATTCGGGCGTGCCGCGGAAGGCCGCGGGAGATCGGTCCATGGATGAGCTTCGCGAGCTCGCCAAGGAATACGCCGACCGGCCCTCCGCGAAGGGAGAGCCGGCCGTCCGCTGGGCCTACGAGATCATCGCCCCGACGGTTGTGGGTGCGGTGATGCTGGGTGTGTTGTTCGGCCTCGGGTGAGGGGCCCGCTTGGGCTGACTCAGCTGATTTAGATGCCGGCCGCGGTCGAGAGGTCTCTCTTGATCGCGGTCAGTACGTTGGCCGCCCTTGTTTTGGCTGCTGGTAGCGCGTGGCGTTCCGTCACTGGGATGACCACCTCCAAGTAGCACTTGAGCTTGGGCTCTGTGCCGCTCGGGCGGACGATTACCCGGGCCTTGTACTCGCCTTCCAGTGTGTAGCGCAGGCCGTCCGTGGGCGGCAGTGATGCTGTGCCCTGGGTCAGGTCTTCTGCCTGTGTGACCTTGAGGCCCGCCAGTTGCGTGGGGGGTGTCTCGCGTAGCTTGCGCATTGCCGTCGCGATGATCGTCAGGTCTTCTACCCGGACTGACAGTTGGTCTGTGGCGTGCAGGCCGTGGGTCAGTGCCAGGTCGTCCAGGGCGTCAAGGAGCGTGCGGCCTTGTTCCTTGAGTGTGGAGGCGAGTTCTGTGATCAGTAGTGCGGCTGTGATGCCGTCCTTGTCGCGTACGCCTTCTGGGTCCACGCAGTAGCCGAGTGCCTCCTCGTAGCCGTAGCGCAGGCCCTCTACTCGGGCGATCCACTTGAAGCCCGTCAGCGTTTCCTCGTACGGCAGGTTTGCCTTTTCGGCGATTCGGCCCAGGAGCGAGGACGACACGATTGACTCTGCGAATACGCCCTTGGCGCCCCTGGCTACCAGGTGTGCGGCCAGTAGCGCGCCTACCTCGTCGCCTCGCAGCATTCGCCAGTCGTTGTTCTCTTTGACGGCTACTGCGCAGCGGTCTGCGTCCGGGTCGTTCGCGATGATCAGGTCGGGGGCGGCCTTGCGGGCTGTTGCGAAGGCCAGGTCCATTGCGCCCGGTTCTTCCGGGTTGGGGAACGCGACTGTTGGGAAGTCCGGGTCCGGGTCTGCTTGTTCGGGGACCAGGGTGGGGGGTGGGAAGCCCGCTCTGGCGAATGCGGCCAGGAGCGTTTCCTTTCCTACTCCGTGCATCGCCGTGTAGACCGTGTTCGCCGTGCGGGGGGACGTGGGGGACAGGACCGCGTCCGTGCGGGTCAGGTAGGCGTCGACGATTTTGGTGTCCAGGGTTTCCCAGCCTGCGTCTGGGCGGGGGACGTCGTGCAGGCTTTGGATTGCCTTGATTTCTGCTGCGATCTCTGTGTCTGCGGGGGACACGATCTGCGAGCCGTCGCCCAGGTAGACCTTGTAGCCGTTGTCTCGTGGTGGGTTGTGGCTGGCTGTGACTTCCACGCCTGCTACTGCGCCCAGGTGCCTTATTGCGAATGCCAGGACCGGGGTGGGGAGCGGGTGGGGGAGGAGCGCTGCTCGTAGGCCCGCGCCCGTCATCACTGCTGCGGTGTCCCTGGCGAAGTCTGCCGACTTGTGGCGGGCGTCGTAGCCGATTACCACGAGGGAGTTGGGGGCGTTTTTCTTGGTCAGGTAGGTCGCCAGGCCTGCTGCTGCGCGGATCACTACTGCGCGGTTCATTCGCATGGGGCCCGCGCCCAGTTCGCCGCGCAGCCCGGCCGTGCCGAACTGGAGCGTGCCGGCGAAGCGCTCGGCCAGGGACGTCGTGTCGGCGTTTCCGATCAGGGTCGCGAGTTCTTCGCGGGTCTGCGGGTCCGGGTCCTCGGCCAGCCAGGTCCTGGCCTGTGCGAGCAGTTCGTTTTCCTGCACGGTTTCTCCAGCCTCTTGCGTGTCAGATGCGGCCCAGGACCTGGCCCAGGAGCGCGCCCATGCGCGTCGCCGAGTCGCGGCCCGCCTGGAGTACCTCTTCGTGGTTCAGCGGTTCGCCCGTCATGCCCGCCGCCAGGTTCGTGACCAGGGAGATGCCCAGGACCTCGGCGCCCGCCTCGCGGGCCGCGATGGCCTCCAGGACCGTCGACATGCCGACCAGGTCCGCGCCGATCGTGCGGGCCATGCGGATCTCGGCCGGGGTCTCGTAGTGCGGGCCCGGGAACTGTGCGTAGACGCCCTCTTCGAGCGTCGGGTCGATCTCCTTGCACAGGGCGCGCAGGCGCGGGGAGTAGAGGTCCGTCAGATCGACGAAGTTCGCGCCGACGATCGGGGACGTGGCCGTCAGGTTCAGGTGGTCGCTGATCAGGACCGGCTGGCCGGGGCGCATTCCCTCGCGCAGGCCGCCGCAGCCGTTCGTCAGGACGATCGTCTTGCAGCCGGCGGCGACCGCCGTGCGGACACCGTGTGCCACGGAGGCCACGCCGCGGCCCTCGTAGTAGTGCGTGCGGCCGAGGAAGACGAGCGCCCGCTTGTCGCCGATCTTGTACGAGCGGATCTTGCCGCCGTGGCCCTCTACGGCCGGCGGCGGGAAACCGGGCAGCTCGGTGACGGCGAACTCGGCTTCGGGGGAGCCGAGCGCGTCCACCGCGGGTGCCCAGCCGGAGCCCATCACGAGGGCGACGTCGTGGGTGTCGGCGCCCGTGAGCTCGCGCAGGCGCGAGGCGGCGGCGTCGGCGGTGGCCCGGGGGTCGGTCGGGGCGGCGCCCTGGAGGTTCTCCGGAGTAACAGATGCGTTCACGCGGTCGAGGGTAGCCGGTTTGGGCCTACGCGCGTAGATGGCGGAGTGACGGTGTCGGGATTGTTGTGTTGTTGTTTTCGACGAACCGCGGTGTGTCGGCTCAGCAGGGGCGCTTGCGGAGTTCCATCACGTAGTCGTGCGGGGCGCCCGCCGATTCCGCCGCGTCCGCCAGTTCGCCCAGGTAGCGGGCCGACGGGAAACCGCCCTCGTAACCGTTGAGCACGTACACCCACGCGGACTCCTCGCCCTCCAGGGTGTCCACGCGCACGCGCATCCGCCGGTAGATGTCCAGGCCCACGCCCTCCCAGCGGTCCATGGACTCCTCGTCCATCGGCGCGATGTCGTAGAGCGCGACGAAGACCTGCGAGCGGGGGGCCTCGACGAGGGTCGCGAGCGCGCCCTCCCAGCCCATGTGCTCGCCCCCGAACGTCAGCCGCCAGCCGTTGAGCCAGCCCGTCGCGCGCATCGGCGAGTGCGGTGCGCGGCGCGTCATCAGCCGCGCGTCGAGATTGCCGGCGTAGGCGGTGTAGAGCGACATGGAGTGAGAGTACGACAAGTGTGGCCGGGGTCACTCGCGTAACGGCGACGCCGCTGACGTGGGAAGTGCCCGGACACGGGCCCCCGGGGGCGAAAGCGGCTGAAGCGTGCGGGAGAATGGAGTACGTGACTCGGATCGTGATCATCGGTGGCGGACCAGGCGGATATGAGGCGGCGCTCGTCGCCGCTCAGCTCGGCGCGGAGGTGACCGTCGTCGATGCCGACGGTCTGGGCGGAGCGTCGGTGCTCACCGACTGCGTCCCGTCGAAGACTCTGATCGCGACGGCCGAGGTGATGACCACCTTCGACTCCTCGTACGAGGAGCTGGGGATCATCGTCGCCGACGACACCCCGTACATCGACACTCCCGCGAGGGTCGTCGGGGTGGACCTCGGCAAGGTCAACCGGCGTGTGAAGAGGCTCGCGCTCGCGCAGTCCCACGACATCACCGCCTCCGTCACGCGCGCGGGCGCCCGCGTGATGCGCGGCCGTGGCCGGCTCGACGGTCTGCAGGCCGCCGACGGCTCCCGCAACGTCATCGTGCGCGCGGCCGACGGCAGCGAGGAGACCCTCGTCGCCGACGCCGTCCTCATCGCGACCGGCGGCCACCCTCGCGAGGTCCCCGACGCGCAGCCCGACGGCGAGCGGATCCTGAACTGGACCCAGGTCTACGACCTGGACGAGCTCCCCGAGGAGCTCATCGTGGTCGGTTCCGGTGTCACCGGTGCCGAGTTCGCCGGTGCCTATCAGGCGCTCGGATCGCGCGTGACGCTCGTGTCCAGCCGTGACCGCGTCCTCCCGGGCGAGGACCCCGACGCCGCCGCCGTCCTGGAGGACGTCTTCCGGCGCCGCGGCATGAACGTCATGGCCCGCTCGCGCGCCCAGTCCGCCAAGCGCGTCGGCGACCGCGTCGAGGTCACCCTCGCCGACGGCCGCGTCATCTCCGGCACCCACTGCCTCATGGCCGTCGGCGCCATCCCGAACAGCAGCGGGATGGGCCTGGAGGAGGCCGGCGTCAAGCTCAAGGACTCCGGGCACATCTGGACCGACAAGGTCTCCCGCACCACCGCCCCCGGCGTGTACGCGGCCGGAGACGTCACCGGCGTCTTCGCCCTCGCCTCCGTCGCCGCCATGCAGGGCCGCATCGCCGTCTACCACTTCCTCGGTGACGCCGTGACCCCGCTGAACCTCAAGACGGTCTCCTCGAACGTCTTCACCGACCCCGAGATCGCCACCGTCGGCTACTCGCAGGCCGACGTCGACGCCAAGAAGATCGACGCCCGCGTCGTGAAGCTGCCGCTGCTGCGCAACCCGCGCGCCAAGATGCAGGGCATCCGCGACGGCTTCGTCAAGATCTTCTGCCGGCCCGGCACGGGCATCGTGGTGGGCGGTGTCGTCGTCTCCCCGCGCGCGAGCGAACTGATCCATCCCATCTCCCTCGCGGTCGACAACAATCTGACGGTCGAACAGATCGCGAACGCCTTCACCGTCTACCCGTCACTTTCGGGCTCCATCGCCGAAGTGGCCCGTCAGTTGCACACGCGTAAGACGACGGGTGAAGCCTGACAGTCCGGCAGGTTCTGTCGGCAGCCTTCAACTTCCCGCAGGTCACGGGGTGTTGTCGGGTTCGAGGCGGGTATACGCGTGAGAGTTCGGCGCGTATACCACTTCACGTCGTTCTGTGCGAACAACTTCGGTTATTCGGCGCATAGTGCTGAAAGCAGACGGTCGTTGGGGTTACTGTCAGTTTCGTGTTCGCTGCAGAACGTCGTCAATTGATCCTCGAAATGGTGCGGGCCAATGGAGCGGTATCGCTCCGGGAGCTCGCCCGCGTCGTCCAGACCTCCGAAGTGACCGTACGGCGGGACGTGCGCGCACTGGAGGCAGAAGGACTCCTCGACCGCCGGCATGGCGGTGCGGTATTGCCGGGCGGATTCACGCGGGAGTCCGGCTTTCCGCAGAAATCCCATCTCGCGACCGCGGAGAAGACGGCCATCGCCGATCTCGCCGCCGGCCTCGTCGAAGAAGGCGAAGCCATCGTCGTGGGCGCGGGGACCACCACGCAGGAGCTGGCCCGCCGGCTCGCGCGGGTGCCCGGTCTGACCGTGGTCACCAACTCCCTCCTCGTCGCCCAGGCCCTCGCCCACGCCAACCGGGTCGAGGTCGTCATGACGGGCGGCACCCTGCGCGGTTCCAACTACGCCCTCGTGGGCAGCGGGGCCGAGCAGTCCCTCCAGGGGCTCAGGGTCTCGCGCGCCTTCCTCTCCGGCAGTGGTCTGACCGCCGAACGCGGCCTCTCCACGTCCAACATGCTCTCGGCGTCCGTCGACCGCGCCCTGGTGCAGGCCGCCGCGGAGGTCGTCGTCCTGGCCGACCACTCCAAGCTCGGTACGGACACCATGTTCCAGACCGTGCCGACGGACGTGATCACCCGCCTCGTGACGGACGAACCGCCCACGCACGACGACCGCGCCGCCACCGAACTGCAGGCACTCGCCGACCAGGGGGTGCAGATCGCGATCGCCGGAGGCTCGGGGAGCGGATCGGGGCAGGCGGGGGGAGACTCCGTCCCGGCGCGCCAGACACGCCGGGACGTACCCCTGCCGGGCCAGCGCCGTACCCAGCTGCAAGGCGGCCCCCAGCTCCGCAGCGCCGCCGCCCTCGACCAGGCCCCGCCTGAACGCGCGGCGCGGGTGGCCGACCTGCGGCGGCGCTGAGCGTCAGCTGTCGCCGGACGGAGGCGATACGGGGCTGACCGGGGTCGGTACGCGGGTGCTCCACGGGGGAGCGCTCGGCCCGCGGTGACGGTGGGGTCAGCCCGGCGTGACGGTGAGGTCAGTCCGCGGTGACGGTGGGGTCAGCCCGCCGTGATGCCTCGGAGCGTGAGCCGCAGGAGCCGGTCGGCCAGTTCCGGGTCGTCCGGGGTCTCCTCCGCGGCCAGCGCGATCGCGTTCGTCAGTTGCAGCAGATCGCCGATCGACACGTCCACGCGCACTGCGCCCGCCCGCTGTGCCCTGGACAGCAGGGCCTGTCCCGCCTCGCGCATCGGCGTACTGCACCGCGACAGGGCCGAACTCGTGTCCTGCGACGCCGACATGAGGGCCCGTGACAGTCCGCGGTACTCACCCGCATGAGTGATGATGTCGCGCAGCCATGCCACCAGCGCCGCGCACGGCTGCGGGTCCGCGAGCAGCGCCCGCGAGCGCTCCAGCAGATCGTTCACCGCGTCCTCGAAGACCGCGCTCATCAGCGCGTGCCGGTTCGGGAAGTGCCGGTACAGCGTCCCGATACCCACGCCCGCGCGCCGCGCCACGTCCTCGAGCGACGCTCCCGTGCCGTGCTCCGCGAACGCCGTCCGCGCCTGGGCCAGCAGCCGTTCGTAGTTCCGCCGGGCGTCGGCCCGCATGGGGCGTACGGAAGAGGCCGGGCGGGTCCGGTCCGTCTGGTCCATGCCGGTCGTCATCGGTCCTCCCTGGTCGTCCGCGCGCTCTCAAGGATGCCTGATCGCGGGGCCGTGGTGGCGTGGTCCGGCAAGACGCGAGCGCCCGGCGGACCGTGAGGGTCCACCGGGCGCTCGTGTGGTGCAAGTGCGGGCCGGGATCAGCCCTTGGGTCCGGGCGTCAGTCCTTGATCTCGCAGATGGTGGCGCCGGAGGTGATGGAGGCGCCGATCTCGGCGGCGAGGCCCTTGATGGTGCCGGAGCGGTGG
>NZ_JBEYYB010000018.1:0-117550 GCF_040645335.1 Streptomyces sp. NPDC046821 | reverse complement strand
GCCGCCTTCATCGGAGCCGTCAACGGCCTGATGCACGACTGGGTTGTCGGCTGGGTCGACGCGACCGCCGAGGAGATCGCCGACGAACTCATCAAAATCGCGATGGGGCGCTTCCGGATCGCTGACTGATCCCGGCGCCGCGATCCGCAAGCCAGGTCAGCCGCCGGCTCACGCCATGACGGCCCTGGCGTCCTGGCTCAGACGCCAGCCGCAAGGTAGGTCGCGGGTAGTTGGACGGGTCCCGTTTCCCTGTCCTGGGCGTCGTGACTACCTGGCCAGCCCCGACCTGCGTCGGGAGATTCACGCCGGGCTCCAGGTCGTGGAGAACTGGAACAGCGCGAACGCCGTGCTGCACTACGGCAAGGGCGGCGCCCTGACCGGCCCCGCCAAAGAACACGCCGAGACCTCGATGCTCGCGCTGCACCTGCTTCAGTCCGCGCTCGTGCACGTCAACACGCTGCTGCTTCAGCAGGTCCTGGCCGAACCGGCTTGGGCGAAGAAGCTGAGCGACGAAGACCGACGCGGCCTGACTGCGCTGTTCTGGTCCAACGTCAACCCGTACGGCACCTTCCGCTTGGATATGAACAAGCGCCTCGACCTGGTGAGTGCCTCCGCCGTACCTCACCCCCGCACCCCGGCCGACGCCGTCGACCGATCGAGCACAGAGTTGCATCGAGCACAGAGATGCGATGAAGGACTTCCGGGAACCCTCACCGACCCCCGGATCAACAACGCCGCATGGCGGGCGCGACCTGACGTGCGCCTACGCCGCACGCGACCGCGCCGCGATCATCGAGTGTGCGCGTTGATGCGCGCCGCTTCTCCGCACAGTGCGAGGGGGGGGTGTGGTGTCAGGAATCGGACCGCCGCTGGAGCCGGCAGCGGCGATTCGCCTATCGGGAGCCGGGCCGATGGCGGATCGAGGAGGACGGAGTCCTGCGTCTGGTGTCGGACGGGACACGCTCCGCGTCGCGCGGCAGCGACGGCTGGCTGTGGGTGCCGCCCGACCGGGATCACCACAGCAGCGGCCTGCGGATGATGCTCTTCCCGAGTACGGCCCCTTTGTGGGGAGGGAACGGGGATGACTACCAGCCAGGAGAACTGCTTGACGCAGAAGCGGACACCGGGCTCGTGTCGGTCCGGTTCGATCCGTTTCCCGGCGAGAGCACAGAGCCGCTGGAAGCGGACGTCGACAGCGCCAGTGGCGTTGTACGTAGTTGGTCCGTGTCCGGGGCGCGGCAGCGGTTCACCGAGCTGGTACTGGATGTCGAACTCCCGGACACGGACTTCGAAGTGCCGGCTGAAGCCCGGCCGGATCCGCCCTTCGCCTGAACCGGTCCCCGCCGGGCGGCGAGCGGTCAGGAGAATTCGCAGGTGGGATCGGCGCCGCGCGGGGTCTCACACGACCACGACTTGATCTTGAAGGTGTCGGCTGTCCATGGACCGCCATCGGGCTTGGTCAAGCCCTTCCCCCTCGGCCACCGGAGCCCCTACGCCACCGCCGCTCACTGGCCAACCGTCGAAAGGCAGAAAGCGGACCAGAGGAAATCACACCGCCACGAGCCGGACCCGCTCGCCGCACAGCTTGGCCATGTCGTCAATATCGGAAGTCAGCATGACCACGGGGCGATGCTGTCGCAGCGCGGCCTCGGCGACCGCCGCATCGATCGCGTACTTGTGTCCATGCAACCCGGCATTCATCAGCAACTTCGAGGCCGCCCTCGCCTCCTCGTCACTGACCGGGACGACCCGCAGCCCGGAAAGCACCCAGTTCAGGCGGGACTTGTTCGTACGGGCGTGGACGGCTTCGATGATGGTGAGCGCACAGATCACGACCTCCATGCCGCGCGAGCGCGCCTCAGCAATCAGAGCCACCACCTGCTCGTCATCGGCGAGCAGCTTCGAGAGTCCCTCACTGTCGAGGACCAGCGTCCCCTCGTGACTCAGCCTGCGGCGGGCCACTCGGCCTCCTCGGCGAACACCTCGTCGAAGACCTGCCGCGCCCGCTGACGAGCTGGCTCGGAGACCGGCCCCTTGCGGCTCTCGTAGTCCGCCAGGTACTCGTCCATGACCTGCCCGCGCAGCTCACGCTCGACCGCCTCGGCGATGAACGCGGAGAACTCCCGCTTCCCCACCCGCGCCCGGATCGCCTCCGCGGTCCCCTCCGGCAGCGACAGGCTCACCCGCGTCGCCGGGCCTTCCCCGATGCTGTACGTCGTCTCAGCCATGCCCCCGATTGTGTCAAACGAGTAGGAAAAGTGCCACGTCCGCACTACCTTCACACTCGGCCAGCGCCTGGCCCGCACGAACCCCAGCACGGGCACCCCACCCCAGCACCATCCCAGCACGGGAAAAACCAAGGGCCCGACCCCGAAGAGTCGGACCCTCTCTGACCTGCACGTTTGCCAGATCAGCGACGTGGCGATACGTCAGCCGCTACACGTTGAAGCGGAACTCCACCACATCCCCGTCCTGCATCACATACTCCTTGCCCTCCATGCGGGCCTTGCCCTTGGCTCGGGCCTCGGCTACCGAGCCCGTTTCCACCAGGTCGGCGAAGGAGATGACTTCCGCCTTGATGAAGCCCTTCTGGAAGTCGGTGTGGATGACTCCGGCGGCTTCGGGGGCGGTGGCGCCCTTCTTGATGGTCCAGGCGCGGGATTCCTTGGGGCCGGCCGTGAGGTAGGTCTGCAGGCCGAGGGTGTTGAAGCCCACGCGCGCGAGGGTGGCGAGGCCCGGCTCCTCGGCGCCGACGGACTGGAGGAGCTCCATGGCGTCCTCCTCGTCGAGCTCGGCGAGGTCCGCCTCGAGCTTGGCGTTGAGGAAGATCGCCTCGGCCGGGGCGACCAGGGCGCTCTGCTCGGCCTTGAAGGCGTCGTCGGTCAGCTCGTCCTCGTCGACGTTGAAGACGTAGAGGAACGGCTTGGTGGTGAGGAGGTGCAGGTCGTGCAGGAGCTCCTCGTTGCCCGAGCCCTGGACGATGCCCGCCGAGAAGAGCGTGTCGCCCTTCTCCAGGATCTCCTTGGCCGCCTCGACCGCCGCCACCTTCGGGGCCACGTCCTTCTTGATGCGCGACTCCTTCTGGAGGCGCGGCAGGACCTTCTCGATGGTCTGGAGGTCGGCGAGGATCAGCTCGGTGTTGATCGTCTCGATGTCGTCCTTGGGCGAGACCTTGCCGTCGACGTGCACGACGTTCTCGTCCTTGAAGGCACGGATGACCTGGCAGATCGCGTCCGACTCGCGGATGTTCGCGAGGAACTTGTTGCCCAGGCCCTCACCCTCGGAGGCGCCGCGCACGATGCCGGCGATGTCGACGAAGTCGACCGTCGCCGGAAGGATCTTCTGGGAGCCGAAGACCTCGGCGAGCTTCGCCAGGCGGGTGTCGGGGACACCGACGACGCCCACGTTCGGCTCGATCGTGGCGAACGGGTAGTTGGCCGCCAGCACGTCGTTCTTGGTCAGGGCGTTGAACAGGGTCGACTTGCCGACATTCGGCAGACCGACGATTCCGATCGTGAGCGACACGTTGCGACTTCCCGTACGTGAGGATGGAGGGCACCCCAGTCTACGGCGTGCCGGGACACCCACCGGGCGACGTATCGAACGCTTGGGCAAGGTCTGCCAAACCGCGTGTCCCGCGACCGATTCCGCACATAACCCGACCTAAGTTGGTGGGGTGGACCAACCCCGCCGTACGCCGCCGCGCCCCTCGCAGAACCGGCCCCGCCGCACACCGCCGCTCCCGCCCCAGGCGCAACGCGGCGGCGCGGGGCCCGAGGGCGACGCCGAGCACGGCGCGGAACACCGTTCCGGATCCGGTTCCGGCTCCGGCACCGTCTACCGCGCGTCCGGCAAGCGCGGCGACCAGGGGCCTCGTCCCACGTCGCCGCTGGTCCTCGCCCTGCGCCGCTTCCCCGATCCGCGCCTCACCGGCCTCGGCAGCGGGCTGTTCTGCGTCGCCGCGATGCTCGTGCTCGCGTTCCTCGACGCGCTGCTGTTCGACGGCTCGATCGCCGTGTACGGGGTGCTGTTCCTGCTGGTCAGCGCGCTCACGGCACGCTGGGTGCGGCCCGCCGACCTGGTGGCCGCGCCCGTCGCCGTACCGATCGCCTTCGCCGTCGGGATCCTGCCCGTGACCGACGGGGCGGGCGGGCTCGGCGGGCAGATCATGGGCCTGTTCACGGCGCTCGCCATGCACGCGGGCTGGCTGTACGGCGGCACGCTCGTCGCCGGGATCATCGTGACCGTCCGTGGCGTCCGCCACATCGCGCGGCGCGCGGCACGCAAGCGGTCCCTGGCGCAGGCGCGCGCCGGGTCTCCCGCGGGCATGGCCACGTCCGCGCCTCACCCCCGGCGCCGCACCGCGTAACCGAAGAAGCCCGGCGTAACCCGAACCGCTAGCGCGACTCCGCCGCCGCCATCGCCGCGCCCACGATCCCCGCGTTGTTCTGGAGCTGCGCCGGGACGATCTCCGCCTTGATGCCCGTGATCAGCGGCAGGAACTTGTCGGCCTTGCGGCTGACGCCGCCGCCGATGATGAACAGTTCGGGCGAGAACAGCATCTCGACGTGCGCCAGATACTTCTTCACCCGGCGCGCCCAGTGCTCCCAGCTCAGTTCGTGGTCTTCCTTCGCCTTCGTCGAGGCGTGCTTCTCGGCGTCGTGCCCGTTCAGCTCCAGATGACCCAGCTCGGTGTTCGGGACGAGCTTTCCGTCGATGAAAAGGGCGCTGCCGATGCCCGTACCGAAGGTGAGGAGCAGGACGGTCCCCTCGCGGCCGCGGCCCGCGCCGAAGTGCATCTCGGCGACGCCCGCCGCGTCCGCGTCGTTGAGGATCGTCACGGGGAGACCGTCGAGTTGCTCCGTCAGCAGGGCCCGCGCGTCGACGTCGATCCACGACTTGTCGACATTGGCCGCCGTACGGATCGTGGAGCCGCCGGTCACGACGCCGGGGAACGTGACGCCGAGGCGTTCGGGCCTCTTGTCGAAATGCTCCACGACCTGGCGCACCCCGTCGGCCACGGCGTCGGGCGTGGCCGGATGCGGGGTCAGGACCTTGCACCGCTCCTGTGCCAGGTCTCCGCGGTCGAGGTCGACGGGCGCGCCCTTGATCCCTGATCCGCCGATGTCCACACCGAAGATCTGCATGGGCACCACCGTACGACGAGCGGCCGGACGCCACTCCTCGACGGATGAGACAGCTGCCTTACGCGCGCCGGGTCACTCGGCGGAGCCGTCCCCCTCGGCAGCGGAGGACTCGTCACCCACCAGGGCGGCAGCCTCCGCGCGCAGGTCGCGGCGCAGCTCCTTCGGCAGCGAGAACGTGATCGACTCCTCGGCCGCCTTGACGATCTCCACGTCCGCGTAACCGCGCTGCGACAGCCACTCGAGGACTTCCTCGACGAGAACCTCGGGGACGGACGCGCCGGAGGTGACGCCGACCGTGGTCACGCCCTCCATCCAGGCCTCTTCGATCTCCGACGCGAAGTCGACGAGGTACGCGGCACGGGAGCCGGCCAGCTTCGCGACCTCGACGAGACGCTTGGAGTTCGAGGAGTTGCGGGAGCCGACGACGATGACGAGGTCAGCTTCGGCGCCCATCTGCTTCACGGCGAGCTGACGGTTCTGCGTGGCGTAGCAGATGTCGTCGCTCGGGGGCGAGATGAGCTGCGGGAACTTCTCCTTGAGGGCGTCGACCGTCTCCATGGTCTCGTCCACGGAGAGCGTGGTCTGGGAGAGCCAGACGACCCTGGACGGGTCGCGGACCTCGACCTTGGCGACGTCCTCGGGGCCGTCGACCAGCGTGATGTGGTCAGGGGCCTCGCCCGAGGTGCCGATGACCTCCTCGTGGCCCTCGTGGCCGATGAGGAGGATGTCGAAGTCCTCGTTCGCGAAGCGCACGGCTTCCTTGTGGACCTTGGTGACCAGCGGGCAGGTCGCGTCGATGGTGGCGAGCTTGCCGGCGGCGGCCTCGTCGTGGACGACGGGCGCGACCCCGTGCGCCGAGAACATGACGATGGAGCCCTCGGGGACCTCCTGTGTCTGTTCGACGAAGATGGCGCCCTTCCGCTCCAGGGTCTGTACGACGTACTTGTTGTGCACGATCTCGTGGCGGACGTAGATCGGGGCACCGTACTGCTCGAGCGCCTTCTCGACGGCGATCACGGCACGGTCCACACCGGCGCAGTAGCCCCGGGGGGCGGCGAGCAGGACACGGCGGGAGCCAGTCGAAGCAGTCATGCCCCCCATCGTAAGGCCGCGCCAACAGGTGAAAGATCCGCCACTTGTGGACACTGAAGACCCGTGTGCGACAAACGGAGGTTCGATGGCCGCTCACCCCGCCCCGCCCGCCGAGGAACAGGGAGACGGCCTGCGGCGCAGCCTCGGCTTCCGCGACCTCGTCGTCTACGGGCTTCTGTTCATCGCCCCCATGGCGCCGGTCGGCGTCTTCGGCACCCTCGACGCCAAATCGCACGGCGCGGTCGCGCTCGTCTACGTCATCGCCACGATCGCGATGGCCTTCACCGCGTTCAGCTACGCCCAGATGGTGCGGGTCGCCCCGAAGGCGGGCTCGGTCTTCACGTACGCGCGCGTGGCGCTCGGTGAGGGGCCGGGGTTCATCGCCGGGTGGATGGCGATGCTCGACTACGTCCTGATCCCGGCGGTCGCCTATCTCTTCTCCGGCATCGCCATGAACGCCCTGGTCCCGTCCGTGTCCCGCTGGGTGTGGACGGCCCTCGCCGTCGTCCTCACCACCTTCCTGAACCTGTGGGGCGTACGGGCGGCGGCACGCGTCGGCTTCGCCGTGCTGGCGATGGAGATCGTGGTGCTGCTCGTGTTCATCGGCTCCGCGATCGTCGTGATCGTGCGGGACGGGACGGAGCGCGGGTGGCTGTCGCCGCTGACCGGGGACGGTTCGCGGGGCGCGTTCGAGCTGTCGGCGGTCGTCGGCGCGGTGTCCGTGGCGGTGCTGTCGTATCTGGGCTTCGACGCGATCGTGTCGTTCGCGGAGGAGGTCACGGGCGGGTCCGAGAAGGTGGCGAAGGCGGTGCTGTTCTGTCTGGCGCTCGCGGGTGTGCTGTTCATCGCGCAGACGTATCTCGTGGCGCTCATCGAGCCGGTGTCGTCGGCGCAGCTCGCGGCGGAGCCGGTCAAGCAGGGGTCCGCGTTCTACGACGCGATCGACGTGTCGGTCGGCGGGTGGCTGCACGATCTGGTGGCGGTCAGCAAGGCGATCGGCGCGGCGTTCGCGGCGCTGGCCGGGCAGGCGGCGGCCGGGCGGCTGATTTTCGCGATGGCGCGCGAGCGGCGGCTGCCGAAGGCACTGGCGCGGACGGACTCCGGTGTTCCGCGGGTCGCGCTGCTGTCCGCGGCGGTGATCACGCTGGTCGCGGCGGTCTGGGCGGCCCGCCGCGACAACGGCCTCGACCAGCTGGTCTCGGTCGTCGACATCGGCGCTCTCACGGCGTTCGTGCTGCTGCACGCGAGCGTGGTGGGCTGGTTCGTGGTGCGGCGCGGCTCGGGCACGTTCAGCTGGTGGCGCCATCTGCTCATTCCGGTCCTGGGCGCGGCGATCACGGTCGCGGTGATCGTGGAGGCCTCGGGCACGGCCCAGGTGGTCGGCGCGATCTGGCTGGCGGTGGGGCTGGCTGTGCTGGTGGGGCAGCGGGGGCGGGTGGTGGGCGGGGGTACGTAGGCCTTCGCACTCCGGGCACGTACGGCTCTACTCGGGCGCGTGAACTGGAGAGGGGGCGGGCTCGGCTCGGGTGCATGGGCGGGCCGACCGGCGCTGTCGGTGCCGGCGGCTACGCTCACCGGCATGGCTGTGAATACGTCCGCGGACGCCCCGCTGCCCGTCGGGGAGGTGTCGCGGCTCATCGGGCGGTGGATCGACCGGCTCGGTTCCGTGTGGGTCGAGGGGCAGATCACCCAGCTGTCCCGGCGGCCCGGCGCCGGCGTCGTGTTCCTGACGCTGCGCGACCCGTCGCACGACATCTCGGTCGGCGTCACCTGCTTCCGGCAGGTGTTCGACACGGTGGCCGACGTGGTGCACGAGGGCTCGCGCGTCGTCGTCCAGGCGAAGCCGGAGTGGTACGCGCCGCGTGGCCAGCTGTCGCTGCGGGCGTCCGAGATCAAGCCGGTGGGCGTGGGTGAACTGCTCGCCAGGCTGGAGCAGTTGAAGAAGTCGCTGGCAGGCGAGGGGCTTTTCGCGCCGGAGCGCAAGAAGGCGCTGCCGTTCCTGCCGCAGCTCATCGGGCTCGTGTGCGGGCGCGCGTCGGCCGCCGAGCGGGACGTGCTGGAGAACGCGCGGCACCGGTGGCCCGCCGTCCGCTTCGAGGTGCGGAACGTACCGGTGCAGGGCGTGCACGCCGTCCCGCAGGTCGTGCAGGCGGTCAAGGAGCTGGACTCGCTGGACGACGTCGACGTGATCATCGTGGCGCGCGGCGGCGGCAGCGTCGAGGACCTGCTGCCGTTCTCCGACGAGCAGCTGGTCCGGGCCGTCTCCGCCTGCCGGACGCCGGTCGTCTCGGCGATCGGCCACGAGCCGGACAATCCACTGCTCGACTACGTCGCCGACCTGCGCGCCTCCACACCGACCGACGCGGCGAAGAAGGTCGTGCCGGATGTCGGCGAGGAGTACGAGCGGGTGCGGTGGCTGCGGGACCGGGCGCGGCGCACCGTCGAGGCGTTCGTGGACCGCGAGGAGCGCGGGCTCCGGGGCGCTCTGGCGCGGCCCGTCATGGAGGACCCGCACCGCATGATCGAGGTCCGCGAGGAGCAGGTGACGGCACTGGCCGACCGGGGCCGCCGCACGCTCGGCCACCTCCTCGACCGCGCCGAGTCGGAGCTGTCGCACACCCACGCGCGCGTGGTCGCCCTCTCCCCCGCCGCGACCCTGAAGCGGGGATACGCGGTGCTGCAGAAGGCCGACGGCGACGTCGTGCGCGCCGCGGACGAGGTCACCCCGGACGAGACACTGCGGGCCCGCGTCGCCGAGGGCGAATTCACCGTACGGGTCGAGAACGTACGAGCGGCAGAGGACGTACGGGCCGAGGACGTACGGACTGAGGGCGCGCAGATCGAGGGCGCGCAGATCGAGAACGACGTACGCGTAGAGAACGGAAAGCAGGAGAGCGCATGAGCACGAAGACCGACGAGGCCGGGCTCGGTTACGAGCAGGCGCGGGACGAGCTGATCGAGGTCGTCCGGCGCCTCGAAGCGGGCGGCACGTCGCTTGAGGAGTCGCTCGCGCTCTGGGAGCGGGGCGAGGAACTGGCCAAGGTGTGCCGGCGCTGGCTGGACGGGGCGCGGGCGCGCCTGGACGCGGCGCTCTCTGAGGACGAGGCCGAGGGCGGCGAGGACGACTCCGCAGGTCAGACCACGGAATGAGGTGCCCGGCCACCCGCGGCGCGGCGGTGTGAACGAGGCCACAACCAGATTGGTTGAAAGTTGAACCTCACCGCCGTACTGTTGTGTGCATCGGGTGATTCGGACCGGGAAACACCGGAACGGACCGGGTCACCACAGCCACCCCTCGTCGCACCAGAAGGTTGATCATGTCTCTCGTTCTTGACGCTGCCGCCCAGGACCTGCTCTTCCGCGAGGCCCGCACCGCGAACACCTTCACCGACGAGCCGGTGACCGACGAGCAGGTCCAGGCGATCTACGACCTCGTCAAGTACGGCCCGACCGCCTTCAACCAGTCCCCGCTGCGCATCACGCTGGTCCGCTCCGCCGAGGCCCGCGAGCGCCTCGTGAGCCACATGGCCGAGGGCAACCAGCCGAAGACCGCCGCCGCCCCGCTGGTCGCGATCCTCTCCGCGGACAACGAGTTCCACGAGGAGCTGCCCCAGCTCTTCCCGCACTTCCCGGCCGCCAAGGACGCGTTCTTCTCCGAGCGCCCCGTCCGTGAGGGCTCCGCGACGCTGAACGCCGCGCTGCAGGCCGCGTACTTCATCATCGGTGTCCGCGCCGCCGGCCTGTCCGCCGGCCCGATGACCGGTCTCGACTTCGCCGCCGTCCAGAAGGAGTTCCTGGACGACGACCACACCCCGCTGATGGTCATCAACATCGGCAAGCCGGGCGAGGACGCCTGGTTCCCGCGCTCCCCGCGCCTGGAGCTCGACCAGGTCATCACCACGGTCTGAGCCACCCAGCACTGAAAAGGCCCCCGGCAGCAGCCGGGGGCCTTTCATGTTCCAACGCTCACGCGATGCGCGGCGCCCGCGCTACTTCGTGCGCAGCGCCTCCGCCATCTTCGTCAGCTGCGCGAACGACGCCGTGCCGGTCACCACGGTGGTCGACTTGTCGCCCTTGAGCACGAGGGCCTTGTAGCCGTAGTCGCCGCCCTTGTACTGACGCCACGTCTCGCCGCCGATGCTCTGGGTCGCGCTCGTCTCGGTGGCGCCCTGGCTGGCCTTGTCGATGAAGAGCACGGGCTTCTCGGTCGACTGCTCGACGCCCACGTACTGGCCCTCGGGGTCGTGGAAGCCGAGGTGCCACGCGTCCGAGTTCGAGGCGTCGAACCGCACCGACGTCGGCTTCCAGGACTTCGCGAGCCCTTCGGGCGCCGCCACGGGGTACGCGGCCGCGCGCCGCGCCGTCAGCAGCTCCACGCGGTAGTCCACTCGCTTCACCGGCGGTTCGCCGGAATCGTCATGCGGGACGAACACGTAGATGGCCCCCGCCGCGAGCACACATGCGCCCATCGAGAGGACCAGACTGCCCACGGTCTTCTTGCCTTTGGTACCTGCCACGCCCCCATCGTCGCAGGTACGCAAGCGATCACCGCACGAGGGCCTGCCGCCGCCGGGCGTTCGGGAATTTGACAGACGTGCCCGAGGGGCCCGGTCTGCTCATACGTGGGGCCGTCTGCTCATTTTGTCTGCCTAACGATAGAGTCTTGGCCATCACCCTCATCCGGCCGTCGTCGTATCAGAAAGGTGCGTCTCGATGACCGAGCATCATCAGCTGCCGTCCGAACTCGAAGTCCCCGCGGAGGCCCCCGACCGCAATCTGGCCCTGGAACTCGTCCGGGTCACCGAGGCCGCGGCCATGGCCGCCGGCCGCTGGGTCGGCCGCGGCGACAAGAACGGTGCGGACGGCGCAGCCGTGCGCGCCATGCGGACCCTCGTCTCCACCGTCTCGATGAACGGCGTCGTCGTCATCGGTGAAGGTGAGAAGGACGAAGCTCCGATGCTCTTCAACGGAGAGCGCGTCGGCGACGGGACGGGCGCCGAGGTCGACATCGCCGTCGACCCGATCGACGGCACCACGCTCTGCGCCAAGGGAATGCCGAACGCGATCGCGGTGCTGGCCGCCGCCGACCGCGGCACCATGTTCGACCCGTCCGCCGTGTTCTACATGGACAAGCTGGTCGCGGGCCCCGAGGCCGCCGACTACGTGGACATCAACGCCCCGGTCGCGGTGAACATCCGCCGTATCGCCAAGGCCAAGCGCTCCGCGCCCGAGGACGTCACGGTCGTCATCCTGGACCGTCCGCGTCACGCGGGTCTCATCAAGGAGGTCCGCGAGGCCGGCGCCCGCATCAAGCTGATCTCCGACGGCGACGTCGCGGGCTCCGTGCTCGCCGTGCGCGAGGACAGCGGCATCGACCTGCTCCTGGGCATCGGCGGCACCCCCGAGGGCATCATCTCGGCGTGCGCCATCAAGTGCCTGGGCGGTGTCATCCAGGGCAAGCTGTGGCCCAAGGACGACGCGGAGCGCCAGAAGGCGATCGACGCGGGCCATGACCTGGACCGCGTCCTGTCGACGAACGACCTGGTCTCCGGCGAGAACGTGTTCTTCGTCGCGACCGGCATCACGGACGGCGAGCTGCTGCGCGGCGTGCGCTACGGCGCCGAGAGCGCGACCACGTCGTCCCTGGTGATGCGCTCCAAGTCGGGCACGATCCGCCAGATCGACTCGCGCCACCGCCTGGCGAAGCTGCGCGCGTACAGCGCGATCGACTTCGACCGCGCGAAGTAGGCCTGCGGGCATACGCAATACGTGAACGGGGCGCCCCTTGTGCGGAGGGGCGCCCCGTTCGCGTACTCACGTGGGGGCCGCGGCTAGCCTGCCGCGCGGATCTGGTCGACGGAGTTCGCCGCCTGCCGCAGCTCGACCTCGCGGCGGCGCCGGCGGGTGAGGACGACGCGGCGCTCGGCGGCGGTGAGGCCGCCCCACACGCCGTAGGGCTCGGGCTGCAGGAGCGCGTGCTCCCGGCACTCGACCATCACGGGACATCTGGCGCAGACGCGCTTGGCGGCCTCTTCGCGTGAGAGGCGGGCCGCGGTCGGCTCCTTGGAGGGGGCGAAGAAAAGGCCGGCTTCGTCGCGCCTGCACACGGCCTCCGTGTGCCACGGGTCGTCCTGATCCCTCTCTCGCACTGGTGGCTGCCGCTGCGCGGGTACGACGGCGACCTGCAGGGACTGATGCGGAGGGTGCGGCACGGCTACTCCTGACGACGACTTCGCGAGCGAGCGACGATGCAGCAACCTCTACCCGCTGTGTGCGCGCCTATGCACTGAGTTCCGAACGACGGGCCTCCCCCGGCCCGCGCCCCGCCCCGCCGCCGCGCGTCAGCCGTCGAGGTGTTTGCGCATCCGGTCGTGCAGATCCCGCAGCCGCTTGCCCTTCTTGGGCTTCGCGTCGATGTTGCCGAGCACCGAGATGCCGTCGACGTAGACCACCGGCGCGTTCGGGTCGTCCGCGTCGAGGGTGTCGACCTCGAAGTTGCCGAGGACGGCGCCGCCACCGCCGCGCAGCGAGATGTTCTCCGGGACGCGGATCTCGACGCTGCCGAACACGGAGACCGCGCGGATGACGACCTGCTGGTACTCGAAGACCGCCTCGCTGAGGTCGATCTCGATGTTCCCGAAGACGGCGTACGCGTGGGTCCTGCGGCCGACGCGCCAGCGGCCCTTGCGGGCGGCGGCGCTGAGGACGGCGACCACGTTCTCGTCGGCGACGGGCGGGATCGCGCCCGACGTGGGCCGGTTCGGCGCCGGCGTGGGGGCCTGGGCCGGGCGTGGCCGGTGGGCCCCGGGCAGGTCCCTGACCAGCGGCTCCAGCTCGGCCTGGGTCTTGGCGCGGTACACCCCGTCGACGCGCTCGGCGTGCTCGTCGGCGGTGAGCCGGCCCTCGGCGAGGGCCTCGCGCAGGATGTCCGCGACCCGGTCCCGGTCGGCGTCGGAGGCGCGCAGGTCGGCGTGTGGTGCGGGCTGCTCGGAGCGCTTCTCAAGGTCCACCCGGCCAGCGTACCCAAACGCGATAGATCGCGACCAGAGCCCGGACACGCGCGCCCCGAACCCCGTAGAACTCGAACTGAGCCTTACCTCACAGGACCGCCCGCTCCGTCAGGTTCTACGCTGGTTGGCGCTGCCAATGGATGCCAGCTGCTGTCGTCAAGTGAGGAATGGGCGAGATGCCTGAGTTCGCGTACACCGATCTGCTCCCCCAGGGCGAGGACACCACGCCGTACCGGCTGGTGACCTCGGAGGGTGTCTCGACCGTCGAGGGGCCGGACGGCCGTACGTTCCTGAAGGTCGAGCCGGAGGCGCTGAGCAAGCTCGCCGAGGAGGCCATCCACGACATCCAGCACTACCTGCGCCCGGCCCACCTCGCGCAGCTGCGCCGCATCATCGACGACCCGGAGGCGAGCTCGAACGACAAGTTCGTCGCGCTCGACCTGCTGAAGAACGCGAACATCGCGGCCGCCGGCGTGCTCCCCATGTGCCAGGACACCGGCACCGCGATCGTCATGGGCAAGCGCGGCCAGAACGTGCTCACCGAGGGCCAGGACGAGAAGGCGCTCTCCAAGGGCATCTACGACGCCTACAAGAACCTGAACCTGCGCTACTCGCAGATGGCCCCGCTGAACATGTGGGACGAGAAGAACACCGGCTCGAACCTGCCGGCCCAGATCGAGCTGTACGCGACCGACGGCGGCGCCTACAAGTTCCTGATCATGGCCAAGGGCGGCGGCTCGGCCAACAAGTCCTTCCTCTACCAGGAGACGAAGGCGGTCCTCAACGAGGGCTCGATGATGAAGTTCCTGGAGGAGAAGATCCGTTCGCTCGGTACGGCCGCCTGCCCGCCGTACCACCTGGCGATCGTCGTCGGCGGCACGTCCGCCGAGTACGCCCTGAAGACCGCCAAGTACGCCTCCGCGCACTACCTGGACGAGATCCCGTCCGAGGGCTCGGAGCTGGGCCACGGCTTCCGGGACAAGGAGCTGGAGGAGAAGGTCTTCGAGCTGACGCAGAAGATCGGCATCGGCGCGCAGTTCGGCGGCAAGTACTTCTGCCACGACGTGCGCGTGGTGCGCCTGCCGCGGCACGGCGCGTCCTGCCCGGTCGCCATCGCCGTGTCCTGCTCGGCCGACCGCCAGGCCGTCGCCAAGATCACCGCCGAGGGCGTCTTCCTGGAGCAGCTGGAGACGGACCCGGCACGCTTCCTGCCGGAGACCACGGACGAGCACCTCGACGAGGCCTCCGACGTGGTGAAGATCGACCTGAACCAGCCGATGGACGCGATCCGCGCCGAGCTGACCAAGTACCCGGTGAAGACCCGTCTGTCGCTGAGCGGTTCGCTGGTCGTGGCCCGCGACATCGCGCACGCCAAGATCAAGGCGCGGCTCGACGCGGGCGAGGAGATGCCGCAGTACCTGAAGGACCACCCGGTCTACTACGCCGGTCCGGCGAAGACCCCCGAGGGTTACGCGTCCGGTTCCTTCGGCCCGACGACGGCCGGCCGGATGGACTCCTACGTGGAGCAGTTCCAGGCGGCGGGCGGCTCGATGGTGATGCTCGCCAAGGGCAACCGCTCGCAGCAGGTCACCGACGCGTGCGGCACGCACGGCGGCTTCTACCTCGGCTCCATCGGCGGCCCGGCCGCCCGCCTCGCCCAGGACTGCATCAAGAAGATCGAGGTCCTGGACAACGAGGAGGACGGCATGGAGGCCGTCTGGAAGATCGAGGTCGAGGACTTCCCGGCGTTCATCGTCGTGGACGACAAGGGCAACGACTTCTTCAAGGACCCGGCCCCGGAGCCGACGTTCACCCACATCCCGGTGCGCGGCCCCGGCCTGTAAGGCGAAACCGAAGGGCCCCGGTCACCTCGTGGTGACCGGGGCCTTTCGTCATGCGGTGGAGCCGAGCGTCACGCGAAATTCTGGTTGGGCGAGCCGTCGCACTTCTGGAGACGGATCTGCGACTTCGCGGTGGCCTGGGTCAGGCACATGGTCGTGGCCGCCGCGGGGCGCAGGGTGGCGCCCGTACGGACGAACTTCTGGTGCTGGCCGCCGTGGCAGTTCCAGATGATCATGCCCGCGCCCGGCTGGTAGGTGTCGTCGCCCGTGTCCAGGCAGCGGTCCTGGGTCAGGCCGGTGATGATCGTCTGGCGGGTCGAGTCGTACCACCAGTTCTGGTTACGGGTGCCCGCGCAGTCCCAGCCGAGGACACGGGTGCCGTTGGAGCTGACCGAACTGTCGACGTCCATGCAGTTGCCGGTGGCGCTGTTCTTCAGCGGCTTGTAGACGTCGTCCCAGGCGAACGGGAACAGGGTCGGCGTGCCGGCCGAGTTGACGTCCGCGCAACTGGCTTCCTTCAGGCCCGAGTTGTAGAGCTGGGTCAGGCAGGAGGCGAAGGCCAGGTGGCCGCGGGCGTTCGGGTGGAAGGACTGGCGCAGCGAGTTCGCGTCCGGTGTACCCGGCTTGGAGGTGTCGATGTACGCGCCGCGGGCCCAGGTGTCCTCCATGCAGACCTCGTGGCCCTGGAAGAGCCGCGAGTTGTCGAGGTACGTGGCACCCGTGTCCTGGGCTATCTTGCGCATACCCCGCTCGAAGGCCGGGACGGCGACGTTACGACCCCACTTGGTGTCGGAGTCGTAGCCGAGGCCGCCGCAGGTCAGCTTGCCGGGGAAGCTGGGGTTGTCGTAGAAGTCCGGGCCGATCGGGCTCGGGTAGCCCATCACGACCAGCTTGTAGTCGCCGTTGGCGTAACCGGCGTCGGTCATCACGGTGCGCAGGTCGCGCACGGTCTGCTCGATCTTGGGGACGAGGCCGTCGACGCGGGCCTGCCAGCCGGGGTTGTACTTCGGCTCACAGGCGCCCTGCGACAGCAGGTAGCGCTCGACGCAGTCGGTCATGACCGGGCCGAACTGCAGGTCGTCGTTGGCGCCGGCGACCAGGAGCACCATCTTGATCTTCGTGTTGCGCGCCTTGACGGCGAGGTTGTCGCTCTGCACCAGCTCGTCGGCGTACTGCTTGGCGCCGCCGATCTTGATGTTGCCGCTGTAGGCACCGGAGCAGGCGACGTTGTAGGTCACGTCGGCCGGGATGGTCGTCTTGTGGATGGCGGAGTCGGACGAGCGGTGACACCAGTTGTCAGGGCCGTTGGTGGGGGACTCGTAGGTGCCGATGCCCTCGCCGGAGATCTCGCTGTCGCCGAGCGAGATGAGCGAGGTCTTGCGGTCCGCGAGGGGCCGCTCGGCCGGGCTGCCGTAGAGCTTGGTGGCCTCGGCCGCGCGGACCTTCTCCAGCTCGGGTGAGAGCGGTGTGGCGGCCGTGGCCGCGGTGGGTGCCGCGGTCGCGGCGGGGACGGTGAAGCCGACGAGAGCCGCGGCCGTCGCCGCGACAACGGCGACGGCGCATCTGATGCTTGGTCTGGTGCGGTGCACGACGTACATGACGCCTCCCCGGTCTAAGTGTTACCCGAGGTATTTACTGGCGGGTAAGTGACTTGGGAATAGCTGGAACAAGACAAGTGCTCAGGTTTTACGGAGGTGGCACGATGACGAGGGTGACAAACGACGACAACAGCGGCGTTAGCTACCGGATCGAGCACGACTCCATGGGAGAGGTGCGGGTCCCCGCGGACGCCAAATGGCGGGCACAGACCCAGCGCGCCGTGGAGAACTTCCCCGTCTCGGGCCAGCGCCTGGAGCGCGCCCACATCGAGGCTCTCGCCCGCATCAAGGCGGCCGCGGCCCATGTGAACGCCCGCCTCGGGGTCATCGACGGGGACATCGCCCAGGCCATCGCCGAGGCGGCCGGCGAGGTCGCCGAGGGACGCTGGGACGACCAGTTCCCCGTCGACGTCTTCCAGACCGGCTCCGGCACGTCCTCCAACATGAACACCAACGAGGTCCTCGCGACGCTCGCGTCCGAGCGCCTGGGCCGTGACGTCCACCCGAACGACCACGTCAACGCGTCCCAGTCCTCGAACGACGTCTTCCCCTCGTCGATCCACATCGCCGCCGTCTCCGCCGTCACCCATGACCTGATCCCGGCGCTGCGCCGTCTGCACAGCGCTCTGGAGCGCAAGTCGGAGGAGTTCGCCGACGTCGTGAAGTCGGGCCGTACGCACCTGATGGACGCGACGCCCGTGACGCTCGGCCAGGAGTTCGGCGGCTACGCGGCGCAGGTCGCGTACGGCATCGAGCGGCTCAGGGCCGCGCTGCCGCGCCTGGCCGAACTGCCGCTCGGCGGAACGGCGGTGGGCACCGGGATCAACACGCCGCCCGGATTCTCGGCCGCCGTCATCGCGGAGGTGGGGCGCACGACGGGCCTGCCGCTGACGGAGGCGCGCAACCACTTCGAGGCGCAGGGCGCGCGGGACGCAGTGGTGGAGACGAGCGGTCAGCTGCGGACCATCGCGGTCGGCCTGACGAAGATCGCCAACGATCTGCGCTGGATGGCGTCCGGGCCGCGCACCGGTCTGGCCGAGATCAGCCTGCCGGACCTCCAGCCGGGCTCGTCGATCATGCCGGGCAAGGTGAATCCGGTCATCCCGGAGGCGGTCCTGATGGTCGCCGCCCAGGTCACCGGGAACGACACGACGGTCGCCGTCGCGGGCGCGGCGGGGAACTTCGAGCTGAACGTCATGCTGCCGGTGATCGCCAAGAACGTCCTGGAGTCGATCAGGCTCCTCGCCAACGTGTCCCGGCTGCTCGCCGACCGCACAGTGGACGGCATCACCGCCGACCGCGAACGGGCCCGCGAGTACGCCGAGTCGTCGCCCTCCGTGGTCACCCCGCTGAACAAGTACATCGGCTACGAGGAGGCCGCGAAGGTCGCCAAGAAGGCACTGGCCGAACGCCGGACCATCCGTCAGGTCGTCCTGGACGGCGGCTATGTGGAACGCGGCGACCTCACGGTCGAGCAGCTCGACGAGGCGCTCGACGTGCTGCGGATGACGCGTCCGTGAAGCGGCAACGATGAGTGACGCATTCGTGACGCGCGCCGCAGCGTCACGTGCGTATGGCACCTAATATCTGCGCATGACGGACCGGACGAGCATTCTGGCGGGTGGGACCGACGGTGGCGGCGGGCGGTGGGCGCCGGGCAGCCGGATTCTGTGGCGCTACCGGACGAACGGCGGGGACGGCTTCCACATCTGCCGTCCCGTCACGGTGGTCGAGGACAGCGCCGAACTGCTGGCCGTATGGCTGGCGCCGGGCACCGAATGTGTGAGACCTGTGCTCGCCGACGGCACACCGGTGCACCGCGAGCCGCTGGCGACCCGCTACACGAAGCCCCGCACCGTGCAGCGCGACCGCTGGTTCGGTACCGGCGTCCTGAAACTGGCCCGCCCCGGCGAACCCTGGTCGGTGTGGCTGTTCTGGGATCAGGGCTGGCGGTTCAGAAACTGGTACGTGAATCTGGAGCAGCCCCAGGTGCGGTGGGCCGGCGGCGTGGACTCCGAGGACCACTATCTGGACCTTTCCGTGTACCCGGACCGGTCCTGGCGCTGGCACGACGAGGACGAGTTCGCGCAGGCCCAGGCCGCGGGCCTGATGAGCAGGGAACAGGCGGAGGGGGTGCGCGGGGCAGGGCGGGCGGCCGTCGAGGTGATCGAGAAGTGGGGGCACCCGTTCCCCGACGGCTGGCAGGACTGGCGCCCCGATCCGGCGTGGCCGATTCCCGCCCTTCCGGGTGACTGGGACCGTACGCCCGCGCATGTGACGTGGTGAGACCCTTGATGCGCCCCCGTGGTTCAAACGTAGGATCGTCCTCCGCAAGTGCACACACCGCACAACTCTTCGCGCTTGCTGCAGGTCTGACACGATGTCAACGAGGCCATCGAGGGGCGGCGGGACCGTGAGTCACGGCAGCGAGGAGCACGACACGTACGCGTCGTACGGGGGCGGCCGCGTGTTCCCGGCGCCCGACCGTACGGGGCAGGCCGAGGCGTTCGACGCGATCGGCTCCCGGTACGACGAGGCATTCCCGCACAAGGAAGGCCAGTTGGCCGCGGTGGACGCGCTGCTCGCGGGCCTCGCGCCCGGCTCCCGGGTGCTTGAGGTGGGCTGCGGCACGGGCGTCCCGACCAGCCGCCAACTGGTCGACGCGGGGCACTCCGTGGTCGGCGTGGACCTGTCGGCGGGCATGGTCGAGCTGGCCCGCAAGAACGTCCCCGAGGCCGAGTTCCACCAGGCCGACCTCGCGTCCCTGCGACCCCAAGTCGGCGGAAACCCCGGCGAATTGGGCGAGTTCGACGCCATCACCTGTTTCTTCACGCTGCTCATGCTGCCGCGCGACGAGATCCCCCGGGCGCTGCGTCTGCTGCGCTCGATGCTGAGACCCGGCGGGCAGCTCGCCCTGTCGATGGTCGAGGCCGACGTCGACGACGCCGAGATCCCGTTCCTCGGACAGACCATCCGGGTATCGGGACTCCTGCGGGACGAGTTGCGCCAGGTCGTACGCGACGCCGGACTGGAGATCACCGGCGAGCAGACCTACGCGTACGCTCCGGCCAGCACCGAAGTACCCCCCGAACAACAGCTGTTCTTCAACTGCCGGCGCGCCGGGAAGTGAAGCGGCACGCCTCACGGCGACGCGCAGCCCAGGACGGACGGATTCAGAACGCGTGACGGAGCACCCCACCTCCCACGAGGGCCGCCGGCCGGCCGCTCGCCCCACCGCCCCGACGGACCCCCGCGGGGCCCTGAGGCGCGCCTCGGGCACGTTCCCCACCCAGGGACGTCCCGGTGCCGCGCCCACGTCCGCGTCCGCCGACGACGCCGGCACCGCCGCCCAGCCCGCCCCCGGGCACGGCGGCGCCGAGCACCTGCCCGCCCCCGCCCATCCTCCGGAACCTCCGCGCCACGGGGGCGGTGCGGCCGAGCACGCCCTGTCGGACGCCGGGCCGGACGACCCGCACCGGCCGAGGCCCGTGCCCGACCGGCGCAGCGGCCAGCCGCGCCCGCCGGGGACGCCGGTCCCGATGCGGCGCGACGGCGACCGGCTGCGCTTCGTGGGCGCCGCGACCCGGCGGATCGCCCGGGGCATCGACCTCGACGAGATCGTCATGGGCCTGTGCCGCGCCTCCGTGCCCACGTTCTCCGACGTGATCCTGGTGTATCTGCGGGACCCGCTGCCGGTCGGCGACGAGCGGCCCACCGGGCCCGTCGTGCTGCGCCTGCGCCGGACGGACCGGCTCCGCCTCATCGAGGAGGGCGCCGAGGACCCGGACAGCGACGGCGGCGGGCTGCTGACCCTGACGGCCGCCGGCGGCGCCCAGGGCGATCCGGTCACGGCCGAGCTGTGCGAGGTGCGGAACGGCGGCGCGCTGGCCGAGGTCCTGAGGGGCGTACGGCCGGTGTTCGCTGACTCGCCGGTGGCGCTCGCCGCGCTGCCCGAGCTGCTGGGCGACGACCCGGACCTCTCGCTGCCCACCGGGCAGCGGGCGATCCTGGCGCCGCTGCGCGGGCGCCGTCGCGTGATCGGCGCGGCCGTGTTCCTGCGCCGCCCCGAGCGCCCCGCGTTCGAGCCGGACGACCTCCTGGTCGCGGGCCAGCTCGCCACGCACAGTGCCCTCGGCATCGACAAGGCCGTCCTGTACGGCCGCGAGGCCTACATCGCCGACGAGCTCCAGCGCACGATGCTGCCCGAGACGCTGCCGCGGCCCACGGGCGTGCGGCTCGCGTCCCGCTATCTCCCGGCGGCGGAGACGGCTCGGGTCGGCGGCGACTGGTACGACGCGATCCCGCTGCCCGGCAGCCGCGTCGCCCTCGTCGTCGGCGACGTCATGGGCCACTCCATGACCTCCGCCGCGATCATGGGCCAGCTGCGCACGACCGCGCAGACGCTCGCCGGGCTCGACCTGCCGCCGCAGGAGGTCCTGCACCACCTCGACGAACAGGCCCAGCGCCTCGGCAGCGACCGCATGGCGACGTGCATGTACGCCGTCTACGACCCGGTCTCGCACCGGATCACCATCGCCAACGCCGGCCATCCCCCGCCCGTCCTGCTGCACCTGGGCGGCCGGGCCGAGGTGCTCCGGGTCCCGCCGGGCGCGCCGATCGGGGTCGGCGGCGTCGACTTCGAGGCCGTCGAGCTGGACGCCCCGGCGGGCGCGACCCTGCTGCTCTACACGGACGGTCTGGTCGAGTCGCGCCTGCGGGACGTGTGGACCGGCATAGAACAGCTGCGGGAGCGGCTCGCCGCGACGGCCCAGCTGACCGGCCCGGACCACCCGCCGCCCCTCGAGGCCCTGTGCGACGAGGTGCTCGACATGCTCGGCCCGGGTGACCGGGACGACGACATCGCGCTGCTCGCCGCCCGCTTCGACGGGATCGCGCCGAGCGACGTCGCGTACTGGCTCCTGGACCCCGAGGACTCGGCGCCGGGCCGGGCCAGGCGGCTCGCGCGCAGCGCGCTCGCCCGGTGGGGCCTGGAGGAGGAGCTGTCCGACTCGGTCGAGCTGCTGGTCAGCGAGGTCGTGACGAACGCCGTGCGGTACGCGTCCCGGCCGGTCACGCTGCGCCTGCTGCGTACGGACGTGCTGCGCTGCGAGGTCGGCGACGACGTGCCGCAACTGCCCCGGCTGCGGCAGGCCCGCGCCACCGACGAGGGCGGGCGCGGCCTGTACCTGGTGAACAGGCTGGCCCGGCGCTGGGGCGCGACCCGGCTGAGCACGGGCAAGGTGGTGTGGTTCGAGCTGCCGCACTCGAACTGAGCGACGCCTGACGTGAGTTGCGCCAGGCCATGCGGGAGGGCCCGGAACCATACGGTTCCGGGCCCTCCCGTCGTTCACTGATGTGAGTTACCGATGCGAGCTACTGATGCGAGTTGCCCTGGCCCGGCTGCTTGCTGGCCGTGCCACCCGGGCCCTGCGGGAACCCGAACGTCGGCGTGGCCGGGTCCGTCGGGGGCGTGACGCCGCCCGAGGGGGTGTCGGTCGGCGGAGTCGACGGCGGGGTCGACTCCGGCGCGCTCGGCGACGTCGGCGGGGTGGACTGCGGCGTGCTCGGCGGCTGGGTCGACGGGGTGTCCTGCGGGGTGCTCGGCGTGTCCTGCGGGGTCGACGGCGTCTCGACCGCCGCGCCCGTGTCCGCTTGGAGGTCGAACTGGCTCGGCGCCCCCATCGCGTCGAAGGTGTACGCCGCCCAGATCTCGGCCGGGAAGCCACCGCCGTTGACACGGCCGCCGCCTCCGGCACCGCTGAGGGTGACGTGCGTACCGGTCGCGACCGGCTTGCCCGCGGCGTCCTTGGCGCCCTGCGCCGCCTCGCCGAACAGGCCGACGGAGGTGACCAGGTTCGGCGTGTAGCCCGTGAACCAGGCCGACTTGTCCTCGTCGGACGTACCGGTCTTGCCGGCGACGGCCTGCGCGGAGTTGCGCACCGCGAAGCCCGTGCCGTCGTCGACCACGCCGGTGAGCACCGAGGTGACCGAGTCGGCGGCGCCGCGGCTGATGACCTGCGAGCCGATCGGGTCGGGCATCTGGACCGTGGCGTCCTTGTGCTCGGCCGACTTGAGGATCTGCGGGGTGACCTTCTTGCCGTGGTTGTCGAGGGTCGCGTAGACGCCCGCCATCTCCATCGGGCTGGCGCCCATGGAGCCGAGGGTCTGCGCGGGCACGGCCGGCTGGTTCTTGACGTCCATGCCGAGCTCGCCGGCCGTCTTCATGACCTGGTCCATCCCGACGTCGACGCCCATCTGCGCGAAGACGGAGTTGATGGACTTGTTCATGGCCTTCTGGACGGTGGACGGTCCGTAGTTCACGTCGTCCTCGTTCGGCGGGGCGAAGCCGACCTTGGAGCCGTGGTCCATGACGGGGCGCTTGCTCGTGCCGTCGTAGACGGTGTCGGCGTTGATCGGCCGGCCGTTCTGCGTCTGCGCCTGGTTCTCCAGGGCCGAGGCGAGGATGATCGGCTTGAACGTGGAGGCGGGCTGGTAGTCGCTGCGCGTCGCGTTGTTGAAGTAGTGCTGGGTGACTCCCTCGCCGCCGTACATCGCCACGATCCCGCCGGTCTTGGGGTCGACGGACACGGCGCCCGCCTGCACGTTGGCGTCGTCCTTGCGGGCCTTGGGGTCCAGCTTGTTCGTCAGCCTGGCCGTGACGGCCTTCTCCAGCTGGCGCTGCTTGCTCTTGTCGATGTTGAGCGTCATGGTCCAGCCGCCGTCGTGGACCATGGTCTCGGCGTCCTTCTGCGACGAGCCCTGGGCGACGAGCTGCTTCTCCAGGGAGGCGTCGGCCGCCCTCACGAGATAGCCGGTCTGGCCCTGGAGTCCGCGGTCGGCCTTCGGCTTGTGCGGCACGGGGAAGGTGAGGCCGTCGCGCTTGCTCTTGTCGAGCCAGTGCTTGCCGACCATGTTGTTCAGGACGTAGTTCCAGCGCTCCTTCACCAGCTTCTTGCCGGTGTCCGAGGCGACGGCCCAGTCGTACTGGCTGGGGGCCTGGAGCAGCGCGGCGAGGTACGCGCCCTGCTGCACGTTCAGCTTGCCGGCGTCGATGCCGTAGTAGGCCTGGGCTGCGGCCTGGATGCCCCAGGCGCCGCGGCCGTAGTAGCTGGTGTTGATGTAGCCCGCGAGTATGTCGTCCTTGGACTTCTGGCGGTCCACCTTGAGCGAGATGACGATTTCCTTCAGCTTGCGGCTGATGGTCTGGTCCTGGCTCAGGTAGTAGTTCTTCACGTACTGCTGCGTGATGGTCGAGCCGCCCTGCGTGCCCTTGCCGGAGAGGGTGTTGAGCACGCCTCGGGCGGTGCCCTTGAGGTCGATGCCCTTGTCCTCGTAGAACGTCTTGTTCTCGGCGGCGACGAACGTGTGCTGCACGTCCTTCGGGATCTCGGCGAGGTCGACGATCTCGCGGTTGACCTGGCCGGTACGGGCCATGACCGAGCCGTCGCTGTACTTGTAGACGTTGCTCTGCAGCTTGGCGGCGGCGTTCCCCTGGGGGACGTCGATCACCAGGTACAGCACGACGAACGCGCCCATGCCGAGCAGGCACAGGCCGAACAGCGTGCCGACGATCTTCTTCCAGGTGAAGAGGCGGCGTATGCCCGTCCGCCGGGTGGACGAGCCCCCGCGCGCCGCACCGCGCGCGCCGCCGCGCTGCTGTGCTCGTCTCGCTTCCGCTCGGCCCATGGCTTCGGTCTCTCCGCTTCTCGTGGCTGACATCCGTGCCGGCATCCGTGCCGGCGTCAGTGCTGACATCGGTGCTGAATCAGCTCATGAAGCTAACACCGCACCTAAGGGCACAAGAATGCCGATCCGGACATTTCAGGACGTGACAATCAGCACCTATCCCATGTGATCCGACGATTAAGGGGGGCGAATGGTTGCCTGATTCCCGATCGTGTGAACCGGATCGCACCGGACGATACGGGTTCGCGCGCCCTACGATGATGACCTCGGCACCAGTCACGGGAGGCGCGAGATGCCCACGGCACCCGTCGAGCACACCCGCCCCGAGCCCCGGCCGACCCCTCGCCCGCTGACGTTGCTGGATCAGGCCGACAAGCTCACGGAGCAGCTGCCTGGCTATCGGGTGGAGATCCTCAGCGGCGTGCTCACCGTGACCCCACCCCCTGACCTCGCCCACGCGAGGGCGCTGTCCCGCCTCAGGCGCCCGTTCGTCGCGGCCGGACTGGACGGCGGCGAGACCGAGGTCCTGGAAGGCGTCGGCCTGTGGCTGCCGGACGGTCCCGAGGACTTCGCCGTACCGGACCTCTGCGTGATCGACGCGGACGCGGAAGATCATCTGGTCGACCACAACTGCTACGACCCGGTGTCCTTCCGCCTGGTCCTGGAGGTCACCTCGGGCAACTACCGCAACGACCTGCAGACCAAGGTCGTCGCGTACGGCAACGCGAAGGTGCCGGTCTACGTGATCGTCGACCGCAAGCACAGCCGCCTGCACGTCCTGACCGAGCCGATCGAGAACGGCTACGGCAGCCACCGCCTCCACGCTCCCGGCCGGCAGGTCACGCTGCCGGACTCCCTGGGCGCCGAGGTGACCCTCGACGTGACAGAGGTCCTCTCAGCAGCCACCGCGGTCACACCCCAGCACTGATCCCCGAGCTCGCCTGGACGCTGCTCCAGCACCGACAGGCGGCCGCCGCGGTCGGCATGGTCGAGGACGCGCTCGCCCGGATCACGGAGACGGCGCGCGCTCGCGGAGGCGGGCCGCCTCCCCGGCTCGGCAGGTCCGCTGCCGCGGCGGGGACGGCCCCCGAAGGGCGAGGCGGAGCCGGGGGCTTGACGCGGTAGCGCCTGAGTAACGGGCGCTTCCAGCACGGGAGTTGATACCCAAGCGCCACAGCGAGCCGCACCAACAGTGCAGCCCCCCCGAAGGGCAGCCGCAAGCTCCTCGTACGCCTGATCCAGGCGGAGCCGGAGGCCTGGCGCGGGCGCTCAGGCAAGGGGCGGCCCTAAGTACCCTAAGTAACAGGCGCCGAAGGACCCCGCGTCACAACACCCGCACCGGCAGCGTATGCACCGCCTCCCGCAGGGCCGCCGCCAGTTCCTCGTACTCCGCCCCGCGCGCCGCGCCCGTGCGCATGGCCAGGGCGATGCGGCGGGTCGGGGCCGGGTCTTCGAAGAAGCCCGTGAGCAGTTGGCTGCTGCGGCTCGTCTCCACGGCCAGGGCCGTGCGGGGCAGGAGGGTCACGCCCAGGCCGCCCGCGACCAGTTGGACCAGTGTGGACAGGCCGGCGGCCGTCGTGGTCACCGGGGCGTCCGCGCGGCCCGCCTCGCGGCAGATGTCCAGCGCCTGGTCCCGCAGGCAGTGCCCCTCGTCCAGCAGCAGGAGCCGCAGCTCGCGCAGCGCCTCGCGCGGGATGCCCTCGCGACCCCCGAGCCCGTGGTCGAGCGGCGTGACGAGCACGAAGTCCTCGTCGAACAGGGGCAGTTCGGTGACACCGGGCACGCCCAGCGGCACGGCGAGCAGGAGCAGATCGAGGCGTCCCGCCGCCAGCCCTTCGAGCAGCGATGATGTCTGCTCCTCGTGGACCTGGAGGTCCAGGTCCGGGTACTTCTCCTGGACCAGGCGCAGCACGGTCGGAAGCAAGTACGGCGCCACCGTCGGGATGACGCCGAGCCGGAGCGCTCCCGTGAACGGCGCCCGTACCGCCTCCGCCTCCTCAAGCAGCGCACCCACCTCGTCGAGCACAGCCTTGGCCCGCACGGCGAGCCGTTCGCCGGCCGGAGAGAGCAGCACCTTGCGCGTCGTGCGCTCCAGGAGGGTCACCCCGAGCACCTCCTCCAGGGCGGACACCGCCCCGGACAGCGCGGGCTGGCTCATACCGATGGCCGCGGCCGCGTCCCGGAAGTGCAGATGTTCGGCGACGGCCGCGAACGCCCGCAACTGGGCGAGGCTCGGCTGCCGCCGCTTACCGCTGACCACACTCACTCCTTCACGCACGACTCACGACTCGTACTACTCAGGGCTACTGATAGCCGACTCCGATCAACGTAACCGAGTCTAGCTATTTCCATAATCAATGCACCCTGTGCCAACATCGGGATCAGTCCAACCCCCTGTGGAAGGCCCCCAAAAGGGGCCTTTCTCATTGCTTCTAGGAGTAGTGCGTGCTCACCGTCGGTGACAAGTTCCCCCAGTTCGACCTGACTGCCTGTGTCTCCCTGGAGAAGGGCAAGGAGTTCGAGCAGATCAACCACAAGACCTACGAGGGCAAGTGGAAGATCGTCTTCGCGTGGCCCAAGGACTTCACCTTCGTGTGCCCGACCGAGATCGCCGCGTTCGGCAAGCTGAACGACGAGTTCGCCGACCGTGACGCCCAGATCCTCGGCTTCTCCGGCGACTCCGAGTTCGTGCACCACGCCTGGCGCAAGGACCACCCGGACCTGACCGACCTGCCCTTCCCGATGCTCGCCGACTCGAAGCACGAGCTCATGCGCGACCTCGGCATCGAGGGCGAGGACGGCTTCGCGCAGCGCGCCGTCTTCATCGTCGACCAGAACAACGAGATCCAGTTCACGATGGTGACCGCCGGTTCCGTGGGCCGTAACCCCAAGGAGGTCCTCCGGGTCCTCGACGCCCTGCAGACCGACGAGCTCTGCCCGTGCAACTGGACCAAGGGCGAGAACACCCTGGACCCGGTCGCGCTTCTGTCGGGCGAGTGATCTGACATGGCTCTCGACGAACTGAAGTCCGCCGTTCCGGACTACGCCAAGGACCTCCGTCTGAACCTGGGCTCGGTCATCGGCAACTCCGACCTGCCCCAGCAGCAGCTGTGGGGCACGGTGCTCGCCTGCGCGATCGCGTCCCGCTCCCCGCGCGTCCTGCGCGAGCTGGAGCCGGAGGCGAAGGCGAACCTGTCGCCGGAGGCGTACACCGCCGCGAAGTCGGCTGCCGCCGTCATGGCGATGAACAACGTCTTCTACCGCACGCGCCACCTGCTCTCCGACCCGGAGTACGGGACGCTGCGCGCCGGCCTGCGGATGAACGTCATCGGCAACCCGGGCGTCGAGAAGGTCGACTTCGAGCTGTGGTCGCTCGCGGTTTCCGCGATCAACGGCTGCGGGCAGTGCCTCGACTCGCACGAGCAGGTGCTGCGCAAGGCCGGGGTGGACCGGGAGACGATCCAGGAGGCCTTCAAGATCGCCGCGGTGCTTCAGGCCGTCGGCGTGACGCTGGACTCGGAAGCGGTGCTCTCCGAGTAGAGCGGGTCATGAGTGGGCCCCGTCTGGCTGTGTGCCGGGCGGGGCTTTCTCTTTCCCCCACCCCGCCCCTTCCCGAAAGTCCTGGGGCTCCGCCCCAGACCCCGCTCCTCAAACGCCGGAGAGGCTGATGTTCCGGCGCAGCCAAGCACATCCAGCCCGTCCGGCGTTTGAGGACAATCGGGAAGGGGCGGGTTTGGGGAAAGAAGAGCCCCTACACATCCCCCGGCGGAGCCGCCCCCACCGCCGTAGCCCCATGCGGCGGAGCCGTCCGCCGCACCGGCTCATGTGAGTAAGACCGCAGATAACCCACGACCGTGTTCAGCACAGCGACCAGCGGTACCGCCACCACGGCCCCGCCGATCCCGGCGACCATCCCACCGGCCGCCACGGACAGCACCACCGCCAGCGGATGCACCCGCACGGCCCGCCCCAGAATGAACGGCTGCAGAATGTGGCCCTCGATCTGCTGCACGGCGAGCACCACCGCCAACGTCATCACCGCCGTGAACGGCCCCTGCGTCACGAGCGCCACCACCACGGCCAGCGCGCCCGAGATGACCGCACCCACGAGCGGGATGAACGCGAACAGGAAGATGAAGACGGCGAGCGGCACCGCCATGGGGACGCCCAGGAAGTAGATGCCGAGCCCGATGAAGATCGCGTCGATCAGGGCGACGATGACGGTCCCCCGCACATACGCGGTGAGCGTCCGCCACGCACGCGGCCCCGCGCCCGCGATCCCGGGACGGGCCTGCGCCGGCACGAGCTTGAGCGTCCACTCCCAGATGCGCCGCCCGTCGTAGAGCAGGAACAGCGTCGAGAACATCGTGAGCAGGATGCCGGTGAGCGCCTCGACGATGACGGTGACGCCTTCGAGCCCGGCGGACGTGATCTGGTCGGTGTTGGCGCCGACGGCATCGCGCAGGCTCTTGGCGATGTCGTTGATCTGGCTCTCGGTCACGTGGAACGGACTGTTGAGCAGCCAGCGGCGCAGCTCGTCGATGCCGTCCTGGATCTGGCTGGAGAGGTTGTCGATGTTCTCCTGGACCTGCCAGACCACGAACCAGCCGACGAGCCCCATGATGACGAAGCCGAGGATCGCGGTGAGCGCGGTCGCGAGGCCGCGCGGCACCCCGTGCTTACGGAGGCGGGCCACGGTGGGCTGGAGGATCGCGGTGATGAGCATCGCGGCGACGAAGGCGAACACCACGAGCTGTACGGCGCCGATGACCTTCATCAGGACCCAGACGGTGCCCGCGAGGACGAGGAGGCGCCAGCCGGCCTCGGCCGCGACCCTCATCCCCCACGGCACGGCGGCGACGGGGTCGGGCCGCGCCGCTATCGCGGGGGCGTAGGCGGGCGGCGCGGGTACGTGCTCGGCGCCCCCGTCCTCGGGCCGCGCGGCGGGCACTTGGGGCTCTTCGGGCACCGGGGGCGACTCGGGCACGGCGTACGCCGCAGCGTGGACCGGAATGGCCGCCGGGGCGGCCGCCGGGACGGCCGCCGGCACGAAGTCGTCGCCGTGGTGGCCGTCGAGCTCGGCCTGCGCGCGGCGTTCCTCCAACCGCTCGCCCATCCGGCTGAGGCTGCTGCCGATGCGGTCGAGCCAATCCGGCACTCGCGACATGATCCGTCCTTTTCCCCCGTGTGCGCTCCGGCCGACTCCCCGGGAGTCGTCGGCTAAGACCGTACATGCCCGAAGCCCCTCACCGTAGGACGGCGAGGGGCTCCGAAGGGTTCACGGGCTGACGGGCCGACGGCCCGTCATGCGCGCGGCAGCGGTACTAGTACCACTGGTTGGCCTGCCAGAAGGACCAGGCCTCGCACGGGCTGCCGTAACGGCTGTCCATGTAGTTGAGGCCCCACTTGATCTGGGTGGCCGGGTTGGTCTGCCAGTCGGCACCCGCGGAGGAGTACTTCGAGGCGGGCAGCGCCTGGAACAGGCCGTAGGCACCGGAGGAGGCGTTGGTCGCCTGGTAGTTCCAGCTGGACTCGTGGTTCACGATGTTGCTGAAGCACTGGAACTGCCCGGCGGGCACCATCTGACGCGCCATCGCCTGTATCTGCGACACCGAGTAGGAAGCCTGCGCGGCGAAGCTGGAGGCGTCACGGGTGGCGGAGCGGCTGGCGGCGGCCTTCTTGGCCTCCGCGCGCGCCTTCGCCTCGTCCTCGGCCTTCTTCTTGGCGTCAGCGGCGGCCTGCTGCTTGGCGACGGCGTCCTCGGCAGCCTGCTTACGGGCTGCTTCCTCCGCCGACTTCTGGGCAGCGTTGTCCGCGGCGATGGCCTGCGTCTCGGCCTGCTGCGTCAACGTGGCGGTCTGGACCTGGGCCTGCTGACCCGCGGGTATGTCGGCGAGGAGGGTCGCGTCGCTCGCCGTGGCCTCTGCCTCATGGTTCGAGGGCTGAGCGGTGCTGCCCGAGGCAACACCCACGACGGCGCCGACAGTGGTGACCGCGGTGGCCGAAGCCACTGCGAATCCCCGGACCGAAATCCGGCTCACACGGTTTCCTTCCAGCATCGCCCGCTGTAGGTGACCCTCGCGGACGCAATCTTGCCCCTGGCGCTGGCCTCCCAACTGCGGGGTCACGGGAGACACGGGCCCGGTGGGCAACTCCCGCTACGGGAGAGCCGCGTGGTGCTCGGGCGGCATACGACGGCCTCTGTGAAGTTCTGAATGCCTTGATGCTCATACCGCTGGGGGTACACAAGTGTCGTATGCGGGGCCTGACAGGACTGAGACTCTGCCGGACACGGTTGCCTCAAGGCAATTCTCATCGAAGTGGGAAAGCTCACACCTCGTTTGTCCCTGGCGTTTCGCGGAAAAAAGCTCGCGGCATGACGCCGCCCGGCTAAGCTCCTGCGCTTCGCCGGGCGGCGCCAACTACCGCGTAACCCCCACAAGATGGGGCGTTCCGCTCACTTCTCTCAGAGGTGTCCGTCCTCCAGCATCTCCGTGACCAGGGCCGCGATCTGCGAACGCTCCGATCGGGTGAGGGTGACGTGCGCGAACAGCGGATGCCCCTTCAGCTTCTCTACGACGGCGACGACTCCGTCGTACCGGCCGACCCGGAGGTTGTCCCGCTGCGCGACGTCGTGGGTGAGAACCACCCGTGAATTCGCCCCGATCCGCGACAGAACGGTCAGCAGGACGTTCCGTTCGAGGGATTGGGCCTCGTCCACGATCACGAAGGCGTCGTGCAGGGAGCGGCCGCGGATGTGTGTCAGCGGCAGGACCTCCAACATGCCGCGCGCCGTGACCTCCTCGATGACCTCCTTGCCGGCGACGGATCCGAGGGTGTCGAACACGGCCTGCGCCCACGGGCCCATCTTCTCGGCCTCGGTGCCGGGCAGATAGCCGAGTTCCTGGCCGCCCACCGCGTACAGCGGACGGAACACCATGACCTTCTGGTGCTGGCGCCGCTCCAGCACCGCTTCGAGTCCCGCGCACAGCGCGAGCGCCGACTTTCCGGTGCCGGCCCGGCCGCCCATCGACAGGATCCCGATGTCCGGGTCGAGGAGCAGGTCGAGCGCGATGCGCTGTTCGGCGCTGCGGCCCTTGATGCCGAACGCCTCACGGTCGCCGCGCACCAGACGGACGTTGCCCTCGGCCGTGATCCTGCCGAGCGCCTTGCCGCGTTCGGACTGGATGGTGAGGCCGGTGTGGACGGGCAGCTCCGCCGCCTCCGGTACGTACAGGCTCTCCTGTTCGAAGAGGAGGTCCACCTGCTCACCGGAGAGCCGCAGTTCGGACATTCCGGTCCAGCCGGAGTCCGTGATGGCGAGCTCCGCGCGGTACTCCTCGGCGAGCAGGCCCACCGATGACGCCTTGATGCGCAGCGGCAGGTCCTTGGAGACGACGGTGACGTCGTACCCCTCGGCCTGGAGGTTGCGGGCGACGGCGAGGATGCGGGAGTCGTTGTCCCCCAGGCGGTAGCCCGCCGGGAGCACCCCCGGATCCGAGTGGTTGAGCTCGACTCTCAGGGTGCCGCCCAGGTCGCCGATGGGGATCGGGGCGTCCAGGCGTCCGTTCCTGACCCGGAAGTCGTCGAGCAGACGCAGGGCCTGCCGGGCGAAGTAGCCGAGTTCCGGATGGTGTCGCTTGGCCTCCAGTTCCGTGACCACGACGACCGGCAGCACCACTTCGTGCTCGTCGAACCTGGTCAGGGCGTTCGGGTCGGCCAGCAGGACGCTGGTGTCGAGAACATAAGTGCGCCGGTCGGGCTGGCGCTTGTTGCTGGTCACCACGGAAGGACGTACCCCCTCGGATGAGGTCGGGGAGCGACAGAGGGTCCTGGACCGGGCGGGGCGGGTCGTAACCGCCGATCGACGGCCCCGAATGCTCGGGCCGCAGACCGGCCCCCAGCCTGGCCAACGGAGTGCGAACTCCCCGTGTGGTCGTCCTGGCGCAAAGGGCCTCCCGGGCGGACAGCCCCGTGCCGTCCGCTGAGACTCGACGTCCGTGAGTCGGACATCGACCTGGAAGGCTTATTCCCTCGAACACACGCGGCCATGCCATGACAGGCGGCGGCACCTGCGTGAACTCCTGGTGACGTATGTCTCCCGGGTCGCTTCGCGACGCTCCCGGATCAGCCGCCGTAACGCCGGTGGCGGGCCGCGTAGTCGCGCAGGGCGCGCAGGAAGTCGACCTTGCGGAACGCGGGCCAGAAGACTTCGCAGAAGTAGTACTCGGAGTGGGCCGACTGCCAGAGCATGAAGCCGGACAGGCGCTGCTCGCCGCTCGTGCGGATGACGAGGTCGGGGTCGGGCTGGCCGCTGGTGTAGAGGTGCTTGGAGATCTGGTCGATGTCGACGCTGTCGGCGATCTCCTCGAGCTTCGTGCCCTTCTCCGCGTGGTCGAGGAGCAGCGAGCGCACGGCGTCGGCGATCTCCTGGCGGCCGCCGTAGCCGACCGCGACGTTGACCAGTATTCCCTTGTTCCCGTGGGTGGCCTGCTCGGCCTCCTTGAGGACGGTCTGCGTGCGGGCCGGCAGGAGGTCGAGGGTGCCGACGTGGTGGACGCGCCAGCGGCCGTCGACGGCGAGGCTGCGGACGGTCTCCTCGATGATGCCGAGGAGCGGACGCATCTCCTCCTCGGGACGGTTGAAGTTGTCCGTGGACAGCATCCAGAGCGTGACGACCTCGACGTCCGTCTCGGCACACCAGCCGAGGAACTCCTCGATCTTGTACGCGCCCGCCTGGTGGCCCTCCGCGGCCGTGCCTCCGGAGGCCTTCGCCCAGCGCCTGTTCCCGTCGAGGATGACGCCGATGTGCTTGGGCACCTGGTCGTGGTCGAGACGGCCTTCCACCCGGCGTGCGTAAAGTCCGTACACCAGGTCGCGCAGGTTCACTGTCTTTCAGCCCCTCCGTGCAGACGGCAGTCCCCTAGGCCGAAAGCCTACCGCTGCGGGCGCCCGCGCCTGCCTTGGGGGCCGGGGGCCTGACGTAGTTTCGTACCCATGAACGACACCTCTCCGTACCGCGCCGCCCCGGACCGCTACGACTCGATGGAGTACCGGCGCACCGGTCGCAGCGGTCTCAAACTGCCCGCGATCTCGCTCGGCCTGTGGCACAACTTCGGTGACGACCGGTCGCTCACCTCGCAGCGGGAGATCCTCCGTCGCGCCTTCGACCTGGGTGTCACCCACTTCGACCTGGCGAACAACTACGGGCCGCCGCCCGGCTCCGCCGAGCTGAACTTCGGCAAGATCTTCGCCCAGGACTTCGCCCGGTACCGGGACGAGCTGATCGTCTCGACCAAGGCGGGCTACCTCATGCACCCCGGCCCGTACGGCGAATGGGGCAGCCGCAAGTACCTGATGTCGTCGCTCGACGCGTCCCTGAAGCGGATGGGCCTCGACTACGTCGACATCTTCTACTCGCACCGCTTCGACCCGCACACCCCGCTGGAGGAGACGATGGGCGCGCTCGCGTCCGCCGTTCAGCAGGGCAAGGCGCTGTACGTGGGCGTGTCCTCCTACAACAGCGAGCAGACCGCCGAGGCCGCCCGTCTGCTCAAGGAGATGGGTGTCCCGGCGCTCATCCACCAGCCCTCTTACTCGATGATCAACCGCTGGACGGAGGACGACGGGCTGCTGGACACGCTGGAGACGGCGGGTATGGGCTGTATCTCGTTCGTGCCGCTCGCTCAGGGTCTGCTGACGGACAAGTACCTCAAGGGCATTCCCGAGGGTTCGCGTGCGACGCAGGGCAAGTCCCTCGACCCGCGCCTCGCCGGTGACGCCGAGGTGGTGCGCCGCCTGAACGGCCTGAACGACATCGCGCAGCGCCGCGGCCAGTCCCTCGCACAGCTCGCACTCAATTGGGTGCTGCGGGACGAGCGGATGACGTCGGCCCTCATCGGCGCGTCCAGCGTGCGCCAGCTGGACGCGAACGTGGCGGCCCTCGCGAGCCCGAAGCTGTCCGCCGAGGAGCTGGCGGAGATCGACTCGTTCGCGGTGTCGACGCCGGGGACGAACATCTGGGCGGGGCGGAGCTGACGTCTCGCTCCGCTGAGTTTTGTTCCGCTTGGTAGCCCGCACTCCTGGTGTTACGCGCCGGGGGTGCGGGGCCTGCGGAACCATGCGCCGGCACTCGACTGGGACAGCAGGACGACCATGACGACGGCTCCGGTCAGGGCGATCAGCCCGCCGATGTTGCCGCGCAGGGTCGCGCTCAGGCCGAGCGGGATCTGCACGCTCGCGATGACGAGGGACGTGACCCGCAGGCCCCGGCCCGCCTTCCCGTAGAAGCAGGCGAGGACCAGCAGGACTACGCCGAAGATGTTCCCGCCGAACGCGGCGCCCGCGCCGCGCGCTCCCTCCGTCACGCCGACCGCGACGGACACGAGCAGGGCGAGCCCGACCGTGAGGTGAGTGGTGGTCCGGGCGGCCCGGACCGAGCGCGGCATGACCGGCGGCAGCGTGCGCGAAGGACAAGGGCCGTGCTGCGCCGGGGAGTTGGGGGCGGAGGGGCCCGGGATGCACATGCCGGGGACTCTAGTGGGGGCGCCCGGGACCGGGGCCGTACGCGCGCGGCGCGGGCGGGGACAAAAAAAACGGGCCGGTCCGTGGGGGGGGAGACGGACCGGCCCGAGGGGGGGTTTCCACCATAACCCTTCGTGAGGGATGTTGGGTGCATCGGCGTGCCACAACTACTCTCCGAAGTCACCCGGCGACGGCTGGAGGGAGGTTTCCGGCCGTTCCACACCGGGATTCGCAACGGTTTTCCCGGCTTTCGGCCCTGGACCCCGGGGTCCCCCTGACGGAGTAGTCGTGCGACGAACGCCGCCTTGACGCCGGGGCGGCCGGAAGGTTGGCTGCGGCATCATGGCGAGCTTCACCGTGGCGGGACACGAGGCCCAACTCCCGCTGGAGATCGCGGAGTCGGGGCCGGCGCGGCGGCGCGGGCTGCTCGGCCGCGACGGGATCGACGGCGCGCTGCTGCTGACGGCCTCGTCGAGCGTGCACACCGTGGGGATGCGCTTCGCGATCGATGTGGCCTATTTGGACCGGCGGGGGAAAGTGCTCGCGGTGCGGACGATGCGGCCGGGCCGCATCGGACTCCCCCGACTGCGCGCCCGCAGCGTCCTGGAAGCGGAGGCGGGGGCGATGGCCCGCTGGGGTGTACGGCGGGGTGTGCGGGTGACGATTCTGGGACGCGCGACGGGGGCCGGCGGGTAGCTCGCCCCGCGAGGGGGGGTGGTGAGTAGCTCGGTCCGCGAAGACGCCCGGCGAGTGGCTCGGTCCGCCAAGAGAGGGAAGGCACGCGGCACCGCGCAGCCCCCTCCACTGCACGGTACCGCCGCGCAGCTTTGCTCACGCGAATTGCCTTGGTCTGAACCTAAGGCACGGTGGTGGGTGGATCGGTCGCCGATCGATAACGATGCGGATTCGGTTCGCTCCGGGGTCACTCCGGGTTCGCTCCGGGGTAATACGCGGTGCTTTACGAGTGTGGGGAGCCGGCGCCGGCGGGCGGGCGCCCCGCTACGGCGTTCCCGGCTTGCGGGCCTCGATCAGGTGGCGGGTGCTGTGTGCCATGAACGGCCCCTCGTCCGCGATCCGTCGGTGCAGCTCACGCAGGCGCGGCCGGTACTCCTCGACGGTGAAGCCGGGCACCATCCAGACGACCTTGCGCAGGAAGTGGACGACGGCCCCGATGTCGTAGAACTCGATCCGCAGGCGCTCCGCGCGCAGGTCGACGATCTCCAGGCCTGCCGCCTCGGCCTCCGCGCGCTCGCTCCGCGGGTCGCGCGCCCGCCTGCCCTCCTCGGGCTGCGGGCCGAGGAAGTACTCGACGACCTCGAAGACGCTGCTCGGGCCCACGTGCTGGGCGAAGTACGTGCCGCCGGGCGTCAGCACCCGGGCGATCTCGGCGAACGGGGCCTTCACCGGATGCCGGCTGGTCACCAGGTCGAACGTGCCGTCCGCGAACGGCAGCGGGGCGTCCTCCGGCGAGGCGACGACCACGACGCCGCGCGGGGCGAGGAGGGCGGAGGCCTTGGCGACGTTGGGCGGCCAGCCCTCGGTGGCCGCGATCAGCGGGGGCAGCTCCGGGGCGGAGGCGAGGACCTCGCCACCGCCGGTCTGGAGGTCGAGCCCGGCGGACGCCCGCCCCATGCGCTCCCCCAGAGCACGCGCGTACCCCCACGAGGGCCGCTCCTCGGTGGCGCGGCCCTCGAACCACGAGAAGTCCCAGCCGTCGACGGGGGCGGCGGCCGCCTCGGCGACGAGCTCGTCGAAGGGGCGGCCGGCGTGGGTCGGGGGTACGGACGAGGGGCTGGTGGGGGGTGTGGTCATGGCGTCATGGTGGCAGCGGCGGCAGGGCCGCGGCATGTGCTTTTACGGGCGCCGCGCGGTCGCCGTCGTATCCGTGGCCGCGGTCGCCGGTCTCCGGCTGTGGCCCTCCCTCTCGGCGCGCGGGGGCCGTCCACGTACCCTTGGCGAATCCGCTCCGGGCACCGCTGCCCGACACAGGTAACGGCATCGACCGTCCCGCGCCGAAATGCGAGCTCATGACCGATCGTTCTTTCCGTTCTGTTCGTGCTGCCCGTTCAGCGATAGCGGCCTGGCTCACGCGCCTCTACTTCGCCCGGCTCCGGAAGAAGGGCGGACTCGACCTGTCCGTCCTCTCGAAGCTGCCCGACGCCGCGCTCCTGCCGCTGCGCCGCGAGGGCCTCGACCCGGTGGCCGAGATCGGTGAACTCCGGGACCGCGAACCGGTCAGCAGGCTGCCCATCCCCGGCATGACGGTCTGGCTGGTCACCGGCTACGAGGAGGCGAAGGCCGTACTCGGCCACGGGTCCGCCTTCAGCAACGACTTCCGGAACCTGGTCGGCAACACCGGTGTCACCGACGACCAGAACCCGGGCGGCCTCGGCTTCACCGACCCGCCGGACCACACCCGGCTGCGGAAGATGCTGACGCCCGAGTTCACGATGCGGCGGCTCAGCCGGCTCACGCCCCGCATCCACGCGATCGTCGAGGAGCGGCTCGCCGACCTCGCGAAGGCCGCGGACGCCGACGGCACGGTCGACCTCGTCGAGCACTTCGCGATGCCCGTGCCGGCGCTGGTGATCTGCGAGCTGCTCGGTGTCCCGTACGAGGACCGGGAGGACTTCCAGCAGTTCTCCGTGGCGCGTTTCGACGTGTTCGGCGGGGCGGGTGCGTCCTTCAGCGCGGTCTCGCAGTCGCTCGACTATCTGCGCGGGATCGTCGCCGAGCAGCGGCGCAACCCCGGTGACGGTCTCCTCGGGATGCTGGTCCGCGAGTACGGCGACTCGGTCACCGACGAGGAGCTGACGGGTCTCGCGGACGGTGTCCTCACGGGTGGCCTGGAGACGACGGCGAGCATGTTGGCGCTCGGCACGCTGATCCTGCTCCAGAACCGCGAGCACTTCGAGGCGCTGCGGGACGCGGAGGACCCGGACGCGGTCGCCGCGCCCTTCGTGGACGAGCTGCTGCGTCACCTCACCGTCGTCCAGACCGCGTTCCCGCGCTTCGCGCGCGAGGAGGTCGAGATAGGCGGGGTCAAGATATCCGGCGGGGACATCGTCCTCGTCTCCCTCAGTGCCGCCGACCGCGACGGGTGCCTCGGCGACGACATGGACCGCTTCGACCCGTCCCGCCGCACCTCCGGCTCCCACCTCGCCTTCGGGTACGGCATCCACCGCTGCATCGGCGCGGAGCTGGGCAAGATGGAACTGCGGGCGGCCTTCCCCCAACTCGTCCGCCGTTTCCCTGAGTTGAAGCTCGCGGCGGACCCGCAGGACCTGACGTTCCGCAAGCTGTCGATCGTTTATGGCGTGGACTCGCTGCCGGTGTACGTGGATTGAGTAACCGCGGGCCCTTCGGGGAAAACTCAGGCTCTCCATGATTGAGCACGTCGATCGAGACGCCTGAGAGTGTGGTGGTTGGCCGTGAGTGAGGGCGGGACGCCTCCGTCACCGAACACGCCGAACACACCGGACACCGGACCCCCCTCGCCCTCTCCCCCTGCCCCTGCCTCTGCCTGGCGGCGGCTTCGGGCCTGGGTCGGCGCGCACGGGTCGGGGTCGCTGATCGGCGGGGTGGTCGTGGCCGTCGTAGGCGCGATCACGACGGTCGTCCTCACGGCGCTGCTCGACGGCGACGGCAGCGGTCCCGGACGACGTGCCTCGCCGTCCAACGCGCCCGGGGCGTCCTCCCCCGCCGTCCAGGCCGAGAGCACGGCGGCGTGTTCCGGCCGTACCTGCGTGGGCCTCGACCCCAAGATCACCCACTGCGACGTCGGCGCGGAGACCTTGCAGGACGAGTCCCGGAGCACGATGGTCGTGGAGATCCGGTACAGCGCGCGGTGCGACGCCGTGTGGGGCAAGCTGACGGGGGCGGCGCCGGGCGACACGGTGACGATCAGTACGACGCCGACGCGCCGTCAGTCCGCGTCGGTCATCGAGGGGAAGACCAAGTACACGCCGATGCTCGCCGTGGAGGAGGACTTCAGCGCTCAGGCGACGGCGGTGTCGTTGAAGGGCAGCCCGGAGCGGAAGATTCCGAAGGGGTACGAGTTGCGCGTGGGCGCGAGCGGGACGGACCTTCCGACTCCGTCCCCCTGAACTCACCTACTGTGCTTCACCGTTGTCCGGTGGCGCCCCTCGGGAACGACACCTCGACCCGGCGGTTCTTCCTGCGGCCCTCTTCGCTGGTGTTGTCGGCGATGGGGTAGTCCTCGCTGTAGCCGCGTACGGCGAAGGTGACGTTCTGGTCCTGCGAGCCGAGCGCCGCGGCGAGCTGCTCGTGCACGGCTTCCGCGCGCTTCTTGGAGAGCGTGAGCCCGTGGGCGTACGTGCCGAGGTTGTCGGTGAAGCCGAAGACGCGGACGTCGGAGGCGTTCTGGGTCTTGATCTCGTCGGCGATGGCCTGGATGCGGGACTTGGCGCCCGGGTTGAGTTTGGCGCTGTCCTTGGGGAACAAGACTTCCGCCTGGAGCGCGAACTTCACGTCCTGGTTGGTGTCTTCGCGCCGTTCGTCGCCGGACAGGTCCTCGACGACGGACTTGATGTCCAGCACCTTGGCGGGCGCGAGCGTGGCGCCGTCGGCGAGCTTGAGCCCGGGACTGTTGGCGTCGACTTCGGGGAGCGGGGAGGTGGTGGTGCTGCCGGGCGGGGCGCCGGTGGGGTTGGGGTCGTCGGCTTGGGCGGGGGTGGTGAGGGTGAGGGTGAGGAGGGCGGCGGTGGTGGCCGTGACGAGCGCGCGGCTGAGTGGCATGGCTACTCGCCCTCTGTGATGTCTACGGCGGCCGGGGGCATGTCGCCGACCTGGAAGTCGACGTTGGTCGTGCCTTCGGGGGGTGACGGGAACTGCGCATACCACTCGACGGACTGGCCCGCTTTCACGCCGCCGCCTTCGAACTTCGTGCAGAGGCAACGTCCTTGGGTGTCACGCAGAATCAGGTACTTCTTCTTCCCTGTCTTGTCCACGACGGAGGCGCCGGCCATGGACGCTCCGTTGAAGCTCACCTCGCGTTCGTCTCCGCGCCAGCCGGTCGCGGTCCAGAACTCGCCACCGCCGTTGGTCACCTTGCCGGAGAGAGTGAGGAAGCCGCCTTGATCACGCTTCGCCGAGTCGACCGTGAGCGTGATGTCCTTGTTCTTCACTTCGGCCAGCGCCTGGCTCGTGGGCTGGGAAGAGGACGGCTGGTCCCCCGCGTTCTGCCCGGTCGTCTGCTTCGGTGAGGCCGAGGACTTCGGATCGGCCTTGACGTCATCGCCGCCGCAGCCGGCCAACGTGAGTACAAGTCCGGTCGTCATCGCCAGCGCGGCCAAAACAGTGCGTTGCCGAGTCTTCATCGAAACGTGTTCCTTCACTAGTCAGTCGGCCAGATGAACGGAGAACAGGGTCGACGCATCGGGAAGATCACCCAGCTCGAAGTGGCCGGGGTCGAAGTTGAAGGAATCGCCGCCATCGCACTCGAACTCCACCGCTTTTTTCGGATCCGAGGAACTGGCGACGTCACAGCGCGGCTCAATCACGGCTGTCGCCTTCGCCTTCGCGTAATCGGACTCGGTGCCGGGGATGATCGAATCGCCGACTGGATGTAGGGACTCCACTTCCACCCGGTATCCCGGATAGCCATTGACCTCGGCGGACTGGAACGCCGTCACCCGGGCGTCATTTTCCGCAGCAAGGGCATCCGCCGCGCTCTTCGCACCGCCCCCGTTCGCCTGCTGCCCTGCGAGCCAGTCGGGCCAAGCGTCTCCGTGGCCGATGGCCTGTCCCAGACCGTCGGCGAGGTCACTCCTGGCGTCCTGAGCCGCCGCCAGAGCAGCGGCGTCGGCAGCCGACTGGGCACCGTTACGCGCCGACGCCGCCTGAGCGAACGCGAAGAACGCGAACGCGACAAAAAGCAGAATTCCGGTGAGCCAGATGTAGATGGGCAGGGTCTGCCCAGAGTCATCGCGAAGCCGAACGAACCTCAGCCGCCTGTCACCTTGGTGACCGCGTTCCGGATCGCATTGGAGATCAGACCGTCCAGACCGATCTGATCGATCAACGTAAAAATCCCCGCGATCAGAATCATCAGCCCCGCATACTCCACGAATCCCGCGCCGGAATCGCGGTCCTTTCCGCGGATACGGTCCCCTACCGTCACCGACCACTTCACCCACACCCCGAGCACGCGTTCCTTCAGCACGGTTTCCCCTTTGCTCCCGCACGACCTCACCGCCCCGAACACTCCGGGCACCATACGCAACGTACGTGAAATGCAACCCTCTGTACCGCGTTTCGCACACTAACGATCCGAGCTTGACCACTTAACGCCCCAGGATCGAGCCGAAGTTGGACCCGGAGCCCAGGAACATGCCCGTCGCGATGAGGATCATCGTCGCCGGGAGCATGAAGACGAGGGTGACCATGGTCGCCTTGGGAATCGTCTTCGCCGCGCGGCGCCGCGAGTTCTGGGCGTCCGTGCGGCGCATGTCCGTCGCGATCTGGATGAGCGTGTCCGCGATGGGCGCGCCCAGCTCCTCGCCCTGCTGGAGCGCCGAGACGAACTGGGCGACCTGCTCGGACGCGTTGCGCCGGCGCAGTTCGTCGAAGGCCTGGCGGCGGCTCACGCCCATGTCCATCTGGCGGAGCGTGATGCGGAGTTCGTCGGCCCACGGCCCCTCGTACTTCTCGGCCACCCGGTCGAGCGCCTGGCGGAAGCCGAGGCCCGCCGAGACGACGACCGCGAGTACGTCGAGGAAGTCGGGCAGCGTCCGGTCGATGACCTCTTTGCGCTCGCGCGTCGCCTGCCAGATCAGCACGTCCGCCGCGAGCACACCGAACGCGAACGTGAGCGCGGCGAACAGGAGCCGCCCGCTGTTGAGGAAGACCAGGCCGAGGACGACGCCGAAGATCCCGTAGACCGCGCGGCGCGCCGCGTAACGGTCGATGGTGAGGCCGCCGGGGTTGCCCGCCATGTCGATCCTGCGCCGCTTGCGGTCGACGCGGCGCGGCCCCATGGCCCGTAGAACCAGCGGGGCCAACCGCATACCGAGGCGGTCGACCGCCGACCCCGTGGCGGACACGCGCGTCGCGCCGACTTCGAGGGCGAGGGCCAGGTCGCCGGGGAGTCTGGCCTCGGCGCGGTACATGCGGACGCCGAGGAAGATCCCGAGGACGGCGAGACCCATGACGCCGGCGAGCAGAATTGCGATCAGCCCCGTACCCGGCCCGGCGCTCGGCCCCATACCCGTGACCACCTCAGACCTCGATCTTCCCGAGCCGGCGGATCACGAAGAAGCCGACTCCGTACAGGGCGAGCGAGAGCAGGATCAGGGCCTGGCCGACCGGGGAGCCGGTCACGCGGGCGAGGGCGCCCTCGTTCGACGAGTTGATGAGGAGGAGGGAGCCGAGGCCGAGGAGCGGCACGGTGAACGCCGTCGCGTTGACCTCGGAGAGCATCGTGCGGATCTCGCGCCGGGTCTCCTTGCGGTCCTCCAGGGTCTGCGTGAGGTTCCGCAGGGACGACACGACGGAGCCGCCCGCCTTGTTGGCGAGGACGAGGGTGGTGACGAGGACGACGAGTTCGCGGGACGGAAGGCGTTCGGCCAGCTCACCGAGGGTGTCGTCGACGGAACGGCCGAGGGCGAGCTGGTCGGCGACCATGGACAGCTCCTCGCCGGCGGGCGCCTCCAGCTCCTCCGCCGCCATCGCGAGTGACGTACGAAGCGCGAGACCGGCAGCCGTCGCGTTCGCCAACAGCCGTGCCACGTCCGGGAGTTGGTTGATGAACGCCTCTATGCGCTTCTGCCGCTGCCAGTTCAGGAAGATCACCGCGCTCCATACGCCGACCAGCCCGGCGATCGGCCCGAAGAACGGGGCGAGCGCGGCGGACGCGATCAGCCACAGGGCGACGACCAGGGCGAGTACGTAGGTGAAGAACTCCCCGGCGGTCACGTCGAGCCCGGTCGCGGACAGGCGCAGGTGGATGGCGCGGCCGAGCCGGGTGCGGCGCAGCCTGCGGTCGACGCCGGCGAAGCGTCGTACGCGGACCGCCTCGCCGTCGTACGGGCCCGCGCCCGAGCGGCCGTCGAGCCGGTCGACGAGGGCCTGGCGCTGGGCACGGCCGGACGCGTACGCGTGGACGCCTCCGACGGCGAGTGCGCAGGTCAGGAGGGTTGCGCTGAGGGCGATGAGGGCGGGGTCGCTCATGTGCCGCCGCCCCTGGAAGCACTCCTGGGGGTCATCCGATGGCCTCCCTCGTGTTGCGTCCGTCGATGACGTCGACCACGCCGAACGCGGGCGGGATCGGCTCGTTCGCCACGTACAGGCGCTCGGCCACGCGCCTCGGCAGCGGCAGATGCTCGAACATCCCGCTGACGCGCCCGTCGTGGCCCAGCGGGTGCGGCACGAAACGGGAGACAGTCGAGATCCGGAACTGCTCGCGCCCGTGCGAGACGAGCAGGGCGATCTCGGTGACCTTGCGCGAGCCGTCCGCGTGCCGGGTGAGCTGGACGAGGACGTCGACCGCCGAGTTGATCTGGTCCTTGAGCGCCTCGAACGGGATCTGCACCTCGGACATGGACCCGAGCGTCTGGAGGCGCATGAGGGCGTCCTCGGCGGCGTTCGCGTGGACGGTGGCGAGCGAGCCGTCGTGGCCGGTCGACATCGCCTGGAGCATGTCGAGGGTCTCGCCGCCGCGGACCTCTCCGACGATGATGCGGTCGGGACGCATACGGAGGGAGTTGCGGACGAGGTCGCGGATGGTGACCTGGCCCTTGCCCTCGACGTTCGGCGGCCGCGATTCGAGGCGGATGACGTGGTCCTGCTGGAGCTGGAGCTCGGCCGAGTCCTCGATGGTGATGATGCGCTCGTGGGGCGGGATCAGGCCGGACAGCGCGTTGAGCAGCGTCGTCTTCCCGGAACCCGTACCGCCGCTCACGATCACGTTGAACCGGGCGCGCACGAACGCGGAGAGCAGCATCAGCATCTGCTCGTCGAGCGAGCCGAGTCCGATCAGCTCGGGGAGCGTGTAGGCGCGGGGGAAGCGGCGGATGGTGAGCGTGGCGCCGGTGAGGGACAGCGGCGGGATGATCACGTTGACGCGCTCGCCGGTGGGCAGGCGGGCGTCGACCATCGGGTTCGACTCGTCGACGCGCCGGTTCACCGTGGAGACGATGCGCTCGATGGTCTGCATCAGCTGTTCCTGCGAGGCGAAGCGGAGCGGGAGCTGTTCGACGCGGCCGGCGCGCTCCACGAAGATCGCGTCGGGGCCGTTGACCATGATCTCGGTGATGGACGCGTCCGCGAGGAGGGGTTCGAGCACGCCGAGGCCGAGCGCCTCGTCGACGACGCGGCGGACGAGCTGGGAGCGTTCGGCGGAGGAAAGAACGGGGCCTTCGCGGCTGATGATGTGGCCGAGGACGCGTTCGAGCCGCACGCGCCGGTCGGCCGCGGCGAGCGACGACATCTCGGCGAGGTCGATCTCCTCCAGGAGCTTGGCGCGGTAGACGGCGACGAGGCCGTCGTCGCGCGCGGGGCCGGGCTCCTCGCGGACCGTCACCCGTGATCGCAGGCTCATCGCTCCGCTCAACTCCCTTCCTGTGTACGGTCGTTCGGCATCGTGGCGCTCCGTCGCACGTCCCAGCGGGCGTCGAGGAACGGGACGAGTACGGGGACGTGGACGGTGACGGTGGCTGTGGTCGTACGGCCCCCGCCCCCGCCGGGGTCGACGTCCGCGTCGAGCCAGGCGCTCATCGCGGCCCGCCCGGCGCCCGCGCCGTCGCCGCCCAGGGACTGCACGCGGGCGGCGGCCCTGGCCCCGGAACCGGCCTGGTTGGCGGAGTACCCGACGAGGCCGAGCTGGATCGCGGCCATGCCGATGAGGAGGAGGAAGGGGAGGAAGCCGGCGAATTCGAGCATGGAGACGCCGCGGTCGTCGTGGCGGAGGCGAGGCCGTGTCCACGGGTGGGCGGGGGTACGAACCCGGGGCGCCGCACCCCGGACGCCCCTCACGGCGCACCCCCCAGCTCGTCCTCCCGCGCCGCCCCCGCCTCGCCCGTGACCGTCCAGCCCGCGTCGACGCCGGGGAAGAACACAGGGACGTCGACCCGCACCGTCGCCTTCATCACCGATCCCTCCGGTGCGCAGGTGATCGCGGCGCCCTGCCACGCGCCGGGCAGGTTCTTCTCGCCGGCGGACTGGCACGCGCCCGCCGTGTCGCCGAGCCCGGCGGCCGCGGAGGCCGACGCCCTGGCCGCCTCGTCCGCCGCGTTCCCGGCCAGCGAGTACGTGTACCCGTACAGGACGCACTGCCACAGCAGGCCCATGACGACGAGCAGCAACGGGAACATGGCGGCGAATTCGAGGGTGACGGCGCCCCGGTCACCGCCCCGACGACGCGCGCGGCGACCCGACTCCCGTACCTCGGTCGCCTCTGCGAGGCCCAGCTCTCCGGCGAGCCCCCACAGGGCCTGTTTCACCGACGACCGGCTGTCGAGGTCCTGCATACGGCCCGCGTCGACGGCGGCCTGGAGTTCCTTGTACCCGGCGGGCACGGTCGCGCGGGCGACCCTCGTGCCGGTGACGCGCTCCACCAGGGACGCGCTGATCTCGGAGCCGCGTGTGGAACGGTTGATGACGGCGACGGTCTCCTCCGCCTTGCGGATCTGGAGGCGGTCCCACATACGGATCATGCGCTTCGCGGCGCGTACGGCGACGACGTCCGGGGTGACCAGGAGGACGGCCTGGTCGGCGAGTTCGACGGCGGCCGCGTTGGCGGAGCCCATCTGCGTACCGCAGTCGACGACCACGAGGTCGTAGCGGCTGCGCAGGGCCTGGACTACCTGGCGGGCTACGCGGTCGGTGACCTCTTCGCCGCGTTCGCCGTCGGACGGCGCGAGGAGCAGGGAGAGGCCGGTCTCGTGGGTGAAGACGGCGTCCTGGAGGACGCGCGGGGTGATGTCGCGGATGGTGGCGAGGTCGGCGACGGAGCGGCGGAACTGGACGTCGAGGTACGAGGCGACGTCGCCGGACTGGAGGTCCAGGTCGAGGAGCGCGACGGAGCGGCCGGACGCCTGGGCGGCGAGGGCGAGTTGGACGGCGGTGACGGTGGTCCCCACGCCGCCCTTGGCGCCGCTGACGGTGAGGACGGTGCCGCCGGACGAACCGGCGGCGAGCGCGAGTTCGCCGCCGCTGCCGAGGTGCCGGCGCATCCCGCCGGCCCAGTAGGCGGCGGCCTGGACGCGCTCGGCCAGCGCGTCGTACCCGAGAGGGAAGCCGACGATGCCGCGGGCGCCCGAGTCCATGGCGGCGGTGAGCAGGGCGGGGCTGGTGTCGGCGGTGGCGAGGACGACGCCGACGGCCGGGAAGCGGAGGACGAGGTCCCGGATGAGGTCGAGGGCGGGCACGGGCCCGATCCGCTCGTGGACGAGGACGACCTCGGGCAGTTCGTCGAGCGACTCGGCGGCGAGCCGGGCGAGGGTGTCGAGGAGGGCGGTGGAGTCGGCGACGGGCGGCGCGGGCTCGGCGTCGGGCAGCTGCCCGAGCAGCGTGACCAGGGACCGGGCGGCGTCCAGGTCACCGACCGCCGGGAGAATACGGATGCTCATACGGCGCCCTCGCCTCCTCTCTCTTCTCGCTTCACTACTGAACTGGCCTTACGTTCCGGGATGTTCGCGCTCTATTTGTCCTCGTCGAGGGTGTACGAGCGGTCGCCGGGCGGGACGGTGGCGTCGCTGCCCGGCGCGACGAGCGCGAGCCGGACATGGGTCGCGAACGACTCGGCGTACGCGACGCGCTGGGCGTCACCGGGGGTGAGGGCGAACGTGATGGGTACGGCCTCGCCCTGCCGGCGCCGGCCGTTGTCGCCGCCCTGCTCGTCGATGGGGGTCAGCTTGCCGACGTCCATGACCTCGGCGTTCTGCACGATGACCTTGGACTGGTCCTTGGACTTGTCGTTCGGGGCCTTGAAGGTGGCGTAGATGTTGACCTTCGACCCGGGCGTGATCTTGCCGGCCACCCCGGTCTCGGCGTCGATCATGATGGCGATCTCCTGCTGCTCGCCCTGGAGCTGGGGCCGGGCGACGATCATGTCGGTCTGGAGCAGGGACCCCTTCTTCAGCGTCGTGACGGCGATCTTGCCGCGTATCTGGCTGAGGCTGGTCACGGCGGTCTTCGACAGCCACCGCTCGGGCATGTCGACTTTCTCGAACCGGTCGGCGGTCAGCTCCTTGTACGGCGCGACATCGCTCTTCAGCCGGTACGCGGCGACTTCCGGGCCCACCTTCGAGTTCACGTCGCGGATCACCGAGAGCACTCCGACGAAGGCGCCGACCGCGCACAGGGCCGAGATGATCAGCAGGATGACGCCACGACGCTGACGTGAGTTCATGGACCGGGCTACCTCGTGGGGATCTGGGGACCGGGGGGTCAGGGGCGGGCGGCGGGGGGCAGGGCGGCGCGCGCGGGGGCGGTGGCGGGGGTCAGGCCACTCACTGACGCGGGTCCGGTGGCGGGGGCGAGGCCGCTCGCCGGCGCGGGGCCGAGGGCGCGGCTCGTTAACGGCGCGTCGTCCTGGGCGGCGATGGCGGCGGTGGGTGGCTCGCCGAGCGGCGCGCCGCAGAACCCGCAGCGGTCACCGATGAGTTCGAGCCCGCACCAGTGGCACATCTCGCGCCGGACGGACGAGACGAGCTGGTACAGCACGGAGATATCGGGGATGGCGGCCACGAACTCGGCGAGCTTGCCCGGGTTGCCGGGGTTTCTGGCGTCTCCCGGGGTGCCGGGCTTCCCCGTCGCCCACCAGCGGGCGGACTCGGCGGGCAGCCGGGTCTCGACGGCGCCCTGCACCTGCCAGGCGGGGGCGAGGGTGCCGGTGATCCAGTCGGTGGGCTGCTGCCCGGCCGCGTAGAACATCCGCGTACCGAAGGCGGGCCCGGCGAGCACGGAGGGTTCAGGGCCGGTGAGCCTTACGAGTTCGGGCTGCGGGGTGGCGAGTACGGCGAACTGGGCGCCCGGCATCCATGATTTCGCGTGCGCCTTGAGGCTGACGGGTACGCGGTCGAGCCGGGCGACGGAGCCGAGGACGGCGCCGGCGTAGATGTAGTGGGCGAGGAGCCGCGCGGCGGAGGCGAGCACGCCGGGGCTGAAGTCGCACATGGTCAACTGGCGGAGCTGGAGCGCGAGGACGGCCAGTCCGAGCGGCGGCAGCTCGGGCCGCAGGATCGCGATCCGGTCACTTTCGAGCACGGAACGCACGGCGTGCAGCCGGTGAACGACCGGATCCGGCACGGATTCAGGACAGAGGACGATCACATAGCCGTGATGCTCGATCAGGGTGTGCATCTCGACGATCGCCCGGTCGAGGGAGTACGGCTCGCCCTTCGGGTCCTGCCCGGCCATCGCGGACTGGAGCACGGCGGCGGACGGCGTATGCCGGTCGTAGGCGGTCAGGACCAGGTCGGGGCTGGTCACGGCTATCGCGGTAGGCACGCTCGAACACCCCCCGGTCTCTCGGCTCTCCTGCTTCTGCACCATATCCGCGCACCGCCCGCTCAACACCCAACTTCCTGGTGTTCACGGGGAGGTGGACGGACGCCTGGCGAGAACCAGTGCCCCAGCGCTCCGGTCCGTACGCCCGAACTTGCGCAATGCCTTGACATCGGCATTGGTCTGGACCAGCTTGTACCACCGACAACTGCCCCACCCCCCACATCTGAACCGGAGGCAGAAGCGCATGGAAAGCACGACAGGCAAACGGACTGGCAAACGGACCGGTAAACGCCCCTTCCTCGCGGCAGCGCTCACCACCCTCGCCCTGGCCCTCACCGGAATCGGCACCGCCACCGCGGGCCCCGCACAACCCGCCGACGCGGCCACCGCTCCCCCGGCCCACGCCGTCACCGGCTACTGGCAGAACTTCGACAACGGCGCGAAGGTCCAGAAGCTCAGTGACGTACCGGCCGAATACGACATCATCGCGGTGGCGTTCGCCGACGCGACGACGATGCCGGGCGCGGTCGACTTCACGCTCGACTCGGCGGGCCTGGGCGGCTATACGGAGGCCGCGTTCAAGGCGGACATCAAGGCGAAGCAGGCGGCCGGAAAGTCGGTCGTCATCTCAATAGGCGGCCAGAACGGAACGGTCTCCGTCAACGACGCGACCTCCGCGACGAATTTCGCGAACTCGGTCTACGCACTCACCCAGGAATACGGCTTCGACGGAGTCGACATAGACCTGGAGAACGGCCTGAATTCGACGTACATGTCCCAGGCACTCAAATCCCTGGCGGGGAAGGTGGGTCCGGGCTTCGTCCTGACGATGGCGCCGCAGACGATCGACATGCAGTCGACGTCGAACGAGTACTTCAAGACGGCACTCGCCGTGAAGGACATCCTCACGGTGGTCAACACGCAGTTCTACAACAGCGGTTCGATGCTCGGCTGCGACGGCAAGGTGTACGCCCAGGGCACGGTCGACTTCCTGACCGCGCTGGCCTGCGTCCAGTTGGAGGGCGGCCTCGCCCCGTCCCAGGTGGCCCTCGGAGTCCCCGCCTCCACAAGCGCGGCGGGCAGCGGCTACGTGTCCCCGTCAGTGGTCAACGCGGCGCTCGACTGCCTGACGAAGGGCACGAACTGCGGCACGTTCAAGCCCCCGAGGACGTACCCGTCGCTGCGGGGCGCGATGACGTGGTCGACGAACTGGGACGCGACGTCGGGCAACGCGTGGTCGACGACGGTGGCCACACACGTACACGCCTTGTAGCCCCCGTAGTCCCTGTGGGGCTGCCCCCCTGACCGCAGCGCCGCCGCTCCCCCGGCGGCGCTGCTGTGCCTGAGGGGGTGTCCGGCACAATCCAGCCACCGCTGTCGCTGGTGACAACGGAACCACCGTCTTCAACCTGTGGCCACCTCATTGAATCCGGACCGGCCTCAGCACCGTCATCCCATCCTCCAGCCCGACCTGCATCGCGAAATCGAACCGGTCCACCTCCAGGCACAGCTCCACATCGGCGGGGTGAGCGCCGAGGCGCCGCCCGTCGCGGAGGTCGTCCGCGGCCAGGGAGGTGCGGGCGCGGTGCAGGTAGGGGCCGGGGTCGGGACGATCTCCTGCCAGGAGCCGGTCCAGGTACTCGGCGCAGGCCAGGTCCTCGGCAGCACGGCCGTCCTCGCCGGTGGCCACGAACGTCACCGAGTCGGCACCGGCATCCGCCAACACCTCGGCCGTCGCACCGGCCACGACGAAACTGGCACACAACGCCAATTTCGCCTCGCCAACGGCAAGGGCCCCAACCGTTCCGGCGGTGGTCTTCTGAATGACGGTACGACCGCCCAGGTCGGCCTCCCGAATCAGCGCGGGAGAGTTGACCAGGTCGAACCCACCGACCAACGCCCCGTCCTTGAGCGCAAGCCACCCCGGGTGACGAGCCTTGATGGCCAGCGCCTCGTCCACGTCCCGCGCGAGCACGATCTTGCCGACCCCGCGATGAAAGGCCCACGCGGCGGTGGTGAACGCCCGCATCACATCAATCACCACGGCCACCTGCTCGGTACCGTCCACCTCGGGTATTCCTACGACTCGCGACTCCATGCGGGGATGCTGGCAGCCCAATGAAGCGACTCACAACGCAATTTGACGACCTCCTGGCAAATCGGGATCTACTGAGAACTCCTCACCGGCACGCCTATGGCGTGTACGGGAGCGCCAACGGGCCGGACACCACGCGCCTGCAAAGACGAACCGGGAGTGCGATCAACCGCATAGATCGACTTGCGAGCCTTGGCTCACTCTTCCTTGAAGGATCTGGAACTGCTGGGCGATCAAGTCGCCGGGGCGCCACCGTTCGACTTGAAGAGCTCTGAATAGCCGTGCCCACTGCCACCCCCACTCCCTCGGGAAGAAGATGACCTACTTCGCCGACCTCAGCTCTTACAGCTACCTCGAAGTAAACGAGGCAATGCTCAACGTCGGCTGGCTCGATCGGGAGCATGAGTACACGACGGGGCCGGCTCCTGCCGGACTCGTCGACGCCCTCGCCGACCTGGCGACAGGTGCGGTGAGCGTCTGCCGGGGCACGCATTTCTGTAATCTGTGCCCCGATTTTCAAACCGCCAGAGAGAACACGTCACGCGGTGAGACCTTCATCGGCAGCGGAGAGGTGCGGGTCACCAGCGCACGAGGGACCATCTATACCTCTCCCGCCATGATTGTCCACTACGTAGAGACTCACGGTTATCTCCCGCCGGAGGAGTACTGCGAGGCAGTTCTCGCTCAGCTGGCAGGGGAATGAGGCACCGCGTAGTTAACCTTCTGCCACTCCCCTCACGCTGCCTCAGGTGCGCGTGATCGTCACCGTCACATGCACCCCCGGTGCCGCCGCCACCCCTGCCCGACCCCCGCTGTGGGGGTGCAGCTCGGCCTCTCTTTGGACAGTGATGTTCCAGGCGTCCGAGGGGAGGGAGAGGTCCGTCGTGCGAGGGCCCCGGCGTCTCGCAGTCCGGCAGGATCCAGCCACGGGTGCGCGCAGGGGAATCCCGTCCTGGCACGCCGCCCAGATGTTCCTGCCTGGCCGACCCGGGGCAATCAGGCCATCTCGGTACCGCCGCTTCATTCCCGCGTTGCATTCGGCAACATTCGAATGTGATGATGCCCCGCATGGCTGACAACGGGGGCGGCACAGCAGCCGGGGGCATACCGAGATCGCGACTTCTGGATTACGCGGATGCGATCACACCAGCACCAGCACCACACGCTGTGCCCCAGACGCATGACACACATGTCTCGCACGATTCTTCCGCACAGCTCAGGCATGAATTCCACTTGCTGGTAGGCGAATTCAGGCGCACTGCCGTTCTTCTGCCGCTGAGCGACGACGGTCTCCCCCTCACTGCGAACTTTGACACTCGGCCGCGTCACGCTCCGCCAGAAGACCCGCCTGTCCCGCAAGCCGGACACATGGCGGTACAAGTGGGACGCGGAAGACCGCCTCACGTCGGCCATCACCTCCGACGGCACGCGCTGGCGCTACACGTACGACCCGTTGGGCCGCCGCACGTCCGAGTGCCGCCTGGCGCCGGACGGCGAGACAGTCGTGGAACAGGTGACGTTCACCTAGGGCGGCACGACCCTGTGCGAACAGACAACGACATCCCCGGAGTTGCCGAACCCCGTCACACTCACATGGGACCACCAGGGCCTACGCCCCATAGCCCAAACCGAACGCATCGGCGTGACCTCAGACGCCCCACATTCGGAATTCGACTCCCGCTTCTTCGCCATCATCACCGACCTGGTCGGCACCCCGAGCGAACTCGTCGACGAACGGGGCGAGATCGCATGGCACACGCGGAGCACGCTATAACGCTCCGGCCTGATCCAACGCGGCCAACGGTGGCAATTTGTACCATCGCAACGTGCACAACCCGAACAGTCAGCACTACAACCCAGATGCAGCAGATTCCACCCACATTCCATGGCGCATCCCTTTCAAGCTTCCGTACTAGCACAGAGCTGGTGACCACACTTGAATTCCGTATCCCTTCTGGAGCTCTTCCGTCAAATCATGCACATTGATTCCAGCTCACGTGAACATGGCGCCGACCAGGTCACCGACTGGATCAATTCATACACTCCCGCCGAAGCCACCGCTCTCGCGACCGTGCTCGCAATGAGCGCTGCCCGCGAGAAGGACCTCGCCGCTTTGGAATCCCAGCTCCATGCAATTCTAGAACTCACGTCGACCGGCTACGTACAGCGTGACCACATTCTGCATTTGCGCGAGATCGACCCCACAGAACTCACGACCGAGCTTAAGGGGTATCTCGTGGATCTGTTTGACTCCCCACCGTCATGATGCCATGTGTGCAGGAATTCACTCGCGACCAAGAGATCGAACTGGTTTCAGGTCCGAGATTCACAGATCTCCCCGTTGAACGTGTCTGCCCCGCATGCAGGGCGAAATCTCTCCGCGTGTACATCTATCGATTCACCACGGGCGAGCGGTCGTCTCGCATTACATATGCATGGTGCGCTTCATGCCGGAGGTTCAAGGGCTGGACTGGGCCAGATAATGACGGACTAGTTTTTAGCGACCCCCTGGAGGGCCTTTCACCGGAGGGGAGGCGTGACCTTCAGTCCGACTTCCCCTCCTTTCTGCGCCGCCTCGACGAACTCTGGGAATCCGGAGATCTGCCACAGCGGTTCAGCCGCTGACGCCGCCTCCCATCACGAAAGAAGTACGCATGACCACCCCCCACCAGCCGCCCCCGCCCGGATTCGGTGCGCCTCAGCCTCAGTACGGGGCTCCGCACGCGCCCGGCTACCCGCAGTACGGAGGGCAGTGGCCGGCCCACGGGGTGCCGCCGCAAGGGCCGTACGGTCCGCCTCCCATGGGCGGTTGGGGGACGCCGCCCTCGCCGAAGAAGAGCGGTGGCGCAGGGAAGACGCTTGCGATTGTTGCCGGGTGCATCGTCGGGGCCGTTGTCCTGGTCGGCGGTATCCGGGGCATGCAGCAACGCGGTGGCTCGGCGCCCGACGTGTCCGCGCAGCAGTATCGGCTCACCCTCCCCGAGACCGTCGACGGCGGCTCGTTCCGGCTTGGGCAGGACGCCAGTGACCGGTTCGACAATTCGGCGCTGGGCTCCGACTTGTACGCTCGATCCCTGCGGACCAAGGCTGGGTCGTACGACGCCAAGTCCGGCTCGGGGCGGCTCATTTACACCGGTACGTATTCGGACCGCCAGAACCCCTTCTACCCCAAGATGGGTCTGCTTGACGGTATGGAGAAGGCCGAATCCACGACTGTCGCCGTCCCCCGGCGCGACATGGCCGAGCAGAGCTCCGACGGTGACCAGATGGCCTGCGAGGTGCTGACCAAGGCCGAGGGGGGCCAGGAGCTGACCATGGCCGTCTGCTCCTGGGCCGACCACTACACACAGGGAGCGGTCATCGACAACAGCCCGGACAGCTGGACCGTCGCCCCCGACAAGTACGACCTCGACGCCCTCGCCAAGCGCACCGCCCGCATCCGCGACGAGGTCCGCGTACCGGTGACCGGCTGACGCCCGCGCAACTCGGCGACTGGCAGATTTGGGTCAGGTGCCGGGGCTTCCATGCCTGGTCGCCCGACTCTGCGGTGCCCGAATCTGCCAATTTCCACGGTCAGTTCAGTTCGAACCACACCACCTTGCTGTCCGCCATCGAGTAGCGGCCCCACGTTGTCGCCATCGCCTCGACCAGGAACAGGCCCCGGCCGAACGGCTCGTCCATCGTGCAGGGCAGAGGGTCCGGGAGTTCAGGGTGATTGTCCATCACTCCTACCCGGATAACTCCCCCACGCGTGCGGAGCCTTACGGCCACCGGGCCTTCCGAGTGCTGCACCGCGTTCGCGACGAGTTCCGACGTCAGCAGTTCCGCCGTGTCCGCTGTCTCGGGCGCGCACGCGTAGTTCAGGAGTGCGGTACGGACCGTGTGGCGGGCGATGCGTGGGGCCCGAGGGTCGTTCGTCAGGTGAAGGTGGCACTCCCAGGAAGCGGGAGGGGCCGGGGGCGTTGGGGGCATGGGGTTCGGTTCTCCTCTGCCGTGGTGGGGGTGGCGCGGCGCGTCGGTGGCTCGTCTCCCTGGCGCGGGGCCGCCCCTCCCAGGGAGGAAGGTTGCGGGCAGGCTCGCGCGATGCACTGCCAACTGCCGTAAGTAGTCTGTGCGTTACCAAACGTAGAGCATGTGGGGGCTAATTAGCCCCCTCCCTGTGAAACTTGCACCCATCCGTGGCTCGGCCGCACAGGTGCGCGGCAGACTGCTCGCGTAGACCCGCGAAAGGATGGGCATGGCAGCGAGGACATCCCCCACAGAGCGCCAGAAGCGCCTGGGAGCCGAGGTGCGGCGGATGCGCACGGCAGCGGATGTGTCCGCCGAGTACGCCGCCCGCCTGCTGGGCGTCGACCGCGCGAAGATCTCCAACATCGAGTCCGGGATCCGAGCCATCAGCGCCGAGCGCCTGCGCACCCTCGCCTGCAACTGCGACTGCCGTGACGAGAAGTACGTCGAGGCCCTGGTGGAGATGGCCAGGCCGGGCCAACGAGGGTGGTGGGAGCGTTACCGCGGCTCACTTCCACCAGGTCTGCTGGACATCGCCGAGTTGGAGGCACACTCCGTACGCATGCGTGCGGCCTATTCCATGCACATCCCCGGCCTGCTCCAGACCTCCGACCACGCACTTGCCATCTTCCGTGTCGTGATCCCACAACTGCCGCAGCACGAGGTCGCCTTGCGGCTGGCCCACCGCGTGGAGCGGCAGCGGGTACTGGAAGGAGACGCACCGACACCGTTCACCGCGATCGTTCACGAGGCGGCGCTGCGCATGCAGTTCGGCGGCCGTGAGATCGCCAGGGCGCAGTTGGACCACCTCGTGAAACAGACCGAGCATGACAACGTCACGGTCAGGGTGATTCCGTTCGAGGCAGGTGCCTTCCCCGGTGCCGGGCAGACCGTCCTCTACGCGGAGGGACCTGTTCCCCAACTCGACACGGTGCAGGTGGACACCACGCACGGCCCGGACTTCCTGCATGCGGAAGGCCAGTTGGCGAAGTACCGCGCCCACCTGGACTGGATGGAGAACATCGCCCTGGCGCCGGACACCTCGCGCGACTTCATCCGCGACATCGCAGCCGACCTCTGAGGAGACTTACCATGAGCGACATCACCTGGGAAGACGCGTTCTGCGGCGAGGGAAATTCCTGCTTCCGCCTAGGCACCGACCCCCAAGGCAACGCCTACATCAGCGTCGCCGGCGCCGAGGAAACGTATCTCACGGACAGTCGCGACGCCCTCCGCGCCCTCATCCTCGACATCAAGGCCGGCAAGGCCGATCACCTGCTCTAGCCGGTGCCGAGCAGTTCGGGGGCGTCAGCGGCGGCGTGGCCGTCACCGTCACGCGCGCCCCCCGGGGTCGCCGTCACCCATGCTCGTCCCGGACCGGCCTCAGCACCGCCATCCCTTCCTCCAGCCCGACCTGCATCGCGAAGTCGAAGCGGTCCACCTCCAGACACAGCTCCACATCGGCGGGGTGAGCGCCGAGGCGCCGCCCGTCGCGGAGGTCGTCCGCGGCCAGGGATGTGCGGGCGCGGTGCAGGTAGGGGCCGGGGTCGGGACGATCTCCTGCCAGGAGCCGGTCCAGGTACTCGGCGCCGGCCAGGTCCTCGGCGGCGCGACCGCCTTCGCCCCGGCCACGACAAAACTGGCGCAGAGCGCCACCTTCGCCTCGACAACGGCAAGGGCCCCAACCGTTCCGGCGGTGGTCTTCTGAATGACGGTACGACCGCCCAGGTCGGCCTCCCGAATCAGCGCGGGAGAGTTGACCAGGTCGAACCCACTGACCAACGCCCCGTCCTTGAGCGCAAGCCACCCCGGGTGACGAGCCTTGATGGCCAGCGCCTCGTCCACGTCCCGCGCGAGCACGATCTTGTCGGCTCCCCGATGAAAGGCCCACGCGGCGGTGGTGAACGCCCGCATCACATCGATCACCACGGCTACCTGCTCGGCACCGTCCACCTCGGGTATTCCGACGACTCGCGACTCCATGCGGGGATGCTGACAGCCCGGTGAAGCGACTCACAACGCAATTTGACGATGTTCCGGCGAGATGGCCTAGTGGGGCGTGTAGCGGGGTTCTGATCAGTTGAACTCGGCCGCGTGGTCGATGGCCCACTGCGCAAATGTGCCGGCTGTTCGGCCGATGAGGCGTTCGACGTGATCGGTGATGCGGTTCGACTCCGGTCGCCGCACCGAGGCAGCGATCAACGCTTCCACCAGCGGTTCGGGACGGCCGTCCGCAAGCATTCGGGATCGCGCGAGGTCAACGGCGAGCGGCTCGAAGCGCAGACTGCGCCGGAGGGCAGCACCGAGGTGAGCGACCTGCGCGGCGCGACTCAGGACCTCGGGTCCCATCAACTCATGGATTTCGTCGGTCAGTTGATCGGTCTGGGCGAGCAATACGGCTATCGCAGCATCTGCGACATCGCGCTCGTCGACGACGGCTGTACGCGCCATGTCCGGGCCTGAGACCACGTCGCCCGACCTCAACTGTTGTGCCCACCCACGGGCGTTGGAGGCCAGAGTGTCGCTTCGGAGCACTACTGGGCGCAGCCCTGCATCGCGGAGCAGCACTTCCATGTCCGCGTGAACCTGAATGATGGGATCGGTTTGGCGAACGGCGTCGTCGTCTATCGCGGTCGTGGACAGGTAGACGACACGGGGTGCTGCTGCGGCGAGTTCCGCGATCAGGTCGTGGGCGGGGGCCGAATCGAGCAGTGGCCAGATGAGAAAGACCGTATCGATGCCGACAAGCGCCTCACGGACGAGAATGGGATCTGTGAGGTCACCGACGACCGACTCGGCTCCGAGGCGCGGGCCTGTCTGATGACGCACAAGGCTTCGCACGTGCGCGCCGCGCACTCGGAGACGGTTGACGACCTCACGGCCGAGGTTGCCGGCAGCGCCGGTGACCAGGATCGATGAATGGTGATCAGGCATGATCGAGACGCTAGGGGTTCAGGTCGACACGAAGGCAAGGCACGTGTGCTGAGGACGATCGGAGAAGCAGCCGCAGAACTCGGCGTCGAAGCCCACGTGCTGCGGCACTGGGAGGACGTCGGAGCACTCACGGTGAGTCGCGACGGCAACGGCTACCGCAATTACGACGACAACGCCCTGGAGCAGGCACGCACCGTCCTCAAACTGCGGCGAGTCGGGCTCTCGCTCCCGGAGGTCACCGCCGCCATGGCACCGACCAAGTCGGCGGCACAGGCGGTTGTGCGGGCGAAGATCGCGGCACTAGAAGCTGAAGTCACCCATAGACAGCAGGCCATCACCTTCCTGCAGCACACCGTTGAATGCCGGCATCGATACCTCGACGACTGCCCGGACTGCACAACGTTCGTCCGCGAATCCTGATCCTCCCCGCCTTCTTTCGCCGCCTAGATGAACTGTGGGAATCGGGGGATCTGCCACAGCGGTTCACCCGTCGACGCCCCTGAGGAGAGGACGCCGTGGTCCTTGACAGCTCCAGACAGCCGCCGCGCCTCAGTGCGTTGCAGTCCGGCATCAAGATCGCACGGAGACTTCGGTGCGCGCTCTCGTACGCGTTCATCGATTCCCTCACTCCGGTGGACGAAGCGCTGGACTGCCGCTCCCGTCACGCTGCCTCAGCGGCGCGTGATCGTCACCGTCACGTGTGCCCCCGGTGCCGCCGTCACCCATGCCCGTCCCCCGGCGTGGCGGTGCAGCTTGGCCTTGCCTTCGACGGTGATGTTCCAGGCGTCGGAGGGCAGGGAGAGGTCCGTCGTGCGGGGGCCTCGGCGCGTCGGGGAGTCGTAGGTCAGGCGGTAGGTGCCGGTCGCGGCGTCGTACGTCGAGGAGCGCACCGTTCCCGCCACCGCTTCCGCGTACGGTTCTGCCGTTTGTTCCTTGTTCTGGCGGAAGGCGCCCGTCTTGTCGACCGCGCAGTAGCCGCCGCCGTAGCACCACACGTAGCCCGCCCAGCCGGAGGTGTAACGGCCCAGGGAGGCCATCGCGTCCTGGTAGAAACGGGCCATGTTCGGCAGGGAGTTGTTGAGCGGGCCCCATTCGCCGACGACCACGGGGACCTTGTACTCCTTGGGGTACTGGGTGACCGCCTGCTCGTACGTATCGACCCAGCCCTGCGACGGGTCGTAGTCCGCGCCCGCCTCCATCGCCGTGTTGTAGAAGTGCGGCGCGTACACCACCTTCTTGTCGTTCACCCGGCCGAGGCCCGTCGGTACGCCCTCGCCGACGATCGGCGTCGGTTCGATGAAGACCCAGCCGTTCCGGTCCTCCGTACGGATCGCGTCCGCCACGCGGTTGTACATCGGCGTCAGCTGGTCGTGTTCGATGCGGCGGGCGCCCGTCGCCAGGTCCTCGTCCGGACGCAGCTCGCCCATCGGCTCGTTGATCACGTCGTAACCGAGCACCGCCGGGTGGTGGCCGAAGCGGTCGGCGACCACTTTCCACATGCGGGCCTGCGCGCGTTGCAGGTCCTCGTCCTCGTAGAGGTGGGTGAAGGCGCGCTGCACGGCCGGTTCGAAGTACTCCGAGAACCAGTCGTCGGGGTGCCGCTGGAAGGGCAGCCCGTCCGTGCGCGTGGCCCATTCCGGGATGCCGCGATGCCCGAACGCCGGGCCGAAGACGTCCTGGTGGGCGTCGAGGAGGACCTTCACGTCGTAACGGTGGGCCCAGTCCAGTACGCGCCCGATCTTCTTGAGGTACGCCTGGCTGTAGTGGCCGCGCGTCGGCTCCAGGTCGTCCCAGAAGATCAGCAGGCGCGCGAAGTCGAACCCCTTGGCCCGCATGTCGCGGAACGTCTGCTCGGTGATCGCGGACAGGGCGGCGTCACCCCGGTGTTCCTTGTCCTCTACGTTCCAGCCGCGCAGCGTGAGCGTGCGGCCGTGCTCGTCGGTGAGGGCGGGGGCAACCGGGGCGGGCGGCGTACTCACGGTGTCGGCACTGGCGGCAGAGACCGGGAGCAGCGCGGCCGCCAGAGCGGCCACCAGGGTCACACGCAGCAAGTCGGGCTCCAGGGGTCACAGTTGGCGTGAGACGGCGACGACCTGGCGTGGCAGGGTCGTCGCCGCCTCCACGGAGACGTGTGCTCGCTTTCTACCGGTCGGTAGGTAACTTGGGAATCCCCTGGGCAGCGTGACTTCGAGTTCCCCGCGTCTTCCCCGCGTCAGACCGCCGGCAAGGCGTACACGTGCTTCGCGTGCATCGCCGCGAGGCGCTTGCCCGTGCCGGCCAGGTACCACTGCTGGTTGGCGCCGGACTTGTCGTTGTACGTCCAGCGCAGCTTGCCCGTGGCCGCGTCGAAGGCGTGGACGCCGCCCTTGTCGTCGAGCTGGGTCGCCCCGTACAGGGTGTTGCCGACCTTCGTGAACTGCCAGGCGGAGGCGGCCTTTTCGAGCAGGTCCTTGTTGTGCCAGACCGTCTTGCCGGTCTCCGGGGTCACCGCCCACATGCCGTGCAGCTGGTCGGACACGTACAGGACGCCGTCGAGGACCTGGGGACCGTTGAAGCTCGTGAAGTCACCCGTGTCGAGGGTCCAGCGCTCGGCGCCGTCGGCCAGGGCGAGCGCGCGCAGTTTGCGGCTGTCGGCCACGATCACCAGGCCCTTGTACACCGCGAACTGGTCGAAGTTGGCGTTCTTGATCTTCTTCGTCCACACCTGGTGGCCCGTCGCGGTGTCGCGGACAGTGACGTTCTTGCGGTAGTCCGTGTAGAGGAGGCGGTCCCCGGCCACCTGGGCGGTGATGCCGGTTTCTTCGGTGCCGGCGTCGCGCTGTTCCTGCCAGACGACCTTGCCGGAGGTGGTGTCGATGGCCGCGACCACGTTGTTCGGGGTCGTGAAGTCCTTCTCGAGGATGCCGGCGAAGACGTAGAGGTGCCGGTCGTCGGCCGCGATCGGGCGCGGCTGCGAGAACTTCTTGCCGAGTCTGCTGCGCCAGGTCTCCTTGCCGGTGGCCGGGTCGAGGCCGACCACGTCACCGTCGTACTCGGCGCTCGCGAGGTACAGCGTCCCGCCGCCGAGGATGAGCTGCGCGCCGGGGGTCGTGACGCCCTTGCGGGACCATTTCTCCTTGCCGGTGACGAGGTCGCGGGCCACGAGCGGGTCGCCGGCCACGAGGGCGAGGTCGCCGATGACCGCGAGGGAGGCGGTGCCGCCCAGGCCGTCGTTGGCGGCGGCGGCCTCCCACAGCGGCTTCGGGGCCTGGCCGGGGGGCGGGGTCTTGAAGGCGTCGGCGTCGGCGTCGCCGTTGCCCTTGCCGTTGCCGGGGGCTGCCGCGTCCGGCTTGCTCTGATCGCCCTGGTCCTCGGGCGAGCAGCCCCACGCCCCCGCGCCCAGCAGCGCCAGGCTCAGTCCCGTACCGGCCAGCCGCAGCGCGCGCCTCCGTGAGACCGCCCCCGTGTCACGAACGCCCATGTCGTCCGCCCCCATTTCGTTCTTGCGGAAGATCCGCGGAAGTTCCGTCGCCTCCGCGGGCGTCGTGAACGCGGTCACGATAGCCGTGGCTTTTCGCCAGGCCAGGGGCCGGTACGGGACCGCGACAGGGCTGTGGCGATCTCGTCACGGGAGGGGGGCGGGAAGGGACGGGAGGGGTGGGGGCCCGTCAGTTCTCGGAGGCGGTCCTCGAAGTCGGTCCTCTACGTCAGTCCTCGAAGTACGCGTCCAGGACCTTGTCCAGCTCGTCCGCCCACTCCTGGGCGCGCGCCTTGTCGGGGGCCTCGACGTCGTTCGGGTACCAGCGGCTGTCGGGGGTGTGGACGGTGACGGTGAGGCGCCGGCGGGACGTGCCGACCTCGACCGCGCCGATCTCGTCCCACCTGAACTCGGCTTCCTGGTCGTCAAGTTGGAGGACGACGCCGGTCTTGTCGGCGGTGATCGAACCGCGCCGGTCGGAGGCGGAGAAGGCGGGGCCCTCGTCGTCGTCCTCCGGGTTGTCCCCCGGGGCATCCGCCGAGTCTTCCGGCTCAGAGGGCGACTCGGCTTCCTTCGTGAGCGACTCGGCTTCCTTGGTGAGCGCCACGGATGACTCGGCCGACTCGACGGAGGCCTCGGGCTCGGCGTCCGGCTCGCGTTCGGCGTCCGCCTGCTCCGGCACCGCCGCCGTCGCCCCCTTACCCACCGGCGCGAAGCCGGGGACCGAGGCCGGGTCGGCGCCCGCGGCGTCTACGGGCGTGACTTTCTTGGTGTCTATGCGCTGCTCCACGGAGCGAAGTATGGCGGACGACGCTGTGGGGCCGGGAGCCCTGCTGTTGAATGGCGCGGATGGCGACGTCGAACCCGAACTCCCCGCCCCACCAACGTAGAAGCAGCCGCGACCGGCTCCTAGTCGCCGCCGGTGTGCTCGCCGTCGTCTCGGCCGCGCTGTTGGCCGCGCATGTGTCGTTCGACGGGGACGCGTTCCGCAACTGCGCGTACCTGGGCCCTTCTACGCGGATGTACCTAACCGCGTGGGCCGCGCCCGTCTGCGCGGCGGCCTCACTGGTGCTCGCGTGCCTGCGCCCCCGGCGCACCCCGCGCTTCACCGCCTCCCGGACGGCGCTCGTGTGCGTGGTCGCGCTGCTGTTGTTCGCTCAGCTCTTCGCGCTGTACGGGGTGTACGCGCCAGACCCCGCCGGTGGAGCCGACTGTTCCGGGCTCGCAGCAATCACCCGTTGAAGACGTTGAAAACAAAGAGGCGCCGGGCCCGGAAGAAGAAATCTCCCGGGCCCGGCGCGCCCTGATCCAGCCCCCTGCACAAGGGCGGCGGCTACACGAAGAGGCTGACGACCGCCGCCACCGCGAAGCCCGCGATCGACAGGACCGATTCGAGGATGGTCCACGTCTTGAGGGTGTCGCGTTCCGTGATGCCGAAGTACTTCGACACCATCCAGAATCCGCCGTCGTTGACGTGCGAGGCGAAGATCGAGCCCGCCGAGATGGCCATGATGACGAGGGCCGTGAAGGCCGGGGAGTGGTGGCCCTCCGTCAGCAGCGGGGCCACGATGCCCGCCGTCGTCACGATCGCGACCGTGGCCGAGCCCTGGGCGACGCGCAGGACCAGGGAGATCAGGTAGGCCAGGACGATGACCGGCAGGCCGACGTTGTTGAACGTGTCGGAGAGGGCCTGGGCGACGCCGCTGCCCTTGAGGACGGCACCGAAGACACCGCCCGCGCCAACGACGAGGAGGATGTTGCCGACCGGCTTCAGGGAGGCCGTGGACACCTTCTCCAGGGACTTGCGGGACCAGCCGCGGCGGATGCCGAGCAGGTAGTACGCGAGCAGCAGCGCGATCGTCAGGGCGACGAAGGGGTGGCCGAAGAACTCGATGACCGAGCGGCCCGTGGACGGGGCGAAGGCGATCGAGGAGAACGTGGCCATGAGGATCAGGACCAGCGGGGTGCCGATGATGGCGAAGACGACGCCGAGCGGGACAGGCTTCTCGGTGGGCTGCACACCCGCCTCGCGCTGCTCCGCGGCGAGCGCGGCCTTGGCCTCCTCGGCGGCCTCGACCATGTCGTGCGGGATGGGGACGAAGACGCGACGGCCGATCCACGCGGCCCAGGCCCAGGCGGCGAGCACGGCGGGGATGCCGCAGATGATGCCCATGAGGATGACCCAGCCGAGCTGGACGTGCAGCAGACCCGCGGCGGCGACCGGACCCGGGTGCGGCGGCAGGAACGCGTGGGTCATCGAGAGGCCGGCGAGCAGCGGCATGCTGTAAAGGATCATCGACTTGCCGCCGCGCTTGGCGGCCGCGTAGACGATCGGCGCGAGGACGAAGATGCCGACGTCGAAGAAGACGGGGATGCCGAAGATGAGGCCGGTGAGGCCCATCGCGAGCGGGGCGCGCTTCTCGCCGAAGAGGTTCAGGAGGCGGGACGCCAGTACTTCGGCGCCGCCGGAGACTTCGAGGACCGCGCCGAGCATCGTGCCGAGGCCGATGATGATCGCGACGTGTCCGAGGGTGCCGCCCATGCCGGTCTCGATCAGGGAGACGGCGTCGGACCGCTGGACGGTGCCGAAGAGTTCGGTGACGGAGAGGCCGGCCGCGAGGCCGACGGCTATGGACACCGTCAGGAGGGCCACGAAGGGCTGGAGTCTGACCTTGATGATCAGGACGAGCAGCAGCACGATCCCGAGCGCGGCGCACAGGAGCAGGCCCGAAGTGCCACCGACGATCGTCAGGAGGCCACCGGTATGAGGTGGCACGGGGGCGGGCGCGGGCGCGGCGAGAGGCATGAACGGCATGAGGGGGGACCTCGTAATTCCATGAATCTTTCGGGATCAGGGCAGGGGGGATCGCGGCGCGGCGCCCGTGGGGATCGGGCGCCGCGTCGGGACGACGGGCGGCTTGCGGTGGAGCGGGTGGGATCTGGTGCGGGAGCCGGCGGGGTCAGCTCAGGACGGCGAGCGCGTCGATCTCGATGAGGAGACCCTTGGGCAGGCCGACGTAGACGGTGGTGCGGGCGGCGGGGGCCTCCTTGAGGCCCTGCTCCTCGAAGTACGCGTTGTAGATCGCGTTCATCTCGGCGAAGTGGTCCACGTCCGTGAGGTAGACGCGCATCATCATGACGTCGTCCCAGGAGGCGCCGCCCTCTTCGAGGATCGCCTTGACGTTGGCGAAGGTCTGGAGGGTCTGCTCGCGCAGGGTCGGGCCCGCGGGGGTGGGGGCCTGGCCCTCGACGGCCGGGAGGAATCCGACCTGGCCGGCGACCTGAAGGATGTTGCCCTTCCTGACGCCGTGCGAGAACTTCGCGGGCGGGGTGGTGTGCGTGGCGGGGGTGAGCGCGGTCTTCTCGGTCATCGTCGGTGACTTCCTAGGAGGGGGCGGGCGTTGGGGGGATGTGTCGGTGGGCCTTCGGGGCGTCAGGAGACGCCCTTCGGGGCGGGTACGGATCCGGAGTACTCCCTGCTGATCGCGTCGGCGGTGCGGCGCACCAGCGGGAGCAGGGTGAGGAGTTCCTCGGCCGTGACGACCACGTTCGGTGCGGACATCGACATCGCGGCGACGACGCGGCCGTCCGCACCCCGGATGGGCGCTCCGACGCAGTTGATGGACTCCTCGTGGCCGCCGAGGTCGGTGGCCCAGCCCTGTTCGCGTACGGCGGCGAGCTCCTTGAGGAACGCGCCGGCGTTCGGGGTCGAACGGGACGTGTACGCGGGGTAGTCGAGCTTCTCGGCGATGGCGCGGCGCTCGGGCTCGGACAGGTCGGCGAGGAGCAGCTTGGCGACGGCGGCGACCGTGATGGCCACCGGCTTGCCGATGCGCGAGTACATGCGCACGGGGTAGCGGCTCTCGACCTTGTCGATGTAGAGGACCTCGTTCTCCTCGTACACGGCGAGGTGGACGGTGTGTCCGGTCTTCTCGTTGAGGGCGACGAGGTGGGGGTGCGCGATCTCGCGGACGTCGAGGTTCTCGACGGCTTCCTGGGCGAGGGCGAAGAGGCGGGCGCCGAGGCGGTAGCGCTGGTCGGACTGGCGGTAGACCAGGCCGTGTTCGTTGAGGGTGCGCAGCAGTCTCAGGGCCGTGGACTTGTGCACGTCGAGGCGGTCGGCGACCTGGCCCAGGTCGGCGGGCCCCTCGGCAAGGAGCGGCAGGATGCTCAGCGCTCGGTCGACGGTCTGGCTCATGACGTACGTCCCTCCTCGACGGCCCCGTCGGCGGTCCACCCCGGGCCGAGGTGCAGTGTGCCCCAGGCCGCGTCGTCCAGGTCCGCGAGGCGGTCGGCGAGGGCGCGGCTCGGGGGCGCCGCGAGGTCGCCGGGGACGGTGAGGGCGGCGGCGGCCATGAGGTGGCCGTGGCGCAGGCGGGCGCGGACGGGCAGGCCGCGCAGGGCGCCGGAGAGGTAGCCGGCGGCGAAGGCGTCACCGGCTCCGACGGCGGCGACGACGTCCACGCGCGGGGCGGGCTCGGTGTGGCGGACGCCGTCCTTGTCGTAGGCGACCGCGCCGTCGGCGCCGCGCTTGACGACGAGGGTGGCGGGCTCGGGCAGGGCGGCGCGGATGGCGTCGGGCCCGCCGGTGATGCCCCAGGCGTCCTCGGCCTCGTCCTCGCCGACGAAGACGAGGTCGGCGCCGCGGGCCAGGTCGAGCAGGACGCGGGCGTCGTCGGCGCGGGACCACAGGCCGGGGCGGTGGTTGACGTCGAAGGAGACGACGGGCCGGGCGGCGGGGGTGCGCGCCGTCAGGTCGGCGGTGAGGGCGAGGCAGCCGGCGGAGAGCGCGGGCGTGATGCCGGAGAGGTGGAGCACGCGGCCGGAGCGGATCGCGGCGAGGTCCATGTTCTCGGCGGTCATCGCGGAGGCGGCGGATCCGGCGCGGTAGTAGGCGACTTCGTGGTCGTCGCCTGCGCGGTCGCCGGCGGTGCGGAAGTAGATGCCGGTGGGGCGTTCGGTGTCGCGTCGTACGGCGGTGGTGTCGACGCCGTACGCGCCTATGGCCTGGACGAGGTGGTCGCCGAAGCCGTCGGCGCCGACCCGGCTGACCCAGCGGACGGTGTGTCCGGCGGCGGCGAGGACGCACGCCACGTTCGACTCGGCGCCGCCGATGCCGCGGTGGAAGGACGGTACGTCGGCGAGGCGCCCGGGCACGGAGGGGGCGAACGCGACCATGGACTCGCCGAGCGTGACGACGTCGAAGCCCGCCTCAACGGCGTGGTGCGCGGATGCGGCAGGTCCGGTGGTGGTCACGGCCTCAGGCTCCTCGGGGCGGGCTGGACAGGCTGGTCTCGCCCGTTGGGGGCAGGCTTGGTGGGGCACGCCCAGAAGGGACAATTGCTCCGTTGACCGGGCGTTGGCTCGGATGTTAGACAGCAGTAAGCGACATACGCAATGGCCGTTGCATATATTGCAACGGCAGTTTCGAGGAGGAGGCTCCATGGCCGCCGACAATGACGTCACCGCAGCCGCCGCAGCAAAGGCGGAAGCGGCCGCCGACCGCCTGCGCGGACTGGCCGACGAGTTGGTCGACCACCGTTTCAAGGGCCTGCCCATGGACGCGGACGGACTGACCGTCGGCGAGCTGGCCGCCCAGCGCCGGAACCTGTTCACCGGGGGCTTCACCACCCCGGTCCTCGCGCTCTCCGCCGAGCGCCTGGAGCACAACCTGGCCCTTATGGAGACATACGCCACACGGCACGGCCTGCTCTTCGCCCCGCACGGCAAGACCTCGATGGCGCCGCAGCTCTTCCAGCGCCAGATCGAGCACGGCGCCTGGGGCATCACCCTCGCCGTCCCGCACCAGGTCCGCGTCGCCCGCGCCTTCGGCACCCAGCGGGTGTTCCTGGCGAACGAACTCGTCGACGCCCCGGCGCTGCGCTGGATCTCGGCCGAACTCGACGGCGACCCGGACTTCCGCTTCATCTGTTACGTGGACTCGGTGCGCGGCGTCGAGCTGATGGACGCAGCCCTGTCCGAGGCGGGCGCGTCCCGGCCGGTCGACGTGGTCGTCGAGCTGGGCGCCGGCGACGGGGCCCGTACCGGCGTGCGTACCGAGGCCGAGTGCATCGCCATCGCGAACGCCGTGGCGGCCGCGGACACGCTGCGCCTCGTCGGCGTCGCGGGTTACGAGGGCGAGGTCCCGAACGCGACGCCCGAGACCGTGGGCGCGTACATGCGCCGCCTGACCGGGCTGCTCGTCGACCTCGACAAGGCGGGCCTGTTCGCGGGCCTGGACGAGATCGTGGCCAGCGCGGGCGGCAGCGCCTGGTTCGACTCGGTCGCCGACGCCTTCGCCGAGATCCCCGAACTCTCCGCCCCCGTCTGCAAGTTGCTGCGCTCGGGCGCGTACGTGTCGCACGACGACGGCCACTACAAGCGGCTCACGCCGTTCAGCCGGGTCCCCGAGGAGGGCGCGCTGCACCCGGCGTTCCGGCTGTGGGCGCAGGTCGTCTCGCGCCCGACGCCGGAACAGGCGTTCACGAACGCGGGCAAGCGGGACGCGGCGTACGACCTGGACCTGCCGGAGGCTCAGGTCGTCCGGGACGGGCGCACCGGCGAGATCCGCGAGGCCGCCGGTGTGCGGGTGACGGGGCTCTCCGACCAGCACGGGTGGCTCCGCACCGAGCGGGGTGAGGACCTTGAGGTGGGGGACTGGCTCGGGATGGGGCTTTCGCATCCGTGCACGTCGTTCGACAAGTGGCAGCTGATTCCTCTCGTCGAGGCGGATGGGACGGTAGTGGACTACGTCCACACCTTCTTCTAGGCCGGGTTTTTTTCTGCCGGTCGGTGGGGGCTGGTCGCGCAGTTCCCCGCGCCCCTTGAGATGCGCACTCCGTGCGGCATCTCATCGGGGAAATGCGGCGCGCAGCGCCTGCATTTCAGGGGCGCGGGGAACTGCGCGGCCGGCCGCGACGCACCCGCACCCGAACAACCACCCCCAAGAGAGAGGCCCCCATGGATCTGGTCATCCGCGACGCGCGCGTCATCGACGGCACCGGCACCCCGGAATACCGCGCCGACGTCGGCGTCCAGGACGGCCGGATCACCGTGATCCACCGGGAGGGGGCCGGAGGCCCACGCCCGACAGGCCGCCGCACACTCGACGCACAAGGCCTGGCGCTGGCCCCCGGTTTCATCGACATGCACGCCCACAGCGACCTCGCCCTGCTCCGCGACCCGGACCACAGTGCCAAGGCCGCGCAGGGCGTCACGCTCGAAGTGATCGGCCAGGACGGCCTCTCGTACGCCCCCGTCGACGACCGCACCCTCGCCGAGGTGCGCCGCGCGATCACCGGGTGGAACGGCGACGGGTCGGACATCGACTTCGACTGGCGCACCGTCGGCGAGTACCTGGACCGCCTCGACCGGCAGGGCATCGCGGTCAACGCCGCCTACCTCATCCCGCAGGGCACCGTACGGATGTACGCCGTCGGCTGGGACGACCGGGACGCGACGCCCGAGGAGCTGGACCGGATGCGGCAGCTCGTCGCCGAGGGCATGGAACAGGGCGCCGTCGGCATGTCGTCGGGCCTCACGTACACACCCGGCATGTACGCCAAGGACGCCGAACTCACCGAGCTGTGCCGGGTCGTGGCCTCGTACAACGGCTACTACTGCCCGCACCACCGCTCGTACGGCGCCGGGGCGCTCGACGCGTACCGGGAGATGGTGGAGCTGACGCGGGAGGCGGACTGCCCGCTGCACCTCGCGCACGCCACCATGAACTTCGGCGTGAACAAGGGCAGGGCGCCCGAGCTGATCGCCCTGCTCGACGCCGCGCTCGACGACGGCGCCGACATCTCGCTCGACACGTACCCGTACACCCCCGGCAGCACGACGCTCGTCGCGATGCTGCCGAGCTGGGCGAGCGAGGGCGGGCCCGACGCGGTCATGAAGCGGCTCCAGGACGACGACACCGCCGAGAAGATCCGGCACCACATGGAGGTCATCGGCTCCGACGGCTGCCACGGCGTGCCGATCGAGTGGGAGACGATCGAGATCTCCGGTGTGTCCGACCCGGGTCTCGCGTCGTGCGTCGGCAAGACGGTCCAGCAGGCGGCGGACATGCGAGGCGAGGCTCCGTGGGTGACCGCGCGGCGGCTGCTCATCAACGACCGCCTCGGCTCGACGATCCTCCAGCACGTCGGCCACGAGGAGAACGTGCGGGCCATGATGCGCCACCGCGTGCACACCGGCGGCAGCGACGGCCTACTCCAGGGCTTCAAGCCGCACCCGCGCGCGTACGGCACGTTCCCGCACTATCTCGGGCGCTACGCACGGGAGTTGGGCGTGCTGTCCCTGGAGGAGACGGTCGCGCACCTCACGTCACGCCCTGCGGCGCGACTGCGTCTGGCCGACCGTGGTCTCGTCCGCGAGGGCTACCGCGCCGACCTGGTCCTGTTCGACCCGGACACGGTCGCGGCGGGATCGACGTTCGAGGCTCCGCGCACGCTGCCCGTGGGCATCCCGCACGTCCTCATCGACGGCAAGTTCGTGATGGAGGACGGCCGCAGGACGGACGTACTGGCGGGACGGTCGGTACGCCGGACGCCGTGAGGCCCCCGCGCACCGACCACCCCATGTACGGCTACGGCGTCGGCGTCTTCCAGATCCCCCTTCCGTGGGTCGCCACGTACATCTGGCGGCCGTCCGGGCTCGGCGACAGGTAGACGGCCGGCGCGGTCGGCAGGGTGGTGCCGAGGCGCTGCCAGTGGCCGTCCGCGCCGCGCGCCGTGGTGAACACGCCGAGGTCCGTGGCGACGGCGAGCGTTCCCGACGGCGAGATCAGCATCGAGTTGGCGGGCGCGTCCGGGAACGAGTCGGCGGCGGTGGGGTCGCCGCTGACGTCGTGCCAGGTCGCGCCGCCGTCCGTGGTGCGCCACACGTGGCCGTACCCGGCGCCGGGGCCCTCGTTCCAGTGCCGCGAGAAGCCGTTGACGACCGCGTAGACCGTGCCGCCCGAGGCGTCGGAGGGGTCGATGGCGACGTCGGAGATGTAGCGGTTGGGGAAGTCGGCCGGGAGGGTCACCTGATGCCAGGTGCCTCCGTAGTTGGTGACGATGCCCCGGCCGAACGAGGCGCCCGGGTTGCAGGAGCCGCACCAGGCGCCCCACACGACGCGGTCACGGCTGGCGACGGCGGTCGTCGAGTGGCCGGCGCCCGTGTCGTAGAGCTTGGTCCAGTCGGCACCGCTCTGCGTGTCCCAGGTCTTGGTGTCGCCCCAGATGTACTGGCCGCCCGCGACCCAGTAACCGGAGTCCTTGTCGTCGGCGGAGAACGGCGCGATGAAGCGGGCGTTCGGGTCCCCCGGGGCGATGTCGGTGATGACGTCCTCGGACCCGTCGTCGCTCGCGGTGTAACCGCAGTTGCGGGTGATCTGGAGCGCGAGGTTCGTGTACTCGCCGACCGTCTCGCACCCGTTGGCCGGGTTCACGAGCTGGTCACCGCCGTCACCGCCGAACGGCGCCACCATGAGCCCGTCCGGGTTCAGCGCCTGCCCCTGGTACGTCGACCCCTTCGGCGTGAGCAGTGAGACGCCGTTGTCCTGGAGGCCGCCCCAGACCGCGTCACCGCTGCCGTCCGTCATCCGGCCCGCGCCCACCGAGTAGTACTGGAGGGAGCGCAGGGTGCCGGACGCATTGAGGTTGCGCCAGCCGGGCGTGCGCTGCGTGGTCGGCCGGGCGTAGGCACCGCCGTCGTTGCCGACGTAGACCTGCGGAGTGCCGCCCTGCCAGCGGGAGAAGGCGATGGCGTGCTGGTCGGAGTGCATGACGTCGCCGTCGCACGTGTTGGCGGCCGCGTCGTACGAGAAGCAGGACAGGCCGAAGTTCCAATAGCGGCCCACGGCGTGCCAGTTGGCGCCGCCGTCCCGGGTCTCGAACATCTCCTCAAGACCGAGGTAGACGTGGTTCGGGTCCGCCGGGTCGACGGCGACGACCTGGTCGTACCAGGCCTGGGTGCCCGGCTGGTAGCCGGCGCCGATCGCGTTGATCTTCATCGCGGAGCCGCTCGCGGAGAGCTTCGCGGGGGTCGCGATCTGCTTGAAGGGGCCTTCCGGGTTGCCGTTGTCGCTGGCGTACACGCCCGCGAGCACCGAGGAGAAGCCGCTGCCCGACGTCTTGTTGAGGCGCTTGGGCGACTCCATGGAGACGTAGAGCTTGCTGCCGTCGGCCGCGTACGCGAAGGACGCGTTGCCGATCTCGGCGGGGTTGATCGCGCCCGTCGGGTTGGCGCGCTTCCAGGTCGTGCCGGCGTCGTCGGAGTAGTAGAAGCCGTTGTAGTCGGCCCCGCTGCGCCAGGCGACGTTCGCGACGAGCTTCTGGCCGTCGCTGCCGGGGCGTACGGCGATGTCGTTGGCGATGTCCGCGTACTCGGCGGTGGCGCCGCAGCCGGTGCCGCTCACGCCGACGTTCGCGCAGGGTGCGAGGACCTTCGTCCAGGCGGTGGACTGCCCTGCCGTGAGCGGGCGCCGGAAAAGGCCGTGCGAGGAGGCCGCGAAGACGTATCCGGCCGGCTTGTCGAAGCTGACGGTGTGGATCGAGGAGCTGTCGAGTTCCGTGCCGCCGACCTTGTCGCTCTCGGCGAACGTGCCGTGCACGGGGTCGGCGAGCCGGTAGACGCCGCTGCCGAGGTAGTTGTCGGACGCGGTGGTCGCCTCGCCGGTGGCCAGCCACAGGGAGCCGTCCGGAGCGGTGGCGAGCGCGCCGACCGACAGGGCGGGCAGGTGGTCGGCGATCGGCGTCCAGGTCACGCCGTCGTCCGTGGAGCGGAACACTCCGCCGCCGGCCGCGCCCGCGTAGACGACGCCCTTGTGGGTCGGATCGGTGGCGAGGGCGGCGATACGGCCCGCCGAACGGCCCGCGCCGCCACCGGAGTTGGAGGCGGAGTGGTCGCGGTAGTGGAGCGCGTCCTCGTCGTACGGGGACGTGGTGACCTCGCTCCAGGTGCCGGACTTCACCGGCATGTTCTTGATGTGCTTCCAGGCGTCGGCGTAGGCGCCCGCCGACACCTGGCCGCTGGGTGAGAGCCTCGGCTCGTTGAACGAGTCGATCGACTCCATCAGCTCCTGGGAATCGTCGCCCGCCATCTCGTGGCGGCCGTGCCCGTCGCTGCCGGTCTCTCCGTACGCGGCGACGGATCCCGTCCCCGCGACCAGGAGTGCCGCCGCACAGAGAGCGAGGGCCGATCTGGCCCTCCCGCCCGGTCTGCGTCCCTCGGAAAACCCGTACATGGTCTCTCCGGTTCTTCGGCACGGAGCGGTGGCGCCCCACACGGCCACGCTGGATCTCCTGCTGCCGAGCGCCCGGAAACGTACTCCTGCGCTCCGGGGCGGCTCGCGGGGTTTGCCATGACTTTGACGAAGACGCGTCAGAAAGCGCGGAAGGGCGGACACCACCCGAGCGGCGCCCGTGATGCCCCCACGTGTCCTAAAACACGGAGCGCCCCGCGACACCCGGCCGTAAGCTCACGGACATGCAGGTGATCCAGTCGACGAAGCTCTCCAATGTCTGTTACGAGATCCGGGGTCCGGTGCTCGAGGAGGCGATGCGCCTGGAAGCAGCGGGCCACCGCATCCTCAAGCTCAACACGGGCAACCCGGCGGCGTTCGGCTTCGAGTGCCCGCCCGAGATCCTCGAGGACATGCTCCGCAACCTCGGGGACGCGCACGGGTACGGGGACGCGAAGGGCCTGCTCTCCGCCCGCCGCGCGGTGATGATGCACTACCAGACCCTCGGCGTGGAAACGGACGTCGAGAACGTCTTCATCGGCAACGGCGTCTCCGAGCTGATCGTGATGGCGATGCAGGGCCTCCTGGACGACGGTGACGAAGTCCTCGTCCCGTCGCCGGACTACCCCCTGTGGACGGCCGCGGTCTCGCTCTCCGGCGGCACCGCCGTGCACTACCGCTGCGACGAGCAGTCCGACTGGATGCCCGATCTCGCCGACGTGGAGCGGAAGGTCACCGACCGCACCAAGGCGATCGTGATCATCAACCCGAACAACCCGACGGGCGCCGTCTACAGCGACGAGATGCTGCGCGGCCTGACCGACATCGCCCGCCGCCACAATCTGCTGGTCTGCTCGGACGAGATCTACGACAAGATCCTCTACGACGGCGCGAAGCACACGCCGACCGCCGCCATCGCCCCCGACCTGCTGACCCTCACCTTCAACGGCATGTCGAAGGCGTACCGGGTGGCCGGTTACCGCGTGGGCTGGATGGCGATCTCCGGGCCGCGCGCGCACGCCGACTCGTACATCGAGGGCCTGACGATCCTGGCGAACATGCGCCTGTGCGCGAACATGCCGGGCCAGCACGGCGTCGTCGCGGCGCTCACCGGGCGGCAGTCGGTCAACGAGCTGGTGCTGCCGGGCGGGCGCCTGCGCGAGCAGCGGGACGTCGCGTACGACCTGCTGACGCAGATCCCGGGCGTGACGTGTGTGAAGCCGAAGGGCGCGCTGTATCTGTTCCCGCGGCTCGACCCGAAGGTGTTCAAGGTCAAGGACGACCGGCAGATGGTCCTCGACCTGCTGCGCGCCGAGAAGATCATGGTGGTGCACGGGACGGGGTTCAACTGGACGGAGCCGGACCACTTCCGGGTGGTCACACTGCCGACGGTGGGCCAGCTGACGGAGGCCATCACCCGTATCGGGCGCTTCCTGGACGGCTACAGCCAGCCGTGAACCCGTACGGCGGGCACCCGTCTGCCGACTCGACTCAACTTTAGACTGGATCCAATGTAGGATGGTCTTCAAGCTACCCGCCTGGAGGCCATCCCATGTACGAGCCGATCCGCACGGGGCCTTCCCGCAGGTCCGTCCACACCATGGCCGACACCCGCGACTTCCCGCACCGCTCCCGCGAGGAGGAGCTGGACATCCAGCTCGCCGGACACCTGGCCGCGCTCCTCGCCGTCACGGACGAGCTGCGCGCCCTGGCACCCGCCGAGGAGCTGGACGAGGCGGCCGAGGAGCTGTCCCGGCAGGTCGCGCGGCTGCGCGGCGGCCTGCCGCCCGTACGCTCCGCCGTGGCGTCCGCGATCCACGAGCCGCACGCGACGGCCCTGCACCAGCGCGCCCACGCCCTCGCCGGCCGCGCCCTCGTGGTGGCCGCCTCCCGCGCGGACACGGCGGCCGCGATCCTCGCCGCCCGCCGCATGGAGGCCCACGCCTCGGCGGGCGACCTGGTCACCGCCTGAGCGAAGCTTCCGGAAACGCCGACAGGGCCCCGCACGCCGTTGTGCGGGGCCCTGTCGTAAACCGCGGTGCCGCTTACGCGGGAGTCAGCTCAGCCGAGGCGCTGAACGAGGGCCCGGTACTCGTCCCACAGCTCCTTCGGCGTGTGGTCACCGAAAGTGTTGAGGTGCTCGGGGACCAGTGCGGCCTCTTCGCGCCACACCTCCTTGTCCACGGTGAGCAGGAAGTCGAGGTCCGCGTCGGCCAGCTCGAGGCCGTTCGTGTCGATCGAGTCGCGGGTCGGCAGGATGCCGATCGGGGTCTCGACGCCCTCGGCCTTGCCGTCCAGGCGCTCCACGATCCACTTCAGGACGCGGCTGTTCTCGCCGAAGCCGGGCCACACGAACTTGCCCGCCTCGTTCTTGCGGAACCAGTTCACGTAGTAGATCTTCGGGAGCTTGGCCTGGTCCTTGTCGGCACCGACCTTGACCCAGTGGGCCATGTAGTCGCCCATGTTGTAGCCGCAGAACGGCAGCATGGCGAAGGGGTCGCGGCGCAGCTCGCCGACCTTGCCCTCGGCGGCGGCGGTCTTCTCGGACGCGACGTTCGCGCCGAGGAACACGCCGTGGTTCCAGTCGAAGGACTCGGTCACCAGCGGCACGGCGGAGGCGCGGCGGCCGCCGAAGAGGATCGCCGAGATCGGCACACCCTTCGGGTCCTCCCACTCCGGCGCGATGATCGGGCACTGGCCGGCCGGGACGGTGAAGCGGGCGTTCGGGTGGGCGGCCGGGGTCTCGGACTCCGGCGTCCAGTCGTTGCCCTTCCAGTCCGTGAGGTGCGCGGGCTTGTCCTCGGTCATGCCCTCCCACCACACGTCGCCGTCGTCGGTCAGCGCGACGTTCGTGAAGACGGAGTTGCCCCACATCGTCTTCATGGCGTTGGCGTTGGTGTGCTCGCCGGTGCCGGGCGCGACGCCGAAGAAGCCGGCCTCGGGGTTGATCGCGTAGAGACGGCCGTCCGCGCCGAAGCGCATCCAGGCGATGTCGTCACCGATGGTCTCGACGGTCCAGCCGGAGATCGTGGGCTCCAGCATCGCGAGGTTCGTCTTGCCGCAGGCGCTCGGGAACGCGGCGGCGACGTACTTCGCCTCGCCCTGCGGCGGGGTCAGCTTGAGGATGAGCATGTGCTCGGCGAGCCAGCCCTCGTCGCGCGCCATGACGGACGCGATGCGCAGGGCGTAGCACTTCTTGCCGAGCAGGGCGTTGCCGCCGTAGCCCGAGCCGTAGGACCAGATCTCGCGGGACTCGGGGAAGTGCGAGATGTACTTCGTGGAGTTGCACGGCCACGGGACGTCGGCCTCGCCCTCGGCGAGCGGGGCGCCGAGCGTGTGGACGGCCTTCACGAAGAAGCCGTCGGTGCCGAGCTCGTCGAGGACGGCCTGGCCCATGCGGGTCATGGTGCGCATCGACACGGCGACGTAGGCGGAGTCGGTGATCTCGACGCCGATGGCGGAGAGCGGGGAGCCGACGGGGCCCATGCAGAACGGGACGACGTACATCGTCCGGCCCTTCATCGAACCGCGGAAGATGCCCTTCTCGCCGGCGAAGATCTCCTTCATCTCCGCGGGGGCTTTCCAGTGGTTCGTGGGGCCCGCGTCCTGCTCCTTCTCGGAGCAGATGAAGGTGCGGTCCTCGACGCGTGCGACGTCGGAGGGGTCGGAGGCCGCGTAGTACGAGTTCGGGCGCTTGATCGGGTCGAGCTTCTTGAACGTTCCCTTGGCGACCAGTTCCTCGGCGAGCCGCTCGTACTCGGCCTCGGACCCGTCGCACCAGACCACGTTGTCCGGCTGCGTCAGTTCAGCGATCTCGTTCACCCACGAGATCAGTTCCTGGTGCTCGGTCGGGACGGTGCCCAAAGAAACGGGAGCCGCGATGTCGCGCGCCACGATTGCTCCTAAATGAGGGGTTTTGGTGTTGTTGCCCCTTGGGGGCTGCGACCCGGACGCTTCACTGATGTTCCCCCTGGCGCTCATCCGGTGCCGACCACACTCATTTGATCATCCGACGAAGGCCCGCATATGTCCAGAGGGCCTCACAGGCGAGCAAAGTGAGCATTCCCACTCGGATCCGCTGCCTACGGCCCGTAGGTACGATGCCGCTCATGACTGCCGCAACGCCACCCGAAGTAACCGCGACAGCGCCCGTTCCGGTGAAACCTCGGCTGCGCGGCTGGCTGCACGCGGGCATGTTCCCGGCGGTCGTCATCTCGGGCCTCGTCCTGACCGCGCTCGCCGACTCCACCCGGGGCCGGATCGCCTGCGGAATCTACGTCCTCACGGCCTGCCTCCTCTTCGGCGTGAGCGCGCTCTACCACCGCGGGAACTGGGGCCCGCGCGCCGACGGGGTGCTGCGCCGCCTCGACCACGCGAACATCTTCCTGATCATCGCGGGCACCTACACCCCGCTCACCATGCTGCTCCTGCCCGGGGCCAAGGGCCAGTGGCTGCTGTGGGGGATCTGGGGCGCGGCCGCGGCGGGGATCGTCTTCCGCGTCTTCTGGGTCGGCGCCCCGCGCTGGCTCTACACCCCCTGCTACATCGCGATGGGCTGGGCGGCGGTCTTCTTCCTGCCCGACTTCCTGCACGCGGGCGGCGTGGCCGTCCTCGTCTGCGTGATCGTCGGCGGGCTGCTCTACAGCGCGGGCGGCGTGATCTACGGGATCAAGCGCCCGAACCCGTCGCCGCGCTACTTCGGCTTCCACGAGGTGTTCCACTCGTTCACGCTGGCGGCGTTCGTCGTGCACTACGTGGGGATCTCGCTGGTGGCGTACCAGCACGGCTGACCTGACTGGTCCCCTCGAAGGCCGCGGCTCGCGAAGCCGCGGCCTTCTGCGCGTCCGGGACCGCCGGGGCTGCCGGGACCGCCGGGGCTGCCGGGGCTGCCGGGGCGGAGATGCCGGGCATCCATATTGACAGTCGCCACCAACTGAGAGTTACTCTCATTTCATGGCTGCCGTCACCCCGCACGACCTCCCGTCGGACAGCGTCCGGCGCGACCCCCGCCGCTGGTGGGCCCTCGGGGCCCTGGTCGCGAGCATGCTGGTGCTCGGATTCGACATGACGATCCTCAACGTCGCACTGCCGACGATGGCCGGTGAGCTGGGCGCGAGCACCGGCCAGCAGCAGTGGACGGCCGACGCCTACGTGGTCGTGCTCGCCGCGCTGATGCTCCCGGCCGGGCTCCTCGGTGACCGGTTCGGACGACGGCGGATGCTCGTCGCCGGGCTCGCCGTCTTCCTCGCCGGTTCCGTCCTCGGGGCGCTCGCCGACGACGTGACGCGGGTGATCGCCGCCCGTGCCCTGATGGGCGTCGGCGCCGCCCTCGTCCTCCCGCTCGCCCTGTCCGTGCTGCCGTCCCTGTTCGCGCCCGGCGAGCGGACCAAGGCCGTCGGCGTCATCTCCGCCGCGTCCGCGCTCGGCCTGCCGCTCGGCCCGATCCTGGGCGGCTGGCTGCTGAACCACTTCTGGTGGGGCTCGGTCTTCCTGATCAACGTCCCGATGGTCGCCCTCGGCATCACGGCCTGCGTGTTCCTGCTCCCGGAGACCCGCGACCCGTCCTCGCCCCGCGTCGACGCCGTCTCCACCGCGCTCACCGCGACCGGTCTCGGCGCCCTCGTCTACGCGATCATCGAGGCACCGCGGCGCGGCTGGACCGACCCGCTGACCCTCGGCCTGTTCGCCGCGTCCGCCGCCCTGGTCACCGCGCTCGTCCTGCGCGAACGCGGCAGGGACCGGCCCATGCTCGACCTCGCCCTCCTCGCCCGCCGCGGTTTCCTCCTGAACGCGCTCGCGGCGACGCTCGGCATGTTCGTCCTGTCGGGGCTGATGTTCGTACTCCCCCAGTACCTCCAGGCCGTCCTCGGCAACGACGCCCTCGGCACCGGGCTCCGGCTGCTTCCGCTGATGGCCGGGCTGTTCGTCGCGGCGAAGCGCGCGCAGCCGCTCGTCGTGCGGTTCGGGCCACGTGCGGTGATCAGCGCAGCGCTCACCGTCCTCGCGTTCGCCGCGATCCTCGGCAGCCGCACGACGGCCGGCTCCGGATACGGGTACACCGCGCTGTGGCTCACGATCGCCGGGACCGGCTTCGCGTTCGCTCTCGTCCCGGCGATGGGCGCGGCACTGTCGGCCCTGCCCGCCGACCGCGCGGGCAGCGGCTCGGGCCTGCTGATGACGGTCCGGCAGATGGGCGGCGCCATCGGCATCGCCCTGCTCGGCGCGCTCCTCGCAAGCGCCTACGGGTCCCGCCTCGACACCGCCGGACTGCCCGGCCCGGCCGCGAGCGCCGCCGGGGACTCCGTGGTGGCCGCCCACGCCGTGGCCGCACGGCTCGGGGACCCGGCCCTCACCGCGTCGGCGGACACCGCGTACGTGCACGGCATGACCGTCGTCCTGCTCGTGGTGGGCGTCGCGTCGCTGGTCACCGCGCTGCTCGCCGCCGCCCTGCTGCCCCGGCGCGAGTAGATCGCCGGCATGGCCCCTGCCCGCGGTGATGCCCGACAATGACCCACATGGCCGCCTCCGCACGCACCCCCGCCGCCGACCGCCCCGGAATGGGCCTTCGCGAGCGCAAGAAGCTCAAGACCCGGGTCGCGATCAGGGAGGCGACGTACCGGCTGATCGCCGAGCAGGGGTACGAGGCGACAACGGTCGAGCAGATCGCCGAGGCGGCCGAGGTGTCGCCGTCCACGGTCTTCCGGTACTTCCCGACCAAGGAAGACATCGTCATCACCGACGAGTACGACCCGCTCCTCGAAGCGGAGCTGCGGGCGCGGCCGGCCGAAGAGTCGATCGTCGACTCGCTGCGGCACGTGATCGGCGAGGCCCTGCGCCTCGGTACCGAGGACGACCCCGAGGTGTCCCGGCTGCGCACCACGCTGCAGGCCGAGGTACCCGCGGTGCGCTCGCGGATGATGGAGTCCATGTCCGTCACCGGCCAGCTCCTGTGCCGGGTCATCGCCGAACGCACCGGCCGTGACGCCTCGGATCTCGAGGTCCGGGTCTACGCGATGTCGCTGGTCGGCGCCCTCATGGAGACCACCCTGTACTGGGCCGAGCACGGCCACCGGGACGAACTGAGCGACCTGCTGGACCGCACCTTCGACACCTTCTCGCACGGGCTTTAGGCCGGACACCCCCTAGCGGCCGTCCGGATCAGGCCGGGCTCGCGGAGCCCGGCCTGACGCCTCGCCGTTACCGCCCGCCGCCCAGCGCCGTGGCGAGCGCCTCCGGGTCCGTCACCGGCCTGTCGCACGTGAAGTTGCGGCACACGTACGCGGCCGGGCTGCCGTCCACGAGCGGCCGGTCCGCGAGCAGCGGCAGCTCGCCGCTGCCCGGCCGTCCCGCCGCCACGACCGCGCCCGGCGCCGTGCCGAGCAGCGCCGTGCGGTGCAGTTCGCCGCCGATCTCGCCCACGACGGCGACCTCGCGGGGCCCGTCGAGCAGCGCTTCCGCCACCGCGAGGCCGTGCCCGATGAAGCGCGGCACGCGGGGCCCGATCGACCGTACGACGCCGAGCGCCCGCTCGGCGGCGGTGCGATGCGGCTCCGAGCCGGTCTGCGCCGCGTAGCTCAGCAGGGCGCCGGCCGCCGCGCTCCAGCCGGACGGCGTCGCGTTGTCCGTCGGGTCCTGCGGCCTGCGGATCAGCTGCTCGGCGTCGGCTGCCGTGTCGTAGAGGGCGCCGGACTCGGGGTCGGTGAACTGGTCGAGCACGTGGTCGAGCAGGAATCCGGCGAACTCCAGCCAGACGCCCTCGCCCGTCACCGACGCCAGCGCGAGGAAGCCCTCGGCGACGTCGGCGTAGTCCTCCAGGACGCCCGCGTTGGTCCCGGCCGTCCCGTCCTTGCTGGTGCGGGTGATGCGGGCGAGCGGGTCGAGGTGGAGCCGTACGAGCAGGTCACCGGCGGCGACGGCCGCTTCGACGAGGTCCGGGCGGCCGAAGTAGGCGCCGGTCTCGGCGAGCGCGGCGATCGCGAGCCCGTTCCAGGCGGCGACGACCTTGTCGTCACGCCCGGGTGCTGGCCGCTCGTCCCGCGCGGCGGACAGCCTGCGCCGTACGCCCGCGACCCACTCGGCGTCGAACACCTCGTCGCTCTGCGGGAGTTGGAGCACGGAGGCGCCCTCCTCGAAGGTGCCCTCCTCCGTCACGCCGTAGTACCGCATGGCCTGCTCGGCGTCCGCGTCGCCGAGCACCTCGCGCAGCTGCGCGGGCGTCCACACGTAGTACGCGCCCTCGACGTGACGCCCCTCGGCGTCCTCGCTGTCGGCGTCGAGCGCGGACGCGAACCCGCCCTCGTTCGTGCGGAGTTCACGCACCATGAAGTCCGCGGTCTCCAGCGCGACCTGCCGGGCGAACTCCGACCCGGTCGCCCGCCACAGGTGCGCGTACGCGCGGCACAGGAGGGCGTTGTCGTAGAGCATCTTCTCGAAGTGCGGGACGACCCATTCACGGTCGACCGAGTAGCGGGCGAAGCCGCCGCCGAGCTGGTCGTAGATCCCGCCGCGCGCCATGCGCTCGCAGGTGTCGACGGCCATCTGGAGGGCGCCCTCGGCGCCGGTGCGGGCGTAGTGGCGCAGCAGGAACTCGATGACCATCGACGGCGGGAACTTGGGCGCGCTCCCGAATCCGCCGTGCGCCGCGTCGTACTCGCGCGTCAGCCCGAGCAGCGCCTGCGCGAGCTCGCCCTCACCGGGGGGCCGCGTGTCTCCGTAGGGCAGTTCGCGCCCGGCCAGGTCGCCCACGATCTTCTTGGCGACCTCGGCGACCTCGCCCCTGCGCTCGGCCCACGCCTGCCCGACGCCGTCGAGCACCTGCCGGAACGACGCGAGGCCGTGCCGGGGCTCGGGCGGGAAGTACGTACCGAAGTAGAACGGCTCGGCGTCCGGCGTGAGGAACACGGTCATGGGCCAGCCGCCCTGTCCGGTGGCGGCCTGCACGGCCTCCATGTACACGGCGTCGACGTCGGGCCGCTCCTCGCGGTCGACCTTGATGTTGACGAAGCGTTCGTTCATGACGGCGGCGGTCGCCTCGTCCTCGAAGGACTCGTGCGCCATGACATGGCACCAGTGGCACGCCGAATAGCCGACCGACAGCAGCACGGGCACATCACGCCGCCGCGCTTCCTCGAAGGCCTCCGGCGACCATGGCCACCAGTCGACCGGGTTGTCAGCGTGCTGCAGCAGATAAGGCGAGGTCACACCAGCGAGCCGGTTCATGCGGGCCAGCCTCTCACAGCGTCCGCCCCGGCCGGCGAAGCACGCATCACCCCTGCCTCAACAGCCGAACAGCACTTATGCGCCACCACGGCGGCGCCGGCCACGTCTCGCGTCACGGCCGAGGTGGACAGCCTCCTGCCGCCGGACGAGACTGCCCGACGACCGAGGAACTGTTGATCAAGATGAAGCAGGATGAAGGGGGACATTCATGATCGAGGGCAGCATCGCAGGGGTCGTCGTCATCGTCGCCGTGACGGCACTGGCCATGATCGGCGACCGCGCGTCGAAGCAGAAGCGCGACAAGGCGTTCGCCGAGCGCTACGGGTCCTACGAGGGATTCCGGAGGCAGGTGGACCAGGCCCGCATCCAGGAAACCCTCCGCGCCCACGGAATGGTGGCGGCCGTCAAGGCGGTCCGCGACACCAACCCGCACGTCTCACTGGTGCTGGCGAAGCGGTACGTGGACGAACTGCCGGCCTGACGGACGCTCCTCGCGCACACTGGTGCCGCGCCAGAAAGGGCACCGTAGATGTGGGGAGCGTCGTCCGTTGCGCGTCATCGCCAACGAAGGCCGAGCCGGCCCCGGCTGACTCACCCGGGTGACCCACCGGCGCGGGCCCGTGCATGATCGCCCCGCCGGTCGCTTCGATGGGACCGACCGTAGCCCCCGCCTCCCCCGGAGCACCCGATGAACCGTCACCTGAGCGCCGCCCTCACCGCCGGAGGCCTCGCCCTCGCCGCCTGGGTCGTCCCCGCCGCGCCCGCGCAGGCGGACCCGCTGTGCGGCTTCGTCCGTACCTCGCACGCCGCGTACTGGGAGAACTGCACGAACACTCCGCAGCACGTGATCCAGCAGCGCGCCGACGGGACCCTGTCCCCCGAGTGCGACGCCGTCGGCGAGACCTGGCTCGGTCCGGCCGACGCCGTCAACGACGCCTCGACGACCGGACCTTGCGCTCCCGGCGAGACCGTCTCGGGCGGCGGCCCGCTCGACTCCTTCCAACAGGGCTGACAGAGCACGGAGTTGACCCATCCCCCGGCACGCTGTGCGACCATGGCCAGTCCTGCGCGTTGTGGCGAGCCGGGGGCGGTGTGGCGTGCGCGGATGTGTCCTGTGGGTCGGTGGTCTCCTGCTGGTGGCCGCTCTGGTCGGTGGCCGCGGTGGCGATGTCTACATCTGGATCACCTTGGCCCTGGTCGGTGTGTGGGTGTGGCGGAAGGTCAGCGAGGAAGCCGGCAAACACTCCGAGGAGAAGGCCCGCAAGGAACGGGCCCGTGCCGCGGACGAGGAGCGGCGGGCCAGGCAGAAGGCAGAGGACGAGGCGCGGCGCGCCCGGGAGGAAGAGCAGAGAAAGAGCGACGAGAAACGGGCCGCGCAGCGAGAAGTCGACCGCGAGGCCGGGCGGTGGATCGCCGCCGTGTCTCCTCGCCCCTGGGCCGACCTCAAGTATCTGAAGCCCGCCCGGATCGAGCCCGAAGACGCCGGGATGTCTCCGGTCCCCACCCGTCAGCACACACTCCCGGCCCGTCGGGACGCACTCCCCACCGGCCCTGTCCTGTACCTGCCCGACGTGCAGGAGGCGCGGTGGAGATGCGGCGAGATCGTGTCGGCTCTCACGCGGTCGACGGCGACCGAAGCGCGTCAACTGGCCGACGCCCTGGGCCCGTTCCTGGACGGCGGATGCCGGTCGGGGAAGTTCCGTAAACGGAAGGCGGGAGGGCAGGGCTCTCCCTCGTCGGGTGAATTCGGCCCGTTGAAGGCCGGGACGCGGCCGTCCCCGGAGGTGGCCGACGTCATCTTCCGGGCCATGAGCTGGGCGGACGCCCGCAGTCGGCTGTTCGACGGCCTGCATCCGGAAGCCGCACGCCTGATGGGCGGAGCGGCGAAATTCCTGACGGACGAACTCCACCGGCTGCGCGGCACCTCGTACGCGTCCGAGCCTCCCGGGGAGCCGGTACGCCCGGCCGGGCAATGGGAGAGCTTCATCCAGCACCTGCACCAGCACCTCCTGGCCACAGCAGCCGAGTTGACCGCACTCCCCGCGTTCGAGCCGCCCCCGGCCACGCATCCGCCCCGCGCCGCCCGTCTCCAGGAGCACCTGGTCACCGAAGCGCTGGAGCTGAGCATCACCGAGTACGTACAGCAGCAGGCCGCGGCTCTCGAACGGGCGGCGACAGGCACGTTCGACGTGTCACGGAGCACCTGGAACCACGGCACGGAACTGCTCAAGGGGTTCCTGACCAGTGAGGTGCTCAGCCGTTTCCAGAGGGCCACTTGGGGCTTCGCGACGGTGAGCGCGTGGGATGAGAGGACTGTGCGTCCGGACATCCGGTCCCAGCTGCACCGCGCCTACATGGCATTCGCGTTGAACTACTTCCGGGAGGTACTGGAGAACATGACGGAGTACGCCAAGAACTCGGGCGAGGGCGGCCCCCGGAACCAGGTCACCGTCCACGGAGACGCGGTGGTCAACATCGCCGAGACCCTGACCTACATCGGGTCGACGGTGGCCGCCGTGATCAACCGCGGTGACACCGAGGCCGCGGAAGCCATCAACGCGCTCAGCGCGGCGATCCAGAGCGAACCCGGCCTCACCGGACAGCGGCGCAACGAACTGCTCGACAACGTGGCGGACATAGCCGACGCCGTCGCGGAGCCGGAGACTCCGCGGGTCCGGAGCCGCGCCAAAGCCGCCCTGGCGGCCATCGGCGCCGCATCCGGCGCGTCCTCACAGATCACCCAGGCACTGACCGACTGGCACCACGTGTTCAACGGGTTCGCGTGAATCCCGGCGCAGGGTTCGCATGAATCCCGGCGCCCCAGCACCCGTCACCCGGCACCCGCCGCCCGGCACCCGTCCATATGCCCCCGTTGACCAGCCCTTTGATCCCGGGCCCCTCGCAACCTCACCCCTTTCACAGCACACTTGACGCCTAAGCGTCGGCGTCAAAGGGGGACTTGAGATGCGAGACAGCCATCGGGCTGAAGCCGAGGGGCTGTTGGCCCGGGCCGTCGAGGAGGAAGTACGGAGGTCGGGCGGGCGTACGGACGGCGGGGTGCTGCTGTCGCGGGCGCGCGGTGCGCTCGACGCCATGGCGGAGACCGCCGCCGAGGAGTACGCGCAGTTCACGAAGGCCCTGGACGAGTCCGAAGCCGGGCAGATGACGTTCGGCGAGCGGTTCGCCAAGGAAGGCGGGTCAACTCCCCTTCTCATTACGGCGGTTGCGGCCGTCGGAGCGTGCGTGGCGGACCTGCTGCTCGGTACGGGCACGGGGACGGCGGTCGGCGCGGGGGCGGCCGTCGCCGTGGTGGGCGCCGCCACGACCGTCGCGAAGGTGACGGCCTCCCATGTGCCGGCCGCGAGCCGCAGCGCCGGAGCGCGCAGCCAGCCCGGCGGGCCCGAGCAGCTGAGACTCCAGTGGCTGACGGCGCTCGACGTGCGGGGCATCCGGCCGTTCCTCGACCAGCAGCGCGTCCTCGCCGCCACCGCGGGGACCGGCACGAAGAAGCCGACGCCCCAGTTGCGCCGTACGGACAAGAGCGCGGCGGCCCGGCGGCGGAACGTGCTGGAGCAGTCGTTCGGCCAACTCCCCGAGATGCAGGGGCCGTTCGCGGGCCGCAGGCCCCAGATGCAGCGGATCGCACAGTGGGTGCACGCGGCGCGCGCGAGCACCGAGACCCGGCCCACCGTCGTCGTGCTGCACGGCGCGCCTGGCTCCGGCCGTACGACGCTCGCGGTGCGGGCGGCGCACGAGCTGCGAGACCAGTTCCGCGGCGCGTGCGTCGTGGACCTGCGCGGGGACACGCCCGAGTCCCCGCTGTCGACCCGGGACGCGCTGCTCCACCTGCTCAACCGGCTCGGCGCGCCCCGCGAGCAGCTGCTCTTCCGGGAGCGTTCCTCACAGGAGCAGCAGGTGCGCCGCCTGAGCGACCTGTACCACCAGTATCTGACGGGGCTCGCGGTGACGATCGTCCTGGACGACGCGGGCGACGCGGAGCAGGTGCGCACGCTGATCCCGGAGCGGTCCGACAGCCTCGTGCTCGTGACGGCTCGGGAGCCGCTCGACCTGCCGGAGGACGTCCCGGCGTGGGTGCACCAGGTGCCGGTGGAGGCGCTGGATTCGGCGGGCGCGGAGGAAGTGCTGCGCGACTGCGCGGAGGACGCCTCGGGCCCGTACGACGCCGAATCGTGCGACACCGTAAGGGAGTTGTGCGGTGGTCTGCCGCTGGCGCTGCGCATCGCGGGCTCCGCGATCGGGCCGCGCACGATGCGCGCGCTCGCGTCCGACCTGGGCGCGTACGGGCCCGTCGAGCCGGTCGAGCGGGCCCTGTGGCTGCGCTACACCGACCAGTCGGACATGGCCCGGCGGCTGCTGCGGCGCCTCGCACTCGCCGGGCGGACCTCGCTCGGCACGGCCGCGGCGGCCGCGCTGCTCTCGACGGACGAGTCGGAGGCCACGCGCCACCTGACCGCGCTGTCCCAGGCCGGGCTCATCGGCCATGTGCGGGGCAGCCGCTACCGGCTGCACGACCTCGTGCGGTCCTTCGCGCAGGCCCGCCTCCTCGACGAGGAGGAACCGGCCGAGCGGACGGCCGCCCAGGAACGCCTCATCCAGAACTACGCGGAGCTCGCCGACTCGGTGATCCGTCTCGTCGACGGCAAGAAGTCGACGCGGGCCGGGCAGGTCGGCCCGCACGGGTTCACGTCGCTCGACGCGGCGCTGCGCTGGCTCGACGACGAGTCCAGCTTCATCACGGCGACGCTGCGCGGCGCGGAGGGCGTCGACCAGGCCGCCGTCCTCAACCTGCTCGGCGCCCTGTGCGACTACTGCCTGCTGCGCGGCGACCTGTACCGCCTCGGCGAGATCAGCGAGCTGACGCAGGCCGTCGACCAGGGGCTTCTCGTGCGGTCGGTCCAGTGGCGTACGGGTATCGCGGCGCGCCAGCTCGGCGAGCTGGACAAGGCGCGTACGACGCTCGCGTCCGTCGTCGACCTGTACTTCGAGGCCCACCACGAGGCGGGCGCGGCGCGCGCCCTGTGTTCGCTGGGCATCACGCTGCACCACCAGGGCCAGCTCAACGAGGCGGCGGCCAAGCTCCGCGAGGCCCTCGACCTGCAGATCACGGAGGAGACGGCCGGCGACCGGGGCTGGACGATGCACGCGCTGGCCGCGGTGGAACGCGACCGGGCCCACCTGTCCGAGGCGCTCGCCCTGCTGACCGAGGCGCTGGTCCTGCACCGCGAGAACGAGTCCGTGCACGGCGAGGCGTGGGCCCACTTCCAGCTGGGGCAGCTCCGGCTGCGGATGGGCGACGTAGAGGCCGCGGAGAGCGAGCTGAACGAGGCGCTCGACCTGTACGGGCGTACGCGCGACGGCCGGGGCGAGGCGTGGGCGCTGACCCAGCTCGCGCGGGCCCGCCTGGTGGACGGCGACGCGTCGGCGGCGGTCGAAGGGCTGCGCCAGGCCGCGTCCCGCCACCGCGACAACGAGGACGCGCGCGGCGAGGCATGGACCCTCTACTACCTGGGCCAGGCCCTGGAGGAGAGCGGCAACCTCGACCAGGCGGTACGCGAGCTGGAGCGCTCCCGCACGATGTTCTCCCGGATGCGGGACGTGTACGGACTGGCCTGCGCCCGCCACCACTCGGCCCGCGTCACCCGGGACCAGCGGGCCGCGCAGACGGGCTCTCTGCGTAATTCCGGCTTCGCCCGCCAGCTCCTGGTGGACGCCCGCGCCGACTTCCAGCGCGTCGGCGTCGCGCACGGCGAGGGGTGGACGTGCCTGGAGCTGGCGGTGGTCGACGCGGGCAACGGGCGGGCGGCCCAGGCCCTTGCCCTGTGCGAGGAGGCGGCGGCGCTGTTCGCGTCGTACGGCGACCGGCGGGGCGAGGACTGGGCGCACTTCCTGCGCTGCACGCTCCTGCCGTACGCGTCGCCGGGCGGCTCGGAGGTCGGCACGGCGGTGGCGCAGGAGGAGCTGACGCAGCTCGCCGACAGGACCCACGCCGAGCGCGACGGCAAGCTCGACGACTACGTGGAGGCGTACCAGCTGCTCCTGGAACGCGGAGCGGACCTGGAGGCCGGCTGGCAGGCGTGGCGCCTCGGCATGGTCCCGAAGCGGAATGCGCGGGACGTGATGGGGGTGCGGGTGGGGGCCTCGGGCGGGTGACGGTGCGTTTTACGCGCGGGGGCGGGTGACGTGACGGGGGTGGCGGGCCGGTGTCGTACGGCGCGGCCCCACCGCGGCCGGTGTCCAACGGGCGCCGGCCCCGGCCCCCGGCGAGAGGCACCGCAGCACGAAGGCGCCCGGCGCGGCCTGTGCCGTGCCGAGCGCTCCGTTCGACGTCAGAAGAAGGGGCGTCAGCCCTTCGCGGCCGGCCCCGGGTTCTCGCCGGAGGCACCCGCGTCGGACTTCTCCTTGAAGTCGACCTTGCCCATGTGCCGGTTCATCGACTTCATCAGGCCCCAGACGGCGATGGCCATCACCGCGAAGACGATGAAGCCGAGGACGCCGGGGGTCACCTTGTTCTGGTCGACCTCCTGGGCCAGGGGGACGAGGTGCGTCATTGCCAGGCTTGCGCTTGCGCTCATGTCAGGCATTGTCGCGGATGCCCGCAAAGAGGTCGTCCTCGGGGAGGGACGTATCGACGAGAGACTTCGCCAGCTCGTACTCCTCCGTGGGCCAGACCTCCTTCTGGATCTCCATCGGGACCCGGAACCAGCCGCCCTCGGGGTCGATCTGCGTGGCGTGCGCGATCAGCGCCTTGTCGCGGATCTCATAGAAATCGGCGCACGGGACGTGCGTCGTCAGCGTCCGCTCGACCCGCTCGAACTCGTCCCAGCGCTTGAGCCAGTCCCCGTACGGCGACTCGAGGCCGCGGTCGAGCATGGCCCGGTGCAGCGCCTCGGTGCGCGGCCGGTTGAAGCCCTGGTTGTAGTACAGCTTCAGCGGCTGGTAGGCCGGGCCGAACTCCGACTCCGGGTACTTCTCCGTGTCCGCCGCGCCCTCGAACGCCACCATGGAGATCTTGTGGGTCTGAATGTGGTCGGGGTGCGGGTAGCCGCCGTTCTCGTCGTACGTCGTGACGACCTGCGGACGGAACGAGCGGATCTGCTTCACCAGCTCGCCGGCCGCCTTGTCGACGTCCTCCAGGGCGAAGCAGCCGTCGGGCAGCGGGGGCAGCGGGTCGCCCTCGGGCAGGCCCGAGTCGACGAAGCCGAGCCACTCCTGCTTGACGCCGAGGATCTCGCGGGCCTCGTCCATCTCCTTCTTGCGTACCTCGTGGATGTGCTCCTCGATGTACTTGTCGCCCTGGAGCTTCGGGTTGAGGATGGAGCCGCGCTCCCCGCCCGTGCAGGTGACGACGAGGACGTCCACCCCCTCGGACACGTACTTGGCCATGGTGGCCGCGCCCTTCGACGACTCGTCGTCGGGGTGGGCGTGAACGGCCATCAGTCGCAGCTGCTCAGACAAGACAAGATCCTCAGTCGATGACTCGGTGGATAAGGCGCCCTCGGTCGTCCAGCGCGAAGGGGCGGCTTCTATAGTGACCGAACCGGGGGGCGGAAAATTCCGGCAGTGTGTCCGGGGCCGGTCCACGACCCGTCCCGGCCGAGAGGATCGATCATGAGTGCGGCGAGTGAGCAGCTCCCCGACGGGCGCTACGGCCGTTCCCGCTCCGCCGACGAACGCGCGGACCGCACCCTGAAGACCATCGGCGCCGTACTCGGCGTCCTGATGATCGCCCTGGTCGGCTGGTTCGGCTACCACTACGTCTTCGGTACGAAGATCAGCGGCGAGGTCATCACCTTCAAGGCGTCCGACGAGGCGGTCAAGGTGCATCTGGAGGTCCGTAAGGACACCGGCACCAAGGGTTACTGCACCATCCGGTCACAGTCGGCCGACGGCGCCGAGGTGGGCCGCGCGGACTTCCGCTTCGACCAGCGGTCGAGCCGGATCGACAAGGTCGTCACGCTGCGGACGACGAGCCGCGGGACGAGCGCCGAGCTGCTGGGCTGCCACGAGGGCTGACGGCGCCCGCGGCTCGCCCGCCGGTAGCACACTTGTCGTAACGGCTTTCGTCGGCTGACCTGCGTTGACGGATTTCTGATGGCATATGTCCTCCCCCTTTCACGCCTGAATTGTTAGGCTCGTGGTTTCGCCCACCCGTGAGAGCACATGCTTCTGGGTAGGGCGATGCTTTGTATTCCCAGTACCTACGAGGAGCACCTGTGACCCAGACCAGCGAGAACGTCACCTGGCTTACCCAGGAGGCGTACAACCAGCTCAAGGCCGAGCTGGAGTACCTGTCTGGTCCCGCGCGCACCGAGATCGCTGAAAAGATCGCGGCTGCACGTGAGGAGGGCGACCTGCGCGAGAACGGCGGGTACCACGCGGCCAAGGAAGAGCAGGGCAAGCAGGAGCTCCGCGTGCGCCAGCTCACCCAGCTCCTGGAGAACGCGAAGGTGGGTGAGGCGCCCGCCACGGAGGGTGTCGCCGCCCCCGGCATGGTCATCACGATCGCCTTCGACGGCGACGAGGACGACACCATGACGTTCCTGCTCGCCTCGCGCGAGTACGCGAGCGCCGACATCGAGACGTACTCGCCCCAGTCCCCGCTCGGCTCGGGCGTCAACGGCAAGAAGATCGGCGAGGACGCCCAGTACGAGCTGCCGAACGGCAAGCTCGCCTCGGTGAAGGTCCTCGCGGCGAAGCCGTACAGCGGCTGACCCGGCGTTTCCCCCGACGAAGGCCCCCGGCGCACAGAACGCGCCGGGGGCCTTCGCGTGCCTCTTCGTGCATTCAGGGCTACGCCGTCGCGTTGCGGTACTTGCGGACCGAGAGAGTCCGGAAGACCACGACGATCAGGACGGACCAGATCAGCGAAGCCCACACGGCGTGCTGCATGGGCCAGGCACTGGAGTGCGAGACGCCCGGGTTGCCGAACAGCTCACGGCAGGCCTGCACCGTGGCACTGAACGGGTTCCAGTCCGCGATGTGCTGCAGCCAGGGCGTCATCTTGCTGGAGTCCACGAACGCGTTCGACACGAAGGTGACCGGGAACAGCCAGATCAGGCCGCCGGAGGTCGCCGCCTCGGGCGTGCGCACGGACAGGCCGATGAGGGCGCCGATCCAGGTGAACGCGTATCCGAGGAGCAGCAGCAGGCCGAACGCGCCCAGGGCCTTCGGGACGCCCTCGTGGATGCGCCAGCCCACGAGGAGGGCGACGATCGCGAGGACGAGCAGGGTCAGGGCCGTCTGGACCAGGTCGGCGATCGTGCGGCCGGTGAGGACGGCGCCTCTGGCCATGGGCAGGGATCTGAAGCGGTCGATGAGGCCCTTGTGCATGTCGTCGGCGATGCCCGCGCCGGCGCCCGCGGTGGCGAACGTCACCGTCTGCGCGAAGATGCCGGCCATCAGGAAGTTCCGGTAGTCGGCGGGGCTCGTGGAGTTGCCGACGACCATGGACCCGCCGAAGACGTAGCTGAACAGCACCACGAACATGATCGGCTGGATGAGCCCGAAGATGACCATCTCCGGGATGCGGGACATCTTGATCAGGTTGCGCTTGGCGAGGACGAGGGAGTCGCGGGCCGACTGCGCGGCGCCGCCGCCGGCCGGGCGCGGGGCCAGGGGCTGAGCCTCGGTGACGGCACTCACTTGGCGGCCTCCTTCTTGCGCTTGGACTGCCGGGAGGGCTTGGAGGGCTTGGGCTGATCGGCAGCGCCCGCGCCCGATCCGTTCTCGTCGGGCGTCTCCTCGGCCATGTGGCCGGTCAGGGAGATGAAGACGTCGTCGAGGGTGGGGCGGCGCAGGCCGATGTCGTCGATCTCGATCCCGCGCACGTCCAGCTCCCTGATGACCTCCGCGAGGAGCTTCGCGCCGCCGGAGACGGGGACCGTGAGCTTGCGGGTGTGCTGTTCGACGGTGGCCTCGCTCTTGCCGAGGACGGCGAGGACCTCGGCCGCGGCCGCGATGTGCCCGCGCTCGTGCACGACGACCTCGACGCGCTCGCCGCCGGTCTGGGCCTTGAGCTGGTCGGACGTGCCGCGGGCGATGACGCGGCCGCGGTCGATGACGCAGATGTCGTGCGCCAGGTGGTCGGCCTCTTCGAGGTACTGGGTGGTGAGCAGCAGCGTCGTACCGCCGGCGACCAGCTCCTGGATGACCTCCCAGAGCTCCATCCTGTTGCGCGGGTCGAGGCCCGTGGTCGGCTCGTCCATGAACATCACGGGCGGCGAGACGACGAGCGCCGCCGCCAGGTCGAGGCGGCGGCGCATACCTCCGGAGTACGTCTTGGAGGGCCGGTCGGCGGCGTCGGCGAGATGGAACCGGTCGAGCAGCTCGGCTGCCCGGACCTTCGCCGCCTTGGCCTTCATCTGGTACAACTGGCCGACCATCTGCAGGTTCTCACGACCCGTCAGATACTCGTCGACCGCGGCGAACTGACCGGACAGACCGATCGAGCGCCGCACTTCGTTGGGATTCTTCAGAACGTCGATGCCCGCGACGACGGCCTTGCCGCTGTCCGGCGTGAGCAGCGTCGTCAGGCAGCGCACGGCGGTGGTCTTGCCCGCGCCGTTCGGCCCGAGAAGACCGAGGACCGTGCCCTCCGGGACATCGAGATCGACGCCGTCCAGAGCCCTGACGTCACCGAAGGTCTTCACCAGACCTTCGGCATAGATGGCGCCTGGCATGTGGCTTCCCCCATGGGTTGTGGGTGACCTGTTCGGTTGCCTTGCTCAGGAAAATCGTAGGTTTGCCGGTCTGGGTGCGCCCGGCAGAGTGGTGACGCGTGCCACACGGTATCGCGATACATCGCGTCTCAACAACTGGTTTTCCGTAATCCGCGGCGGCCGCCCCACGACCTGCGCCTACGTGCCACATGGGGCGCGGGCGCGTCAGTCGATGACGATGTATCCGGCCTCGCGCAGCGCCGTGCCCACCTCGGCGCAGTGCACCGGCCCCTTCGTCTCCAGGTGCAGCTCGACCTCCGCCTCCGTCAGACCGAGCCGCGGGTCCGTCCGCACATGGCCCACGTCGAGGATGTTCGCGTCGACCGCCGAGAGGACGCCGAGGAGCGTGTGCAGGGCGCCCGGCCGGTCCGTCAGACGCAGCCGGAAGGACAGGTACCGGCCGGCGGCGGCCATGCCGTGGCGCAGGATGCGCTGCATCAGGAGCGGGTCGACGTTGCCGCCCGAAAGCAGCGCCACGACCGGCCCCTCGAACGACCGCGGGTCGCTCAGCAGCGCGGCCACCGGGCTCGCCCCGGCCGGTTCGACGACCAGCTTGGCCCGCTCCAGGCACAGCAGCAGCGCGCTCGACAGCTCGTCCTCCGAGACCGTGCGGACCTCGTCGACCATCTGCTCGACGATCCGGAACGGCACGTCGCCGGGCCGCCCCACCTTGATGCCGTCGGCCATCGTCGCCGGGTACGGGATCGACACCGGGCGCCCGGCCGCGAGCGAGGGCGGGTACGCGGCCGCGCCCGCCGCCTGCACGCCGATCACCTTCACGTCGGGTCGCACCGCCTTGACCGCCACGGCGACGCCCGCGGCGAGCCCGCCGCCGCCGATGCCCACGACGATCGTGCGCACCTCCGGGCACTGCTCCAGGATCTCCAGGCCGACCGTGCCCTGCCCGGCGATGATGTCCGGGTGGTCGAACGGGTGAATGAACACGGCGCCCGTCTCGCGCGCGTACTCCTCGGCCGCCGCCAGCGTCTCGTCGACCACCTGGCCGTGCAGCCGCACCTCGGCGCCGTAGTCACGGGTCGCGGCGACCTTCGGGAGGGGCGCGCCGACCGGCATGAAGACCGTAGAACGGACGCCCAGGAGTGACGACGCGTGCGCGACACCCTGCGCATGGTTTCCGGCGCTGGCCGCGACCACTCCGGCGGCCCGCTCCTCGGGCAGCAGACCCGCGATCCGCACGTAGGCGCCGCGCAGCTTGAAGGAACCGGTCCGCTGGAGGTTCTCGCATTTGAGGTGCACGGGGGCTCCGACCAGGCCCGACAGGTGCCTGCTGCCCTCCATCGCCGTCATCCGAGCGACCCCCGAGAGCATCTTCTGCGCGCCGCGCACATCGTCCAGGGTTACCGTCGGCAAGGAGTCAGCCGTGCTGTAGCTCATGACGGCAAGTCTCGCAGCTCACGCCGTACGCCTCCCGCCGTGACCACGGGCCGAGACTGGTTTCCGAAGCGTCGGTACGACCTGCCTTCCAGCCGCGTACCCTGTCCCCCAAACCACCACCCCCGCATGAAGTGAGCCCCCGGCCATGCCCACACCACCGGAAATGATGGACATGTCGACCGCCGGCGACACCGGCCTCCTCGAAACCCTGCAGCACGAGGTGGCGGTCTTCGCCCGCCGTGCCGAACAGACCCGGCTCGGCGGGGTCGGGCAGGTGCGCAACTCGATGGACCGAGCCGCGTATCTGCTGCTCAACCGCCTGGACAAGGAAGGCCCGATGGGCGTCAAGGCGCTCGCCGCGAGCATGGGCATCGACTCCTCGACGGTGACGCGTCAGGTCGCGCCGCTCGTCGACACGGGCCTCGTCAAGCGGACGTCCCACCCGGAGGACGGACGCGCGGTCGTCCTCCAGCTGTCGCCGCGCGGGCTCGACCGGCTCGACGACGTACGCACTTCCAGGCGGTCCCTGATGGCCGAGTTGACGCAGGAGTGGACCCCGCAGGAGCGCGAACAGTTCTGCGCGCTCCTCACACGCTTCAACGTCGCGCTGTCCGCGCGGCAGACGGGCCAGCCGGCCCCGTCCGGGGACGCCGCCTCCGGATCCTGACGGTCCTTACGGTCCTGACGGTCCTTACGCCGGGGCCGCCTTCCGGTTCACGGGCCCCGGGGCGGCCGCCTCCCGGCTCTTGACCCCACGCCCCCGCCCGCCCTCAATGGAAACCGGGTCCCCCTCGCGCGGCAGCGGGGGCCCGTTCCGTCGGTGAGTGTCCGGCTGGAGGTGCGGTGCGAGAACGGCGCGCGTCCCAGGACGCCCGCCGTGCCCAGGAGTTCGAGGCGTTCGTCGCGGGCGCGGCAGGGCGGCTGCTCCATGCCGCGACGCTGCTCACCACGGAACCGCCCGACGACAACCCACGCGCGCGGAAGCTGCTGACAGGAGCGCTCGCGCGGACCTACGCCTCATGGGACCGGCTGCGCGGCGAGGACCCGTACGACCGTGCCCGCAAGGAACTCGCTCTGCCGTTCGCCCGCGCGGCCTGGCACCGGCACCGCGGTCATGGGGGCGTCCTGCGTCACCTCGGCCCCCAGGAGCGGCTGATCCTCGTACTGCGCCTCTACGAAGGCGTCGGTGAGGAGCAGGTGGCCGCCCTGCTGGGCCTCCCCGTGGAGCGCGTACAGGCGATCCACGCGCGCGCCGTCGCGCTCGTCCTGCACCCGCCGCGCGAACCCGCGCCCTCGCGGGCCCTGGAAGGGGCGCCGTCATGAACGCGCAGGCCCGTATGGAGCGCGAGGTCCGCGCGATCCTGGACGACGCCGTCCACAGCGTCGTACCGCCCGAGATCCACCCCGAGGCGGTGCGCCGGGGGACGCGGATCCTGCGCCGCAGGAGGGCGCTGCGGCGGCTGGGATGGCTGGCGCTCGGCCTGGCGGTGACCGCCTTCTTCGTATGGGCGTCGCTGGCCAGGCCCTGGGTGGAGCCGCCGTCGCGGACGACTCCACCGCTCACGGGCTGGTGAACCGGTTCAGCCGAGTGCTCAGCCGAGCGCCTGCTGAAGGTCCGCGAGGAGGTCGTCGGCCGACTCGATGCCCACGGAGAGGCGTACGAGGTTGCCGGGCACCTCAAGTGCCGACCCGGCGACCGACGCGTGCGTCATGCGACCCGGGTGCTCGATCAGGGACTCGACGCCGCCCAGGGACTCGCCCAGGGTGAACAGCTTCGCCCGGTCGCACACCGCGACGGCCGCTTCCTCGCCGCCGTCGACCAGGAACGACACCATGCCGCCGAACGCCCGCATCTGCTTGGCGGCGACCTCGTGACCGGGGTGCTCCGGAAGGCCCGGGTACAGCACACGCGTCACGCGCGCGTGCCGCGTCAGCATGTCGGCGACCTTCGTCGCGTTCTCGCTGTGCCGGTCCATGCGGACGGGCAGCGTCTTGATGCCGCGCAGCACGAGCCACGCGTCCATCGGCCCGGCGACCGCGCCCATCGCGTTCTGGTGGTACGCCAACTCCTCACCCAGACCGGCGTCATTGACGATCAGCGCGCCGCCGACGACGTCCGAGTGGCCGCCCATGTACTTCGTCAGGGAGTGCACGACGACGTCCGCGCCGAGCGACAGCGGCTGCTGGAGGTACGGGCTCGCGAACGTGTTGTCGACGACGAGCCGCGCGCCCGCCTCGCGCGCGACCTGCGCGACGGCGGCGATGTCGGTGATCCCGAGCAGCGGGTTGGACGGCGTCTCGACCCAGATGACCTTGGTCTTCGGGGTGAGCGCGGCGCGCACGGAGGCCGGGTCGCTGGTGTCGGCGACCGACCATTCGACGCCCCACCGCGAGACGACCTTCGCGAACAGCCGGAACGTGCCGCCGTACGCGTCGTTCGGGATGACCACGTGGTCGCCGGGGGTGAGCAGCGTCCGCAGGAGGCAGTCCTCAGCGGCGAGCCCGGAGGCGAACGCGAGGCCACGGCTGCCGCCTTCGAGTGCGGCGAGGTTCTCCTCGAGCGCGGTCCGGGTCGGATTGGCGCTGCGGCTGTACTCGTAGCCGCCGCGCAGACCGCCGACGCCGTCCTGCTTGTACGTGGAGACCTGGTAGATCGGAGGAACCACGGCGCCCGTCAGGGGATCGGCCGTGTTGCCCGCGTGGATGGCCACTGTCTCGAACCCGTGACCGCCGTGGGCGCTCTGGCTGTTGTGCGTGTCGCTCATGCGGCCCGAGCGTAGTGCGGAGCGGGCCCGGCGGCGGCCGTTCCGGGGCTGGTTCGCCAATTGTCGGACCCGTCTGGTTCGCTTGTGGGCATGGGAATTCTCTGGGGGCTGATGGCAGTGATGCTGGTGGCGGCGCTCGTGCTGCGCAGGCGCGGCGGGATCCGCCGGGTCGCGCCGGGGTCGCCGGACGCCGCGGACCCGGCGGACTACGGCTTCGTACGCCAGGAGGACCTGGACGTACGCCTCCCGGGCCCCGACCAGGACCTGCTGGACGTCATGGCGGTGGTCCAGCGGAATCAGGACTTCACGGCCGCCGCGCAGCTTCTCGCCGGCACCGGCAAGGAGACCGAGCAGCGCTGGGAGCGGGTGCAGGCCGTCGCCGGGGCCGCCGCCCTGGAGCTCGCGCAGACGCCGCGGCTCGGCGCCGGATGGCTGCACGCGTGGCGTGCCCAGGACCCCAAGGACCCGGGCGGGGCACAGGTGTTCGCGGAGTTCCTGGTGCAACAGGCCTGGCGGACGGCGGGCGGTGAGGACCAGGCCGACGAGCGGCGCATCATCCTCGAAGAGGCGAAGTCGGCCTGCGAGGCGGCGGCGCTGCTCGCCCCGGGCGATCCGGTCCCGCACATCACGCACCTTGCCGTCGCCCGCGGGCTCGACTACTCCCAGCACGACTTCGAGCAGCTCTGGCTCAAGATCCTCGACACGGCACCCGGGCACATGGGCGCCCATCTGGCCGGTCTGCGGTACTGGTGCGAGAAGTGGCACGGCTCCCGTGAGCTCGCGTTCTCCTTCGCCGAGGCGGCCGCCGCGCGCGCCCCGCAGGGCTCGCTCCTCGCCGCGCTCCCCCTCTTCGCGCTCCACGAGCACCTGCCCGACGTAAATCTGGTGCGCACCTTCTACCAGAGCGAGGTCGTCACCAAGTCGGTCCACGGCGCGCTCTTCGCGGTCCAGGGCGCCCGCGCCGACGACCCGATGGTCGCCCACGTCCGCCACCTCCTGGTGTTCTTCCTGGTCCGCTGCGAGCGCTGGGCCGAGGCGATGGAGCAGCTGCTGCACGTCGACGGCCACGTGGGCGCGCTCCCCTGGACGACGGGCCCGGACCCGGCGGAGACGTACGCCGTGTACCGCGCCCTGGCGGTCGCGGGCTACGAGGCGAACGGCGGAAGCCCGGCGACGCTGCGGCACTGAGGGCTGTTCTGGAATGCCGGCGCCTTCTCGTACGTTGACGGGGAGGCGCCCGGCAACACCGGTGCGCGCGCAGCCTTCCCAGGAGGACCCCATGCTCTTCGGCCGTACGACGCCCCAGATCCCGACCCCGGACCAGGCCCTCAAGGGGCGGGCCACCCGCGAGTACGAGGTCCCGTCCCGGCACACGGTCCTCGGCAACGCGCTCCTGGGCCCCTACCCCGACGGCCTCGAGGTCGCCGACTTCGGCCTGGGCTGTTTCTGGGGCGCCGAGCGCAAGTTCTGGCAGACGCCCGGCGTGTGGACGACGCTGGTCGGCTACCAGGGCGGCTCCACCCCGAACCCGGTCTACGAGGAGGTCTGCTCGGGCCTGACCGGCCACACCGAGGCCGTCCGCGTCGTCTACGACCCGGCCGAGGTGTCGTACGAGCAGCTTCTGAAGGTCTTCTGGGAGTCCCACGACCCGACGCAGGGCTTCCGCCAGGGCAACGACGTGGGCACGCAGTACCGCTCCGCGATCTACACCCACACCCCGGCCCAGGCCACGTCGGCGGAGGCGTCCCGCGCGTCCTACCAGCAGGTCCTGACGGGCGCGGGCCACGGCACGATCACCACAGAACTCCTCCCGGCGGACACCCGCGAATTCTTCCCGGCCGAGGGCTACCACCAGCAGTACCTGGACAAAAACCCGGCAGGCTACTGCGGCATCGGCGGCACGGGGGTCTCCTGCCCGATCGGCGTGGCGAAGACGGAGGGCTGACAGCCCCGGGCGACCCGTAAGAACGTACGCGCGCCGGACCCGCGACCTACAGCTGCCATTCCGGTCATCGAATGGTCAAAAGGCGGCAAGGTGGCGGGAAAGGCGCCGTATGTGTTCGGCATGTGGTCCCTGTAGCGGGTGACATAGCGGGATTTGCTCTCTCCTTTGCTGGCTAGTGTGACGGAACGAAAGCGTCCGCAGCGAGGGGGAGAGAGAGTGGTGGAGGTGCCCATACGTTCGCGGCTTCTCGACTTCGTCGGGGACGCCGAGGCAGTGCCTCCCACGGGGGGTGACAACAACCCCCGGCACGGACGTTCACGGCTCCTCGACTACGACGGCGGCATCGACCCGGGTGTGCCCGCGCACGCCGACGGGGCGGGCCCGAAGCCCGGTGTCCCCGCGTACCACACGGCCGTGTTCGTACCGGCCCATCCCCGCTACGCCGACATCGCGGACGCAAAGGGCCACCCCGCCCGCGTTCCCCTCATCGCGTACGAGCTCTTCGCGCACCCCGAGGACGGAACGGTGGCCCTCGCGTTCACGACGCTGGAGAAGCTCGTGTCCGCGCTCGGCCCGGCCCAGCCGTGGATCGCCGCCTCGATCGGCCCCCTGGCCGAAGGGATGCGCGAGCACGGCGCCCGCGTCCGCCTCGACCCCGAGGTGGCCCCGGGACACCACAACTGGCAGGAGGCCGACCTGGCCACCTACGCCCGGGAGGTGTCCTGATGGCCGACCTCAAAGTGGTCATGAGCGACCTCACCTCCATGGCCGGCACCTTCCACCGCGAGGCCGGCCACTACCGCGAACTGCACCCCCAGGTCGCCCCGCCCCTGGCCGACGGGGGCGACGCCGGGCTCGATCACGCCCTCAAGGAGATCGCCGACCTCATCGTCGCCCTGCACATCGGCTTCGCCGACCGGCTCGACGACCACGGCGACAAGGTCACCGCCGCCCGCGACTCGCTGCGGCGGCACGACATCGACGTACACGGCCTGTTCGAGGATCTGATGGCGGGCGAGGGCTGATGGCCGACAGCTGGGTCGGCGGCGACATCGGCGGGCTGCGCACGATGGCCGAGACGTACCGCAACGCCAAGAAGGCGCTCGAAGGCGTCGTCCATCCGCTGAGCGACGCCGTGGACGCGCTGGTGCACGACGCGGGCTGGCAGGGCGACGCCGCCGAGAGTTTCCGTGGCGCCTGGAGCGAGGACGCGCTGACGGCGGGCGCCTTCGCCGGCCTCGTGCACGACGCCGGCGACATCCTCGGCACCCTCGTCGACGCGCTCTCCGCCTGCGACACGGCACTGAAGAACGCCGAGCACATCGCCACGCGCAAGGGCGTCCCCATGGGCGACAAGGGCGTTCCGCAGGCGTTCGTCACGGCCGATCCGCCGAGCGCCGACGACCAAAAGGCGCTGTCCGCCGCCGCGGAGTACGACACGGCGCGCAAGGAAGTCCTCCGCACGGCCCAGCACGCGCGGCTCGTCGCCGCCGACGGGCTGCGCGGCCTGTATGCCCAGGTCACCGACAAGGTCTCCCCTGGCGACAAGGTCACCCTCGCCGACTATCTGCGCGGCCTGTACGCCTACGACGCGGAGGACGCGCGGGCCGGCGGCAAGGAGGCCCGCTCGCGGATCGACGACGCCAAATCGGAGGAGCAGGCCGCCAAGAAGGAACTCCGCAAGGAGCGCAAGGCGTTCCAGCGCGAGGGTCGCGCCCTGCCCGACGACCTCCCCGCCAAGAGCGCGTATCGCGACGCCGTCGCGGGCGTCGAGTCGCTGGAGCAGGACATCGCCCGCGCCGATCACGGCAGTACGGCACTGCCCTACGACCGCGCTCTGAACGTGAAGCTGACCGACGCCGCGGACGCGCTGCGCGTCGGCGAGGGTGTGGAGAAGCTCCCGGACTTCCTCAAGGAGATCCCGGTCCTGGATGTCGCCGCCGCCGGCGCGTGTGGTCTGCTGGAGGCGTCGGACGACCACGACAAGGGCTGGTCCTGGCAGCACTCGGTCGCCGTGGACGGCGGTGCCAACGTCGGCGGCCTCGTCGCCGGTACGGCCATCACCGCGGGCCTGGTGGCCGCCGCGCCCTTCGACGTCCCGGTCGCCGTGGTGGCCGGGGTCGGCGGCGCGGTCGTGATCGGCGCGACGGGTGTCATCGACCACGCCTTCCACGAGCACTGGAGCGAGGACATCCACAAGGACGGTGTCGTCGGCGGTGTGCTGCACGGCACCAGTCATGTCCTCTCCCAGACCGGGGACGACTTCAAGCGACTTGGGAAGGATGTCTGGGGTGGCATCAAGAGCATCTTCTGACGTCCCCGCCGCGGGGGCCTCGCCCGTGCCGGGCGGAGGCCGCATTCCGGCGCTGCCCGGACTAGGGACCACTTGGTACGAGCGTGGGGCGCGGTACTGGATGCAGCGCGCCTGGACCGGTGTGCTGTGGGTGGCTGTTCTCGCGTTCTTCTGCTTCGTCTCGGTCAGCCTCTACGAGGGGTTCCGTGAGGTGCTGCCGGGCGGTGTGCGCGGCGGGTGGGACATCGCGCAGGGCGTAGCGGGGTGCGTGGCTCTCGTGTGGGGGTGGGTCGTGCAGCGGCGTGGGCATCGCAAGGCCCTCGCCGATCCGCCCGCCCCGGGCCGGGCGCGCGCCGCACGGCGTGACACCGCCGGGCGCTCCACCGGTCTGGCGGTTCTCGGCCGTGCGCTCATCGTGATCGCGGCTCCCGTCATGCCGGCGTTCGCCGCGTTCTGCGTGGGCTGGTGCGTGGCGGCGCTGACCGTCCGCGAGTACCCGACAGAGGTCGGCGCACGACGGGCGATGGAGGGCGGCAGGGCCGGGTGACGGCGACGGTCGCAAGGCCCTCGCCGATCCCGCCGGCCCCGGGCCGGGCACGCGCCGCACGGCGGGACGCACCCGGCCCCCCCTCCTCACAGACCTGAGGTCAGATCACAGACCTGAGGTCAGATCGTCGCCGCGTCGATCACGAACCGGTACCGCACATCGCTCGCGAGCACCCGCTCGTACGCCTCGTTGACCTGGCTCGCCTCGATCAGTTCGATCTCCGCGCCGAGGCCGTGCTCCGCGCAGAAGTCGAGCATCTCCTGGGTCTCGGCGATGCCGCCGATGGCCGAGCCGGCGAGGATCTTGTCGCCGCCGATGAGGGAGAAGAGGCTGAGCGCGATCGGCTCCTCGGGGGCGCCGACGTTCACGAGGACGCCGCCGGTCCGGAGCAGGCTCAGGTACGCACCGAAGTCGAGCGGCGCGGACACCGTGGACAGGATGACGTCGAAGGTACCCGCCAGCTCCTGGAACGTCGCCGGGTCGCTCGTCGCGTAGTAGTGCGCGGCGCCCAGCTTCAGGCCGTCGTCCTTCTTGCGCAGGGACTGCGACAGCACGGTCACCTCGGCGCCCAGCGCGTGCGCGATCTTGACGCCCATGTGGCCGAGCCCGCCGAGGCCGATCACGGCGACCTTCTTGCCGGGTCCCGCGCCCCAGCGCTTGAGCGGCGCGTAGGTGGTGATGCCCGCGCAGAGCAGCGGCGCGGCCTCGTCCAGAGCCAGGCCGTCGGGGATGCGGACGGTGTAGTTCTCGTCGACGACGACGGCCTGCGAGTAGCCGCCGAACGTGGGCTCGCCGTCCTTGCCGATGTCGTTGTACGTGCCGACGGTCCCGCGCAGGCAGTGCTGCTCCTGCCCGGCCAGGCAGTTCTCGCACTCACGGCAGGAGTCGACGAGGCAGCCGACGCCGACCCGGTCGCCGACCGTGAACCTGGTCACGCCGGAGCCGACCTCGCTGACCACACCGGCGATCTCGTGGCCGGGGACCATCGGGAAAATTCCCTCGCCCCAGCCGTTGCGGGCCTGGTGGATGTCGGAGTGGCAGATGCCGGCGAACTTGATGTCGATGCGTACGTCGAACTCGCCCACCGGGCGGCGCTCAATGGTGGTGCGCTCCAGCGGGGCCTTGGCGGAGGGTGCGGCGTAGGCGCCGACGGTGGTGGTCTGAGCTGTCATGCGTTCCAGAGTGCCCCACCTGGGGGTACGCGGCGGCCCCAGGGCCGTGCCCCGCTTTGCGTACGCACAGTGGTCCTACTACTGGCGGGGTCAGGCAGACGTTCGTACGACCAGGAACGCTCCGGTGATACTTGAGGTCATGGACGATCAGGGCAGCCCCGAGACCTCGGACACCGCCCACACCCCGGCCACCCCGGCCCCCACAGGCACCCCGCACACGCCCGCCGCCGAACCCCTCGACCGGCGCTCCGAGCTCAGCGAGTTCCTGCGTACCCGTCGCGCCCGCCTGAAGCCCGAGGACGTGGGCCTGCCCGACTTCGGCCGGCACCGGCGCGTCCCGGGCCTGCGCCGCGAGGAGCTGGCGCAGCTGGCGGGCGTCTCCGTCGCGTACTACACGCGCCTGGAACAGGGCAACGGACGCAACGTGTCGGCGGAGGTGCTCGACGCGATCGCCCGGGCCCTGCGGCTCAGCAGCGCGGAGCACGCCCACCTGACGCATCTCGCGAAGCCCAAGCAGCACAAGAAGCGGAAGCGCTCCGGCAGGCCCGCGCAGGTACGGGTCGCGCTGAGCCAGCTCCTGGACACGCTGGACGGCGTACCCGCGTACATCAGCGGGCCGCGCTCGGACATCCTCGCGTGGAACCGGATGGCGGCGGCGCTGTTCGGCGACTGGGGCGAGCTGCCGCCGCGCGAGCGGAACTGGGCGCGGCTCGTCTTCCTCTCCCCCGCCTACCGCGACCTGTTCCTGGAGTGGGACTCCAAGGCGTCCGACGTGGTCAGCTATCTGCGGCTGTACGCGGGCTGCCACCCGGACGACCCGGACCTGTCGGCGCTGGTCGGCGAACTCTCCGTCAAGAGCGAGGAGTTCAGGCGGCTGTGGGCGACGCACGACGTCAAGGAGAAGTGTCACGGCGTGAAGCAGATGCGGCACCCGCTCGTCGACGACCTGACCCTGTCGTACGAGACGCTGCAACTCCCGGACGACGAGGAGCAGTTCCTGGTCCTGTACCACGCGGAGCCGGGCTCCCCGTCTGCGGAGGCGCTGCGCCTCCTGGCGAGCTGGGGCACGGACGCGGTACGGGCGGCGCAGGCGGCAGACACGGCCCGCAACGACGCCTGACCCCGGAAGAACAAGGGCGACCCGCCCCGGCCGCAAAGCCAGGACGGGCCACCACTCAACCGACAACTACTTCCCGTAGTACGCGTTGTAGATCGAGATCGTCGACTTGTTCCCCTTCGTGTCCGCGATCTTCGCGTGGAACGAGACGCCCTCGCCCTTCGCCGGATTCTTCACGCTGACCTTGCCGTTCTTGACGGTCAGCTTCTTCCAGGTCTGGCCGTAGTCGTACGACACGTACACGGACAGCGACTTGAGGTTCTTGCCCGCGGCCGCGCCCGTGACGGTGACCGGGACCGACTGCGCCTTCCCGGCGGGGACCCGGCTGTCGAGACCGACCGCCGCGTTGAAGCGCACCGTGGACAGCGGCAGCTTCACCGACTGCGCCGACGACGCCGGCTTCTTCGAGCGGAACGTCCAGCTCGCGTCGATCCGCGTGGACGCCGCCGCGACCTTGACGCTGCGCTTGATGGACGTCGTCAGCTTGTACTCGGCGTCGCCGGACGTGACCTTGAACGACTTGTCGCCCACCAGCGGGTCGTCGTTCTCGCCGACCTTGGTGCTGCCCTTGTAGAGCGTGGTCTTCACCGAGAGGTACTGCGAGTAGCCGGCGTGGGTCTTGCCGTCGGCGTACATCGGCAGGTTGCCGTAGATCTCGTTGCCGTCGCGGTAGACGCCGTAGTCGCCGCCGATGCGGGGACCGAAGACGGCGGTGTTGAACGTCTTCGCGTACGTCTTGCCGGCCGCGAAGGTCTGCGGGTTGCCCAGCGTGTAGCCGGCCTCCTCGGTCGGGAAGCCGTCGCTGTCCTCGGGACCGTTCTGCGAGAAGTCCAGGCCCCACTTCACCTTGTCGCCGGTGGACAGGTGCAGGGTCCGGGTGCCGGGGAGCTTCTGGTCGACGGCGACCGCCCAGCCTCCGTCGCTGACGGGCAACATGCCGTACGCGGTGAGCGCGCCGGTCTTGTTGCTCGCCGCGCCACCGAGACCGACCTTGACCGTGGCCAGGTCACTCGCCTTGTAGTGCTTGGTGTAGCCGGTGGCGAGCTTCTTCACAGTGCCGCCGGACACGGTGTCGTACTCGGTGTCCGCGCCCTTCGTCCACGCCCCGCTCCACTGCTGCTGGAGCTGGATGCCGGACGCCTCCGGGCCGAGGCCCGCGGTGCGGAAGTTGGTGTACGAGTCCAGGATCCAGCCGTACGCGAACGTGCCGTCGGCGGTGTCGACGGAGAACTCGGGCGCCGCCAGGGCACCCTTCGCGGCGGCGTCGGGGACGGTGATGGACACCGGCTTCGTGGTGCGCGCGTCGAGCGTGACCGTCGTGTTCTTGGTGACGTCCAGCTTCGGCTGCGCCAGCCAGTCGGCGCCCTTCGTGAAGTCCTCGGGGTCGGCCGCGAGGAACTCGTTGAGGAGGTAACTCCCCTTGGGGACACGGACCTTGGCAGTCCCCGACTGCGGGTCGTAGGCGTAGTAGGACGCACCCGCCGTGGCGCCCTTCAGAGACGTCAGGCTGGTCTCGTAGCCCTGCGCGTCCTTGCCGTCCCGCCCGATGTGCTTGAGCGTCACGTCGTACGACTCGGCCTCGCGCTGCACGGCGGCGGCCGTACGGACGGACTGGCCGCCGCCCGTCGCCACGACGTACGCGGAGTACGCGCCGTCGGCCGTGCCGCCGAGCCGGGTGTCCGCGGTCAGGTCCACGGAGGCGGTGCCGCCCGCCGGGACGGTCACCTGCGCCGCGCCGAGCGTGAAGAAGCCGGCCGGGGCGGGCTTTCCGGTCGGACCGGTGCCGGACGCGGTGAGGCCGAGGGTGACGTCCTTGTCGCCGGTGTTGCGGTACGTCACCTTCTTGGTGAGCGGGGTGTCGTCGGTGTGCGGCCACTGCGCGACGCCGAAGCTCACCGAGACGGGCTCGGCGAACACGGTCTGCGCGATGGCCTTGTCGACCTGGATACGGCCCGAACCCTGCTCGAACGGCGTGTACGCGCCGCCCTTCGCGGACCCGGTGAGGACGCCCTTGAGCTGGGCGGACGTCCAGTCCGGGTGCTCCTGCTTGAGGATCGCTGCGGCGCCCGCGACGTGCGGGGTGGCCATCGACGTACCGGAGATCGTGAGGTAGCCGGCGGGGTTCTCGCCGACCTCCTTGTCGATGACGCTGCCGGGAGCCGCGGCGGCCGTGATGTCCACGCCGGGGGCGGTGACGTCGGGCTTGACGGCGCCGTCGCCGACGCGCGGGCCGCGGCTGGAGAACTCGGCCAGCTTGTCGTTGTCGTCGACCGCGCCGACGGTCAGGGCGGCGTCCGCGCTGCCCGGGGAGCCGACGGTCGAGTCCCCGAACTCGCCCTCGTTGCCCGCCGCGATGGCGAAGAGGATGCCCTTCTCGGCGGACAGCTTGTTGACCTCGGCCTCGAGCGGGTCGATCTCCGGGGTGTCGCCGCCGCCCAGGCTGAGGTTGACGACGTCGGCGCCCTGCGAGGCCGCCCACTCCATGCCGGCGATGATGGACGAGTCGTCGCCGTAGCCGTCGTCGCTGAGGACCTTGCCGTTGAGGATCTTCGCGCCGGGGGCCACGCCCTTGTACTTGCCGCCGGACTTGGCCCCCGTACCCGCCGCGATGGACGCGACGTGCGTGCCGTGGCCGAAGCGGTCCACCGCGTCGGCGGCCTCGGAGAAGTTCTGCTCGGCGACGACCTGGCCCGCCAGGTCGGGGTGGGTCTTGTCGACGCCCGTGTCGAGGACGGCGATCTTGACGCCCTTGCCGTCGTAGCCGGCGGCCCACGCCTTGGGGGCGCCGATCTGCGGCACGGACTTGTCGAGGCTGGCCTTGCGGACGCCGTCGAGCCACACGTGGCTGATGCCGGAGGCGGCGGCGCCGTTGGAGTCCGTGAGGGCGCTCCACAGCTGCCGGGCGTCCTGCTCGGGCGTGGTGACGGCGTCCGCGTTGAGCGACTTGAGCGTCCTGCGGACGGTCGTGTCGCCGGCGTCGCGCACATCGGCCCTGGCCGCGGTGGCGGAGCCCTTGTAGCCGACGATCACCTTGAGGCCGTGCTTCTGGGCCTTGCGGTTGGCCGACTTGGACAGCTCGGTGACGTCGAAGAGCCGCTGGTCGAGCTTGCCGCTCGCGACGAGCCGCTGCGCGTCGGCGGGGACCACGAGGGTGTGGCCGCCGACGGTGCGGGTCTGCGCGGGGATGTGCTCGCGGCCCTTGGCGTGCTGGTACCCGACCGGCTTCCCCTTCGCGTCGAGCGTGACGCGATCACCGGTGATGAGCGTGATGTGCTGCTTCGGCCCGGACTTCGCGGCCTCGCCGGACGAAGCCGCCGCTGCGCTCGGCGCGGCGACGGCGGCCGGAGTGGTCAGACCCGCGGCGAGGACGACAGCCGCCGCGGCGGCCACGGTCCCCGCACTGAATCTTTTTACGGTTATTCGCTTCCGTATGTGCAACTTTCCCCCTGGTGACGGTAGTTCACCGACAGGAGACGCCGAACGGCCCCCCTGCGTAGAGATATCGCAGGAGGGCCGTCGGTTGCACCGGGTTGCGCGGGAATCCAGCCGGAAATCAGCTCGCCGTCATACGACGGTCAGCCGGATACGGCGTTCGTCCGAGCGTCAGATCAGACCGCGGAACCGGCCGTCCACTGCGCCCAGTCCATGTTCCAGCCGTTGAGGCCGTTGTCGGGCTGGATCGTCTTGTCGCCGGTGTTCTTCACGATGACGACGTCACCGACCATGGAGTTGTCGTAGAACCAGTAACCCGGCGTGTTCTTGTCGTTGGCACCCTTGGTGTCGGACAGGCCGACGCAGCCGTGGCTGGTGTTGACGCCGCCGAAGATCGACTTGGCGCCCCAGTAGTTGCCGTGGATGAAGGTGCCGGAGCTCGACAGACGCATCGCGTGCGGCACGTCCTTGATGTCGTACTCGCCCTTGCCGTCGGTGCCCTTGAAGCCGACCGTCGAGCCGTCCATGCGGGTCTCCTTGAACTTCTCGGAGATCACCATCTGGCCCTGGTACGTCTTGTTCTCCGGCGAACCGGCCGAGATCGGGATGGTCTTGATGACCTTGCCGTCGCGGGTGACCGTCATCATCTTGGTGTTCGCGTCGACCGTCGAGACCTGGTTGCGGCCGATCTTGAAGGTGACGGTCTTCTGCTGAACGCCGTAGACGCCGTTCGAGCCCTCGACGCCGTCGAGCTTCAGGTTGAGAGTGACGGTGGAACCGCCGGTCCAGTACTCCTGCGGGCGCAGGTCCAGGCGCTGGTTGCCGAACCAGTGGCCGACGACCTTCTGGCCGCTGCTGGAGGTGACCGTGATGCCCTTCTGGACGGCGGCCTTGTTCGCGATCGCCTTGTCGAAGTTGATCGAGACCGGCATACCGACACCGACGGTGGAACCGTCCTCGGGCGTGAAGTTGCCGATGAAGCTGTTGGCCGGCGAGACCGTCGTGAACGAGGCGTTCTCGTGGGCCGTGCGGCCGCTGGAGTCGTTCGCCTCGGCCGCGATCTTGTAGACGGTGGCGCGCTGGAGCTGGCCGGCGGGCTTCCAGCTCTTCTTGTCAGCGGATATCTGCCCCTGGACCGCGGTGCCGTCGGCGGTCGTCATCTGCACGTTCGTGAGCGTGCCCTTGCTGACGGTGACCTTGGCGTCGTTGTTGATGCCGGCGTTGTCGGAGCCGTCCTTCGGGGCGATCTTGATGAGCGCCGCGGACGTCTTCTGCGCGGCGGCCTCGTCGACCTGGGCCTGCGACTTCTTGCCGCTTTCCTCGGCCGCGGCCTTGCTTCCGCCTCCGCTGCACGCAGAGATCATCAGCACTCCGCCGACCAGGGCGGACGCGGCCATCAGACCCTTGCGCCGCTTACTGTCCGTCATCACACGCTTCTCCATCGTCGCCAACTTTCCCCAACAACCCCGAAACCCCCGAAGGGCCCCGACCCCCGACAAGGGGATCCCCGTACCCCATGTAACGCCATGACCGGTTCGTCCCGTTCCAAATCGGCCCCCGATGTGGGGGACGCCACGTCGGAACCCTCGTGACCAGGCGTGCACCAGTGATAACAGAACTTCTCCGACACCCCCGCCTGAGCCGGGACGACGAAACCCCGGCCGGCGGTTGCCGGCCGGGGTTCCCGGTCCTGCTCTTCCGATCCGCAGTCGCCTAGCCGCGCGACCCGTCCGGGCCGCCGAAAGCGTCGTCTGATGCGTCATCATCCACGTCGAGGTCCCAGTCCGGCGAATCGGGGTCGTAGTCGACCGGCTCGCTGGACCAGGAGGCCTGGACGAGTTCCACCCCGGGCACGTCACCGACCAGGTCGAACGGGTCGACCAGATAGGCGAGCGCCTCCGCCTCGTCCTCGTTGACGGCCGACACGGCATGAGCCCGCTCGTCGGCCGGCATGTCGACGTCGTCGGCGATGCGCTGCAGCGCGGCCCCGGTGATCGCGGCGCCGTCCTCGATCTCCAGGACCAAATCGACGCGCAGCCGAACAAATCGTGATGTCTCAGAGGTGCTCATACGACGGAGGGTAAGCCTCGGGCCTCCCGTGACTTTCGTGTGACCCGCACCTTTCACTAACATCGGCTCACACGGCCAATTCGCCAGCGCCACAAGGGGGATCGATTCCGTGTCCGCCGCACGACGATCGCTGTACACCGCCACCGCAGCAGGGACGCTCCTCGCTGCCCTGTGGTTCGTACCGTCCGCCACCGCGACGCCCGAGAAACCAGCGGAGGCAGACCAGCAGCAGACAGCGGTACACACCCGGTCCGGCGCCCAACTCCGCCTGGCCGACACGGGTTCGGTGGACACCACCCCGTACCTGATCGGCGGCACGGCGTTCCTCGGCATCGGCGTCGGCTTCCTGACGTACTCGACGAGAAGAAGCCGTACGACGTACTGAGCAGCTCCTAGTACCCCGAGTCCCGCCCGCGAATACGCCGCCGCTCCCCGTCACCCAGGGGCGGCGGAGGCGAGTCGGCGAGCCGCACCACGGGGTCATCGGGCCCATCGCGCCCGGCGACAACAGGCTTCACGGCCCGCAGAGCCTTGGCCCGGTACTGAGCAGCATCGGCAAGCCGAAAAAGCCGCCGGGCACTTCGCACTTCCCCAATGGGATCCCCGGTAGAAGCGATCCCGCACGCCACACCATCCCCCAGCTCCAACTCCAGGGCGCGCAAGCACAGTTCCTCCCCGGCGCGCACCACATCGTCAGCGTCAGGCCCAACCGCCACCAGACAGAACTCGTCCCCACCGAGCCGAGCGGCGAGGGCCCCCGGCAGCATGGCCCCGCACAGCGACAGCACAGACCCGAACCGTTCGAGCAGCCGATCCCCCACGGCATGGCCCAACGAGTCATTGACGCGCTTGAGCCCATTCAGATCACACACGACAAGCGAAACAACGTCCCCCTTCTCTCGATGCGCCTCGATGGCCTCATCGAGGCGCATATCAACGGCACGCCGATTGGCGAGCCCGGTCAGCGCATCCGTAAAGGCAAGCCGCCGGGCCTCCTCAAGCCGCTCGGTCTGCGCAATTCCGGCAGCGGCCACAGCGGCAAGAACGGTCGCAAAAGCAGCGTCCTGAGCCCCGAAAACCTCGTCCCCATCGGGCCGGGCGACATACAGCTCACCCCAGGCCCGCCCATGGAGAACCACAGGCGCGACGACACAACACCCACGCCCACGCCGGCGCAGGGCGGCAACGCGCTGATGGCAGTACCCACCACCGCGTACGTTCCCGGCGGCGGTCTCCACCCAGGCGCGGGGAGCACCGCCGCCGGCCCACTGCTCGTGCAGGAACTCGGTGATCTCGGGGAACTGATGGACGGGATAGGCCTCGTCCTCGGGAAACTCGACCTCACCCTCGGCGCGGTCGCCCACGTTCACCAGCACACGCAACCGCCCGCGCTCGCGCTCCCACACGGACAGCGCGGCGAACGTACCGGACAGTGCGCGGCAGGCCCCGAGGGCCGCGGCGCGCCAGGACTCACGCGGAGACTGCGCCGCGGCCATTCCCTGCGCCATCGCGACCACGGCCCGCAACCGGACTTCCTCTCCCATAACCCAAGATTAGGAAAGAAAACCCCAGCTCGATACATTCAGGGCGCGTACGCGGGCATAAATATTCATTCACCGGGCCACTGGGGCGCCCGCTTCTCGTTGAAGGCGGCAACGCCCTCGGCCCGGTCCCCCGAGAAGGCGACAGCCCGCCAGGCGGCATCCTCGACCTCGAGCCCGGCCCGCAGATCAAGCCCCTGACCAAGCCTCAGAGCCCGCTTGGCAGCCCGAAGCCCGACAGGCGAATTGGCAGCGATACGACCGGCAAGCTCAAGAGCCGCCTCCCCATCGCCCCCCTCCCCCACGACCTGATCGACAAGCCCAAGAGCCAACGCCTCCCGAGCCTCGACCCTCCTCGCCGAGAAGATCAACTCAGCGGCCCGAGCACCCCCCACCCGCCGAGGCAACAACTGAGTACCGCCACCCCCCGGAATCACACCCACGGACACCTCAGGCAGCCCCACGACAGCAGTCTCATCAGCAACGATGAGATCGCAGGCAAGAGCAAGCTCGTACCCGCCCCCGAGAGCGAACCCATGCACGGCGGCGACAACAGGCATAGGAAGCTCGAGCACACCCGTATAAGCCCCCCGAGCGACAGGCCGCTGCCGAACAAGCTCAGCGTCGGAAAACGAATTCCGCTCCTTCAGATCAGCCCCGACACAGAACGCACGAGGCGAAGAAGACGAAAGAACGACAACACGAGCATCACCGTCCCCTGCCAGAAAGGCACACGCCTCTCCAACACTCACGGCCATGGCGCTGGAGACAGCGTTCATGGCCTTGGGCCGGTCGAGAACGAGCTCGGCGACGAACCCGTGCCGTCGCACCTCGACGAACTCCCCGAACCGCTCGCTCACAGGACCTCCCGGTTAACGTCAGTTAACAGCGGGAGGGATCCTAGTTCGGCCGCCGCGTAAGAAGCCAGGGCTCGACGACACCGAGCCCCCTGACAGGCCGCTGCCACATGGGCTGAAGGGCGAAGCGATACGAGGGCGCGTCCTCCCCCTCCTTCTCGGCAAGAGCAGCAGCCTCAGCCTCAGAAACAGGAGCGGCCCCACCCCTCTGAAGCTCCTCAGCAAAGGCCCCATCAACGAGCACAGCATCACGAGGAGCTATAGAAGTGAGCCGACTGGCAAGATTCACGGTCGTCCCGAAGACATCGCCCATCCGGGTAGTGACGGTCCCGAAGGCCATCCCGACCCGCACCTCGGGCATGGTCTCGTCATTGGCCATGGTCTCGATGAGCCGCAGAGCGATCTCAGCAGCGATCCCGGCATCATCGGCGGCGTACAAGACCTCATCACCCAGAGTCTTGACCAACCGCCCCCCATTGGCGGCGACAAGATCAGCAGCGGTGGTCTCAAAGGCCTCCACCAGCTCCCCGAGTTCCTCCTCCTCCATCCGCCGGGTAAGCCGAGTGAACCCAACAAGATCGGCAAACCCGACCACCAGCCGCCGATCGACCATCTCCTCATCATCGGCGGCCTGCACCACACGCCCGGTAGCCGCAGCAAGCTGCCGCCGCCAGACGTACACAAGGAACTCTTCCAGCTCAGGCAGAAGCAGTTCCATCAGCGGGTAGGTGACCTCAGTCCGGGTCATCCCGGGCTCAGGAGGCTCAGTAAGCCCTTCCAGAAAAGAATCGATCTGCCACTCAGCAAGCCGAGCAGTGGTCTGCCCGGTGGACCGAGCGACCTGAACAGCCATGGCCTCACTCAACAGCCCAGCCTCAACAAGACCGGCAAGCCGCCGCAGAGCAAGCACATCAGCTTCAGTCAGAGCCTTGGCCTGCCCGATATCGGCAAACCCCATGGCACGCCAGAACCGAGAGGCGAGCTCCATGGAGACACCAGCGCTGCGGGCGGCCTGAAACGGCGTATACCGCCGCTCGGCACCAAGAATGAGCTGCTCAAGCCGGAGGGCAAGCGGATCATGCCCGCCGGCACCGTCCTCGACAGACTCGATGTCGGATGGGGTGCCCGCGCCGGAGCCCGAGTCGTCGACGGTCACGCCTGCTGCCCTTCCGATCTGCCGCGGTCATGTATCGACCGGCCTCAACTTTACGGCAGGTGTGCCACAGCTCACTCCCACATCACACCTGATCACCCCCGATCAGCCGCGTACGAGAAGGCCCAGGGGCCAAAAGGACCCACCACCGGCGGAAAGCCGCGTACGAAACGGGAGGGGCCGCGGGGGCATGTGCGCGCGGAGCCACCAGCACCACACCCACGTGAAGCCAACCCCACGTAAACCCGTAGAACAGCGAGCACGTACATGCCCCCGCGGCCCCGCACCCGAAAGAACGCCGTCCCCCACCGGCAAAAACAGCCCGAAAAACCAAAGGCCCCACAGCCCACTGGGCTGCCCCGGGATCACCGCAGATGAACGATGTCCCCAGCCCCCACAGGCTGCCGCTCCCCACCCGAGGAGGCGATGACAAGCCGCCCGTCCCCATCAACAGCAACGGCCTCCCCCACAAGCTCACTCCCCCCAGGAAGCTCGGCCCGCACCTGCCGCCCAAGCGTGGCGCACCCCGCGGCATAGGTCTCCTGAAGCCGGGACACGGCAGGATCCCCACCGGCGGCCCGCCACCCGACGTACCGCTCCTCGAGCGACCGAAGAACGGCCCGAAGCAAGGTGTCCCGATCAGTGGAGACGGCCCCCGCCAGAGCCAGCGACCCGGCCCGAGCCACAGGCAGCTCATCAGCGCGGAGCGAGACGTTCAGCCCCACGCCCACGACAACCCCGTCCCCGGCCCGCTCGGCAAGGATGCCCCCGGCCTTGCGCTCATCGCCGTCGACGTTCACCAGCAGGTCGTTGGGCCACTTGAGGGCCGTATCGACACCGGCGGCACGAGCAAGCCCCGTAGCGACGGCGACCCCGACGAGCAGCGGAAGCCACCCCCACCGCTCGACGGGCACACCGTCACCAGGCTTCAAGTAGACGGAGAAGAAGAGCCCGGACCGAGGCGGAGCGGTCCACTGCCGGTCGAGCCGCCCCCGCCCGGCAGTCTGCGACTCGGCGACGAGCACGGCGCCCTCGTCGGCCTTCCCACCAGCGGCGAGGGCGACGAGATCGGAGTTGGTGGACCCGGTGGCGGAGACAACGTCGAGGGAGGACCACAGCCCTCCCCGCACGAGGCCACGCCGCAAGGCTGAAGCGTTCAGGGGCGGCCGGTCAAGGTCCGTCCAGGGCTGGTCAGCGTTGTCGTCTGATGCATTTCGGGGCGTCATGCAACCCACCCTAGGTGTGGTAAACGCCGCACTGCCGAACGGTATGGGCGCCACTACGCTACGAGTCGGTAGCCCCCATCCCCACCGCGCCAGCGCCCGCGCCCGCGCGCACGCACGTACCGCCCGCCCGCACCCACCACCCCGCACGCAGGCACGCACCACCCCCGCACTCACCCCACGTACTCACGCCACCATTGAGCAGCCAGGGAGCCGCATCCCGATGTCCGTTCCGGAAGAGCCCAACGTGTCCAGCGCCATTGACATCCACACGACCGCGGGCAAGCTCGCGGACCTGCAGCGCCGGATCGAAGAGGCCACCCACGCCGGCTCCGCGCGCGCCGTCGAGAAGCAGCACGCGAAGGGCAAACTGACGGCGCGTGAGCGCATCGAACTGCTCCTGGACGAAGGGTCGTTCGTCGAGCTCGACGAGTTCGCCCGCCACCGCTCCACCGCGTTCGGCCTGGACGAGAACAAGCCCTACGGCGACGGCGTCGTCACCGGCTACGGCACGGTCGAAGGCCGCCCGGTGGCCGTCTTCTCCCAGGACTTCACGGTCTTCGGCGGCGCCCTTGGCGAGGTCTACGGCCAGAAAATCATCAAGGTCATGGACTTCGCCCTCAAGACGGGCTGCCCGATCATCGGCATCAACGACTCCGGCGGCGCCCGCATCCAAGAGGGCGTCATGGCGCTGGGCATGTACGGCGAGATCTTCCGCCGCAACACCCACGCGTCCGGCGTGATCCCCCAGATCAGCCTGATCGTCGGCCCCTGCGCGGGCGGCGCGGTCTACTCCCCGGCGATCACGGACTTCACGGTCATGGTCGACCAGACGAGCCACATGTTCATCACGGGCCCGGACGTCATCAAGACGGTCACCGGCGAAGACGTCGGCTTCGAGGAACTGGGCGGCGCCCGCACCCACAACTCCCGCTCAGGCGTGGCCCACCATATGTCGGGCGACGAAAAAGACGCGATCGAGTACGTCAAAACCCTCCTGTCCTACCTCCCCTCGAACAACCTGTCCGAGCCCCCCGCCTTCCCCGAAGAGGCGGACCTGGAGCCCACGGACGAGGACCGCGAGCTGGACACGATCGTCCCGGACAGCGCGAACCAGCCGTACGACATGCACAACGTGATCGAACACGTCCTGGACGACGCCGAGTTCTTCGAGACACAAGCGCTGTTCGCCCCGAACATCCTCACCGGCTTCGGCCGAGTAGAGGGCCACCCGGTCGGCATCGTCGCCAACCAGCCGATGCAGTTCGCCGGCTGCCTGGACATCGACGCCTCCGAAAAGGCGGCCCGCTTCGTCCGCACGTGCGACGCGTTCAACGTCCCGGTACTGACCTTCGTAGACGTCCCCGGCTTCCTCCCGGGCGTCGACCAGGAACACACCGGCATCATCCGCCGCGGCGCCAAGCTGATCTACGCCTACGCGGAAGCAACGGTCCCCCTGATCACGGTCATCACCCGCAAGGCCTTCGGCGGCGCGTACGACGTCATGGGCTCCAAGCACCTCGGAGCCGACCTCAACCTCGCCTGGCCCACCGCCCAGATCGCCGTCATGGGCGCCCAGGGCGCCGTCAACATCCTCCACCGCAAGACCCTCGCGGCAGCGGACGACGTCGACGCGACCCGAGCCCAGCTCATCCAGGAGTACGAGGACACCCTCCTCAACCCCTACACCGCGGCCGAGCGCGGCTACGTCGACGCCGTGATCATGCCCTCCGACACCCGCTCCCACATCGTGAGAGGCCTCCGCCAGCTCCGCACCAAGCGCGAATCGCTGCCGCCCAAGAAGCACGGCAACATCCCCCTCTAAGCCCCCCGACCCCACCCGCCGGAGCCACTCCATGATGATCAAGGTCGTACGGGGCAACCCCACCCCCGAAGAACTCGCCGCCGCCCTCGCGGTGGTCCAGGCCCGCGCGGCGCTGATGGTCGGCACGCCCACCGGCACCGCCCGCACCCGCGACTCGTGGGCCGACCCGGCCAGGCTGGCGCAGGCCCGCCGCCCGTCCCCGGGCCCGGCGAGCTGGGCCCGCACGTACTGGCCCGCGTAGTTCTTAACGGCGGGTGCGCTTGAGTACGCGTACTCAGGCGCACCGGCCGCAGCCGCAGCAGTATCGGATCCATGCTGTGGTCGGACCCGGAGAACGAGCCCCCCGAGGAGCTGCGCGAGACGCAGGAGATGCTGCGCCGCGCCGGGGTGCTGCTCGCGCTGGCGATGGTGGTGGCGATGCTGGTACTCGGCATCGTCTGATCACAAACGACGGGCCCGTCCGAACGCGAACCCTGAGCCCGGTCCGAACGTGACCCCCGGCCCCCGGCATGTGGAACCCTGGCCCCATGAGTGATCCACGCCGCCGTCTCGTCCTCGCCTCCCAGTCCCCCGCCCGGCTGGCCCTCCTGCGCCAGGCCGGCCTCGCCCCCGAGGTGCTCGTCAGCGGGGTCGACGAGGACGCAGTGAAAGCCCCCACCCCCGCCGAACTGGCCCTCGCGCTCGCCGAGGCGAAGGCGTCCGTGGTCGCGGCGAAGCCGGAGGTGCACGGCGCCCTGGTGATCGGCTGCGACTCGGTCCTGGACATCGACGGCCAGGCGCTCGGCAAGCCGGCCGACGCCGAAGAGGCCACGGCACGCTGGAAGTCGATGCGCGGCCGCGCGGGCACCCTCCAGACGGGCCACTGCGTGTACGACACGGCGACGAACCAGTACGCGTCGGCGACGGCTTCGACGGTGGTCCGTTTCGGTGAGCCGAGCGACGAGGAGATCGCCGCGTACGTGGCGTCGGGCGAGCCGCTGCACGTGGCGGGCGCGTTCACCCTGGACGGCCGCTCGGCTCCGTTCATCGACGGCATCGACGGCGACCACGGGAACGTGATCGGCCTGTCCCTGCCGCTGCTGCGCCGCCTGCTGGCCCAACTGGGCACCAACATCACGGACTTGTGGACGAACTGACGAGCCGACGCCGAAGAGGGGGAGCTGCCGGCGGCGGCTCCCCCTCTTCACGCTCACGGATCACGTCACGCGGGCTGCGGCGCCCCGTTCCCGCCGGCGGCCCCGTCGGCCGGCCCCTCCGTCCCCGTACCGCTCCCCGCGCCGCCGTCCTTACGGTCGTACGCGACGAGCGTCAGCACGATGAGCCCGAGCACGACCATCATGAAGACGAACGCGAGCCAGCCGACGAGGCCGATCGCGAACGCCCCGAGCAGCCCGTGCACGACGGCCGCGCTGATCAGCAGGATGCGCCCGAACCCGCCCGGCGCGCGGTCGCGCACGGCGCTGCGTACGAGGACGAGGGCGCACAGCACGAGATAGAGCCCGAAGAGCCCGCCGCCGATCCACGTGGAGACGGTCATGGCGCGGGGGTCGAGCCCGGCCAGCGACATCTTCTGGCTGTCCACCACCAGCCCCAGAAACCAGTTGAGCAGGGCGATACCGATCGCCTCCGCGAAGAGGACGATCGCGGCCACCCACGCCACCGGTCTACGAGCCACCGGAACCCCACCCACTTTCGACTGCTGTTACCCCTAGTACGTACAAGACCTCGCGAACGCTACTAACGGGTAAAGCGCGGGACAAGGGTTCTGCCGGAGGCAAAGAATCGTTGGGCCATTCGTAGGGACTCCACAAAGAAACGTAGGGGCGCGCAGCGCCGTCTCACAGAGACCTAGCCCGCTGTGGCGGGCTAGGGTTCCAAGAGGGAAGGCTGGGCACCCGGGCGCCACAAGGGGTTTCATCACTTGAGGGCGCCTCGAATAGCACTCTGTGTGGGCAAGCTCACTCACGGGGACGGGTCGTAAGCCCGTGTCGGCAGTCCCTAAACTCGGCTTGTTTCAAGGAGGGAGCCATCGTGCGCAAGGTGCTCATCGCCAACCGTGGCGAAATTGCTGTCCGCGTGGCCCGGGCGTGCCGGGACGCCGGGATCGCGAGCGTTGCCGTCTACGCCGATCCGGACCGGGACGCTCTGCACGTCCGCGCGGC
>NZ_JBEYYB010000017.1:0-141136 GCF_040645335.1 Streptomyces sp. NPDC046821 | reverse complement strand
ACCGCGCAACCCGATCATCGTGTCAGTGACCTCCCCCACGGTCACTCGCCGAAACGTGCGGCGGAACACCTGCGGGCAGGGTCCGCCGCCTTCCCGGGGGAGGGGAAGTGCGGCAGAACCGTCTCGGCGAGCTCCCGCAGGACCTCGTCCACGGGACGGTTGCCGGGGCGCAGGTTGAACGACACATGGGCGACACCCAGCTCGCCCATCGCCCGCAGATGCTCCACCAGCGCCTCACGGCCGGTCCGCAGACCGAGCCGGATCGGAGTCGCCGGGGTGGACGGATCCTCGGTGAGGTCCAGCTGCATGGGCGTGAGATACGGCTTCGGCGCCTTAGCCGTCAGCTCCTGCCACTCGCGCGTCTTGAGCTTCAACGCACCCAGCGGACGCGGGTAGTTGAGCGACGCGTCGGCGTTCTTCGAGATCCACTCGGCGGACTGCTGGGCGTGCCCGGCGATGGCGACGGGGATGGTGCGGCCCGTCGGCTTGGGCAGGACGTCGAGCCGTCGGTCGGCACCGAGCCCGAACTCCGGAAGGCTCATGCCCTCGTCCCCGGTGCGCCCGGCCCACGCGGCACGCAGGATGGCGACGCCCTCGCGGAACGTGGCGCCCCGGGCCTGGAAGTCCTCCCCGAACAGGGGGTACTCGACCGGCCGGTCACCACTCGCGAGACCGAGGACGAACCGGCCGCCGGACAGCACGTCGACCGTGGCCGCGGCCTTGGCGACCAGCAGGGGGCGGCGCAGCGGCAGCACGACGGCAGCCGTCCCGAGCACGGCCCGCTCGGTGATCGCCGCGAGATGTCCCAGGTGCGTGAACGTCTCGAAGACGGAACCGGCGTCGCCGAAGTGCTCGGGATCGTAGAGCGGCACGTCCCGCACCCAGAGCCCCGCGAACGCCAACTCGTCCGCCAGGCGGGCCAGTTCGGCGTGCCGGGTCAGGTCCGGGACGCCGAAGGGGCGGTCCAGGGCCCGGTCGGCGCGCAGCCGGGTCGCGCCCCAGTCGTTGTCGAGGGGCAGTTCGAGACCCAGGGTCGGCAGGCCCGCGGGGTTCACGAGCCGGTCGAGGGCGGTGGGGGCTTCAGACATGACAGGTACAACTTTCGGGCGCGAGAGGGGCGACGCGAGACGGCCGGGGCGGGGCGGCGCGGGGTCCGCACCCCACGGCGAGGGGTCTGCCGCCCCGCCCCGGCCGCGTCGGAAGGGTCAGTTGAGCTCGTCGGGGTGCGGGCCCGTGCGCAGGTCGCGGTCGAGACCGGCGATCGCGGTCATCTCGTCGTCCGTGAGGACGAAGTCGAAGACGTCGAGGTTCTCGCGGATGCGGGCGGGCGTCACCGACTTGGGGATGACGATGTTGCCGAGCTGGAGGTGCCAGCGCAGCACGACCTGCGCGGGCGACTTGCCGTGGCGCTCGGCGATCGTGGTGATCGCCTCGTCCTTGAGGACGGCGCCCTGGGCGAGCGGGCTCCACGCCTCGGTGGCGATCCCGAGATCGGCGTGCACGGCGCGCAGCTCGCTCTGCTGGAGGCCGGGGTGCAGCTCGACCTGGTTGACGACCGGCACGAGGCGGGTGCCTTCGAGGAGGCGCTTGAGGTGCGCGGGCTGGAAGTTGGACACGCCCGCGGCCCGGATGCGGCCGTCGGCGGCCAGCTTCTCGATGGCCTTCCACGACTCGCCGTAGAGGTCGCGGGCCGGGGTCGGCCAGTGGATCAGGTAGAGGTCGACGTAGTCCAGGCCCAGCTTGGCGAGGCTCGCGTCGAAGGCCTTGAGCGTGGCGTCGTAGCCCTGGTCGGCGTTCCACAGCTTCGTGGTGACGAACAGGTCCTCGCGGGCGATCCCGGAGCCGGCGAGGGCGCGGCCGACGCCGGTCTCGTTGCCGTAGATCGCGGCGGTGTCGATGCTGCGGTAGCCGGCCTCGAGGGCGGAGGAGACGGCGGCGGTGGTCTCGTCGTCCGGGACCTGGAAGACGCCGAAGCCGAGCTGGGGGATCTCGACGCCGTTGTTGAGGGTGACGGTGGGGATGGTGGACGGTGCCATGGTGGGTGCGGCCTTTCAGGCGTTGCTGGTGGGACGGGGGGTGAGGGTGTAGCGGACGGTCTGGGCGCTGATGAGGCCGTCCTTGAAGACGAACGTGTCGACGCCGTCGGTGACCTGGTGCTCGGCGCTGGTCGCGGTCCACTCCAGGAACAGCACGTCCCCGGCGAAGTGCGGCGTCAACTGCCAGTCGGCGTCGGGGAGATCGGCCAGCAGCCGGCCGATGCCCTCCTGGACTCCCTGGCGTCCGGTGAGGACGCCCTCGGGGGTGACGAAGACGGCGTCCTCGGTGTAGTTCTGGCTGATCTGGTCGAGGTCACCGGTGCCCAGGCGGTTGCCGTGGTCGGCGAAGACCTGCTGCGGGGTGCGGTGCATCAGGACAGCTCCTTGAGTGCGGTGGGGGCGGACGTCGGTGCGCTCTCGCGCGCCGGGGACCCGGCGACGACGCGTCCGGCGGTGCGGCCGCGGCGGTCGAGGCGGGCGGCCAGGAGGGCGAGCAGCAGGGCGGTGCCGGAGAGCAGGGCGCCGACCCAGTTCGGGGCGGTGAAGCCGAGGCCCGCGGCGATCACGATGCCACCCAGCCAGGCCGCGAGCGCGTTACCGAGGTTGAACGCGCCGATGTTGGCGGCGGAGGCGAGGGTCGGCGCGGCCGAGGCCTGGTCGAGCACCCACTTCTGCAGCGGCGGCACGGTCGCGAAGCCCAGCGCGCCGATCAGCGAGAGGGTGATCGCGGCCAGCACCTTGTTGTGCGCGGTCGCGGTGAACAGAAGCAGGGCCACGGTCAGGCCCGCGAGGGCGGTGAACAGCATCGGCATGAGCTGGCGGTCGGCGAACTTCCCGCCGATCAGGTTGCCCAGGAACATCCCGACGCCGAACAGGACGAGCAGCCAGGTCACGGCGCCCGCGGTGTAGCCGGCGACCTCGGTCATCATCGGCGTGATGTAGGTGATCGCGGCGAACACACCGCCGTAGCCGAGGACCGTCATGGCCATGGCCAGCCACACCTGGACGTTGCGGAACGTGGCGAACTCGCTGCGTACGCTCACGGACTCGGGGCGGCCCGTCGCGGGCACCAGCTTGGCGACGCCCAGGAAGCCGATGACGCCGAGCGCTGCGATGATGACGAACGTGACGCGCCAGCCTGCGGCCTGTCCGACGTACGTACCGCCGGGGACGCCGATGATGTTGGCCACGGTCAGGCCCATGAACATGAGGGAGATGGCCGAGGCCTTCTTCTCGGGTGCCACCAGGTCGGCGGCGACCACGGAACCGATGCCGAAGAACGCGCCGTGCGCGAGGGAGGCGACGACCCGGCCGATGAGCATGACACCGAAGCTCGGCGCGAAGGCGGACACCGCGTTGCCGATGACGAACAGTCCCATCAGGAACATCAGCATGTTCTTACGGGACACCTTGGTCCCCAGGACGGTCAGCAGCGGCGCGCCCAGGACGACACCGAGCGCGTATCCGGAGACCAGCCAGCCGGCCGTGGGGATCGTGACCCCGAACTCGTTCGCGACCTGGGGCAGCACGCCCATGATCACGAATTCGGTGGTGCCGATCCCGAAGGCCCCGATGGCCAGGGCCAGGAGCGCGAGAGGCATGGGGAGCCGCCTTCCAAGTGCTTGCGTGGGGCGCTTACGTCGGACGACAATAGTTGCAAGCGCGGGATAAATGCAAACGCACGTAGAGCTGGCGCGCATTTATCTCTCTGTGCAACTATTGAGGGCTACGGCCCGCTGAAGGAGGCCCCGATGACCGCAACCGCCCCCGCGCTCACCGCCCTGGCTCAGGGCTGGTGCGCGCTCTCCCTGCTGCACGGAAGGATCGAGTCCCACCTCGAGCGCGCCCTGCAGGCCGAGCACGGCCTGAGCGTGCGCGAGTACTCGCTCCTCGACGTCCTGAGTCGCCAGCACGACGGAGTAGGCGGTCACCTGCAGATGAAGCAGGTCGCGGACGCCGTCGTCCTCAGCCAGAGCGCCACGACCCGCCTCGTCACGCGCCTGGAGGACCGCGGACTCCTGGAGCGCTACCTGTGCCCCACCGACCGCCGCGGGATCTACACCAACGTCACCGAGGCCGGCCTCGCACTCCTCACCCGGGCCCGCCCCACCAACGAGGCCGCCCTGTGCGAAGCACTCACGGAAGCCGCCCGGGACCCCCGCCTCGAACCGTTGGTACGCACCGTCGAGACCACATCGACGCCGGTGGTGACCGCCGGATGAAGGCGGTCACGCTCGACGCGTACGGCGGACCGGAGGCGCTGCGCCTGACCGACCTCCCGGACCCGAAGGTGGCCCCCGGCGAGGTACTGATCCGCGTCCGGGCCGCAGGCGTCAACCCGGTCGACTGGAAGCTGGCCCAGGGCGGCCTGGACCCGCTCTTGGAGACCCACTTTCCCCTGATCCCCGGCTGGGACGTGGCCGGAGTGGTCGAACGGGTCGGCTTCGACGTCGAGGAGTACGCGCCCGGCGACGAGGTCTTCGGCTACATCCGCAAGGACGCCGTCCAGTTCGGCGCCTACGCGGAATTGGTCTCCGCGCACGTCCGGATGCTGGCCCGCAAACCCGCCACACTCACCTGGGAACAGGCCGCGGGCATCCCGCTCGCCGGCCTCACGGCCTACCAGGCCATCAAGCGGGTGGGCGTCGGCGCCGGTGACACCGTCCTCGTCCATGCAGCCGCGGGCGGAGTGGGCTCGCTCGGCGTCCAGATCGCGGTAGCCCTGGGCGCCCGAGTGATCGGCACGTCGAGCGCCCACAACCACGATTTCGTACGGGAGTTGGGCGCGGAACCAGTCGCCTACGGCCCCGGACTGGAAAACCGCGTGACCGAACTGGCCCCCGAAGGCATCGACGGGGCACTCGACTTCTTCGGCGGAGACGCGGTGGACACGTCCCTGCGCCTGCTCACGCGCCCGGACCGCCTCGCGTCGATCACCAACGCCGAGGCGACGGCGAAGGGCGGCCACTATGTGTGGGTCCGCCCGGACGCGACGGACCTGGCGGAGCTTGCGGGGCTGGCGGACGCGGGGAAGCTGGCGGTGCATGTGGACCGGGTGCTGCCGCTGGGGGAGGCGGCGGAGGCGTGGCGTCTGAACGCCGACGGGCATACGCGGGGGAAGTTGGTGTTGTCGGTGGGGGAGTACTGAGGAGCACGCTCTTAGCCACTTCGAGGCGGAGGACTGAGAGTTCCGGCCGGCCTTCAGGCCGCCAGGCGCGCGGGCCCTCGTACGGCAGCAACTCGCGCTTCGCCGGGCGGTCGTCGCCGGACCGCAGCGCGGCCGAGCCGAAGCCCTTGAAGGTAGGGAGCGCTGGAGCGGAGCGGGACGCCAACGTCTGGTGCGAGATCCCCGGCGTCCTCCCACAGATGCGGAGTGGGTGAGCGACAGCCATCCGGCCTAGGTACTGGCGGGTTCTCGTATTCAACTGTCGCGACTTCGCCGAGGAGCCCAACCGGCTGGAGACACTGTACGGACTCCAGCGGCATACGACTCCAGGGCTCGTTGCCCCCCGTCGTCGACCACGGCCAGGGACTTCGACTCCGCTGATAGATTCCTGCGGTGAGCGAGCAACTGCCCAGCGGCGGCATGAAGCTGTCACCTGACGAGATCGAAGCCCTCCACGCCAGGTGGTCATCCTGCTGGACCCCGAGTGAGGTCGCGCAGCGGCTGGCCGGGATCAGCACGCCCTGGTGCGTGGCCGCGGGCTGGGCGCTGGACTTGTTCCGAGGCGCGCAGACGCGCGCTCATGGAGACATCGAGATCGCGATTCCGGCCGCGAGTTTTCCCGAGGTCCGCCACCGCTTCCCCGGATACATCTTCGACGCCGTAGGCAGCCGCCGGATCTGGGAGGACGCCACACCGGAGGAGCTGGCCGGCGTGCACCAGACATGGCTCCGCGATCCGGACAACGGAAACTACCTGCTCGACGTGTTCCGCGAACCGCACGACGGCGACACCTGGATCTGCCGACGCGATGAGAGGATCCGGCTTCCCTACAGCGACATCGTCCGTCACACCCAGGACGGCATCCCGTATCTGGCGCCCGAGCTGGTCCTGCTGTTCAAGGCCAAGCACGCCCGCCGAAAGGATCAATCAGACTTCGAGGCGACGGTCCCGCACATGACTTCAACTCAGCGAGAGACCCTGGCCGAGCTACTTGCCCGCGTACACCCGGGACACCCCTGGAGCGCGGGCCTGTAGCCCACGCTCTACTGGCGAGGTCGCATGTTCAAGCCTCGCGTATCCGCTGAAGGCGGCCTGGCTGGAATGACAGTGAGTGATTGATGAGACGGCTCACCTCCGGCACAGCGAGTGTAAGAAGATCCCGCCAAGGACACCTGCGACAGTCATCAGACCCTGCGATCGCAGCGGTTACGGCCCGGGGATCGAGTGCGGATCGTCTCTCCAGCCAGTCCGCCCAGCCGCGGGGGAGTCGCCCGTGGCGTCGAGCTACTGAAGTCATGGGGGCTGCGGGTCGACTTGGGCGAGCACGTCTTCGACCGATGGGGGTACATGGCTGGCCGAGACGAGGATCGCGGGAACCCTGACGGTTCAGCCGGCCGTCGCCTGACATCGACCGCCTCGCTCAGCGTGGAAGGCCCACGCGGGGGTGATTGATCGGCCGGTCACTCACCATGTGTGGCCGCCGGCGGGGCGTATCGGCTCCAGGTGCCTCGTGCCTCGTGCCTCGTGCCTCGTGCCTCGTGCCTCGTGCCTCCGGCTTCGGTGACCAGGCAGGTAGTGGTCTTGTCGTGGTAGCCGAGTGCTTTGGCGACGACATGGGCTGGGGCTTGGAGGACGAGGTGACGGATCGATGAGGTCCGGTCCGGGGGACACCGAGTTCGCGTAGTCCGAGGACCGTCGCTGCGTGTCTACATCAGACCGCCTCTCAGAACACGATCGAGTGCTGCCCGGCCTGCGGGTCCCCATGTCGGCTTGCCGCCAGGAAGGCCCCGGTCTCCGTTCTGGCCCATAAGCATGAGAAACAGGCTCTTCAGGGCGGCCAGCCCGCGGGCGCGCCGGATCGTCCCTTGGTCCGCCTGCGCGTATGCGTCGAAGAAGCGTGAGGAGGCGCCCGCGGGAAGGATGACCCACGCGGCGGCGAGGTCCCACGCCGGATCGCCGGCGAACATGGCATCGAAGTCGATCACGCCCGAGAGCGTCCCGTCCGAGACGACGACGTTCGCGGGATGCAGGTCGCCGTGCACCCACAGCGGCGGGCCCTCCCACTCGGGCGCCGCGACGGCGTCGTCCCAGACGGCTCGGACCTCGTCGGCGAGGTCGTCGGTGACGACGGCGTGGAACAAGTGGTCAAAGCCGTCCGTGCACTTATTCGGGTGGTCGCCGCGGTCCTGACTGATCGGCGCGTCTTCGGGCGCCTCCACGTGGAGTGCGGTGAGGAAGGCCGCCAGTGTGTCGGCCGCGTGGTCGCCGCGGCTGATGGAGGTGTGGTCCAGCGGCTCGCCGGGGACCCACGTCATGATGGTCCAGGGCTTCGGGAAGCGCGCGGACGGTTCGCCGATCCGTACCGGGTTGGGGACCGGGAGCGGTAGGCGCGGGGCGAGGATGGGCAGCCACCGGCACTCCTTGCGCAGGAGATCCGGGGCACCTTCTGTACGCGGCATACGCACCGCCAACTCGTCCCCAAGACGCCACATTTGGTTGCCCCACCCACCCGCCACCTCGCGGAGGGCCAGCCCCGCGAGGTCAGGATGCTGGTCCCGCAGCAGGTCACGGACCAGGTCCGAGGTGATCTCGATCTCGACGTCGCTCATGCGACGCCACGGTACCGGTGCGCCGGCACAGTATCCGCTGGCGATCCGCTACCGGTGAGCCACCCGAAGCGGTGGCCGACGGCGGCAACTCCACGATAAGAAACGGGGAGTTGGAGCTGGTCGAGAGGTCCTGGAAGCCGTCCAGGAACAGCTCACGGGCGGCCGGGGTGGGCTGCGGCTCGCCGAGGACGCAAAGACGCAAGCCGGCGGTGGTGAAGGCATCGGGCATTCATTTTCCAACCTCGGTCTGAGCTGGCCAGATGCAGGCGACGCGTGGCTGCCTGATCAGGCAGCCCTGTGCAACCTCTCGAGCCTTTGACGTGCACGTGTTCCTGCTCGTAAGCCTGCGGCAGGTCGCGCTCGCGGCGCATAGGACTTACAGCGAGGATGAGCCAACAGGGCGCGACCACAGCCGTCGTGATCCAATGGCCGGCCGGTACCCGACGGCGTCGCCGAGTATGCCGCCGAGCAGGGATCCGAGCGGGACGGTGCTGTGGTTGATCATCATTGCCGTCGCCACGACCCGGCCGAGCATGTGCGGCGGGCAGTAGGTCTGCCGAAAACTGCCGACCACGATGTTGGCCACGGAGATACCGATCCCGATGAGGAAGGCGCCTATCCCGAACAGCAGCAGTCCCGGCCCGGCGGTGGTCATCGGCAGGAGCAGTGCGAACGGCGCGGTGGCGGCCTGAAGGAACAGCAGCCCGCGCGAGGTGCCGAACAGGCGGGTGACCCTGGTCGCCACCAGGGCGCCCGCGATGCCGCCGGTGCTGCCGCTGGCCAGCAGCAGCCCGACCATGGCCGGGTTGACTCCGACGGTGCGAACGAGGAATACGACTTGGACTGACTGGTAGCCCATCAGCGCCATGTTGATCACGGCGCCCCAGGTGACCATCGGCCGCAAGTAGCGGTCCCGGCTTACGAATCGGAGCCCTTCGATGATCTGCCGTCGGAGAGAGTGGCGTTCGTCGTCGGGAGCGCGGTCAGGCCCGACCACCCTGATCCGCTTCAGGCATACGGCAGAGGCAAGGAACGTCGCACACCGCCGCGGTGATCACGCCGACGGCAGTGGAGTTGGCGTCCAGCACCACGACCGCCATCAGCGGCAAGGCCACTACGGTGACGCTGTTACCCAACCCACTCACGGTCTCGCCTATCCAGAGCAGGCGGAAATCCCTTTGGGCGCATACTCCCCAGCGTGTTCGGTGCCGGTCCGGTGTGCCATGCATCGGGTCCACCAAAGCCATCATGCTGTGAGCTCTGACAACCTGTCATTGAGTTGACTGGGAGCCTCGCCCAGGCCGTCCTCTGCCAGCGGCTGACCAGCTCAGGCTGAGCCTTGAAACGGCGTAGGCCACTTGGTGGCCCACCGACGCGATCAGCCGGACGCCGGGCCGAAGCAACTCCTGCCGGAACTTGGCCACATGAGTAAGCCAGGCTGATAACAACAACTCTTTCGAAAGAGTTGTTGTAGGTCTACCCTCGGCGCATGGCTGTTTCCCCTGGCGACTCACCCAACTCGGCCTCGGGGCCGGACATTCAACTGGACACCGCCGCATTGCGCGTGTTGGCCCACCCGATGCGGATAAACGTGCTCGCGCTGTTGCGCCAGGGCGGCCCGTCGACAGCGACCCAGGTCGCCGAGGAGCTGGGCATCAAGCCCGGGGCCGCGAGTTATCACCTGCGTCGCCTGGCAGCGGGCGGGCTCATCGTGGAAGAGTCGGGCCGCGGCAGCGGACGCGAACGGTGGTGGAAGGCGGCCCATCGCCAGTCGATCCACGATCCGGCATCCGGGGCTCCGGAGCAGCGGGAAACCGGACGCGCGTACGCCCATGCCGTGGCCCTCGCCTCTGCCGAGTGCTTGCATACGGCGGCGCAGGAGGTGCCGCTGTTGCCTGAGGAGTGGTTCGACGTCAGCACATTCGGCGACTTCGTCCTGCGGCTGAGCCCGAAGGAGGTCGCCCGGATGCGAGACGAGGTCTTCGCGCTGATCTGCCGCTACCGGCAGGCACAGGGTGTGGACTCGGAGGAGCTCGCACAGGTGGCGGTCCAGGTACAGATATTCCCGGTGCCCGGCACCATCGCGCCGCGGTCCGCCGGCTCATGACAGGCCCGAATATAGCCGCTGTGCGGCCGGCGTACCGGGACGGCAACGTGCTGCGCTGGCTTGCCGCGTACACCGCGTCGGTCACCGGTGACGTGGTCTATTTCCTGGCGCTGTCCTGGTCCGCCACCCGCATAGCCGGTCCGTCGCAGGCGGGCCTGGTGGTCGCGGCCGGAGCCCTCCCCCGTGCGGTGTTCATGCTCGCCGGGGGCGTGGTGGCCGACCGGTTCGGCCCTCGGCGGGTCGCCGCGGCGAGTGACGCCACCCGCTGCCTGGTCATCCTGGCCTCCGCCGCCGCGCTGGTGTGGGCGGCGCCGGGGATATGGCTGCTAGTACCGCTCGCTCTGCTCTTCGGCGTGGTGGACGCGGTGTTCATGCCTGCCGTGGGCGCGTTCCCGCCCCGGATCACGACGCGGGAGCAGCTCGTCCGCGTGCAGGGTATGCGGGGACTGTCGATCCGGTTGAGCAACTCCGTCGGCCCAGCTGTGGGAGGCATGGCGCTGGCCACCGGCGGGGCGGCCGGTGCCTTCGCAGTGGCGGGAGTCCTGTTCGCCGTATCGCTCGTCCTCCTCCTCACCGTGCGTGTCGCACCCGCCTCCGCCCCGGAATCTTCCGAACACCCCAATCCCTGGCGAGAGTTGGCCGACGGGCTGCGGTATGTCCGCCGTCACCGGATACTCGCCCCGCTCGCGGGGGTGATCGGGCTGAGCGAGATGTGCTTCAGCGGCCCCGTCGCCCTGGGCCTGGTACTGCTTGCGGACGAACGAGGCTGGGGCGCCGCGGGAACGGGGTGGATGGCGAGTGCCTTCAGCATCGGGGCGGCGGTCGCAGCTTTATGGATCACTGTTCTTCCTCGAATTACCCACGCTGGGCCAGGCGTCATCGCCGCGCTGCTGGTCACCGCCACCGCCACGACAGTCCTGGGGTACACACCGTCCCTGCTGACCGCCACCGCGCTCACCGTCATGATCGGCCTGGCCAGTGGCACTACCGTGACGCTCACCAGCGCCTTGGTCCAGGCAGAGGCCGACCCCGACTACCTCGGCCGGGTCACCTCACTGACGACACTGTGCACACTGGGCCTGGCACCCGCCCTCTTCCCCATCGCGGGTGTCTCGGCGCAAATATGGGGAGCGGCAACCTTCTTCACCGGGTGCGGCATGATCAGTCTGCTGGCAGCCGCGCTGGCCGTCGCGGTCCCGGCCCTGCGGCACGCCAGACTCCAAAGCAGAGGCGCTCAATCCTGACCGGACGAGGTGTCAGCCCGGTAGACATCCGCGATGCTGTGCCGTTTGTCGGCGTCCTCAACGGATTGGGGCCCCACCCGTCGCCAGTCCGTGACCGGGCCGGGGTTTGTGTGGTCCTCAGGGGTGACCCAGAAAGCTTTGCCCAGTTCGGCGCTGAACTGGGCGCCTGTTCGGCCGTCGCCCGAGGAGCGGCCCGTGAGGCGGCGGCCGATCCAGGGGACCAGGTGCCGGCGTGCGAAACGTGCGTCGGCTGCGCGGCGTGCGGCCCAGTTCGGCGGGACCGTCGGCGGAAGCATCGCCTGCCAGTCGTCCTCGGGGTCGTGGCCCAGCGCCTGCCACACGGCCTCCGCGACCCGGCGGTGGCCCTCGGCCGTCAGGTGCAGTCGGTCCACGTCCCACAGGCGCGGGTCGCCGAGGACCGGCGCCCCGTACAGGTCCACGACCACCGCGCCGTGCCGGGCGGCGAGCTCGTCGATGCAGGCGAACAGCTCCTCCATGCGCGGCCGGAAACGCTCCATCACCGGTCCGTTGCGGCCCGGGCTGCGCATCAGGACGAGCCGCTCGCACGCCGGGGCCAGCTTCTCGACGGCCTCTTCGAGGAGGCCGCGCACCCGGCCCATGTCGACCTTGGGGCGCAGCGTGTCGTTGAGCCCGCCCACCAGCGTGATGACGTCGGCGCCCATCGCGGCCGCCGCGTCGACCTGCTCGTCGACGATCTGGCCGATGAGCTTGCCGCGCACGGCGAGGTTCGCGTAACGGAAGCCGGGAGCGTGCTCCGCCATCCGGCCGGCCAGTACGTCGGCCCAGCCCCGGTAGGAACCGTCGGGCAGCAGGTCGGACATGCCCTCGGTGAACGAGTCACCGATCGTGACGAGGCTGCTGTAACTGGTGTGGTTGGCATTCTTCTGCATGGCGGAAGTGATGGTAACGAGCTGCGCCCGCCCATGCGCCGTCACCCCCGGCAGACCACCCTCACACCGGCTGCCCGAACAGCTCCCTCAGCACGTCCTCCATCGTCACCAGGCCGGCGAGCTTCCCGTCCGTGCCGAGGACCGCGGCCACATGCGTGCGGCTGGCGCGCATCGCGGAGAGGACGTCGTCGAGCGGTGTCGTCTCGCGTACGCGCGCGATCGACCGTATGTCCGGGACCCGGAACGGAAGGTCGCGCGGCGACGCGTCCAGGGCGTCCTTCACGTGCAGATAGCCGACGATGCCGCGGTTGTCGTCGACCACCGGGAAGCGCGAGAACCCGGTCTTCGCCGACAGCTGCTCCAGCTGCTCGGGCGTGACGCCCACATGCGCGTAGACCACCCGCTCAAGCGGCAGGACGACGTCCTTGACCGGGCGGCGGCCCAGTTCGAGCGCGTCGTGGAGGCGTTCCTGGGCGCGGCCGTCGATGAGCCCGGCGTCGCCGGAGTCCTTCACGAGGCGGGCCAGCTCGTCGTCCGAGAACGTCGCCGCCACCTCGCCCTTCGCCTCCACGCGCAGCAGCCGCAGCAGCGCGTTCGCGAAGGCGTTGATCGTGAAGATCACCGGGCGCAGCGTCCTCGCCAGCGTCACCAGCGGCGGCCCCAGCAGCAGCGCGGTACGCACCGGCTCGGCGAGCGCGACGTTCTTCGGGACCATCTCGCCGAACAGCATGTGCAGATACGTGGCCAACGTCAGCGCGATCACGAACGAGATCGGGTGGATCAGGCCGTGCGGCACCCCGATCCCGTCGAACACGGGCTCCAGGAGGTGGGCGATGGCGGGCTCGGCCACGATGCCGAGCACCAGGGTGCACAGCGTGATGCCGAGCTGGGCCGCGGCCAGCAGGTCCGACACGTGCCGAAGACCCCACAGGACGGCCTTCGCGCGCCGGTCGCCCTCGTCCGCGTGCGGCTCGATCTGGCTGCGGCGCACGGAGATCATGGCGAACTCGCCACCCACGAAGAACGCGTTGACGACCAGCGTCGCCAGGCCGATCAGGAGCTGGATCGCGGTCATCGGTTCCCCTCCGGGGTGTCGTCGGACTCCTCGGGGAGCGGCGCGTGCAACAGGACGCGCGCCGCGCGGTGCCCCGTCGCGTCCACGATGTCGAGGCGCCATCCGGCCACCTCGACGCTGTCGCCGACGGCCGGGATACGTCCCAGCTCGGTGGCGAGGAGCCCGGCGAGCGTCTCGTATGGGCCGGCCGGTATCCGCAGACCGACCCGCTGGAGCTGGTCGGTGCGGGCGGCGCCGTCGGCCGAGTAGAGGGCGCGGCCCTCGTCGTCCGTGCCGGCCGGGGCCAGGTCGGGCGTCTCGTGCGGATCGTGCTCGTCCCGCACCTCGCCGACGACCTCCTCGACGATGTCCTCCAGCGTGGCGACGCCCGCGGTGCCGCCGTACTCGTCGATGACGACGGCCATCGTGCGCTTGCCGGAGAGCCGGTCGAGGAGCCGGTCGACGGTCAGGGTCTCGGGTACGAGCAGCGGCTCGCGCATCAGGTCGGACACCGGACGGCGGGCGCGCAGTTCGGCGGGCACGGCCAGGACGTCCTTGATGTGCGCGACACCGACGACCGAGTCGAGGTTGCCGCGGTAGACGGGGAACCGGGACAGGCCCGTGGCCCGCGTCGCGTTCGCCACGTCCTCGCAGGTCGCCTGCGCGTCGAGCGCGACGACCTGGACGCGCGGCGTCATGACGTTCTCCGCGTTGAGGTCCGCGAGGTTCAGGGTCCGCATGAAGAGCTCCGCGGTGTCCGCCTCCAGGGCGCCCTCCTCGGCGGAGTGCCGGGCCAGGGCCACCAGCTCCTGCGGACCGCGCGCGGAGGCCAGTTCCTCGGCGGGCTCTATGCCGAGGCGGCGCACCGCGCGGTTCGCCGTGCTGTTCAGGTGGGTGATGAAGGGGCGGAACGCGGCGCTGAACCAGCGCTGCGGGGTCGCGACGTGCCGGGCCACGGTCAGCGGCGACGAGATCGCCCAGTTCTTCGGGACGAGCTCGCCGACGACCATCAGGAAGACGGTCGACAGGGCGGTCCCGATGACCAGCGCGACGGAGCTGGCGGTGGACGTGGAGAACCCGAGGCTCTCCAGGGGACCCGCGATCAGCTTGCCGATCGACGGCTCGGCGAGCATACCGACGACCAGATTGGTCACCGTGATGCCGAGCTGGGCGCCGGACAGCTGGAAGGTCAGGTTCTTCACGGCCTTCAGGGCGCCCGCGGCGCCACGCTCACCGCGTTCGACGGCACGCTCGAGGCCGCTGCGCTCGACGGTGGTGAGGGAGAACTCGGCCGCGACGAAGGCGCCGCAGGCCAGCGAGAGCAGTACCGCCACGGCGAGCAGGAGCACTTCGGTCATCGGGTCACCTCCGTCCCATGATCGGGCAGGGAGGTGGGTATCGCGCGGTGTCGCGCACGCCGGGTACGGCTGGTGCAGCGGCTACTGGGAGGCTCGCCCATGGGCGGACGCTCACACCTTTCGGGTCGGGTCGTGTCACAGGACCTGCCGCCGACCGGAGAGCCGGCGGGAAACAGGTGGAGCTCCATGGTAAAGGGTCGGCAAAGGTGCCGGGTCGCGGCGGGATCGCAGGACCCGGCGCACGCTTCCGGAAGTCAGCTCTCGAGGTGCTTGACCCAGCGCGTCCACTGCTCCTCGGGCCCGTAACCGGCGGCACGCCACGCGTGCTGAGCGCTCTCGTTACGGTCCAGAACCATGGCGTCCCCCCGACGCCCGCCGAGCTGAACGAACCGTTCCTCCGCCGCGGCGAGCAGCGCCGACCCCACACCCTGCCGCCGCGCGTCCGGCCGCACCGCGAGCCGGTACAGATGGCACCGCCACCCGTCGAACCCGGCTATGACCGTGCCGACGAGGTCACCGTCGCGCTCCGCGAGCAGCAGGCACTCGGGGTCGCGTGTGACGAGCCGGGTCATGCCGTCGCGGTCGTCGCTGATGCTCGTACCTTCGGCGGCGTCACGCCAGAACCGCAGCACGGTGTCGATGTCGGAGAGGGTGGCAGGACGGATGTCGAGATCACTCATGGAGTGAGCCAAGCAGGGCGCACACCTGCCTGGCGAACCGATTTTCCGGGGTCAGACCCCCGCGCTCCTGGACCACCCGCGCGACTCGCCCTCGTCGATGAGGCGCCGCCCGGCCTCCCAGAGCGAGGCGGACGCGTCGCCGATCACCGCCTTCCGGCCGCGGACGTCGTCGGCCGTGACGCCCGGCGTGCGCCAAGTCCCGCCGCGCGCCATCCAGTTGAGGAGCAGCGGCTGCAGCCGGTCCATGGCCTTGGCGAACCTGGCCTCGGGGGTACGGCGTTCCTCGAACTCGTCCCACAGGGCCCGCATGTGCTGAGCCTGGTCCGGCGGAAGCAGGCTGAAGAGTTCGCCGGCCGCGGCGACTTCCCGCTCCTCCTGATCCAGGCCCGCGGCACTGTCGTACAGCGGGGTGTCGCCCGCGTAGATCTCCACGAGATCGTGCAGCAGGACGAGCTGCACGGTGTGCCCGACGTCGATGGGCTCGTCGGAGTGTCCGGCGAGGAGCCACCGGCGTTCACTGCTCACGCACCCACGCACCCACGCACCCAGCACCCACGCGCTCCCGTACCCACAGATCCCCGGCCCGCTCCCGACGCTCTTGCCCGTGCTAGCACCGCAGCGCTAGCTTGAAGGTATGGCCAAGACCCAGCTGAACGTACGGGTGGACGAGGACACCGCCCGAGCCGCGCGTGAGCGGGCGCTCGCTCGCGGGGTGAGCGTGAACCGGTACATCGAGGAGCTGGTCCGACAGGACGCCGGCGAGGTGGGCGGGACCTTCGTCGAAGCCGCCGCCGACTTCATGAAGCAGTACGAATCCGTGTTCGCCGAAGAGTTCGGCACGGCAGAAGAAGGCCGACGCTGAACCCTTGAGGGAACCGAAGAACGTGCGTATCGACCTTGCCTGGCTGCTCATGGTCGCCGAACAGAAAACCCCCGGAGACCCGCAGGTCACCGACTGGGGCGCGCTCGTCGCCGCCGTCAGCCGGCACGAGGCGGAGATATTCGGGACCGCCGTCTACGACAGCCCGCACGCCCGCGCCGCCGCACTGCTCCAGCTGCTGCTCCACGTCCCGGCCCTCGAACGCTCGAACGCGATGTTCGCGTCAGCCGTCGCCTACGCCTACCTCGTCGCCAGCGGCCTCAAGGTCGCCACCTCGCCCGACCAGGTCCGTGACCTCGCCCGCCTGGTCAAGGACGGCACGGCCACCGTCGACGACATCGCGGAGGAACTGCGCAAGTGGAGCCTGTGAGACTGAGCTCTCTGCCCGGTTCTCACCCCACCTCCGGCCTCTTCCGCGCCGTCCCCACCACGCAGTACGACATCGGCAGGTGCGGACCGCGACCCTCCGGCACCCACAGGGACCGGTAAGAGCCCACCTCGAATCCGGCCTCACGCAGCGCGCCGACCGTGTCCCGCCCCACGTGACAGCCGCCGAAGAGATGAGGCCAGAGTGTGTGGTCCATGACGGCCTGCGTCGTCCGCATGGCCCGGCCCGGCGCCCGTACGTGCTCCAGGAACCGGACCTCGCCGTCCGGCCGAAGTACGCGCTTCACCTCGGCGAGCGTCCGCGCCACGTCTCGCACGCTGCACAGCACGAGCGAGAGGACGGCCGCGTCGAACGCCTCGCTCTTCACAGGAAGCGCCTCCGCCGCGCCCGGCACGACGTCCACCGGGACTTCCGCCCGCTGCGCCGCGGTCACCGCCAACTGCCGCAGTGCGCGCTCGGGTTCGATCGCGACGACCTCGGAGACAGTCGCGGGGTAGCGCGGGAAGTTGAGCCCGTTGCCCGCGCCGATCTCGATCACCCGGCCCGAGAGCCCGTCGAGCGCCTCCGAGCGGAGAGGGGCGATCGCGGGCTCGGCGGACACGCTGAACCGGGCGTAGAACCGGGCGAACACTGGGTGATGCACGGCGTCGCGGCCCACCTTGCCGCGAACGGGACGACGCACCATGACTCCTCCGGAGGACGGTCGGTCAGGACGGTCTGCACGGGGATTGTTCCCCCGACTCAGGGACCGGACCCGTAGGCGCGAGCGGAGAGCTGTCTTTGGCAGAGTTCGGCCGCCGCGGCGCCGAAATCCTGGCCCAGATCTGCCAATGACCGCTCCCTACGCAGCCCCGCCCTACAGCGTCCCCGCCACCCCCGCCGCGAACGCCCGCCCGTCCCACGTCCCGTTCAGCTCACGCGCCAGCCAACTCGGCGCAGATTCGCGGAAAGTCCCGGAAAGCAGCGCCCCCGCCCTCTCCGGGATCGCGCCCAGAAGGGGCGCTCCCGAGACCTCCGGGAGGTCGGTCACGTTGCAACGGGCCGCCAGGTCAGGCTCCTTCGGCCAGCTTCCGACGACGACTCCGAGCGGGGTCAGACCCCGCGCGCGGAGCGCCTCCGTAGTCAGCGCCGTCGTATTCAGTGTGCCGAGGCCCGCCGCCGCGACTACGAGTACCGGGGCGCCGAGCGTCCTCGCCGCGTCCGCGAGGGTGCCGCCGTCCGCGTCGAAGCGGACGAGCAGGCCGCCCGCGCCCTCGACCAGGACGAGGTCGTGCTCGGCGGCCAGCTTTTCGGCGGCTTCCGCCACCTCGTGCGGGCGCACCGGGGGGAGGCCGGCGCGGAGCGCGGCCGTCGCCGGGGCCAACGGATCGGGGTAGCGGGCCAGTTCGAGCGTGGTCACCCCGCCGCTGACCAGGTGCGCGACCTCGTCCACGTCACCGCGCTCACCGGGCACGACACCCGTCTGCGACGGCTTGAGGACGGCAACAGATCGCCCCGCGGCGAGCGCGGCGGCGGCGACCGCCGCCGTCGTGACCGTTTTCCCGACCTCGGTTCCGGTCCCCGTGACCACCAGTACCGTCATGTCCGTTCAGCCCTCCCGCGCGGCCGCGCACACCGCGCGCCCGATCCGTGCGACATCCTCGTCCCCCGTGATGTACGGAGGCATCGTGTAAATGAGGTCGCGGAACGGCCGCAGCCACACGCCCTCGCGTACGGCGGCCCGTGTCGCCGCCGCCATGTCGATCTCGTGGTCCAGCTGGACGACGCCGATCGCGCCGAGCACCCGCACGTCACGCACCCCGGGCAGCTCCGAGGCCCCTTCGAGCGAGGCCCGGAGCCCCGCCTCGATCCGCTTGACCTCGGTCGCCCAGTCCTGGGCGAGGAGCAGGTCGATCGAGGCGCAGGCCACCGCCGCCGCGAGCGGGTTACCCATGAACGTGGGCCCGTGGGCGAGCACCGGCACCTCGCCCCGCGAGATCCCGTCCGCGACGCGCGGCGTGCACAGCGTCGCCGCCATCGTCATATAACCGCCGGTCAGCGCCTTGCCGACGCACATCACGTCCGGCGTCACCCCGGCGTGCTCCGCCGCGAAGAGGGCACCCGTACGCCCGAAGCCCGTCGCGATCTCGTCGAACACGAGGAGGACGTCGTGCGCGTCGCAGGCCTCGCGCAGGACGTTCAGATACGCGGGGGAGTGGAACCGCATCCCGCCCGCGCCCTGCACCACGGGCTCCACGATCACGGCGGCGAGCTCGTGGGCGTGACGCCCGATCAGGTCGTGCAGATGATCCGCGTAAGCCTGGTCGTACTCGGTCGGGGGCGCGTCCGCGAAGACCTGGACCGGGAGCGAGCCCGACCACAGTTCGTGCATCCCGCCCTCGGGGTCGCACACGGACATCGGCTGCCAGGTGTCGCCGTGGTAGCCGCCGCGCCACGTGAGCAGGCGGCGCTTCTCGGGCCGGCCGAGGGAGCGCCAGTGCTGGAGGCACATCTTGACGGCGACCTCGACGGAGACCGAGCCCGAGTCGGAGAGGAAGACGTGCTCCAGACCGTCGGGTGACATGTCGACAAGGCGCTTCACGAGCCCGACGGCGGGCTCGTGGGTGAGCCCGCCGAACATGACATGACTCATCCGGCCCAGTTGGTCGCGCACCGCCTCGTTGAGCACGGGGTGGTTGTAGCCGTGGACGGCCGACCACCACGACGCCATGCCGTCGACCAGCTCGCCGCCGTCGCCGCCGAGCCGGAGCCGTACCCCGGCCGCCGACTCGACGACCAGCGGCTCCTGCCGCCCCGGCATCGGGCCGTACGGATGCCAGACGTGCCGCCGGTCCAGGTCGAGCAGTTCGGCTACGGGAAGATCACGCATTGGGGGCGAGGTCCGTCCCGGCGCCGCGGCGGCGGACGGTCACCAGATCGGTGCGCGCCTCGGAAGCCTCGGCCGGCTCAGGGGCGGTGTGCGACCCGCACCCGCCACCGGACCCGCAGGCGTCAGCGGCGGAACCGCAGGCCTCGGCCTCGGAAGCCTCCGACCCGCACACGCCCCCCGCGCGGTGCTGCGGCAGCGTCACCTGGTCGGCGCCCTCGACCTCGAAACCGGCGTCCGCGATCATGTCGAGGTCGGCCTGGCCGGCCTGGCCCTCACTCGTCAGGTAGTCGCCGAGGAAGATGGAGTTGGCCAGGTGCAGTGCGAGAGGCTGCATCGAGCGCAGGTGCACCTCGCGGCCGCCCGCGATCCGCACCTCGACGTCCGGGCACACGAACCGGACCATCGCGAGGATCCGCAGGCAGCGCTGCGGCGTCAGGTTCCACTCCTTGGCGAGCGGCGTGCCCTCGAACGGGATCAGGAAGTTGACCGGCACCGAGTCCGGGTCGAGCTCACGCAGCGAGTAGGCGACGTCGACCAGGTCCTCGTCGGTCTCGCCCATGCCCGCGATGAGCCCGGAACAGGCGGACAGACCGGCCGCGTGGGCCTTCTGCACGGTGTCGACACGGTCCGCGTACGTGTGCGTCGAGGTGATCTCGCCGTACGTGGACTCGGAGGTGTTGAGGTTGTGGTTGTACGCGTCGGCGCCCGCTCCGCGCAGCCGTTCGGCCTGGCCGTCGGAGAGGAGGCCGAGGCACGCGCACACCTCGACGCCCTCGTTCTGCTCCTTGATCGCGCCGATCGTCTCCGAGACGCGGTCGACGTCGCGGTCCGTCGGGCCGCGCCCGGACGCCACCAGGCAGACGCGCTTCGCGCCGCCCGCGACACCGGCCGCCGCGGCCTTCGACGCCTCTTCGGGCTTCAGCCACGTGTACTTGAGGATCTCGGCCTTGGACCCGAGCCGCTGCGAGCAGTACGAGCAGTCCTCGGGGCACAGGCCGGACTTCAGGTTCACCAGGTAGTTGAGTTTCACCCGGCGCCCGAACCACTGCCGCCGCACCTTGCCGGCGGCGGCCACCACATCGAGGAGTTCGTCGTCGGAAGTCGCCAGAACGGCGAGCGCTTCTTCACGGCTCGGCAGCTCGCGCCGCAGCCCCTTGTCCACCAGCGTGTTCAGCAGGTCCATGGCCTGATCCTGGCCTACGTGCCCTGCTCAGGCCAAGGAGGCTTCGGACAACTCTGCTGCGTTCGGGGTGTGGGTATCGCCACACCCTGGACGGCCGGATATGCGGCTAGTGTCTGTGAACTGCCTACAAAGACGCAGCGCACACGACGCAGCACACCCCACTCGAGAACCGGTCGCGGGGCGGCCGGGCGGAGGGACGGACATGGCGGGATCGCCGTTCGGCTGGATCGACGAGCAGGAACGCGGGCGGCGCGCCGCGGGACTCGTCCGCACGCTGCGCCCCCGCCCGGCCGAGAGTCCCCTTCTCGACCTCGCGAGCAACGACTACCTCGGCCTCACCCGCCACCCCGAGATCACCCAGGGGGCGGCGGACGCGGCGCTGCGCTGGGGCGGCGGCGCCACCGGCTCGCGCCTCGTCACGGGCACCACGCAGCTGCACGCGGAACTGGAGCGCGAGCTCGCCGACTTCTGCGGCTTCGAGTCGGCCCTCGTCCTGTCGTCGGGGTACGCGGCCAATCTCGCCGCCACGACGGCGCTCGCCCCGCACGGCTCCCTGATCGTCTCGGACGCGAGCAACCACGCCTCCCTCATCGACGGCTGCCGGCTCGCGCGCGGCGCGACGCAGGTCGTCCCGCACGCCGACCCCGAGGCCGTACGCAAGGCGCTCGACGGGCATGACGGGCCGGCCGTGGTCGTGTCGGACTCTGTTTTCTCCGTCGACGGGGACATGGCTCCGCTGGCTCAACTCGCCGGAGCGGCAAGGGAGTTCGGGGCCGGGCTGATCATCGACGACGCGCACGGGCTCGGTGTGCTCGGGGACGGCGGCCGGGGCGCGCCGTACGCGGCGGGGCTCGCCGGCGCCGACGACACCGTCGTCACGGTCACCCTCTCCAAGTCGTTCGGCAGCCAGGGCGGCGCTGTGCTCGGCCCCGCCAAGGTGATCGACCACCTCGTGAACACCGCGCGGACGTTCATCTTCGACACCGGCCTCGCGCCCGCGGCGGCCGGGGCCGCGCTCGCCGCCCTGCGCCTGCTGCGCCGCGAACCCGAGCGCGCCGCGCGCGCCCGCGCCGTGGCACGCGGCCTGCACGAACTCCTCACGGCCGAAGGCCTCCAGGCCGTACGCCCGGACGCCGCGGTCGTCTCCGTACGGGCGCCCTCGCCGGACGAGGCCGTGCGGTGGGCGGCGGACTGCCGCGAGGCGGGCCTCGCGGTCGGCTGCTTCCGTCCGCCGTCCGTGCCGGACGGCATCTCGCGGCTGCGGCTGACCGCCCGCGGCGACCTGACCGACGATCAGATCACCGAGGCCGTACGCGTGATCAGCCGCACCGCTCCCGACTCGGCGTTCACCGCAGCAGGCTGAGGAACCCTTCCCAGGCGGAGGGCGAGAACAGCAGGGCGGGCCCGGCCGTGCGCTTGGAGTCGCGCACGGCGAACAGCCCCGCCGTGGGGCCCGAACTCAGGGGCGCCGTCTCGACGCAGTTGTTCATTCCGGTACTGCGACTGCTCCGCCGCCATGGCGCGTCGTGCAGGGCCGTGCTGGGAACCGCGGTGGATGGGGCGTACCGACGTCGTGCGGACATGGTGCCTCCTGACCTGCGTTCACTGTCCGGAGGCGCGGTGCGCTCCGGCGATCCCGGCGATGAAGTCCAACGAGTCCTCGGGCGAAAGAGCGAGATCTTGAAGGGAGTCGAAGGCGTCCGAGTACGCCCTGAGGTCTTCTTTCCGCTCCAGATAGAGGCTACTCGTCAAATGGTCGAGAACTACCACGTCAAGATCAGAAGTGTTCGGAAAAGAGAACACGACGAAAGGCCCGGTCAGTCCGACATGTTCCCCGGCGGAGAACGGCAGGACCTGAATCCGTACGTGCGGCAGCCGCGCCACGGCCGCGAGATGACGCAGCTGCTCCAGCATCACCAGCGGACCGCCCACCCGGCGCCGCAGCACCGCCTCGTCGAGCACCGCGCTGAGCCTGATCGGCGACGCCGAACGCAGCACGTCCTGCCGCGCGATCCGCACCTCGACCAGCGCGTCCAGCTGGCCCTCCGGCAGCCCGTCGACCGCCGCCCGGGTCACCGCGCGCGCATAGTTCGGGGTCTGGAGGAGACCCGGCACGACCGACGTCTCGACGGTCCTGACCCGGCACGCCTGCGACTCCAGGCTGATGAAATCCCGGTACGCGGGCGGCAGAAGACTCCGGTAAGGGTGCCACCAGTCCTGGCCGCCGCTCCCGTCCTCCGACCCGGCCAGCGCGATCAGGAGATCCCGTAAGGACGCGTCCGAGACCTCGAACGCGTCCAGCAGGAGACGGACGTCCGACGCCTTCACGCCGCTGCGTCCCGTCTCGATACGGCTCACCTTCGACTGGTGCCAGCCGACCAGCCGGGCGGCCTCGCCACTGGTGAGCCCCGCGCGGGCGCGCAACCCGCGCAACTCGGCGCCGAGCCTGCGGCGTCGCACCGCCGGACCCTGTCTCATCGCGTCTCCTCGACTGCCCGCCTCACGGACCGGTTCCTCCGGCCCCACGCACCGGCTCCTTCCGGCCCGGCGGATCGATGTTCTGAGCAGACGGTAGAGGAAGCCGGCGACGTACGCCCAAATGCGGTCCGCCGCCCGAGAGTTCACCGCATCGAGCGACAGATATATGCATATCTCCGGGGATCGGCACCAATGGCCCCGCCGGAGTGGCAGTCTGGCGCGAAGCACCGGTCCGGGGGCGCCTCAGGTCATCCGCCATGTGTCGGATTCGGGCCCCGGCACGAAAGGGACGACGTCGCCATGGCAGATCACCAGGAAGCATCCGTCACTCTGCCGAGCGATCCCGCCTCGGTCTCAACGGCCCGCACCTACGTGAGCGACGTACTCGTCGAGTGGGGAATGCCGCGCGAGGCGGAAGCGGCCGACACCGTCCGGCTCATCGTCTCCGAACTCGCCACCAACGCCGTGATGCACACCAGGGGCGAGTCGCCCACCTTCACCGTCGACCTCCATCTGGAGCGTGACGAGCAGCTGCGCATCGGCGTCACCGACAGCCACCCGCGCTTCCCCAAGCGGCTGCCGGCCGCCGTCCAGCAGGACAACGGGCGCGGCATGGTGATCATCCGCTGGCTGGCCGCCGAGTGCGGCGGAAGCCTGTCGGTCACACCCACCGCCGAAGGCGGCAAGACGGTGTGGATCGCCCTGCCCTGGACGGTCCCCGTACCGCAGGCCGGACTACTGCCGTGAGCGGGACTCCAGCTCCTCCTGGGCGCGGATGACCGAGCGCCGCACGAGACGCGGCAGCACCTCCCACAGGCCCGCCAGGACCACGAACGTGCTCGCCGCCGCCGCGATGCCCGCGGTGGGCCCCGCGGCGACCGACACGGCGAGCAGCACCGAACCGGTCAGGGCGAACATCAGCACGGCCAGGCCGGCCCCGGTGAACCACGACGACATCTGGACGAGCAGCGGCTTGGCGTGGTGCCGGAACAGCACCCGGTGCAACGCCGCCGGCGCCGTGAACAGCGCGGCGGCGAGGACGGCGAGCAGCAGCGTCGCGATGTAGGTGGACTGCTGCCACTCCTCGAGCGACGGGAACCGCGCGCTGAACACGATCGTCAGCAGGAAGGCGAACAGGATCTGGACGCCCGTCTGGGTGACCCGCACTTCCTGGAGCAGCTCGGAGAAGTTCCGGTCCGCGCGTTGCAGCGGCGTCTCGTGCCGGTCCTGGCCCGCGTCCGCGGGGCCCGGCTCGCGCTGCGACGGCTCGTCGCCGGGGGGTCGGTCCTGTTCCATACGACCACGAGTACCCCATGGCGCGGATTCAGGCGGCGCGGGGCGGGCGGGGACGGCCTGGACGACTGTCTCCGCCCGCCCCCTTTCGGCGCCCTAGCCGACGCGTCCGTACCAGACGCTGTCCGACCAGATCCGCTCCAGCTTCACCACCTGTCCGGTTCTCGGCGAGTGCCAGATCTTTCCCTTCCCGGCGTAGATGCCGACGTGGTAGACGTACCCGCCCGAATGGAAGAACACTAGGTCACCGCGCTGACGATGCGCGGCGGAGATATGGCGGGTCTTGTTGTACTGCTGTGCGGCGGTGCGTGGCAGGGTTTTGCCCGCCCGCTTGAACGAGTAGGCCGTCAGGCCCGAACAGTCGAAACTGCGTGGCCCCGAGCCGCCCCACACGTAGGGGCTGCCCGCCTTGGAGGCCGCGATCTGGAGTGCCTTCGTCGCCAGTGGTGCCGCGGCCGCTTCGGCCGAGGCTCCCGGGACCATGACGCTGCCACCCGCTACGGCGAGGGTGAGGGCCGAGGCGGTGCCGGCCCGGGTCAGCAGCGACGGGACACGATTGAGCGTGATCATGCGCAACCCTTCGTCAGCCGCCTGTGAAGGATGACCTGTCGGATTCGGGCTGGCGAAGTTGCCCGGCCGCGGTGTGCGGCTTCACCCCAAGGACCGGTCCGGAGAACTGCTCCGGCGGCCCGTCGTGCTCGGGTCCTCCACTCCTGCCGATCCACTTCCGTCGACCTGGCATCCGCGCGGCGGCAGGACTCGGCGTCCGCCCGGACCGCCCCGCCGTGGTGGCGGGGGCTTGTCGTCGCCATGGATCCTCACGCACGAAGAGCGGGAATGCCGACCCGAACCGGCGTTTCGTGAGGGTCCTCACGACTGGCCTGAATGGGTGGACAACACCCTTTTACGCAATTACGTGAAGTTCCCAACGGAGCCCGCACCAGCACCGGAACGCCAGATCTCGCGCTCCGTTCACGCATTCACCGCAAGTCTTGCGGTACCGAAAAAAGGGGCATTTCTACGCCGTACGTGGGTAGCTCTTCTGGCCCGTTTCGGCTAGGGAAACCGGATGCCGTGAACGAGGGCTTCCGACTCGGGGTCAGGAACGACCGTCCTCGTCCCGGACATGCCGTCAAATGACCGGCTCCGGCGGCACGGTGACCCTCTGTGTCCTCCTCTCTCCGTCGAGGATCCGCAGAGCCTGGGCCAGTGTCGTCGCGTGGACCTCGCTCTCGCCGCGCTGGTGCATGACCGTCAGGGCGTCTCTGAGAGCGGTGGCTTTGCCGACCAGGGCCTGCGCGGCCCGGAGTCCGCCGTACGTGTGGCCGCTGAGCGCCGGGTTGATCCGGCCCAGCAGGTCGACCACTTCCAGGTAGCTGTCAAGGAGTTCGCACTCGGCGCGGGTCAGCGCGGGCAGCGGGAGTGGTTCGGGCGGGAGCATCGCGGGCTCACCTGGTGCCGGGGGTGGCGTTGCGGTTCTCGACGACGCGGTCCACGAGCCCGTACTCCACGGCGTCCTGGGCGCGCAGGATCGTGTCCCGCTCGATGTCGGCGCCGACGCGCTCGCGGCTCTGCCCGGTGTGCCGCGCGAGCAGTTCCTCCAGCTGGGCGCGCATACGCACAAGTTCGCGGGCCTGGATCTCCAGGTCGGTCGGCTGGCCCTGCGCGGGCTCGGGCAGTTCGGGCTGGCGCAGCAGCACCCGCGCCCCGGGCAGCACGGCCCGCTTCCCCGGTGTCCCGGCGGCCAACAGCACGGCGGCCGCCGACGAGGCCTGACCCAGGCAGATGGTCTCGATGTCACAGGAGACGAACTGCATCGTGTCGTAGATCGCCGTCATCGCACTGAACGAGCCGCCGGGGGAGTTGATGTACAGCGAGATGTCCCGGTCCGGCGCGGCGTATTCGAGGTGCATGAACTGCGCCATCACGTCGTTCGCCGAGATGTCGTCGACCGGGGTCCCGAGCAGGACGATCCGTTCCTCCAGGAGCTTCCCGTACGGGTCGTAGGTGTGGACCCCGGCCGAGGTGCGCTCGGTGAACTCGGGCAGGACGTGACGGGCGGAAGGTCGGTACATCGTGCGTGCCTCCGTGAGCGCGGAAATCTGTCACTGACGTCTCTCTGTAAAAAATGTACAGGACGTACGGTCTTGCGGGAACCGAAAAAGGGAGCCGGCCACGCGTCCGAGACGCGTGGCCGGCTCCCTTCCTGGTCGGCTTCCGGTGCCGTGCGGGGCGGCCTACCGGCCGTCGCCGTCGCCGTGGTCGTCCTGGCGGGACATGCGCAGCGCCAGGTGCTGCAGAAGGTCGGCGGTCGTGATGTCGGTCCGGCCCGAGTCGTGCACCTCGGCGAGCTCGGAGAACAGGAAGGCGAACGCGCCCACCAGGGAGATCGTCACCGGCATCAGCGCCGCGATGGTCGCCTCGGCCGCCTCCTCGACGCTCGCCTCGGCCGGGATCTCGATGGAGGGGAACACCTCCGTCACGAGCCGCCCGAGCTGGGACTCGGCGGTGTCGATGTCGGGCTCCTCGTTCTGGCTGAGCCTGCGCACCATTTCCTGGGTCTCGGTCAGGACGCCGATCGCACGCAAGATGATCTCGCTCTGTTCCATGCGCGGGAGCCTAGGGCCTGTCCGGCGGATCATGCCGGGCGCGCGGGGTCTGGCACGCACCAGACGCCGCCCGGCCCGCCCTCCGGGCGGACGACGGGAATTTGACGACAGGCCCTGAGCGCAACTGCCGCAACCCCCCCTACGCGTACCCCGCCCCGGGCGCTGTTCCGGGGCGGGGCGGTGTCGATTCGCGCAAGCAGCCGTGCGGCACGAACAGTTGACGTCCCGACGCTACGCGCCGCCACTGACAACGGCGGGGGTGCGCCGCGGCGGGGCGGTCACCTGCGGGTTGCCCGCCTGTCACGCACCGTGCCAGGCGGGTTGCCCCCTCGTCACGCACCGTGCCCGCGCCGGGCCCCCGGTTTAAGCTGGAGGACATGGCCTACGAGATTCCGGTGACGCAAGCCCGCGCTGAGCTCGCCGATCTGATCAACCGCGTCGTGTACGGCGGCGAGCGCGTCGTCGTCACGCGGCACGGCAAGCCGCTCGTCGCGCTCGTCTCCGCCGCCGATCTCGAACGCCTCGAGGCCATGGGTGACCCGGACGACGAGCAAGTGATCAGCTCCGTCTCGCGTATCGGCTCGGCGTCGTCCACGGCGGACGAGCACCGCCGCTTCGGCATCGCGGCGGAACACCGGGGCCCGGAGACCCGGTAGGCCCCGCCCCCCCGAACCATCCGCGCCCCGCCGCACCATGTGGCGGGGCGCAGTCGTATTCCGGCCACGGCTGACCTTCGTAAGTGGTCGCAAGTGGGCGCCCTGCGCGAAAAGTTGAGGCCTCGGTTCAGGGGGCTCGCGGGGGACTCTCAGGGGGCGCGCCGACAACTCGCCGACGCCCGGCGGCTGTTGAGAATTGCACTCACCGTAATGGCGCGTGCGCTCGGCGTGTTCGATCGGCGAACCCGGCAGAGTCTTTGCAGAACGATCTTTTGTCCGTTCTCCGTATGGGGGAGCCCAGCGAGTGGTCATGAGCCGGTCAAGGTCTGGTTAACCCATCTGAAACTCCTTCCAACTAGCCTGCCGTGCACGTCACCAGGGGTTTTCGTAGCCGAGGTGCGCACTCTCGTGCGCATTTCTTGTGTGTTACATCTTTATCCGCCGCGGTGGCCGCGGCAGCCGGACCCCGCATGGTCCGGCATGAAGGACTGTGAGGTGGCAGCTGTGCAACTGACCCCGCACGAGCAGGAGAGACTGCTCATTCATGTGGCTGCGGACGTGGCTGAGAAGCGTCGTGGCCGGGGTCTGAAGCTCAACCATCCCGAGGCGATCGCGCTCATCACGTCGCACATCCTCGAAGGCGCCCGGGACGGCCGGACCGTCGCGGAGCTGATGGCCTCGGGACGCAAGGTGCTCACGCGCGACGACGTCATGGACGGCATTTCCGAGCTGATCCACGACGTCCAGGTCGAGGCGACCTTCCCGGACGGCACCAAGCTCGTCACCGTCCACGAGCCGATCGTCTGACGGGGGAGACCGCCATGATTCCCGGAGAGATCCTGTTCGCGGACGAGCCCGTCGTGTTCAACGAGGGCCGCGAGGTCACCCGTCTGACCGTGCTCAACGCCGCCGACCGGCCCGTCCAGGTCGGCTCCCACTACCACTTCGCCGAGGCCAACCCCGGTCTGGAGTTCGACCGCGCCGCCGCGCGCGGTCTGCGGCTCAACGTCGCCGCGGGCACCGCCGTGCGCTTCGAGCCCGGCATCCCTGTCGACATCGAACTCGTGCCTCTGGCCGGCCGGCGCATCGTCCCCGGCCTGCGGGGCGAGACCGGAGGTCCCCTCGATGGCTGAACTGTCCCGCGCCGCCTACGCCGACCTGTACGGCCCCACCACCGGCGACCGCATCCGCCTCGCGGACACCGACCTGCTGATCGAGATCGAGGAGGACCGCTCCGGCGGCCCCGGACGCTCCGGTGACGAGTCCGTCTTCGGCGGCGGCAAGGTCATCCGCGAGTCCATGGGCCAGTCGTGCGTCACACGCGCAGAAGGCGCCCCCGACACCGTCATCACCGGTGCCGTGATCATCGACCACTGGGGCATCGTCAAGGCCGACATCGGCATCCGTGACGGCCGTATCACCGCGATCGGCAAGTCCGGCAACCCCGACACGATGGACGGCGTCCACCCCGACCTCGTCATCGGCCCGGAGACCGAGATCCTCTCGGGCAACGGCAAGATCGTCACCGCGGGCGCCATCGACACCCACATCCACTTCATCTCGCCGACCATCGTCGACGAGGCGCTCGCCTCCGGCGTCACCACGCTCATCGGCGGCGGCACCGGACCGGCCGAGGGCTCCAAGGCGACCACGATCACCCCGGGTTCGTGGCACCTTGCCCGCATGTTCGAGGCGATGGAGTCGAGCCCGGTCAACATCGGCTTCCTCGGCAAGGGCAACACCACGTCCGCCGAGTCCATGCACGCCCAACTGCGCGCCGGCGCCGTCAGTTTCAAGATTCACGAGGACTGGGGCGCGACGCCCGCCGTCATCGACGCCTGCCTGAACGTCTGCGAGGACACCGGCGCCCAGCTCGCCGTCCACACGGACACCCTCAACGAGGCGGGCTTCGTCGGCGCCACCTTCGACGCCGTGGCCGGCCGCACCCTGCACGCCTTCCACGTCGAGGGCGCGGGCGGCGGACACGCGCCCGACATGATCACGGCCGTCTCGCTGCCGAACATGCTGCCGAGCTCGACCAACCCGACGCGGCCGCACACCGTCAACACCGTCGAGGAGCACCTCGACATGCTGATGGTCTGTCACCACCTCAACCCGGCCGTCCCCGAGGACCTCGCCTTCGCCGAGTCCCGCATCCGGCCCACCACCATCGCGGCCGAGGACATCCTCCACGACATCGGCGCCATCTCGATCATGTCGTCGGACTCCCAGGCGATGGGCCGCGTCGGCGAGGTCATCATGCGGACCTGGCAGACCGCGCACGTCATGAAGCGCCGTCGCGGCTTCCTGCCCGGCGACACCCGAGCCGACAACCAGCGCGCCCGCCGCTATGTCGCCAAGTACACGATCAACGCGGCCGTCGCCCAGGGCGTCGACCACGAGATCGGCTCGGTAGAACCCGGCAAGCTCGCCGACCTCGTCCTGTGGGACCCCCGCTTCTTCGGCGCCAAGCCGCAGGTCGTCCTCAAGGGCGGCCAGATCGCCTACGCGCAGATGGGCGACGCCAACGCGTCCATCCCCACGCCGCAGCCGGTCCTGCCCCGCCCCATGTTCGGCGCCCACGGCCGCGCCCCCGCCTCGAACTCCTTCTTCTACGTCACCCAGACCGCTCTGGACGACGGGCTGCCCGAACGCCTCGGCCTGGGACGGGAGTTCGTGCCGATCCGCTCGACCCGGGGACGGACCAAGGCCGACATGCGGCAGAACGACGCGCTGCCGCGGGTCGAGGTCGCCCCCGACAGCTTCGCCGTCACCATCGACGGCGAACTCGTCGAGCCCGCACCCGCCGCCGAACTGCCGGTCGCCCAGCGGTACTTCCTGTTCTGACGGGCCGCCGGGCCGATCAGTTGAGCCGAGAAGAAGAGTCATGACACGAGCCGCACTCCTCGTCCTGGCCGACGGCCGCTTCCCCGCCGGAGGGCACGCCCACTCCGGCGGGGCGGAGGCCGCCGTCAAGGCGGGACGTATCACCGGAGCGGCGAGCCTGGAGGACTTCTGCCGGGGACGCCTGTACACCACGGGTCTGGTGTCGGCGTCCCTGGCGGCCGCCGCCGCGCTCGGGGCCGACCCCGTCGCCCTCGACGCTGCCGCGGACGCCCGTACCCCGTCGCCCGCACTGCGCACCGCCGCCCGCCGACTCGGCAGGCAGCTCATGCGCGCGGCGCGCGCGGCCTGGCCGCACCCCGAACTCGACGCGCTGGCAAGGGAGTTCCCGAAGGGCGCGCACCAGCCGATCGTCCTCGGCCTCGCCGCGCGGGCAGCCGGGCTCGGTGCCGCCGACGCCGCGTACTGCTCCGCGTACGAGACCGTGAGCGGGCCCGCCACGGCGGTGGTCCGGCTGCTGAGCCTCGACCCGTTCGACGCGACGGCCGGGCTGGCGCGGCTCGCGGAGGACATCGACCGCGTCGCCTCCGACGCGGCGGAGGCAGCGGCCCGAGCAGTCGCCGACGGGCTGGACGTTCTGCCCGCCGCGTCCGCACCGCTTCTCGAGGTCGGAGCCGAGGCCCACGCAGCGTGGGCGGTCCGGCTGTTCGCGTCCTGAGCCGCAGCGCCGCGAAGCCCTGGCGACGCCCGACCTCCCCCCACTATCTGGAGTAACACCATGCACCTCGACCACTCCCACGACGGCCCCGCTGCCGTCAGCGCTGACGCTCACCGTCCCGACGGGACCCGTCGCGCCCTGCGTATCGGGCTCGGCGGGCCCGTCGGGTCCGGTAAGACCGCGACCGTCGCCGCGCTGTGCCGCGCGCTGCGCGACGAGCTGTCCCTCGCCGTCGTCACGAACGACATCTACACGCGGGAGGACGCCGAGTTCCTGCTGCGCGAAGCCGTGCTGCCGCCCGAGCGGATCACCGCCGTGGAGACCGGCGCCTGCCCGCACACCGCCATCCGCGACGACATCTCCGCCAACCTGGAGGCCGTCGAGGACCTGGAGGACGAGGTCGGGCCGCTCGACCTGATCCTCGTCGAGTCCGGCGGCGACAACCTGACGGCGACGTTCTCGCGCGGTCTCGTCGACGCGCAGGTCTTCGTCATCGACGTCGCCGGTGGCGACGACATCCCGCGCAAGGGCGGCCCCGGCGTCACCACCGCCGACCTGCTCGTCATCAACAAGACGGACCTCGCCCCGCACGTCGGCTCCGACCTCGCGCGGATGTCCGCCGACGCCAAGGCCCAGCGCGACCGACTCCCCGTCATCCTCCAGTCGTTGCGTTCCGAAGGCGGAGTGGGCCAGGTCGCGGACTGGGTGCGCGCACAGCTCTCCGCGTGGACGGCATGACCGCGGGCGTACGCTCCACGGCCCGCATCACGGCGAGCGACAACGGGCGGGGCGGCACCGCCCTGCCCGTCCTCGAAGCCGAAGGCTCGCTCGCCCTGCGGCGGATCCGTTCCGTCGGCCCCGACGCGCGCGTGGTGCTCGTCGGGGCGATGAGCGGGCCGCTCGGCGGCGACCACATGACCGTGGAAGCGCACGCGACGCCCGGCGCCCGCCTGCGTATCGGGTCGGTCGCAGCGACGATCGCCCTGCCGGGACAGGCGAAGGGCGAGGCGCGTTACGACGTCCGCCTCACGGTCGACGACGGGGCCGAACTGCTGTGGCTGCCCGAGCAGTTGATCTCCGCGTGCGAGAGCGACCTCCGGGTCACCACACGCGCCGACCTCGCCCCGGACGCCCGCCTCGTGCTGCGCGAGGAGCAGGTGCTCGGACGTACGGGGGAGGACCCGGGCCGGCTGACGAGCAGGCTCACCGTCCACCGTGCGGGCCGGCCCCTGCTCGACCAGGAACTGGCCTGCGGTCCGGGCGCACCCGGCGGCTGGGACGGCCCGGCCGTGCTCGCCGGGCACCGGGCGCTCGGCCAGCTCGTCGTCGCACGGCCCGAGTTCGAGAAGGAGCGGCCGCAGCCCGCGATGCTCGGGGAGAATGCCGCCCTGACGCCGCTCGCCGGGCCGGCGGTGCTGGTCACGGCGGTCGCGCCGGACGCGCTGCGGCTGCGCGGCACGCTCGACGACGCGCTGAGGCGGCTTACTTGAGCGAAGACTGCGGGCGCCGGCAACGAAAAGTCCGCAGGGCGCCCCGGCACGAATAGACCGTAGGCACCCATTCCGCTTACCGGGACGTACGCACCGTTTATCGGATTGGTAAAGAACGTCAACCGCGTCTGTTGTCAGGGACCTCACAGACGCAAGGATCCCCGTACTGATCGAGAACCCGATCGAAGTATTGGTCGAATCGATGTACGGAGGCCTCAGTTGAGACGGACTCGGCTTACCAGTCGAAGCAGCCGGACGGCGGTGATCGGCTCCGCCGGAACCCTGGTGGCGGCGACCCTCATAGCGGGAGCGCTGGCGGCACCCGCCGCCAGCGCGAACGCCCGGCCCGGCCAGGACAGTGAGGCCCGCGGCGCGGCCGTCGCCGCGGCCCGCGCCGCCCAGGCCGGTATCGACTGGAAGGACTGCCCCGCCGACTGGGGCATCGCCTCGCCCATCCAGTGCGGCTGGGTCACGGTGCCGCTCGACTACGCGCACCCGGACGGCAAGCAGATCAAGCTCGCCGTCGACCGCATCGGCTCCACCGGCACGCCGGAGGAGCGCCAGGGCGCCCTCGTCTACAACCCCGGCGGCCCCGGCGGCTCCGGTATGCGCTTCCCGACCCGCGTCACCGGCAAGAACCCGCTGTGGACCAAGACGTCCAAGGCGTACGACTTCGTGGGCTTCGACCCGCGCGGCGTCGGCCACTCCGCGCCCATCTCCTGCGTGGACCCGCAGGAGTTCGTCAAGGCGCCCAAGGCCGACCCGGTCCCCGACTCCGAGGCCGACAAGCTCGCCCAGCGCAAGCTCGCCAAGGAGTACGCGGACGGCTGCGCCGAGCGCAGCGGCGACATGCTCCCGCAGATGACCACTCCGAACACCGCGCGCGACCTCGACGTCATCCGCGCCGCCCTCGGCGAGAAGAAGCTCAACTACCTGGGCGTCTCCTACGGCACCTACCTGGGCGCCGTCTACGGCACCCTCTTCCCGGGCCACGTCCGCCGCATGGTCGTCGACAGCGTCGTCGACCCGGCCAAGGACAACATCTGGTACCAGGCCAACCTCAACCAGGACGTCGCCTTCGAGGGCCGCTGGAAGGACTGGCAGGACTGGGTCGCCAAGAACGACGCCACCTACCACCTCGGCGACACCCGCGACAAGGTCCAGAAGCAGTGGGAGACCCTGCGCGCCGCCGCGAAGAAGAGCCCGCTGGGCGGCGTCGTCGGCCCCGCCGAGCTGATCGGCTTCTTCCAGAGCGCCCCGTACTACGACTCCCAGTGGGCGCCCATCGCCCGCGTGTGGAGCAAGTACGTCGCCGGTGACACCCAGGCCCTCATCGACGCCGCGTCCCCCGACATGTCGGACACCGCAGGGAACGCGTCCTCCGAGAACGGCAACGCCGTCTACACCGCCGTCGAGTGCGCCGACGCCAAGTGGCCCACGAACTGGCAGCGCTGGGACCGCGACAACACCCGTCTGAACAAGGACTATCCGTTCATGACGTGGGCGAACGCGTGGATGAACCTGCCGTGCGCCACCTGGCCCGCCAAGCAGCAGACCCCCGTGAACGTGAAGACCGGCGAGGGCCTGCCCGCCGTCCTCATCGTCCAGTCCACCCGCGACGCCGCCACCCCGTACCAGGGCGCCGTCACGCTGCACCAGCGCTTCAAGGGCTCCCGCCTGATCACCGAGAAGGACGCGGGCTCGCACGGTGTCACCGGCCTGACCAACCCGTGCATCAACGACCGGGTCGACACCTACCTGCTCACCGGCAAGACGGACAGCGAGGACGTCACCTGCGCCCCGCACGCCACGCCGAAGCCGTGACCATCGGCTGACACGAACGGTGCCCGGCCCCTCAACCAGGGGCCGGGCACCGTTCGTGTCGTTCACGCTCCAGCGGCGTACGCGCCTCAGCGCCCAGGTATCCGAGGGAACTTCCGCTCCTTCTCCTTGGCTTTCTCCTTGGCCTTCTCCGCCTCCGCCGCCTTGACCACGGCCGCGTACTCGTCCACGTACTCCTGGCCGGACAGGCCGAGGATCGCGTACATGATCTCGTCCGTGACCGCGCGGAGGATCGCCTTCTCGCCCTCCATGCCCTCGTAGCGCGAGAAGTCCAGGGGCTCGCCGAAGCGGATCGTCACCCGGCGGAAGTTCGGGATGACCTGACCCGGAGGCTGCGCCTCGAACGTGCCGATCATCGCGCAGGGGATCACCGGGACGCCCGCCTTGAGCGCCATCGCGGCCACGCCGACCTTGCCCTTGTACAGCCGCCCGTCGTGCGAGCGCGTGCCCTCCGGATAGATCCCGAGGAGCTCGCCCTTGGAGAGGACGCCGAGGCCCTCGCGGATCGCCGCCTGGCCCGCCTCCTTGCCGGAGCGGTCCACAGGGATCTGCCCGGCACTGCGGAAGAACGCGGCCGTGAGCCGTCCCTTGAGGCCCGGCCCGGTGAAGTACTCCGCCTTCGCCAGGAACGTGATGCGCCGCTTCAGGATGGCCGGCATCAGGAAGTGGTCGGAGAACGACAGGTGATTGCCCGCGACGATCGCGGCACCCGAATCCGGAACGAACTCGAGCCCCTCGATGCGGGGCCGGAACGCCAGGCGGAGCAGGGGCCCAAGAATCACGTACTTGAGCAATCGGTAGAACATGCTGGGACCTTCCCCCGTGGACGCGGTGCTTGCGCACAGTAACCAATCGGCGGCCCCCGCGCGAGAGCCCGACCGGCCCTGACCGGGGACACCGTCCGGGGGAACGCGCAGCGCGTCGCCTCGATGGGCGTCGGGCGCGAGGGGTGCCCTGGCCTCAATCGTCCCGCACCCGGACCGGAGGTCCCGTATGCGCCCGATCCTCCTCGCCGCCGCAGCCCTCACCGCGCTCGCCGCGGCCGGCCCCGCCCACGCCGTCGACACCGACCCGCCCGCGTCCGCGCCCGGGGCGCTCGTCCTCACCGTCTCCGGGGACCAGGGCGAGTGGCAGCGCGGCGAGACGCTGCACTGCGACCCCGCGCCCTACGGACACCACCCGCACGCGGCCGAGGCCTGCGGCGCCCTCGACACGGCACAGGGGAACCTGGACGCGCTCGTCCCGTCCCAGCAGATGTGCACCCAGGTCTACGCACCCGTCACCGTGAGCGCGACCGGCACCTACCGCGGCCGCGTGATCGACTGGCACAAGACGTACGCCAACGCCTGCACGATGAACGCGTCGACCGGAGACGTCTTCCGCTTCTGAGCCCCCGGGCCACGCGCCTCGCGCAGTGCCTCGCCGTACCCCGTCAGGTGCTGCGCGACGCGGCCACCCCGATCGTGAGCAGACCGATCACGATCCAGCCGAACCACAGCCACCCGTTGCTCCCGAGCGCCACCGTGTAGGCCGTCACCGCGACGAGACCGCCGACGGTGAGCACCCCCATGGTCTTCATCGATCCGGGCATGACCCGCCTCCTCCCGGCAGCCCGGACGGCGCAGCGCCCGAACCGCGGCTGGAGACCATCGTCTCCCCGGGGCGGTGCCCGGCGCTACTGCCCGCGGGTGTTCAGCGACGCCAGATAGGCGTTGTACGCGGCCAGCTCCTGGTCACCGTCGCGGTCCGCGGCCCGGTCCTTGCGCCTCGCCTGCCGGTCCTCGGACTTCTTCCACTGGAACAGCAGCGCGAGCAGCACCAGCACCGAGGGCACCTCACTGAACGCCCACGCGATACCGCCCGCCGCCGTCTGGTCCGACAGCGCGTCGATGGCGAGCGAGGCCGGCGGGTGCATGTACGTACCGACCATCGGCCCGGACGCCATCATCAGCGCGATGCCGAAGAACGCGTGGAACGGCATCCCCGCGAACAGCTCCAGCATCCGCAGCACATAGCCCGGCCGGTGCGGGCCCGGGTCCACGCCCATGATCGGCCAGAAGAAGATCACGCCGACCGCGAGGAAGTGCACCATCATGCCGATGTGCCCGACCTTCGAGCCCATCAGGAAGTCGAAGAGCGGCGTGAAGTACAGCCCGTACAGGCTCGCGATGAACAGCGGGATCGTGAACGCCGGATGCGTGATGATCCGCATGTAGCGGCTGTGCAGGAGCGCCAGGAGCAGCTCGCGCGGGCCCTTGGCGCCGCGCCGTGCCACCGGCATCGCCCGCAGCGCGAGCGTGATCGGCGCGCCCATCAGGAGCAGGATCGGCGACAACATGCTGATCACCATGTGCTGCACCATGTGCACGCTGAACATGACCATGCCGTAGTCGTTCAGCTTGGTGCACATGACCAGCATCACGGTCAGCACACCGACGACGAACGAGATCGTGCGGCCCGTCTGCCAGCTGTCGCCGCGCCGCCGCAGCCGTACGACACCCCAGCCGTACAGGCCGAGCGCCACCAGGCACCCGATCAGGAAGAAGGGGTCAGCCGACCATTCGAGGCCCCGCCCCAGCGTGAACGGCGGCAGATCCATGGTCATGCCGTGCCCGCTGTGATCCATCCGCCGGCTCCTGATTAGTACCTGTTGCGTTGTGTCTGTCCGCACCAGAGTAGAACCGCCCCCGGCCGCGTCCGCGACCGGGGGCGGGACTCCATCGGTCGCCGGTTACAGAACGCACTCCGCCTCGGCGTACCGCTCCTGCGGAACCGTCTTCAGCGTCTCGACGGCCTCCGCGAGCGACACCGTCACGATGTCCGTGCCGCGCAGCGCCGTCATCCGCCCGAACTCGCCCCGGTGCACGGCCTCGACGGCGTGCCACCCGAACCGCGTCGCCAGCACCCTGTCGTACGCGGTCGGGGTGCCGCCGCGCTGGACGTGCCCGAGGATCACCGGACGGGCCTCCTTGCCGAGGCGCTTCTCCAGCTCACCGGAGAGCCGCGTCGCGATGCCGGCGAAGCGCTCGTGGCCGTACATGTCCGTGGCGCCCTCTTCGAATTCCATGGAGCCGGGCGCGGGCTTGGCGCCCTCGGCGGCGACCACGATGGCGAACTTCTTGCCCGCCTCGAACCGCTCGCCGACCTTCCGGGTCAGCTCCTCGATGTCGAAGGGGCGCTCCGGCACGACGATCGCGTGCGCGCCCGCGGCCATGCCCGAGTGCAGCGCGATCCAGCCGGTGTGCCGGCCCATGACCTCGACGATCAGGACGCGCTGGTGGGACTCGGCGGTCGTCTTGAGACGGTCGAGCGCCTCGGTCGCGACGCCGACGGCCGTGTCGAACCCGAACGTGACGTCCGTGACGGCGATGTCGTTGTCGATCGTCTTCGGCACACCGACGATGGGCAGGCCGCTGTCGGAAAGCAGGCGGGCCGCCTTCAGCGTGCCCTCGCCGCCGATCGGGATGATCGCGTCAAGACCGAGCTCCGCGACGTGCTCCCTGGCCCGCTCCACGCCGTCGCGCAGATGCGCGGGCTGCACCCGGGACGAGCCGAGGATCGTGCCGCCCAGGGCGAGAATGCCGCCCACCGCGTCCAGGTCGAGCTTGCGGTAGTCGCACTCCAGCAGGCCCTTCCAGCCGTCGTGGAAGCCGATGACCTCGTCACCGTGGTCGACGACGGCGCGGTGCACCACCGAACGAATCACCGCGTTCAGGCCGGGACAGTCTCCGCCGGACGTGAGGACACCAATGCGCATAGCCCCAACAACCTTTGCAACGTGGGCCGATGGCCGGACCACGTCGTCCGGCGGGATCCCCGCCACCCTACCGGCGTCAGGGGGCGGGGACGCACAGGCCGTCCGACTGCCGGACGGCCCCGCTCACTTGTGCGCAGAAGCGATCAGGCGGGCTGCTGGGCCGCCGAGATCCGCTCGTTGCGGAGCGCCTCGTACCACTGGTCGTCGACCGGCGGCAGCGCGTTCACGTCGAGGGCCAGCTTCAGCAACAGGTCCGCGATCAGCGGGTTACGGGCGAGCACGGGACCGTGCATGTACGTGCCGAACACGGTGTCGTTGAACGCGCCCTCCGTGCCGTCACCCGTGCCGTTGCCCCGGCCGATCTGCACGCGCGCGAAGGGACGAGCGGTCGGGCCGAGGTGCGTGACGCCCTGGTGGTTCTCGAAGCCGGTCAGCGGCGGGAGGCCCAACTGCGGGTCGATGTCCGCGAGTACGTCACCGACGCACCGCTCGCCCTCGCCGCGCGTGGTCACCACGTCGAGCAGGCCGAGGCCCGGCTCGCGCTCACCCAGGTCGTTGATGAACTCGTGGCCGAGGATCTGGTACCCGGCGCACACCGAGAAGACGATCGCGCCGTTGCCCACGGCCCGCTGGAGACCGCCGTCCCGGCGCAGCCGCTCGGCCGCGAGCCGCTGCGGCCGGTCCTCGCCGCCGCCGATGAGGTAGATGTCACCGGACGTCGGGATCGGCTGGTCGCTGCGGACGTCGAGACGGTGCACGTCCAGGCGCCGCTGACGGGCGCGGCGCTCCACGACGAGGGCGTTGCCCTGGTCGCCGTACGTGCTCAGGAGGTCCGGGTAGACCCAGACCAGACGAAGGCCGTTGTCGCTCATGCTCTTGAATCCTTAAGCCGGGGTCTCAGTTGCCGACGCGGCGGCGGACGTCCTGGAACGCGGTGTAGTTGGCGATCAGCTCGATCCGGCCGGGAGGCGCGGACTGCACCGCCTCGTCGACCGTGTCGCAGACCCGGAAGTCCAGGCCCGCGACCTCGAGCCGCACGGCGAGGTCGAGCTTGCGGTCGCCGATCACGAAGATCGGGTGACCCGCGAGCCGCGTGTAGTCGACGTCCCACAGCCAGGAGGTGTCGGTGCCGTCCGCACCGCGCGCGTTGACCGAGAGAATCACCGGGGTGGGCGGCGGGTCGATCAGGGAAAACGTTTCGAGCCAGCCCGCCGGGTTCTTCGCGAGCAGGAGACGAAGGTCACGGCCCTGGAACTGGACGACGTCGTAGCGGCCCGCGACGGCCTGCACCTGGTACATGCGCTCCAGGGCGACCTGGGGCGGCACACCGAAGCAGGCGGCGACGGCGGCCGACGAGGTCGCGTTCGCCTTGTTCGCGCGGCCGGGGAGCTGGAGGTGGATCGGCCAGGCCGAGCCGTGCGGGTCGAGGACGTAGTCGCCCTGGAGCGCCCAGCTGGGCGTCGGACGGCGGAAGCCGCACTCGCCGCAGTACCAGTCGTCGCCGGGGCGCTGCATCACACCGCCGCACGACGGGCAGGACCAGGCGTCGTCCTTCCACTCCTGGCCGGCGGCGACCCACACCACGTTCGGCGAGGAGGACGCGGCCCAGACGACCAGCGGGTCGTCCGCGTTCGCGATGACGACGGCCTTCGAACCGGACAGGCCCTCGCGCCACTTCTCGGCGAGCATCCGGGTCTCGGCGGCGCGGTCGAGCTGGTCGCGCGACAGGTTGAGCAGCGCGATCGCCTTGGGGGCGGTGTCGCGGGCGACGCCCGCGAGGTACTTCTCGTCGACCTCGATCACGCCGTACTTGGCGTCCGAGCCGCCGGCGAGGGCCGAGGTGATGCCCGCGGGCATGTTCGCGCCGAGCGCGTTCGATACGACGGGGCCGCTGGCGCGCAGGGCCTCCGCGATCAGCCGGGTGGTGGTGGTCTTGCCGTTCGTCGCCGAGACGAGCACCACGTCCAGATGCTGGGCGAGACGCCCGAGCAGCTCGGGGTCGAGCCTGAGCGCGACCTTGCCGCCGATCACCGATCCGCTGCCGCGGCCCGCCGCCCGCGACACCGCCGCGGCCGCCTTGCCCGCCGTGACGGCCAGCTTGGCCCGCGGAGTCAGCGGCTCCGAGTTGCCTGACATCGTTCTGGATCCTCCTTGCGTACGGTGCCGCGCCTGCCCCCGGCATCGTTTTCCGGAGCCAGCCTATCGAGATCCATTCACAGGCCGGACCTCGGCACCACCCCGGATCCGGGGCTGTACCTGACCGTACCCTTACCGCCATGCGACACGGCTCGATCCCGGGCGCCTCCGGGCGCGTACGACCCCTGACCCTGCTCGGTGATCCCGTGCTCCACACCCCTTGCGAGGAGGTGACCGATTTCGGCCCCTCGCTCGCCAAGCTCGTGCAGGACATGTTCGCCACGATGTACGCGGCCCGGGGCGTGGGCCTCGCCGCGAATCAGATCGGCGTGAACCAGCGGGTCTTCGTCTACGACTGCCCCGACGACGATGACATCCGTCACCTCGGATACGTCGTCAACCCGCGCCTCGTCGAGGCCGACGGAGTCGTCGTACGCGGCCCCGAGGGCTGCCTCTCGCTGCCGGGCCTGGAGGCGGGCACCCCGCGCTTCGACCATGTCCTCGTCGAGGGCGTCGACCTGTGGGGCAAGCCGAAGACCGTGCACGGCACGGGCTGGTTCGCGCGCTGCCTCCAGCACGAGTGCGACCACCTGGAAGGCCTCGTCTACACGGACCACGTGACGGGCTGGCGCAGGCGCAAGGTCCTGCGCCAGGCGGCACGGGCGCCGTGGGCGAAGGATGCCGCGGCGGACCGCAGCTAGAACCCCCGGCCCCCTTACGGGAGGCCCGGCCATGGAGCCCGGGCCCGGCCATGGAACCCCGCCCCCTACGGGAGCCCCGGCCGGCCCTCGGCCCCTTACGGGAGACCCCGGGTCAGAACCCCGGCCCGCCCACCTTGTCGCCCGCCAGGGACAGCCGGCCCCAGAGCAGGTCGGCGAGGCTGCGCACCAGTTCCTCGCGGGAGCAGGGGCGCTCGCCGAGCCACCAGTCGCCGGCGGCGTGCATCATGCCGACGATCCCGTGGCCCCAGACGCGGGCGAGCTGCTGCCCGCCGGCGCCGAGGTCGACGCGCTCCTCGATGACCTCCGCCAGCTCCTCGCCCATGCGGCGCAGCAGGGGAGCGGAGTGGCTGCCGACGTAGAAGCCCTGCTCGCCCGATGCCACGCTCTCCGAGACGCTCTCGGAGGGGTGCATGAGGAAGCGGTACACCTGAGGGCTCGCCTCGATCGCCGCGAGGTACGTGTCCAGAGTCGCCTCGACGCGCTGCCGGCGCTCCGCCGGGGCGTCGAGCGCGGCCCGCAGCGAGGCGAGCAGCGCGTCCGTGTGCCGCTTGGCGAGCGCGGCGTAGAGGCCGCCCTTGTCACCGAAGTGCCGGTACAGGATCGGCTTGGTGATCCCGGCCTCGGCGGCGATGGCGTTCATCGAGGCTCCGGGGCCGTCGCGGAGCACCACGCGGTCCGCGGCCTCCAGCAGCTCCCGACGCCGGCGCTCGGCGGACGTCTGCTGGTCCGCCCGCTGATCTGCCGGCTTTTCCTTGACCTGTGTGGTCTCCATGAGAGTTCTCCCGCCCCTGCGATGGCCTGACGCACGCGAAACGTAACACTCGTTCCCGGGAGGTCATCCCATGCTGTCGAACGACTGCTCGGGAGTTGACAGGGGCTACTCACGAGTAACAGACTTCGGTTACCGCAAGTAACGTGTGAAGTGTCGCAGTGCTGGAGGGGCCATGGCCGAGTTCACGATGGATCTCAACGACGAGCAGAAGGAAGTCAGGGACTGGCTCCACGGGTTCGCCGCCGATGTGATCCGTCCCGCGGCCGCCGAGTGGGACGAGCGCGAAGAGACGCCGTGGCCCGTCATCCAGGAAGCCGCCAAGATCGGCATCTACTCCCTGGACTTCTACGCCCAGCAGTTCTTCGACCCTACGGGTCTCGGCATCCCGATGGCCATGGAAGAGCTGTTCTGGGGTGACGCGGGCATCGCCCTGTCGATCGTCGGCACCGGCCTCGCCGCCGTCGGCGTCCTCGCCAACGGCACCGAGGAGCAGATCGGCACCTGGATCCCCCAGATGTACGGCGACCCGAACGACGTGAAGGTCGCGGCCTTCTGCTCGTCCGAGCCCGACGCCGGCTCCGACGTCGCCTCCATGCGGACCCGCGCCGTCTACGACGAGGCCAAGGACGAGTGGGTCCTCAACGGCACCAAGACCTGGGCGACCAACGGCGGCATCGCCAACGTCCACGTCGTCGTCGCCGTTGTCGACTCCGAGCTCGGCTCCAAGGGCCACGCCTCCTTCATCGTTCCGCCGAACACGCCGGGCCTGTCCCAGGGCCAGAAGTTCCAGAAGCACGGCATCCGCGCCTCGCACACCGCCGAGGTCGTCCTCGAGGACGTGCGGATCCCCGGCTCCTGCCTGCTCGGCGGCAAGGAGAAGCTCGACGAGCGCATCGCCCGCGCCCGCGAGAAGGCCAAGTCGGGCGGCGAGCGCGTGAAGAACGCCGCCATGGCCACCTTCGAGGCGTCCCGCCCGGCCGTCGGCGCGATGGCGGTGGGCACGGCCCGCGCCGCGTACGAGGAGGCCCTGGAGTACGCCAAGACGCGTACGCAGTTCGGCCGCCCGATCATCGACAACCAGGGCGTCGCCTTCCAGCTCGCCGACATGCGCACCTCGATCGACGCGGCGCGTCTGCTGGTGTGGCGCGCCTCCTGGATGGCCACCACGGGCAAGAAGTTCGAGAACGCCGAGGGCTCCATGTCCAAGCTGTTCGCGAGCGAGACGGCCAAGAAGGTCACCGGCCAGGCCATCCAGATCCTCGGCGGCAACGGCTTCACCCGCGAGTACCCGGTCGAGCGGATGCACCGCGACGCCGCGATTTACACCATCTTCGAGGGCACCAGCGAGATCCAGCGCCTCGTCATCGCCCGCACCCTCTCGGGTATGCCGATCCGCTAGCCGAGACGGCGGATCCGCTCGCCGATACGGCGGAATCCGCCGACCGGAGACGGCCGGTGCCCTTCGCGCGGCATAGGGCACCGGCTTCCGGGCACCCCGGACTTCAGACTCAGGGCACCCCGGACTCCAGATTCCGGGCACCCCCGACTTCAGACTCCGGGCACCCCCGACTTCAGATATCGACCAGCGCCCCGCACGAGATGTTCACCGTCGCCGACGTCATCGTGCGGGCCCGGTCGGAGGCCACGAACGCGGCCACGTCGCCGACGTCGGACAGCGTCGCCGTACGCCCCAGCAGCGTCGACCGGGTCAGCTCCGCCTCGATCTCGTCGCGCCCCTCGAACGCGGGCATACTCTCCGGGACCCCACCCGTCTTCAGCGTCACCAGACGGATCCCCGACGCCCCCAACTCGCAGGCCCACTGGCGCCGCAGCCCCTCCAGCGCATCCAGGGCGATCTTGAAACCGCCCAGGCCCGGCAGCGTCTGCGTGCCGGAACCGCCGAAGGCGAGCACCACACCACCGCCCCGCGCGCTCATGTGCCGGGCCGCCGCACGCGTGGTCAGGAAATGACCGCGGGTCACATTCACGATCGGCGCCAGAAAGTCGTCCACCGCGATCTCGGTGAGCGGCTGCTGCACATCGCCGACCCCCATCAGATTGAACGAGACGTCGATCCGGCCCGTCTGCTCGGCCACGCCGTCCACGAACGCGTCGACGCCCGCCTCGTCCAGCGCGTCCACCTCGGCCGCGTGCGCGTCACCGCCCTCCGCGCGGATCTCCCGGGCGAGCCGGGCCACCTTCGCGCCGGTGCGCCCGGCCACGTACACGGTCGCGCCCTCACGCGCGAAGGCCCGCGCCACGGCGCCCCCGATCGCACCACCCGCGCCGTAGACCAACGCGACCTTGTCCTCCAGCAGCAACATGCGGATCACCGGCTTCCTCGGTCCTGGGACCGTCGCGCGAACAGGGCGGGCTCACTCTCCTCGTCGATGGTCGCGCGGGCGGCGGCAGTTGGGGGCGTCATCGGCCGCCGTGTCCGGGGGTTTCATGCCGGGCGCCCGGCGGCACACGTCACGCGTGGCCGCCGGACACCGCACACAGGTCACAGACGCGCGGCGACCTTACGGGCGACACGGAGGATGTCCCCGGAGGGGCGCGCCGGGTAAGCCGGGTGGGTGCGCACCCAGTTGTCCTCCAGAGCGAACCAGTCGATCGCCCGTGGGGCCGTGCCGTCGGCGAGCGCGGCGGAGAGCGCGTCGAAGTAGGTCCGCCAACGTAGCGTGTACAGACCGCCCACGAGCCCGGCCCACTCGCGGTTCGCGTAGTCGTGCAGCCCGCCGCTGTCGGCACCCGAACGCGGCCCCCACACCGTCACCAGCGACACCGCGTCGTACTCGAGCCGGTCCCGCTCTTCGTCATCGGCGCCCCACGCCCGCGCGTCCGCGATCCACCTCCCGAGCAGATGCCGCGGCTGCGTCGCGACGACCTCCTCCAACAGCCCCATCCACACGAACCACTCACCGGTCAGCTCCTCGAACGCCGCCCGGTCCTTCGCGTCGTACGCGGCCTTGATCCGCGGCAGCAACGTCCGGCTCCGGTGCGACACCGTCTGCCGCGCCACATCCATCAGGTCGTACGCGTACGCGGAGCTGTTGCGGAGCCCCGGGTGCACCGCGAGCAGCTCGGGCAGGGCCTTCGCGAACTCCTCGGCGTCGTAGCGCAGCGCGCCCGGCGACCATGAGGCTCCGCTCTTCACGCTCAGGGAGGGCCGGGCGCCGAACAGCCCGTCGTGCGCCTCGCTCCAGCTGTCCGCCCGCGTCGTGCCGTACGCGGTGCGCCGCAGTACGTCCCACGCGGCCACGGCGTGCGCGTCGTGCCCGCCGTAACGCTGCGTCGGCCACTGCTCGAACCAGCTTTTCAGCTCGACGGGGCCGTCCGTCCACGGCAGATCGCTGAAGAGCGCGAACGCGGCGGGATTGTTGTCCGCGGCCTCCGGCATGAGCGCGATGCCGTCCAGGGCGCTGTTCGGCCGCGTGCGCCAACTCTCGTACAGGGAAGCCCAGTCGGGGGTGTTCGCGCCCATCGTCGTGTGGCCTCCGAAGTTCCAGATCGAGCCGAACGCGTAGGGCGTGCCCGCCCAGTTCGCGTCGCGGTCGGTGACGGAGGGGAAGCGGTCGGAGAGGCCGTCGACGATGAACATCTTCGAGCGGTCGACCGCGTCGACGATGTCGCGGCGCGGGTTGGTCTGCCAGCCGAGGATGTTCCAGATCGCGCCGGGGTGCGCGGTGCGCAGGGCTGTCTCGACGGCCTTCGCGGCCTGGCCCACCGGCACGTCTCCGGGGTTGCCGCCCTCGTGCAGCAGGTCGAGCTTGTACATCGTGGAGTCGCCGAGCAGCTCGCTCTGCACGCGGTAGAAGGTCTCCGCGATCCGCGAGAAGTGCGGGTCGCGCGGATCGAGCCAGTCGGGGCGCGTGAACCCGACCCAGCCGCCCTGGGGAACGATGTGGGCCCCCGGGTTCTTGTCGGCGAACCCGGGCGGAACCGTGCCGAAGTAGCCGGGCAGCACGGGCGTCATGCCGAGCTCGCGGATCCGCCCCACGATCTTCCGGGCGAGCGCGGCGCGACGGTCGAGCAGCCGCTGCGACAGGGGCCCGCCGAACCCGGACATGTTCTGCAGCAGCCACCACGGCTGATGGGCCGGACCCGCGATCCACGCGCGCATCTCGGCGTCGCCGTAACCGAACTCCTGGAACGTGAGGTGATAGACGGTGTCGGCACCGAGGTAGACAAGGATCTCGTTGTAGCCGTGCAGCGCGAGGACGTCGAGCTCACGCTCCCAGTAGTCCCAGCCGTGATACGGGCCCGTGTAACCGTCGTTGGTGTCGTTGAAGGCGAACCGGTGGGAGACGTTCGCACCGCGCACCAGGGGCTCGGAGAGGCCGGGCAGGCGCGACGGCAGGGACTCGGTCTGCTCACCGCTCCACGAAAAATGCGCGTGGGCGTGCTGACGGAGGTAGTGGTGGAACCCGGTCAACTGGACGGCGGGCGTGGTGCCTTCGACGAGGATCCTGCCTCTGGACCCCGACACCCGGAAGGCGTCGCCCTTGCCGTCGGGGCGGGGCACGGTACGGAAGGTGACCTGATCGTGGTGGTGCGGCAGCAACCGGGCCAGCGCGTCGCCGGCCGGATTGCGGGAGGCCGACACGCTCTCGGCGCTGGCCCCGGAGGCGGCCGCGCCGAGAGCGGCGGACGAACCGAGGACGGTGAGCACGGTACGGCGACCGATGTTCATGGATCACTCCAAGCGCGTGAGTGGACTGGACCACTTGCGCGGGAGATCTTACGGAGGGGGTGGGGTTTCGTGGAGGGGGCGACCGTGCGCGTACGGCTTGCGTATACGGCTCATGCGTACGGCTCATGCGTACGGCTCATGCGTACGGCTCATGCGTACGGCTCGCGTGTACGGCTCGCGTGTACGGCCGCCCCCTCCGGCGTCACTCGTCCTCGACCGCCGCCGAGAGTGCCGTGGCCGGGTCGTGGGCCGGCGGGCCCGCCGGGAGCCAGCGGCCGCGCTGCTTGCGGTACGGCCACCAGCGTCCGTCGCGGCCGAGCCTTATCTGCGCGCCTGTACCCGTGGCCGTCCACCGGTTGTGTGCCGCCCGCAACGTCGGGCGCTCCTCGGCGTCCCAGGCCGCGTCGATCGCGGTACGCGCGCGTGCTGCCGTCTCCGCGTCCGGCGACCATTCGTCCTCCAGGACGGACAGGCCGGCCACGCCACCGTGTTCCCAGGCGAGCACGGCAGCCGCCATGGCCTCGCGGTCGCGCCCGGATCCGTCGGCGAGCCGGGCGGCGATCACCGGCCCGGGAGCGCCGGCGGCCAGCCGCACGGCGTCCTGCTCCGGAGTCAACTCGGCTTCCGGGGCGCGTAGTTCATGACCGGGAGTCATGGCCTCCGTCAGCATCCGAAGGGCTTCGGCGGCGGCGCCGGTGCCTAGGAACTCCAGCGCCGCGACGTCCGTCCCCGGGGGAGGTGCCGCCTCAGTATCGAGGGAAGGCACGGGCCCCGCCCCGGGCGGCAGCGGGGGAGCGGCCGGGAGGGGCGGCAGGATGCTCCCCACGGCGAACGCCTCGGCGGCGTCGACACCGTCCGCGTAGCCGTCCTCGGGCGCCTCGCCGCCAGAATCCCCGGCACTGTCCGTGGCGGACGCGACGCTACGTACCTGAAGTTCGTCCAGCAGCTCCCGTTCACCGCGCCCGCGCATCAGCAGCAGGACGAACGGGTCCTGGTCGAGGAGCCGGGCCAGTTGATAAGAGAGCGCAGCGGTGTGCGCGCAGTGGTCCCATGCCTCACACCCACAACGGGGCTCCAAGTCCCCGATGCCCGGCAGGAGTTCGACGCCCGCTGCCGCCGACGCGTCCTCCACCAGATGCGGCGGCATCTCCCGGTCGAGCAGGGCGGCGATGTGCCCGGCCCGCTCGACGGCCATTCCGAGGAACCGGTCCCACTCCTCCTCGCTCAGCCGCTGCAGCAGTACGTCCGCCCGGAACCGGGCGCCTCCGCGGTCCGCGACGACCGCGGTGATCCGCCCTGGCCGCACCGACACCGCGCCCACCGCCCCGGCCCGCGCGAGCCTGCGCCCCGCCTTCAACTGCTGCAGATCGAGGGCCGAGTCCTCCAGCGCCTTGACCCAGGCCTGCCCCCACCACGACTGCGCGAAGCCGCGCCCGTGCACGGGAGCCAGCGCCGCGAACACCCGCTCCTGCTCCGCCGCACCCATGTGCGGGCCGTCGTCATCGTGGTCATACGTCGTCATCGCGTACCCCCTCGCAGCGCGACCAGATCGGCCAGCTCGGCATCCGTCAGTTCGGTCAGCGCCGCCTCGCCGGAGCCGAGCACGGCGTCGGCCAACTCCCGCTTGCGGACCAGCATGTCGGCGATCCGGTCCTCGATCGTCCCCTCCGCGATCAGCCGGTGGACCTGCACCGGCCGGCTCTGCCCGATGCGGTACGCGCGGTCGGTGGCCTGCGCCTCGACCGCCGGGTTCCACCAGCGGTCGTAGTGCACGACGTGTTCCGCGCGGGTGAGGTTGAGCCCCGTACCGGCGGCTTTCAGCGACAGGAGGAAGACCGGCACCGCACCATCCTGGAAGCGCCCGACCATGGCCTCGCGCTCGGCGACGGGCGTGCCGCCGTGCAGGAACTGCGAGGGCACGCCGCGCGCCGCCAGATGGCGCTCGATCAGGCGCCCCATCTGCACGTACTGCGTGAACACCAGCACGCTCGCGTCCTCGGAGAGGATCGTGTCGAGCAACTCGTCCAGCAGTTCCAGCTTCCCGGACCGGCCGGCGATGCGCGGCTCGTCCTCCTTGAGGAACTGGGCGGGGTGGTTGCAGATCTGCTTGAGACCGGTGAGCAGTTTGACGATCAGCCCGCGCCGCTCGAAACCGTCCGCTCCGGAGATCTCGGCGAGCGTCTCCCGCACCACGGCCTCGTAGAGCCCGGTCTGCTCGGCGGTGAGCGACACGGCGCGGTCCGTCTCCGTCTTCGGCGGCAGCTCGGGCGCGATCCCCGGGTCCGACTTGCGGCGCCTGAGCAGGAAGGGGCATACGAGCTTGGACAGCCGTTCGGCCGCGGCAGGGTCCTTGCCCTCCTCCACCGCCCGCGCGTACCGCGTACGGAACGTGCCGAGCCGGCCGAGCAGCCCCGGGGTCGTCCAGTCGAGGATCGCCCACAGCTCGGACAGGTTGTTCTCCACCGGCGTGCCGGTGAGCGCCACGCGCGCGCGTGCCCCGATGGTCCGCAGCTGCTTCGCGGTCGCCGAGTGCGGATTCTTGACGTGCTGCGCCTCGTCGGTGACGACCATGCCCCACTCGACACCGGACAGCTGCGCCGCGTCGAGCCGCATCGTGCCGTACGTGGTGAGCACGAATTCCCCGGCGGCGACGTCCTCCAGGCTGCGCCGGCCTCCGTGGAAGCGGCGCACCGGGGTGCCGGGCGCGAACCTCTCGATCTCGCGCTGCCAGTTGCCCATGAGGGACGTGGGGCAGACGACGAGGGTCGGGGCGGCGCTCTCCGGAACGGTCTGCCGGTGCAGGTGCAGCGCGATCAGGGTGATCGTCTTGCCGAGTCCCATGTCGTCGGCGAGACAGGCGCCGAGACCGAGGGACGTCATACGGGCCAGCCAGTTCAGGCCGCGCAGCTGGTAGTCGCGCAGGTCAGCGGCCAGTGCGGCGGGCTGGCCGACGGACGCCATGCCCTCGGGGTCGGCGAGCAGTTCCCGCAACTCCGCGAGCCAGCCCGTCGGATGAACGTCGACGCGCCGCCCGTCGACCTCCGTGGAACCCGTAAGGGCAGCACCCAGGGCATCGATCGGGGTGACCTTGCGGTCCCGGTTCTCGCGGGCGCGGCGAGCCTCCTCGGGATCGATGAGCACCCACTGATCACGCAACCGCACGACCGGCCGGTTCGCCTCGGCGAGCCGGTCCAGCTCCTCGCGGCTCAGCTCCTGATCGCCCAGTGCGAACCGCCAGTTGAAGGCGAGGAGGGCGTCCGCGGCGAGGAAGGACGGGGTCGATGTTTCTCCGGCGCCGGGTGCCTCGCCGTCGGGTGGGCCGATCACCGCGCGGGCGGTCAGGCGGCGGGCCAGTTGCCGGGGCCAGTGCACGTCGACGCCGGCCGTGGCGAGGGCTCGGGCGCCGGCGCCCAGCAGGTCGGTGACCTCGTCGTCCGCGAGGTCGAGCGCGTCCGGCACGGCAGCGGAGAGCAGCGGGGCGAGGGGCGCCCAGGCGCGGGCGGCGCGGCGGAGGGCGAGGAGGGCGTCCATACGGGCGCGGGGGCCGAAGGTGGCTGTGGTGTCGGGCGCCGCCCAGATGGCGCCGGCGTCGACGACGAGGGCGGGGTCGCTGACGCTGTGCACTTGGAGGACGGCGCGGAAGGTGACGGGGGGCTGGGCGGGGGAGTGGGCGCGGTCCGTGTGCGGGGTGGGCTCGCCTGCGTATTCGTACCCGTGTCCGTCCTCGGGCTCGGCCGGCTCCAGGTTGGGTGCCTCGATACGTAGAGAGACCCGTACGCCCGCGTCGTGTCCGGCGGCGACGTCTGCGGCCCAGGCGCGGTGGTCCGGGATGCGCTGGGGTTCGGCGGCGGCGAAGGCCTGGGCGCCGGCGGCGACGGGTGCGGCCGGGGAGCGGGGCAGGGTGTCGGCGACGGCGTCGAGGAAGGCACGCAGCAGCGCCTCGGGGGCGGGCAGGCGGAGCGCTTCGGGTCCGTCCGAGGGTGCCTCCTGTCCGTCCCGGAGCGGTTCCGTTCCGTCATGGTCCAGGGGTGTCGCGTGGGCCTCGGGCGGCATCGCGGCGGCCAGCTCCCTGACCCGCTCCAAGTCCTCGGCGCGCAACGGTCCGGCGCGCCAGGCGTCGAAGTCGTTCGGCGTGAGGCCGGGCAGCAGGAGGCCACGCGCCGCGAACTGGAGCGCGAGCGCGGAGGCGGCGCCCCAGAACGCGGCGCTCGTGCTGGCGTCGGCGCAGGCACGCGCGCGCGTGAGCACCGGCAGCGCGGCACGCACGGGCAGCAGGACGGCGGGTACGTTGTTGCGCTCGACGCCGCTGCCGAAGGGTACGGCGTCGCGCTCGACGCCGCCGTCGACGGGAACGGCGAGACTCAGCTCGCGCGGCGTGCCCGCGTCGGTGTGCGGCGGCCGGCCACCGTCGGGGCGCCAGAAGGCGACGCTGCCCTCGCGCGCCGGATCGGCGGGCACGAAGACCGCGCAGCAGCGGACCAGTTCGGAGATCTCGGGGAGTGTTGCCACGGGATGCCTGTAGGCAGCGATGACGTATTCCTCAAATTTGACTACTGGGCGGAGTCGCCGAGGGTACCCCATGCGCCGGGCCCATGGGGCGACGCACGCCGTGACGGCGGTCACGCCGATCTGGAGGGGTGTGGCTAGCCCCCGTCCGGAGGCGGTGCTACCCCCGCCCGGACCCGGGTGGTGACGCCATGGCGACCCAACACCCCTGATTTCTACGTTTGTTGAGGTCAGGCGACCGCAGCTTCAGCAGGCGCCCGACTTTGGTACGTGAGACCAAACCCGAGCCCCCTGAGACCGGAGACCGCGCCATGACCCTGGCTGCCGAAGAAGCCGTCACGGAACACTCCCCGCACTTCCCAGGAACGACAGAGGCGCGGCGAGAGGGGAGCGAGTTCACGCCGCTGCTGCGCGCAGTGAAGAGCCAGACCCTCCTGGAGCGACGAACCGGCTGGTACGCGCGCACCATCACCCTGAACGCCCTGGCACTGGCCGCCGTCGGCGCGGGCATGGCCCTCATCGGCGGTTCCTGGTGGGTCCTCGCACTCGCTCCCGTCCTGTCGGTGCTCAGCGCGCGCACCGCCTTCATAGGACACGACGCCGGCCACGCCCAGATCACCGGCAACCGCACCGCGAGCCGCATCATCGGCCTCATCCACGGCAACCTCCTGCTCGGCATGAGCTACAGCTGGTGGACCGAAAAACACAACCGCCACCACGCCAACCCCAACCACATCGACAAGGACCCGGACGTCGCCGCCGACGTCCTCGTCTTCACCAGCGACCAGGCCGCGACCCGCACCGGCTTCCGCCGCTGGCTGACCCGCAACCAGGCCTGGCTCTTCTTCCCCCTGACCCTCCTGGAGGGCCTTGCCCTGAAGCTCTACGGCTTCCAGGACCTACGCCGCCAGCCACCGCGCGAACGCGTCGTGGAGGGCCTGCTCCTCGCGACCCACGTTGTCGGCTACGTGACCCTGCTCCTGTGCACCATGCCCCTCGGCCACGCCCTCGCTTTCGCGGCGATCCATCAGGCGCTCTTCGGCCTGCACCTCGGCATGGCCTTCGCGCCGAACCACAAGGGCATGGAGATGCCCGACCCGGACGGCGAACGTTGGGGCCACCTGCGCCGGCAGGTGCTCACGTCCCGGAACATCAAGGGCGGCGCGCTGACCGACTGGCTCCTCGGCGGCCTCAACTACCAGATCGAACACCACCTCTTCCCGAGTATGCCCCGCCCCCACCTGCGCCTGGCTCAGCCCCTGATCAAGGCCCACTGCCGTGACCTGGGCATTCCGTTCACGGAGACGGGCCTGATCGACTCGTACCGGCAGGTGCTGCGGCACATGTATGGGGTGGGGGAGGGGCTGAGGGGGGAGTAAGGGGGTGGGCGGCTCGCGGGGGTGGGAGTGGTGGGGCGGCCAGGGCCCGTGGGCATCAGGGCTGCGTCAGGGTGACGCCTCAGGGACGCATCAGGGTCGCGAACAGGAACCGGCCGGGCGCCGGGTCCGTTTCAAAGAGTAGAGGCGGGGGCCCGCCTCTCAAGGCGAGGGCGGCTTGAAGCCCCCGAAGGAGGCGACGGACATGACGAGGAACACCAAGATCGCCGTAGGAGGTGTGGCGGTCGGCCTCATCCTGTGGATCTGGCTGCCCTGGTGGGCGGCGCTCCTGATCGTGCTGGGAATTCCCGCGGCGGCCTATCTGGCCCTCGACCCTTCCCAGCGGCGCAGGCTGCGCCGAGTCTCGCGCAAGGAGATACGCCACTGAGAGGTGCGGCCGGCGCTCCGGGTGCGTGACGCCTGCGCCGGCCGTCGCCGGGCACGTGTCGCGGGGCCGGGCGCGGCCTGGTGACGGGTGTCCGGGGGGTTGATGAGTGGGGCCAGGGCTCGTCCGGCGGATCATGGACCGAGCCGGGAGCCGGACCGAGGCAAGGGTGGCCAGTGCGCTAATCGTGTTGACCAGTCCGGCAGGCAGTGCTGGAGTCGGCACGTGGATGACAGCACCCGCGCCAACCGGCGGTTCTGGAACCGGATCAGCAGCGCTTACCAGCACGCGCACGACCCGCAGATCGGCGCCACGCCCCGGCTGTGGGGCATGTACTCCGTCCCCGACGAGCACCTGAACGCCCTGGGCGACGTCACCGGCAAGCGTGTCCTCGAACTCGGCTGCGGCGCCGGCCAGTGGTCCAGGGCGCTCGCCGCCGAGGGCGCCACGGTGGTCGGGCTCGACCTGTCCGAGGCCCAACTCGCCGCAGCGGACCGTGCGATGGGAGCGGTCCGCTACCCGCTGGTGCAAGGCGCCGCCGAACAACTCCCCTTCGCCGCCGACAGCTTCGACCTGGTGTTCTGCGACTTCGGCGGGCTCAGCTGGGCGCCCCCGCACCTGGCCGTCCCGGAGGCCGCACGCATCCTGCGTCGAGGCGGGCGCCTGGTGTTCAACGTCGCCAGCCCATGGTTCGAAGCCTGCTACGACGAAGCCGCCGGCCGCGTGACCACGACACTGCAGAAGAACTACTTCGGGCTGAACAGCATCGCCGAAGACGACGACGCGACCAGCTATCAGCTCACCTACGGCGACTGGGTCAAGGTCCTGCGCGGCGCGGGTCTCATCATCGACGACCTCATCGAGCCCAGGCCCGAACCCTCAACACCCAACGGCTACAACGAAACCGACCCGCCCGACTGGGCACACCGCTGGCCGGCGGAACTGCTCTGGGTAACCCACAAACCGTAAGCACCGCCGCGCCGAGACGTGAATGCATCCCCTTCGCCGGGCAGACAGCTAGGGGCTGCTCGGGCGATCACACTTTGGCAGGCAAGGCCGTCGAGGACGCTTGTCAGTGCAGTGCCATAGCTTGCGCTCATGACGACCGCTGAATCCGGATCCTTTTCCAGTGCAGACCTCGACGGGTATCTCGTCTTGATCGATGAATTGCTTGCACAGCCCTTTCCGGAGGCGGACTTCCATGACGACACCGGGGACGGTGGCCCAGAGCATCGTGCGCGCGTCCTGCGGGCCAGCCAGGAGTTCTGGGATGACGACGACGGCCAAGCGGCACGCGAAGCCGCCGCCGACATGCAGATTTGCCTAGACGCACTGGTCGCAGCCCTGACAGCACGCTGGGGCGAGCCGCTCGCAGTTGACCTGTTGCCGTATCTGAGGGCTGGCCTTGAGGGGGAGACGGTGTCCGAGCCGATCAACAGCTTGAGTCAGATGGCTGGAAGCGTGCAGGCGTGGCCGCACCAGAGCTCCGGCCGCTGGCTCGGGCTCGCCATCGGACAGGGCGACAAGGAACTACCGCTCGAATTGCTCGCGGCGGTGGGCGACGCTGTTGCGCTTGAGTAGAGCGCACCCGATCCCTCCCCGAAACCCGACCCACCACGCCGCAAAGCCCATGAGTAGGTGACCCTGCTCATGGGCTCATGCGGTGCCGGAGGCTCAGGCGGGGCGTACGGCCATCTTGTCGAGCGCCTCCAGGAGACCGGGGAGTTCGGGGCCGCGGCCCACAGGCAGTACCTCGCCGGGCTCGTCGTCGAGGAGGACGAACGCGATGTCGTCCGTCCGGGCCACCATCGACCAGCCGGGGCCGTCGGCGCGCAGCGTGCGGGCCTCCCCGGAAGCGAACGCCGACCGGACACGGCCGAGCGGCGGCGGGCTGTCCACGTAGGCGCGAACCTCCGCGAGGACGCGCCGGATCCCGGGGTGCGGGGTACGAGGAGCGGCGGCCTCGGCGGAGTCGCCCTCCGAGGCTGCGGCACCGACCGCACCCGGGGCGTCTTCACCGTCGGAGCCCTCGCCGTCCTGGCCGGCCCCTCCAGATGCAGAGGCCTGACCGTCCGACCCGTTCGCGAGGAACGCGTTGTCGTCGATCTGGTTCCGCCAGTTGGCCCACTGGAGGGCGATCTCGTCGGCGCCGAGGCGGCGTTGGGCGGGGCCCCACGTGTCCGTGTTCGGCGGAGTCAGAGGCGGACCGTCCATGAACTCGGGGTCGTGCTCCGGGTCGTGCGGCGCGGGAACGCCCGGCGCCGACACGGACAGGGCGAGCGGCCACCCCGGCAGGGCCGAGACCACCGTGCGCTCGTCGGGCGACAGCTCGTACTCCATGCCGCAGTCCCAGGACGCGATGGCGACGGCGACGAGGGACACGTCGTCGATGACGACCGTCCAGCGTGCCCCGGCACCGTCCTGGCCGAGTACGAGCCCGTACCCGTCGGCGAGAGGCGCGAGGCCGAGAGCCGCGCACGCCTCCGGATAGTCGTCACCGAGAACGCTGGGGAACTTCGCAGGGGTCAGCAAGACCGCCGTCAGTACATACAGCGCGTCGTCCCCGGCGGCGACCGTGTCGTCCGTCCCGGCCATGCCAGCCTCCCCTGTGCAACATCCGTCGGCGCACCCTAACCAGTCGCAGCGGAGATCGTCGAGGGCGTTGAGCTGGAAATTCTCCCAGGTGACCCGGAGTAACCCCCTAGGGGCAGAACCTGCCAAGATCTCGTGCGTACTTCGTGTTCCTCAGGTGGAGACCTGTCGAACGCGGAACGGTGCAGCGGCGGATGCTCAGGCGGCGGGCAGACCGAGTAGGGCCCGCGCCACGACCTGGGGCGACTCGTCGCGCTCCCGCGCGAGCGCGACGACCGCGCGGCACGCGAGTTCGTTGATGCCGAACGACAGAGCCTCCGGAGAAACCCAGGTCGCGGCCTCGGCCATCGCGTCCTCGTCGTCCTCGACGCGCGCCGACACATAGGTCGCGGCGGCCTCGAAGAGGTTGTGCGGCCGCTTGCGCGATGGCGTCGGGGCCGCGGCACCCGCGCCGTCCCGTGTACCGCCGCGCCCGACCTTCCGGAGTCTCTCGAACATGTACGCCACCTTCCCCAGCTGCGGTGCGCACGATGCGTCACTTCACCAACGTAGAGCGGGAGTTCAGACACCAAAAGTGTCGTACTCGGCTACTTGCTGTTCGAATGAACCGGCGGGCGCGAGGGGTGCACGGGCCCGCAGAGGATCGTCGGCGCCCGCAGGCGTCACGCCCGCCGCTCCGCCAGCGCCAGGAAGCGGTTGTCCTCGTCGGTGTACGAGGTCATGTGCCAGCCCGAACTGGTCAGCAGGGAGCGGAGGTTGGGTTCCGCGCGCAGGTCTTCCGGGGTGAGTTGGCGGCCTTGGCGGGCGGCGAGTGCGGCACGGCCGATGGGGTGGAACAGGGCGAGCAGCCCGCCCGGACGCACCACCCGCGCCAACTCCCGTAGATCTTCCTCCGGGTGGGGCAGATGGGAGACGAGCCCGGAGCCGAACACGGCGTCGAGCGACTCGGACCGTACGGGCAGGCGCGTCACGTCGGCGAGGAGTAGCGCACCTGCGCGGTCCCGGCCCGCGCGTACGGCGGCGTTCAGCATCGCGGGTGTCAGGTCGACTCCCAGCACTGTCCCTGTGGGCCCCACGGCTTCCCTCAGCGCCGGCAGGGCTCGCCCCGTGCCGCACCCCGCGTCGAGTACCCGGTCGCCCGCGCGCAGCCCCAGCTCGGCCACCGCCGACTCGAAGGCCGGGCCGTCGTCGGGGAACCGTGTGTCCCACCCGGCCGCGCGGGCCGAGAAGAACTCCTGCACGTGTGTGTGGTCGTCGCTCATGCCCCCATGATCCCCCGCACGCGCGTGCCCACGTGAGGTGTGGAGCAGTACGGCTGAGTGAGTGTGCAGTGAGGGTGCCTGATCGAAAACCCCATATACGACCGATGAGAACCCGTCCGGTTCGATGCAAGCGGATACGAGACCATGCTTGCCGATGGGAACCAAAGCCTCCGCATGTGCGGATGCTGTACACGTTCGAGCCTGACGCGATCGTTCCGCCGCTCCTCCCTGTCACTTTTCATCAGCTTTCGAAATGCGCCCCTGATGTGCGCCCCCATGAGGTCTAGCGTCCCGGACCCATGGGACACCTGGACCACGCCACCTTCGGCTGGCTTACCCCCGTTCTGTCATACGTGATGGCCTCCATAGGCGCGGCACTCGGCCTGCGCTGCACCGTCCGCGCCCTGGGCGCCACCGGCCGCTCACGGCGCAACTGGCTGATCACCGCCGCCTCTGCGATCGGCACGGGCATCTGGACGATGCACTTCGTCGCGATGCTCGGCTTCGGCGTCACCGGCACCGAGATCCGCTACGACGTGCCGCTCACCGTCCTCAGCCTTGTCGTCGCCGTGGCCGTCGTGGGAGTCGGCGTTTTCGCCGTCGGTTACGGCCGTGGCCGGACCCGCGCCCTCGTTCTGGGTGGGCTCGCCACCGGTCTCGGCGTCGCGACGATGCACTACCTGGGAATGGCGGCCCTGCGCCTGCACGGTCAGGTGCACTTCGACCCGCTGCTCGTCGGGCTCTCCGTCGCCATCGCGGTCGTGGCCGCTACGGCTGCTCTGTGGGCGGGGCTCAACATCAAGTCGCCGGCGGCGGTCGCCGTCGCCTCCCTCGTCATGGGCGGCGCCGTGAGCAGTATGCATTACACCGGAATGCTGGCGGTGAGCGTGCGGGGCACACCCTCCGCAACCACCCTGCCCGGGGCCACGGCTATGCAGTTCATCTTCCCCCTCGCTGTCGGACTCGGGTCCTACCTCTTCCTGACGTCCGCCTTCGTCGCGCTGTCTCCCACGACGGGCGAACGCGAGGCTTCCGCCTCGGCCCAGCGACCCGTCGAGACCGTCGCCCACTGAGAGCGCACCACCCTGCTGAGAGCGCTGGGCGCCACGACGCCCTTGCACCAAGCCCGTGCCGCACCCCCATCAAGCCCGCGCCGCCCCCGCATCAAGCCCGCACCCAGAGCGCCCATCACGCCCACACCCCCAGCGCATCAAGCCCGCACCCCGAGCGAGGAGGCCATGCGTACACCCCGTAGGACCCCCATCCCCGGCGCACTGCCCCGATCCGTCAACCCGGAGCGCGGACGTCGTGCGCACGCCGGCCCGCCCGCGGAAGAGGATCTCGGAGCGGACAGCCACCCCGCTCTCAGCGCGCCGCCCGCGCGCCCGAGTGCCCGACGTCTGAAGCCTCGTACCGTCCGTGCCAAGATCGTGTGCCTTCTCATGGTGCCCGTCGTCTCGCTGCTCGCTCTCTGGGCCTACGCGACGGTCAGCACCGCCCAAGACGTGGCCCGTCTACGGCAGTTACAACGGGTCGACTCCACGGTTCGTTCCCCCGTCGCCGCCGCGATCGCCGCGCTTCAGGCCGAACGGACCGCCGCCGTCGCCTATGCCGCCGCGCCGGTGCCCGACAGAGCCGACGCCCTCAACAAGCGCGCCACAGCGACCGACAAGGCCATGGCCAAGATCAGCCTCGGCGGCGGCAGCACCGTCGCGGACGGCACCGGCCTGCCCGCGCGCGTGGGCGACCGCCTCACGGTGTTCGCCGCCGATGCGGACAAGCTGCGTACCGTGCGCACCGCTGTGCTCGACAGGCGCACGAGCTGGGAGAGCGCGTACAGCACGTACACGCGGACGATCGGTTCCGCGTTCGCCGTGAGTGGCGCGCTGGCGGGGGTCCAGGAGGACGGTCTCGGCGCCCACGCGCGCGTGCTGTACGAGTTCTCGCGCGGCGGCGAGATGCTCGCCCGCGAGGACTCGTTGCTGGCCGTCTCGCGTCGCGCGGGGTCGCTTGACGGCGTCCGGCTGCGGCTGTTCATCGGTGCGGTCGACACCCGGCGGACCCTGTCCGAGTCGGCCGTAGCCGATCTTCCGGCAGCGGAACGGACGGCATGGCACCGCCTCGTGGAGGGGAACGCGTACGGCGACGTGCGCGCTGTCGAGGACAAGTTGGTCAACGCGAAGCCGGGTCAGGAGGTTCCCGCGCTCACGTGGGGCAGCTCGCACACGACCGTGCAGAACCGATACCGCGCCATCGAGGCGGACGCGGCGCGTACGGCAGCGGTCGAGGCGAATCCGTTCGCCCGAGGCCTGTTCACGACGGCGGGCGCCGCGGTCCTGTTCGGCCTGGCCGCCGTCGCCGCCTCGCTCGTGATCTCCGTACGCATCGGCCGCGGCCTCGTCGTCGAACTGGTCAGCCTGCGCAACAGCGCCCTGGAGATCGCCCGCCACAAACTCCCGTACGCCATGCGGAAATTGCGCGCCGGAGAGGAGATCGACGTAGACGCGGAAGCGCCCGTGGGCCCGCCCGCCGAGGACGAGACCGGGCAGGTGGCCGAGGCGCTCGGCACGGTGCACCGGGCTGCGCTGCTCGCCGCCGCGGAACGCGCCGAACTCGCCAGCGGGATCTCCGGAGTCTTCGTCAACCTCGCCCGCCGCAGCCAGGTCCTCGTCCACCGCCAGCTCGGCCTCCTCGACACCATGGAACGCAGGGCCGAGGACCCGGACGAGCTCAGCGACCTGTTCCGCCTCGACCACCTCACGACCCGCATGAGGCGCCACGCGGAGAGCCTGATCATCCTGTCCGGCGCCGCCCCGGGCCGCGCCTGGCGCACCCCGGTCCCGCTGACCAACGTCATTCGCGCGGCCGTCTCCGAAATCGAGGACTACGCGCGCGTGGAGGTACGCAACATGCCCGCCGCCTCCATCCAGGGCGCGGCCGTCGCCGACCTCACCCATCTGCTGGCCGAACTCGTCGAGAACGCCGCCCAGTTCTCACCACCGCACACCAAGGTGCGCGTCAACGGAGAACCGGTCGGCAACGGCTACGCCCTGGAGATCGAGGACCGCGGCCTGGGCATGGGCAAGGAGACCCTCGCCGAGGCCAACAACCGCATCGCCCACTCCGAAGCGCTCGACCTGTTCGACAGCGACTGCCTCGGCCTCTTCGTAGTCAGCCGGCTCGCCCACCGCCACGGCATCAAGGTGCACCTGCGCACCTCGCCCTACGGCGGCACGACCACGGTCGTTCTGGTGCCCACAGCCCTGCTGCGTCCTGGAATCCCCGACAAATCCGCCGGGCCGGACAGAGCCGAAAGGGAGCACCGTCCGGACGCGGCGAACAGGACGACGGCACACGTCGCGGAGCACCACTACGCGCGCGTGCCCGACCCGAAAGCACTCCACATGAACGGCAACCCTGTGCCCATCCAGGGGCCACGCCCCGCACTCGCCGTCGCCGTAACGGCTGCGCCAGACCCCGACACGACCCACGCCACCACCCGCGACAACGACACACCCCACTCCCACGACGAGCACCCGACGCCCCCAGGAGTCACCGCCCTGCGCCCGCATCGGCCTGCCGCCGACACCGGAGGCGACGCGCCGGACGGACTGCTTCCCAAGCGCGTGCGACAGGCGAGCCTCGCACCCCAGCTCCGCAAGCGGCCCGACCAGGAACGTTCCAGCACCCCGCACCACCCGGAATCCGACACCCGAACACCCGAAGAGGCACGGCAGCGCATGACGGCCTTCCGGAGCGGATGGATCCGCGGCGGCGGCCGTCCACCAGGGGCCGGCCCAGGAACCGTGCCCGACCGCGACAGCACCAAAGGAGACCTCACATGATCCAGGACCCGACCACGGGGACCGCGCCCAGGTCAGGAGAGCTCGACTGGCTCCTCGACGACTTGGTGCTGCGCGTCACCGAGCTGCGGCACGCAGTCGTGCTCTCCAACGACGGTCTCGCCGTCGGCGCGTCGAACGGGCTCGGCCGCGAGGACGCCGAACATCTGGCCGCCGTCGCCTCCGGTTTCCACAGCCTCGCCAAGGGAGCGGGCCGGCACTTCGGAGTGGGCGGAGTCCGCCAGACCATGGTCGAGATGGACGAGGGCTTCCTGTTCGTCGCGGCCGCGGGCGACGGCTCCTGCCTCGCCGTCCTCAGCACGGCCGACGCGGACATGGGTCTCGTCGCGTACGAGATGGCCCGCATGGTCAAGCGCGTGGGCGAACACCTCTACACCCCGGCACGGTTCATCGCGGACCCGCCCGCCGCCGGGTGACCGGACGGCCTCGACCATGAACGATCACGGGGACGACCAGTCGCGCGGTCCGGAGGCGGGCAGCCAGTGGTACGACAACGAGGCCGGGCCCCTGGTCCGCCCCTACGCGATGACGGGCGGGCGCACGTCGCCCGGGCCGAGAGCAGTACGTTTCGACCTGATCGCACTCGTCGGACTCGACGATTCCGCGCCCGGCCGGGACGACGACACCGCCCTCGGGCCCGAGCACCGGGCACTCGTCGAGCTGTGCCGCACCGAGACACAGTCCGTCGCCGAACTCGCCGCGGGCGCCGACCTCCCCGTAGGGGTGGTCAGGGTGTTGCTCGGCGACCTGCTCGACATGGGCTGCGTCAAGGTCGGCCGGCCCGTGCCGCCCGCACAACTACCCGACGAAAAGATCTTGAGAGAAGTCATCGATGGGCTCCGAGCACTCTGAAGAGACGCACGCCGACGCCGACAGCACCGACTTGGCCCTGAAAATACTGGTCGCGGGCGGATTCGGTGTCGGCAAGACCACCCTGGTCGGCGCCGTCAGCGAGATCCGGCCGCTGCGCACGGAGGAACTGCTCAGCGAACTGGGCCAGTCCGTCGACGACACGGGCGCGGTGGAGCGCAAGACCACGACGACCGTCGCCATGGACTTCGGCCGCATCACCATCCGGTCCGGCCTCTCGCTGTACCTGTTCGGGACGCCCGGGCAGGACCGTTTCTGGTTCCTCTGGGACGAACTGTCGCAGGGCGCGCTGGGCGCCGTCGTCCTCGCGGACACCCGACGGCTCGAGGAGTGCTTCCCCGCCGTGGACTACTTCGAGCACCGGCGCATCCCGTTCCTCGTCGCCGTCAACTGCTTCGCGAACGCCCGCACTTACGGAGCCCATGACGTGAAGCGTGCACTCGACCTCGACCGAGGAACACCGGTCGTGCTGTGCGACGCCCGCGACCGCGACTCCGGAAAGGAGGTGCTGATCCGGCTCGTCGAGTACGCCGGACGGATGCACACCGCCCGCCTCCTCGACTCGGTGAGCTGACGGGAACGGCGCGACCGTTCGGGTGCGGGTTCGGTTGGCCAATGTCTCAACTCCTCATGTCTGTCGGTCAGTTCATCCGAACCTCGATCATTCAACCTTCTTGCCGAGATGCCGGGCGTGGTGAAGGCTGGCGCCACGGATCCCTCCACCAGGGGGATCGTTCGGCTATGGGGGAGACGGGGTTCATGGCGGAGAACGAGACGCTGGGCCGACTGCTGGACGACCTGACGGAGCGTGTCGAACATGTGCGTAACGCTCTCGTGCTGTCCAGCGACGGCCTGGTCACGGGGGCGAGTACAGCACTTGGGCGGGAGGACGCCGAATACCTGGCCGCTGTGGCGTCCGGAATGCACAGCCTTGCCAAGGGTTCCGGGCGGCATTTCGGTGCGGGCGGAGTGCGGCAGACGATGGTCGAGTTCGACGACGCCGTGCTTTTCGTGACGGCGGCGGGCGACGGCAGTTGCCTGTGTGTCCTGAGCTCGGCCGAGGCCGACATCGGTCAGGTCGCGTACGAGATGACGCTGCTCGTGAATCGGGTCGGCGAGAGCCTCGGTGTGGGGGCTCGTCGAGCCGGAGGCTTCTGACCTGCGTAAACGCTGGGTGATCCGAAGTTATCCACAGGCTCAGCGGCGCGGACGGGGTTCGGGCTACGGTTTTTCCCGGGAGCGATCACGACTCACGGGGGAGACATAGACATGGGTGGCGACACCATCACGACAACGGTCACGGCGGCCACGACACGGGCCACGGCGGCGCGCGCCGCCGCCTCGCTCGCGCAAAGCAGGGCGGCTCGGGAACTGGGGCTCAAGCGGGGTGAGTTCGAGTTAGCGGTGCGGCTCGGACATGTCCGTACGGTACGGGCCGACGACGGCGGGCGCCGCCGCGTGGCCCGCGAGGAGATCGAGCGGATCCGAGACACCGCAGGGTTCCCGGAGAGGCTGCGTGAACAGGTCCTGGCGGTGGGGACCACCGAAGGCGCGAGCCTCATGGACATCCCCCCGGCCAGGTTCACGCGGCTCGCCCGCGCCGGGATACTGACGCCGGTCAAATTCTACCTGAACAGGTACAGGGCCGTGGTCTGGCTCTATCTCGCCGAAGAACTACGGGAGTTCGCGGCGGCCGAGATCAACGCACCGCTCCTGACCGGAAGGGCGCCCGACCGTATCCGAGCCCGCCTCGACGCGGGAATCGACCTGCGTCCCCGGAACTGGCGCTCACGGCACACGAGCTTCCTGCTGGGACAGTGCACCGACGCATGGGAGCGGGCCGCCGCTGTCGCATCCTTCCTGGACCCGGTGCGGATCGCCGAGCTGGTCACGTGTCCGTACGAGCGCGGCTATCTCAACAAGCTGCGGCCCGATCCGGGTGGATACGGAGCTCCCGATTCACCGGCGGCGCGCATCGCCGAGAGGATCATGACGGCCGACGACCCGCACGAGCTGAGCTGGCTCAGGGCGAGTCTGCTGCTCAGCCTGGCCGAGGCGCGGCGTCTGCGGCCGGCACCCCGACCGGGTGCCGCCTTCGCCACCACTGCCCTTGTGCCGACGATGCACGCTCAGGCGGTCACCCTGACAGGCCCGGAACCGGCACCGGTCGCACAGCCGCAGACGGACGAGGGGAGTCTTACGCCCGTCAGCGCGCCGCCTCGCCGACCGCGCGGACTGCTCGGCTGGCTGCGCCGCAGAGGAGTATGAACGGGTCGGGGCGCCCAGGTTCGCCGAAACCGGGTCGGGGCGCCCAGGTTCGCCGACCTGAGAGAGTCGCCCCGGCCGTGCCGGCCCGTCACTGTCCGAGCTTGCGGAACAGTCCTTCCTGCACCACGGACACGAGAAGCTGGCCGTCGGCGTTGTAGATCCGGCCGCGCGCGAGGCCGCGGCCGCCCGTCGCGATCGGGGACTCCTGGTCGTAGAGGAACCACTCGTCCGCGCGGAACGGGCGGTGGAACCACATCGCGTGGTCCAGCGAGGCCACGTCGAAACTGCGCGGCCCCCACAGTGGTTCCACCGGGAGGCGCACGGCGTCGAGGAGCGTCATGTCGCTCGCGTAGGTGAGCGCGCAGGTGTGCACGAGCGGGTCGTCGCCGAGAGGGCCGACCGCCCGCATCCACACCGCGCTGCGCGGATCGGCGGACTCGATGTCCTCGGGGGTCCAGCGCAGCCGGTCCACGTACCGGATGTCGAAGGGCTGGCGGCGCGCCATGCGCTCCAACGCGTCGGGCAGAGCGCCCAGATGGGCACGGACCTCGTCGGCGACCGTCGGCAGGGATTCAGGATCGGGAACCTCGCGCGCCGGCGGCAGCTGGTGCTCGAAGGCCCCGTCCTCGGGCTTGTGGAAGGAGGCGGTGAGATTGAAGATCGTGCGGCCCTGCTGCACGGCGGTGACGCGGCGCGTGGTGAACGACCGGCCGTCGCGGACCCGTTCGACCTGGTACACGATGGGCACGCCGGGGCGGCCCGGACGCAGGAAGTACGCGTGCAGCGAGTGCACCGGCCGGTCGCCCTCGGTGGTGCGGCCCGCGGCGACGAGCGCCTGGCCGGCGACCTGGCCGCCGAAGACCCGCTGCAAGGACTCCTCCGGGCTGCGGCCCCGGAAGATGTTGACCTCGATCTGCTCCAGGTCGAGCAGGTCGACGAGCCGCTCGGCTGGGTTCGTCATGCGTCGTTCCCTCTCGTCTGTGCCGCGCCCCGGACGGGCCGTCCGGACGCTCAGGACCTACAGCTGGCCGACGTCCGTGACCCGGATGACGGCCCGGCCCTCCGCGTCGGACGCCGCGAGGTCGACCTCGGCGCTGATGCCCCAGTCGTGATCGCCGTTCGGGTCGGCGAACGTCTGGCGCACCCGCCACAGGCCGTGCGGGGCGTCCTCCTCGATCCGCAGCAGCTTCGGCCCACGGGCGTCGGGACCGGTTCCAAGATCTTCGTACTCGTCCCAGTAGTTGTCCATGGCCTCGCCCCAGGCGTCCGCGTCCCAGCCCGACTCGGCGTCCAGCTCGCCCAGTTCGTCGACGTTGTCCAGGGCGGCCAGCTCGACCCGGCGGAACATGGCGTTGCGGACGAGCACGCGGAAGGCGCGGGCGTTCGCCGTGACCGGCTTGACCTGGTCGGCCTTCTCCTGGGCCTCCTCGGCCGTCATCACCTCGGGGTTGGCGAGCTGCTCCCACTCGTCGAGGAGGCTGGAGTCGACCTGGCGCACCATCTCGCCCAGCCAGGCGATCAGGTCCTCCAGGTCCTCGGACTTGAGGTCGTCGGGGACCGTGTGCTCCAGAGTCTTGTACGCGCCCGCGAGGTAGCGCAGCACGATGCCCTCCGTGCGCGCCAGCTCGTAGAAGGACACGAACTCGGTGAAGGTCATGGCCCGTTCGTACATGTCGCGGATCACGGACTTCGGCGACAGCGGGTGATCGCCCACCCACGGGTGGCTCTTGCGGTACACGTCGTACGCGTGGGAGAGCAGTTCTTCCAGGGGCTTCGGGTACGTGACGTCCTGAAGCCGCTCCATGCGGTCCTCGTACTCGACGCCGTCGGACTTCATCGCCGCGACGGCCTCGCCACGCGCCTTGTTCTGCTGCGCCGCGAGGATCTGCCGCGGGTCGTCGAGCGTCGACTCGACCACGGACACCATGTCGAGCGCGTACGACGGCGACTCGGCGTCGAGCAGGTCGAACGAGGCGAGGGCGAACGTCGACAGCGGCTGGTTGAGCGCGAAGTCCTGCTGCAGGTCGACGGTCAGGCGCACGATGCGGCCCGTGGGGTCGGGCTCGTCGAGCTTCTCGACGATGCCGCCGTCGAGGAGCGACCGGTAGATGGCGATGGCGCGCCGGATGTGCCGCAGCTGCTGCTTGCGCGGCTCGTGGTTGTCCTCGAGGAGGTGACGCATGGCCTCGAAGGCGTTGCCGGGACGGGCGATGACCGCGAGCAGCATCATGTGCGTCACCCGGAAGCGGGACGTCAGCGGCTCGGGGTCGGAGTCGATCAGCTTCTCGAAGGTGTTCTCGGTCCAGCCGACGAAGCCCTCGGGGGCCTTCTTGCGGACGACCTTGCGGCGCTTCTTCGGGTCGTCGCCCGCCTTCGACAGCGCCTTCTCGTTCTCGATGACGTGCTCGGGCGCCTGCGCCACGACGAGCCCCGCCGTGTCGAAGCCGGCCCGCCCGGCCCGGCCCGCGATCTGGTGGAACTCCCGCGCGCGCAGCGTCCGCACGCGCGTCCCGTCGTACTTCGTCAGCGCGGTGAACAGGACCGTGCGGATGGGTACGTTGACGCCGACGCCCAGCGTGTCCGTGCCGCAGATGACCTTGAGCAGGCCCGCCTGCGCGAGCTTCTCCACCAGGCGCCGGTACTTGGGCAACATGCCCGCGTGGTGCACACCGATCCCGTGCCGCACGTAGCGCGAGAGGTTCCGGCCGAACTTGGTGGTGAAGCGGAAGTTGCCGATCAGGTCGGCGATCTTCTCCTTCTCCTCGCGCGAGCACATGTTGATGCTCATCAGCGCCTGCGCACGCTCGACGGCCTGCGCCTGCGTGAAGTGCACGATGTAGACGGGAGCCTGCCGGGTGTCGAGCAGCTCGGTCAGCGTCTCGGTGAGCGGCGTGAGCTGGTACTCGTAGGAGAGGGGGACCGGACGTGTCGCGGAGCGGACCACCGACGTGGGCCGGCCGGTGCGCCGGGTCAGATCCTTCTCGAACATCGCGACGTCACCGAGCGTCGCCGACATGAGGATGAACTGCGCCTGCGGCAGTTCGAGCAGAGGGATCTGCCAGGCCCAGCCGCGGTCGCCCTCCGCGTAGAAGTGGAACTCGTCCATCACGACCTGGCCGATGTCGGCCCGCGCCCCGTCGCGCAGCGCGATGGACGCCAGGATCTCGGCGGTGCAGCAGATCACGGGGGCGTCGGAGTTGACCGAGGCGTCGCCCGTGAGCATTCCGACGTTCTCCGTGCCGAAGAGCTTGCACAGCTCGAAGAACTTCTCGGAGACCAGTGCCTTGATCGGCGCCGTGTAGAAGGTGACCTCGTCCCGCGCGAGCGCCGCGAAGTGGGCACCGGCCGCGATCATGCTCTTACCGGACCCGGTGGGCGTCGAGACGATCACGTTCGCCCCCGACACCACCTCGATCAGGGCCTCCTCCTGGTGGGGATAGAGGGTGATCCCGCGCTCCTCGGCCCACGACTCGAAAGCCTCGTAGAGGGCGTCGGGGTCGGCGGTCTGCGGCAGCTGATCGATAAGGGTCACGCCCCCATCTTGCCTGGCTCACGTCCCGATCCGGCAATCGGTCGCCCGTACGAAGATCACGAACGGTACGCTGTGGCGCCGACGAGGCGTGAGGACACGGTGACCCCGGTGGGGACAACTGGGCACCGAAACAAGTGGATTGGGGCGGAACACAGCCATGATGGGACCGGCACACTCGCTGTCAGGAGCGGCTGCCTGGCTGGGGGTGGGAGCGGCCACGGCTGCCACCGCGCACCCGATGCCCTGGCCCGTGCTCCTCGTCGGAGCGCTGATCTGCGCGGGTGCGGCACTGGCCCCCGACCTGGACCACAAGGCGGCCACCATCTCCACGGCCTTCGGCCCCGTCTCACGCGGCCTGTGCGAGATCGTCGACAAGCTCTCCTATGCCGTCTACAAGGCGACCCGTATGAAGGGCGACCCGCGACGGAACGGCGGGCACCGCACGCTCACGCACACCTGGGTGTGGGCCGTCCTCATAGGGGGCGGCGCATCGGCGGCGGCACTCTACGGCGGGCGCTGGGCCGTCCTCGCCATCCTCTTCGTGCACATGGTGCTCGCCATCGAGGGCCTGCTGTGGCGGGCGGCGCGCGGCTCCAGCAGCGACATCCTGGTGTGGCTGCTCGCCGGGACCAGCGCCTGGATCCTCGCCGGGATCCTCGACAAGCCGGGCAACGGTTCGGACTGGCTGTTCACCCAGCCCGGCCAGGAGTACCTGTGGCTGGGCCTGCCCATCGTTCTGGGCGCCCTGGTCCACGACATCGGGGACGCCCTCACGGTCTCCGGCTGCCCGGTCCTGTGGCCCATTCCCATCGGCCACAAGCGCTGGTACCCGATCGGCCCGCCGAAGGCGATGCGCTTCCGGGCCGGCAGCTGGGTCGAGGTGAAGGTGCTCATGCCGGTGTTCATGGTGCTCGGCGGAGTGGGGTGCGCGGCGGCGCTCAACGACGTCATCTGAGCCACCGCCCACCCCTGGGGCCTGTCGCCACGTTCCCGTCCGCCGGGCGACGCCCGGCCCTCGCCCCGCCCGCGCGGTCACCCGTGCCAGGAGCGCCACAGCGCCGCGTACGCGCCGTCGGCCGCCACCAGTTGATCATGGCTGCCGAGCTCCCTGATCCGGCCCTCCTCGACCACGGCGATCACGTCCGCGTCATGTGCGGTGTGCAGCCGGTGGGCGATGGCGACGACCGTACGGCCGTCCAGGACCCGGCCGAGCGAGCGCTCCAGGTCCCTGGCCGCGCGCGGGTCGAGCAGCGAGGTCGCCTCGTCCAGGACCAGAGTGTGCGGATCGGCGAGGACCAGACGCGCCAGAGCGATCTGCTGAGCCTGCGCGGGTGTGAGCGCCAGCGCGCCCGAGCCGACCTCGGTGTCGAGCCCTTCGCCGAGCGCCCGAGCCCAGCCGTCGGCGTCTACTGCACCGAGTGCTGCCCACAGCTCCGCGTCTTCGGCGCCCGTGCGGGCCAGACGGAGATTGTCACGGAGAGAACCGACGAACACGTGGTGCTCCTGGTTGACCAGTGCCACGTGCGAGCGCACCCGCTCAGCGGGCATCCGCGACAGCTCGGCGCCGCCGAGCGTGATCTGCCCGGTGCGCGGTGCGTAGATCCCGGCGAGCAGTCGGCCGAGCGTGGACTTGCCCGCGCCGGACGGCCCGACCAGTGCGATCCGGGTCCCGGGCCGCACGTCGAGGGACACCTCACGCAGCACGTCGACGCCGTCCCGGTACCCGAAGTGCACGTCGTCGGCCTGGACGTGCCGACCGTCCGGTGTCATCGAGGCGTCGCCCGCCTCCGGCTCGATGTCCCTGACGCCGACGAGCCGGGCCAGCGACACCTGCGCGACCTGGAGCTCGTCGTACCAGCGGAGGATCAGCCCCAGCGGTTCGACGAGCATCTGGGCGATCAGCGCACCCGTGGTCAGCTGCCCGACGCCGATCCAGCCCTGCAGCACGAACACGCCGCCGAGGACGAGGACCGAGCACAGCACCGTCACATGGGTGGCGTTGAAGACAGGGAAGAAGACCGAGCGCAGATAAAGGGTGTAGCGCTCCCATGCGGTCCATTCCTTGATCCGCCGGTCGGACAGCGTCACGCGGCGGGCGCCGAGCCGGTGGGCCTCGATGGTGCGCCCCGCGTCCACGGTCTCCGCGAGGGCGGCGGCCACGGCGGCGTAACCGGCGGCCTCCGACCGGTAGGCCGACGGGGCCCGCTTGAAGTACCAGCGGCAGCCCAGGACGAGGATCGGGACGGCGACGAGGACGGCCGGTGCCAACGGCGGCGCGGTCACGGCGAGACCGCCCAGCAGCAGCCCCACCCACACCACGCTGATGGACAACTGCGGAACGGCCTCACGCATCGCGTTGGCCAGCCGGTCGATGTCCGTGGTGATACGCGAGAGGAGGTCACCGGTTCCGGCACGTTCGAGCACGCCCGGGGGCAGGCCGACCGACCGCACGAGGAAGTCCTCGCGCAGGTCGGCCAGCATCCGTTCACCGAGCATCGCGCCCCGCAGCCGCACCTGCCGCACGAAGACGGCCTGCACGACGAGCGCGACGACGAACACGGCGATGGTGGGGCCCAGATGCTCCACGTGAAGGCGGCCCGTGCCGTCGGAGACGTCCTGCACAAGGGCGCCCAGCAGATAGGGGCCGACCATCGATGCCACGACGGCGATCGTGTTGACGCCGATGAGCAGCAGGAACGCCCGGCGGTGGCGCCGGTACAGCTCGCGGACGTAGGACCGGACGGTCGCCGGGGCGCCGACGGGCAGCGTGTTCGCCGTGGTCGGGGCCGCCGGGTCGTAGGCCGGGGGCGCCAGGCCGATCATGCCGTCTCCTCGATCTCGGTGAGTTCTTCGATGCCGGTGCCGTCGCGGGACGAGTCGCTGTCGTACGACGAGACACCGCCGGGCGAAGGAATGCCGCCCGCGAGCCCGCCGTCATGCGACAAGGCCGTCTCCTCGTCGGTCTCGCGGGTCACCACAGCGCGGTACCGGGGCTCGGTGACGACCAGGTCCCGGTGCACACCGACCGCCGCGACCGTGCCCTCGTGGACCAGAACCACCCGGTCCGCACGGTCGAGCAGCAGTGGAGACGACGTGAGCACCACGGTCGTACGCCCGCTGCGGAGCGCCCGCACACCGTCGCCGATCCGGGCCTCTGTGTGGGAGTCGACGGCCGACGTCGGTTCGTCCAGGACCAGCGCCTCCGGGTCGGTGACCAGGGAACGGGCCAGGGCGAGCCGCTGCCGCTGGCCTCCGGAGAGGGAGCGGCCGCGCTCGGTGATCCGCGCGTTCATCGGGTCGTCGTCGAGGGAGGCCTGGGCCAGCGCGTCCAGCACGTCACCGCACTGCGCCGCGGCCAGCGCTTCCTCGGGACGTACCGCTCCCGAGGACGGGACGTCGAGCAGTTCGGCGAGCGTGCCGGACAGCAGCACCGGGTCCTTGTCCTGCACGAGGACGGCGGCGCGGGCCGTGTCCAGGGGCAGCTCGTCGAGCGGCACGCCACCGAGTAGTACGGACGGCGTGGCGGCGACCTCGGCGGCGGCGCCGCGTTTCTCGCGGGCACCGGCGCCTGACTCGCGCTTCTCACCGGAACCGGCATCCGACGCGGCCGCCCCGCCACGCTCCTCACCGGAACCGGAACCGGAACCGGACCCGGACCCGGACCCGGACCCGGCATCCGCAGGATGCCCCCCGAGCCGGTCCGCGAGCCGTCCCGCGAGGTCCGGGTCCCCGCACACCACGGCCGTGAACCGGCCGGCCGGGGCGAGCAGCCCGGTCACCGGGTCGTACAGATCCCCGGCCGGCGCCTTCGCGTCACCCAGTCCGCCCGGCTCCGTGACCCACTCAAGAGACCTGCCCGGCCCCGTGACCCACTCAAGAGACCCGCCCGGCTCGGTGACCCGTTCCAGTGAGAGCACACGTGCCGCGCGCTGGGCTGAGGGCCGGGAGAAGGAGTACGCCATGGCGATCTCCTCGAAGTGGCGGAGCGGGTAGCCGAGGATCATCACGGCGCTGTAGACGGTGACGAGTTCGCCGACGGTGATCCGGCCCTGGCGGGCCAGCTCGATGCCGTACCAGACGACCGAGATGAGCAGCAGTCCCGGCAGGAGTACCTGGATCGCCGAGATCAGGGACCACATGCGGGCGCTGCGGACGGCGGCCTCGCGGACGTCCTGCGAGGCGCGGCGGTAGCGGTCGAGGAAGAGTTCCTCGCCGCCGATGCCACGCAGGACGCGAAGGCCGGCGACGGTGTCCGACGCGAGCTCGGTGGCGCGACCCGCCTTCTCGCGCTGCAGGTCGGCACGGCGCGTGGCGCGGGGGAGGAGCGGCAGGGCGGCGAGCGCGACGACCGGCATACCGACGGCCACGACGACGCCGAGCGCCGGCTGGTAGAACACGAGCCCGACGCACACCACGACAACGGTGAACGCGGCGGCGGCGAAGCGCGACAGCGCCTCGACGAACCAGCCGATCTTCTCGACGTCGCCGGTGGAGACCGCGACGACCTCGCCGGCGGCCACCCGCCGGGTGAGCGCGGCGCCCAGGGCCGCCGTCCTCCTGGCCAGGAGCTGCTGCACCCGGGCGGCCGCGGTGATCCAGTTGGTGACCCCCGTGCGGTGCAGCATCGTGTCGCCGAGGGTGAGCGCCGCGCCGAGGAACAGGACGAGGCCGCCCGCGAGGGCGAGCCGTGAGCCGGAGCGGTCGACCACGGCCTGGACGGCGAAGCCGACGCCGTAGGGGAGACAGGCGACGGACAGGAAGTGCAGGAGTCCCCAGGCGAAGGACTTGAGCTGGCCGCCGAGCTGGTTCCGGCCGAGCCAGAGCAGGAAGCGGGGACCGGATCGGGCGTCCGGCCGGCCCGGGTCGGGGTACGGAAGATCGTGGATCTGCATGACGTCCCAGGGCTCGGAAGAGAAGAGCGAAAGTTGGGGAACGGATGGAACAAACCGTGAAAGGTTCGCCGGAATCGGCAGCGCGAGGCAAACGATTTTCCGCCTCGGGGCAGAGTTTCGGCCCCTCTTCGACGACATCGGGGGGCCGGTCCGGGATGCCCGGTACGTGGTGCGACCATGTACCCCATGCGTACAGCGGGTGGGGTTCGAACGGCGGTCGCGGCGGCGGCCTGCAGCCTCCTTCTCATGACTCTCTCGGCCTGCGGCGGTTCGGGCGGGGGCGACGAGGCGGGGAACAAGGGCAAGGCGGGTTCCGGTGGCGCCGGGCACGGGAGTCAGAAGGCCGTCGACCTCAAGCGCATCCCCGACGTCGGCAGCCGGCTCCAGTCGCAGATCCCGGAGAACGCGCGGCAGGTCGTCGCGGTCTACGGCGAGGGCAAGGACTCGGCCGACTCGACCGTCGTGCTCTACACGAAGTCCGGCGACACCTGGGACAAGACGCGCAGCTGGCCCGCCCACAACGGCAAGAAGGGCTGGACCGCCGATCACCATGAGGGCGACAAGCGAAGCCCCGTAGGGGTGTTCACCCTCACCGACGCGGGCGGCGTGCTCGCCGATCCCGGCGCGAAGCTCCCGTACACGCAGGCGGCCTCGTTCCAGGCCCCGCACTACTGGGCCGAGTCGCACTGGCACGACTTCGACTACGTCATCGCCATCGACTACAACCGGGTGAAGGGCACCGCGCCCAACGACCCGACCCGGCCCGAGGGCCAGACCAAGGGCGGCAGTATCTGGCTCCACATGGACCACGGCAGCGGCACCTCGGCGTGCGTGAGCCTGTCCAAGTCCGGCATGGAGTATCTGCTGCGCACGATCGACCCGAAGCAGCACCCGGTCGTGGTGATGGGGGACAAGGCGTCGCTGGAGGGCTGACGCGAGTCGTGGCCGGCGCGGGCCTGACGGCGTGTGCCATCATGCGCCGGCCGCGCCCAAGGCACACCCGGTCACGCCCGAGGGCCTATTGCGGCCGCCCCCTCCGCCCCGTACAACACCCCTCATGAGAAGACGCGTCATGTCCATGCTGGCCGCGGCGACCCTCGCGGCCACTGCCCTCGCCGGCCAGGCAACGACAGCCTCCGCCGCACCCGCGCAAAACGCATCCGCGCAGAACGCATCCCCGCAGAACGCGCCCGCGCAGGCCGCACCACATCAGCCCGCGCCCCCGTCGGCCGCACCCCGAACCACCCCCGCGGCATCCCAACTCACCGACGTCCCCGCCGAGTTCGGCACCGACTGGCACGACCCGATCACCGCCACGCCACCCGTCGCCAAACCCGACACCAAATCCTGCCAAGTGACCCTGGCCGAGACCGAGTTCCGCGACTTCACGCCGTACAAAGGCAGTTACACCCCGCCCAACGGCTGTGGTGACCGGTGGAGCAAGGTCGTCCTGCGGCTCGAAGGCCAGGTGAAGGGGCGGCAGTACGACCGTCTCGGCTATCTGCACATCGGCGGCGTCGAGGTCCTGCGCACCTCCACCCCCGAGCCGTCCCCCGACGGCATCGCCTGGAACGTCGAGAAGGACGTCACGCGCTACAGCGACACCCTGAGGGCCGACCAGCCGGTCGAGATGCTCATAGGCAACGTTGTCAACGACACGTACACCGGCGTCATCGCGGTCAAGGCCACCCTCACCTTCTACGCCGCCGAGCCCCACGCCAAGAAGCAGCCCACCAAGCATCAGCCCACCGAGAACACCCCCGACCGCGTCCTCACCCTCGACGGCGGCAAGCTCACCACCCCGCGCAACAGCGAGCGCGTCGTCGCCGAGGTGTACGCCACCGGATCGGGCGGCGGCTGCGAGGAGTTCTGGTACCTCGCGGTGCCGGACGACGTGCCGTACTCGTGCAAGGGCGACGGCGGCCCGTACCGCGAGGTGCAGGTCTCCGTGGACGGCCAACTCGCGGGCATCGCCTCGCCGTTCCCGAACGTCTGGACGGGCGGCTGGTCCAACCCCTTCCTCTGGTACGTGATCCCGGCCCCGGGCGCGTTCGACGTGCGGCCTCTGCAGTACGACCTGACGCCGTTCGCCGGGCTCCTCAATGACGGGCGTCCGCATCAGGTCGACGTCTCCGTGGTGGGTGTCCCGAAGGGGCAGAGCGGCTGGAGCGTTCCGGTCAACGTACTCGTCTGGCAGGACAGCGGGAGTTCTCACGTCACCGGCGCGCTGACCGGCACGCAGGAGAGCGCGCCGGCCAACTCGACGACGTACACACCGGGCACGGACGAGAACCGGCTCGACGCGAAGGGCGGGCACAAGCTGACCGTGTCCGGCTACGTGAACACCTCGCACGGCCGGGTCGCCACCACCGTCACCCGCGAGCTCGCCGCCTCGTCCACGCACCGCTGGACCGCGGACGAGAACAACGACGCGCTGAAGGGGACGTGGACGGACCGCCAGACCGTAGCCTCCGGCCACCACGCCACGCGCACCAACCGCACCTACACGATGGACGGCGCCACCACGCTCGGCGCCGACGACCGGCTGCGGACCGTGATCGACCTCGGCGACCGGGCCGAGACCGGACAGTCCACCGGCACCGGCCGCACGACGTGGACGGAGCTCGACGACACCTACGCGGGTGACGCCTCGTACACGGCGAACGTGCCGCGCGACCAGCGCCACGCAGTCGGCACCAGCCGCGAGCGCTACCGCCTCGCGGGCCCTGGCGCCTGCTACGACCACGAACTGGCCACGGCACAGGGCGTGTTGACGGTAGACCGGACGCGCTGCTGAGGGAACGGGCGTACGGGCGGGGCCCGGCGGCACATTACAACTCGCCGCCGGGCCCCACTCGCCGGTCAGCCCATGACTCACCGGTCAACCAAGAACTCACCGGTCAACCAAGAACTCACCGGTCAACCTAGAACTCGCCGGTCAACAAGAACTCACCGGTCACCCACCCCCCGTCAAGCCCCCTCCGGCTTAGCCGAATCCACCCCCGACCGCGCCTTCTTCCACATCCCCCGCGTGAAGTCGGGAATCGCCTGAGGCGCCCCCTTCGCCTTGATGGACGCGTGGCTCAGCGGCACGGGCGACGTCCACGTAGCCGCGTCGTAGACGTCGAAGTCCGGTACCAGGCCCATCCGCAGACACTGCATCAGGCGGAACACCATGATGTAGTCCATGCCACCGTGGCCGCCCGGCGGGTTGGAGTGCTCCTTCCACAGCCAGTGGTCCCAGTCCGCGTACTTGGCGAAGTCGCCCCACGCGTCGTTGGTGTGGTCCGGCTCTATATAGATCCGCGCGGGGTAGTCCTCGAACACACCCTTCGTGCCACCGAGGTTGTTGATCCGGGAGTAGGGGTGGGGCGTGGACACATCGTGTTCGAGCCGGATGACACGGCCCTTCGCCGTCTGGACCAGGCTGATGGTGCGGTCGGACTCGATGTACGTCTCCTTCCAGCTCGGGTCACCCTTCGGCATGTGGGCCTCGCGGTACTGGGCGAGGCCGAGCGAAGGCGTGCCGAAACTGGAGATGTGTGTGACGCGGTCACCACGGTTGATGTCCATGTAGTTGGCGACCGGGCCGAACCCGTGGTTGGGGTACAGATCGCCGCGCAGGCGCGTGTGCCACAGCCGTCGCCACGGGCCCTCGTAGTAGTCCGGGTCGAACATCAGCCCGCGCAGGTCATGGTTGTAGGCGCCCGCCCCGTGCAGCAGATCGCCGAACTTCCCGGCGTGCGCCATTCGCAGGACCCGCATCTCGTTGCGGCCGTAGCAGCAGTTCTCCAGCTGCATACAGTGCCGGCGGGTGCGCTCGGAGAGGTCGACCAGTTCCCAGAGCTGGTCGAGCTGGAGGGCGATCGGGCACTCGACGCCGACATGCTTGCCGTTCAGCATCGCCGTCTTCGCCATCTCGAAATGCCAGTCCCACGGAGTCGCCGCGTACACGAAGTCGATGTCGCCGCGCTTGCAGAGGTTCTCGAAGTCGTGATCGCCCTTGGTGTACGTCGCCGGAGCGGGCTGCCCCGCGGCCGTCACCTTGGCCGCGGCCTTCGCGGTCTTGTCCTTCACCGGGTCGCAGAGCGCGACCACCTGGACCCCGGGGATCGACAGGAACAGGTCGATCATGCTGCCGCCTCGGTTGCCGAGACCGATCATGCCGACCCGCACGGTGGAACGCCCCTCGAAGGGCACGCCGACCATGGTCTCGCCCTGCCGGGCAGGAGCGTCGGCGGCTGCGTCCCCTTGTGATCCGGCCCCGGTCTGCCCGCCGGCCGCCTGCGCTGTGCCGCCGCCGAACGCGCCGATCCCGAGCCCGGCCCCCGCTATGCCCGCCGTCCGCAGGACCGATCTCCGGGACTGTCCGTCGGCGGACGGCTGTGAGTTTGCGGGGAGTTCGGGTTGCGCGTCAGGTGCCGGTGTCGCGTTGTCGTCGTGCATCGGACCTCCATCGAAAGGTGGGTGCGCTGCAAGCGCTTGCCACCCTGGAGGGGACGACACCGGTACGCAAGGGGCTGAAGTAGCTGGGGAGTTGGACTTTCTTTACACATACTTTGGACTTACGTGGGCCGCCAGTAACACCAGCCCTGATAAAAGCCGACGGTCGCGGGGTGCGGGTTGCCCAGTCGGCGTGAACCGGCCCGCGTCGGCGTCGCAGGTCACCCGGTGACCCAAGGGCGCGTCGCCCGCTCCAACTCCACGATCACGGAGTAGTAGTGACGCCCCGTCGCATGATCCATGCCCACCTCGCACATCCGGTTCGCCGACAGATGCGCGTCGTAGTGACGGGACGTCACCTCCGCCGCCTCCTTGGCGGTGGCCGACTCGGTGAGCTCCTTGTGCAGCATCCCCCGGTCGCCCGCGAAGGCGCAGCACCCGGCGTCGTCAGGGATCACCACCTCGTCGGCACACGCCTCGGCGACCCTCCGCAACTGCGCCACGTCGCCCAGGTGTTCCATCGAGCACGTCGGATGCAGGACGGCTGACGCGGTCATCCGATGCACGGTGAGGTGCGGCAACAGCTCGTCCGCCGCCCACACCACCGAGTCGACGACCTTGAGTTCCGCGTGCAACTCCCTGTTGTCGTCGGTCAGATACGGGACGACCTCGTGGGCGATGCCGAGCGTGCACGACGATGCGTCGACGACGAGGGGCAGTCTGCCGCCGGCGGTCCAGCCCCAGGCCGCCTCGACGATCCGGTTCGCCATCACGCGATTGCCCTCGTCGTAGCCCTTGGAGTGCCAGATCGTGGCGCAGCACGTGCCCGCGACATCGTCCGGAATCCAGACCGGCCGTCCCGCGCGCGTGGAGACGGCGACCATGGCCTGCGGGAGGGACATGTCCCCCGGGGTGCCGAAAATACGGTTCACACAGGCCGGGTAGTAGACCGCTACGGCCCCCACGCGCGCGGTGGGCGGCAGCTCCCGGGCGGCGGCAGCGGGGATCTCGGGCAGCCACTCCGGTACGAGGTCGGGGCGGACGGCCTTGCGGGCGGCCCGGGTCACCGACGTAAGGAGCCGGTCGCCGATCTTGTCGGCGGCCGCCACCGCGAGCCGCGCCGACGCCTCGATGGCCTTGAAGTTCCTGGCGGTGAACGCGGCCGCCTTCTCCTCGCGCGGGGAGTGCCGCGCGTGCCGGAAGTCCTTCATGAAGGCGCCCGTGTCGATCCCGACCGGACATGCCAGCTTGCACGTCGAGTCGCCCGCACACGTGTCCACCGCGTCGTATCCGTACGCCGCGACGAGCGCGTCCTCGACCGGCGACCCGGACGCCTGGCGCATCATCTCCCGGCGCAGCACGATGCGTTGGCGCGGCGTGGTCGTCAGGTCCTCGCTGGGACACGTCGGCTCGCAGAAGCCGCACTCGATGCACGGGTCGGCGATCGATTCGACCTCGGGGATCGTCTTGAGGCCGCGCAGATGGGCGGTGGGGTCGCGGTCGAGGACGATCCGCGGCGCGAGGACGCCGCCCGGATCGATGACCTGCTTGGTGCGCCACATCAACTCCGTTGCCTTCGTGCCCCATTCGAGTTCGAGATACGGCGCGATGTTGCGTCCCGTGGCGTGCTCGGCCTTCAGCGATCCGTCGAAGCGCTCGACGGTGAGGCGGCAGAAGTCGTCCATGAAGGCCGCGTACCGCTCGACGTCTTCGGGCTTGCCCGCGTCGAACGCCAGCAGGAAGTGCAGATTGCCGTGCGCGGCATGACCGGCCACAGCTGCGTCGAAGCCGTGCCGTGTCTGGAGTTCGAGCAGCGCCTCGCAGGCCTCGGCCAGGCGCGACGGCGGCACCGCGAAGTCCTCGGTGATCAGCGTCGTACCGGTGGGCCGTGACCCGCCGACCGCTGTCACGAACGCCTTACGGGCCTTCCAGTAACCGCCGATCGTCTTCGGGTCCCGCGTGAACTCATTGGTCACCGACCCCACCGGCGCGACCAGTTGAAGCCCGTCGAGCACCTCCGCCGCCCGCGCCTCGTAGGCCTCCAGCACCGCCTCGTCCGGTGCGCGGAACTCGACCAGGAGCGCCGTCGTCGACCGGGGCAGCCCGGCCCAGTCGGCCGGCACCCCCTGCACGCTCACCGAGGCCCGCAGCGTGTTGCCGTCCATCACCTCGACGGCGATCGCACCCGCCTCGTTGAACAGCGGAACCGCCGCCGCGGCCGCCGGCAGCGAGGGGAAGAACAGCAGCGCCGTGGACACCTTCCGATCGAGCGGCAGAGTGTCGAAGACGACCTCGGAGATGAACCCGAACGTCCCCTCGGACCCCACCATCAGACCGCGCAGGATCTCCACGGGCGTCGCCCCGTCCAGAAACGCGTCGAGACGATAGCCGTTCGTGTTCTTGATCTCGTACTTGGCGCGGATACGCGCCACCAGCGTCGCATCCGCCTCGATCTCGCTCTTGATCTCCAACAGGCCCGCACACAGCTCCGGTTCCGCGTGCGCGAGCACGTCGTCGGCGAGGGGATCGGCCGTGTCCACCACCGTCCCGGACGGCAGGACGAAGCTGAGCGAGGCGACCGTCCGGTACGAGTTCCTGGTGGTGCCCGCTGTCATGCCCGACGCGTTGTTCGCGACCACTCCGCCGATCGTGCAGGCGATGGCGCTCGCCGGGTCGGGGCCGAGCACACGCCCGTACCGCGCGAGCGTGGCGTTGGCGCGCAGGACCGTCGTGCCGGGGCCGATCCTGGCCCGCTCGCCGTCGCCGATGACTTCGACGCCCGCCCAGTGCTTGCGCACGTCGACCAGGATGTCCTCGCCCTGCGCCTGTCCGTTCAGCGACGTGCCGGCCGCCCGGAACACCACCTCGCGGCCCTTGCCGTGCGCGTACGACAGGACGGCCGAGACGTCGTCGATGTCCTCGGCGACGACCACGACCTGCGGCACGAAACGGTAGGGGCTCGCGTCCGACGCGTACCGCACGAGGTCCGAGACGCCGGTCAGGACCTTGTCCGCCCCGAGGATTCCGGTCAGCTCGGAGCGGAGCGGCTCCGGGGTCCCGCCGGCGAGGGCGTCCGGCACCCGGTCGGGCGCCGGGCCTCCCGTGCGGGGTCCGGGGCGCAGCGCTTCCGGCTTCGGCTCCAGCAGGGGCATGACCGGTCCACCCTCTCCTCGGCCGCTGCCGGCCCCCGGGCTAGCAGCGGTGGTCGTACGGTGTCTCGAACAGAGCGTTCATCAGGATGCCCAGCTGGGCTCGCTGGTCGGGGCTCAATGGAGCCAGGATGTCCTCCGCGGCGTTCCGGCGCGCGCTGCGCAGCTCTCGGAGCACCTTGCGGCCCTGCTCGGTGAGCTCGATGCGGATCACCCGGCGGTTCGTGGGATCGGGCACCCGGCGCACCCGGTCGGCCGCCTCCAGTCCGTCGACCAGAGTCGTGACGGCGCGGGGCACGACCTCCAGGCGCTCGGCGAGGTCGGCCATGCGGGGCGGCGTGTCGTAGTGCGCGAGGGTACGCAGGAGGCGGGACTGGGCGGGGGTGATCCCGACCGGCTCCAGGTAGCGCTTCTGGATCCGCTGCAGCCGTCGGGTGAGCCGGAGCAACTGCTCCGCGAGCAGGCCGTCGGCATCCGGGGTACTCATGCGGGAACAATATCAGGACCTTGTTCATTGTGAGTATAGGTAACAATGAGCTAGGCTCCCATCGTCAGAGAATCGTCCCTCGTAGGAGGCCCATGCATCCCGAGCAACCCGGCTGGACGCCGTCGCCCTCCGACTCATCGTCGCCGGAGCCGCGGCAGATGCGCCGCATCCTGGCCCTCTTCCGCCCCTACCGCGCCCGGCTCGCCCTGGTCGGCCTGCTCGTCTGCGCCGCCTCACTCGTGTCGGTCGCGACGCCCTTCCTGCTCAAGGAGATCCTCGACGTCGCGATCCCGCAGGGGCGCACCGGACTGCTGAGCCTGCTCGCCCTGGGCATGATCCTCAGCGCCGTCGTCACCAGCGTGCTCGGCGTCCTGCAGACCCTGATCTCCACGACCGTCGGCCAGCGCGTCATGCACGACCTGCGCACCGCCGTGTACGGCCGCCTCCAGCGCATGTCGCTCGCCTTCTTCACGAGAACGCGCACGGGCGAGGTCCAGTCCCGCATCGCCAACGACATCGGCGGAATGCAGGCGACGGTCACCTCCACGGCCACGTCCCTCGTCTCGAACCTCACCAGTGTGGTCGCCACCGTCGTGGCGATGGTCGCGCTCGACTGGCGGCTCACGGTCGCCTCGCTGCTCCTGCTGCCCGTCTTCGTCTGGATAAGCCGCCGCGTCGGCCGCGAGCGCAAGAAGATCGCCACGGAGCGCCAGAAGCAGATGGCCGCGATGGCCGCCACGGTCACCGAGTCCCTCTCCGTGAGCGGCATCCTCCTGGGCCGCACCATGGGCCGTGCCGACTCGCTGACCCGGTCGTTCGCCGACGAGTCCGAGCAGCTCGTGGGCCTGGAGGTCCGGTCGAACATGGCGGGGCGGTGGCGCATGGCCGTCATCACGATCGTCATGGCCGCCATGCCCGCAGTCATCTACTGGGTCGCCGGCATCGCCTTCCAGCTCGGCGGACCCACGGTGTCCATCGGTACGCTGGTCGCGTTCGTCTCGCTCCAGCAGGGCCTGTTCCGGCCGACCGTGAGCCTGCTTTCCACGGGCGTGCAGATCCAGACCTCCCTCGCGCTGTTCCAGCGCATCTTCGAGTACCTCGACCTGCCGATCGACATCACCGAGCCCGCCAAGCCCGTCCGCCTCGACACCATCAAGGGCGAAGTCCGCTTCGAGGACGTCGAGTTCCGGTACGACCCCGACGGCGAAAGGGCGGCCATCCTCGACGGCATCGACATCACCGTCCCCGCGGGCGGCAGCCTGGCCGTCGTCGGCCCCACCGGCTCCGGCAAGTCCACGCTCAGCTATCTGGTGCCGCGCCTGTACGACGTGACGGGTGGCCGGGTCACACTCGACGGGGTGGACGTGCGCGACCTGGACTTCGACACCCTCGCCCGCGCCGTCGGCGTGGTCTCCCAGGAGACCTACCTCTTCCATGCGTCGGTCGCGGAGAACCTCCGCTTCGCCAAGCCCGACGCCACCGAGGCGGAACTGCACGCGGCGGCCGCGGCCGCGCAGATCCACGATCACATCGCGTCCCTGCCCGACGGCTACGACACCGTGGTCGGTGAGCGCGGCCACCGGTTCTCCGGCGGCGAGAAGCAGCGGCTCGCCATCGCCCGTACGATCCTGCGCGACCCGCCGATCCTGATCCTGGACGAGGCGACGAGTGCACTCGACACCCGTACCGAGCACGCGGTGCAGGAAGCGATCGACGCGCTGTCGGCCGACCGCACCACGGTGACGATCGCTCACCGGCTCTCCACGATCCGCAGCGCGGATCAGATCGTGGTCCTCGGCGGCGGGAAGGTCGCTGAGCGCGGCACCCACGAGGAGCTGTTGGAGCAGGACGGTCGCTACGCGGCCCTGGTCCGAAGAGACGCACAGCTGGAGCCGGCGGCCGAACCGCGCGGGTGACGCCCGTATCGCGCCGTCCGAGTGGCGCCTGAGTGACGTCACCAGGATGAAGATATGTCGGGTTTGTAACGGTTTACGGGTTACCGTTCCGCCATGCTGAACGAGACTCCGAGACGGAGCACGACGCGACTGACACGCCGGGGCCGCATCGCCCTGATCGTGAGCGGAGCTCTGGTGGCCGCGGCAGTCGGCGCCGTGGTGGTGCCACTCCTGCTCCCGGGCGGGGGTGACCAGAAGCCCGAGGCGCTGACCGTCCCCGAAGGATGGCGGTCCGGCCAGGTCTACGAGGCTGTGGACAAGGCTCTCGATATCCCGGCCGGCACCACGAAGAAGGCCGTGCCCAAGGCAGGCCTCAAGCTGCCCGGGGACGCCGGGGGCAACCCCGAGGGCTACCTGTTCCCGGCGACGTATCCACTCAACGACAAGTCGACTCCGGCATCGCTGCTGTCCTACATGGTCGACACGGCCAACAAGAAGTTCAGCGGCAAGCAGATGACGGCCGGCGCCGACCTGAACACGCTGAACCTCTATCAGGCCGTCACGATCGCGAGCATCGTGGAGGCCGAGGCGGCCGACAAGCAGGACATGGGCAAGGTCGCCCGCGTCATCTACAACCGGCTCGACCGAGGAATGCCCCTCCAGATGGACTCCACCATCAACTACGGGCTGAACCGCTCCACCCTCACCACCAGCACCAAGGACACCCGGTCCGAGAGCCCGTACAACACCTACGTCCGGATGGGCCTGCCGCCCACGCCGATCTCCAACCCCGGTGCCGAGGCCATGAAGGCCGCGATCAACCCGCCGCAGGGGAACTGGCTGTACTTCGTGACGGTCAAGCCCGGCGACACCCGCTTCACCGCGGACTTCACCGAACAGCAGAAGAACGTCGCGGAGTTCAACAAGGCGCACGCATCCGCCAAGCCGTCCGCCTGAGCGTGCCGCGCGGGCGCGCGATACGGCACCGGCGGGCACCACACGGCACCGGCGTGCGTCATACGGCGACCCGCGGGCGTCGTCAGGCGCCGACCGGCGCGTGGGTCATACGGCGACCTGTGAACGGCACACGCACGGAACGCCTCGTCCCGCGCAACCGGAACGCCCCGTCACACCCCGACCCGCACCCCCGCCAGCAGCCGCTTGACGTCCCGCACAGCCGCCCGCCCCGCGCGGTTCGCCCCGACCGTGCTGGCCGAAGGCCCGTAGCCGACGAGATGAATCCGCGGATCGGCGACGACCCGGGTGTCCTCGGCCTGGATTCCGCCGCCCGGCCCCCGCAGCTTCAGCGGCGCCAGATGGTCGATCGCGGGCCGGAAGCCGGTGGCCCACAGGATGATGTCCGCGTCGACCCGTCGGCCGTCGTCCCACTCAACGCCGGTCGGCGTGATTCGGTCGAACATCGGCAGCCGGTCGAGCACACCGTCGGCGCGCGCCTTGCGGATCGCGTCGTTCAGCGGCAGCCCCGTCACCGAGACGACGCTCTGCGGAGGCAGCCCCGCCCGGACGCGTTCGTCGACCAGGGCGACGGCGGCGCGCCCGCGGATCTCGTCGAAGGGGCCCTCGTTGTAGACGGGCGGACGGCGCGTGACCCAAGTCGTCTCGGCCGCGTACGGCGCGATCTCCATCAGGTGCTGCGTCCCGGAGGCGCCGCCTCCGACCACGATCACCCGCTGTCCGCGAAACGTTTCAGGGCCCGGGTAGATCGCCGTGTGGAGCTGACGCCCGAGGAAGGTCTCCTGCCCCGGGTAGCGCGGCCAGAACGGCCGGTCCCAGGTCCCGGTCGCGTTGATCAGAGCCCGCGCCGACCACACCCCGGCGGAGGTCTCGACGAGCAGCCGCCCGCCGTCCCCCTCCCGCACGGCACGCACATCGACGGGACGCCGAACGCGCAGGTCGAAGGTCTCCTCGTACGAGGTGAAGTACTCCGCGATCACCTTCGACGACGGGCGGGACGGATCGGCGTCGGTCAGTTCCATCCCCGGCAGCGAGTGCATTCCGTGCACCTTGCCGTAGGTCAGCGACGGCCAGCGGAACTGCCAGGCGCCACCGGGGTGCGGCGAGTGGTCGAGTACGACGAAGTCCCGGTCAGGCTCGAAGCCGGACCGGCGCAGGTGGTAGGCGCTGGACAGGCCGGCCTGGCCCGCGCCGATCACGACCACGTCGATCTCATGCACGTCTGCTGTGTCCTGCACCGTGTCCTGCACCCCGATATCGTTCACGCTTCCACTAACTCCACCGGGGTCGTGGATCTTCCCGCGCCCTCCGCGAGCGCGGAACGGGACCCGTCGCAGGACGGCGAACGGCCTCAGCGCCCCCCCCCGCAGGACAGCGAACGGCCTCAGCGACCCCCCGCCACCAGCAGTGGCGCCCCCGCCGAGCCAGGCCGGGGAAGCGGCGACGGAGCCACCCCCGGCAACAGCCCCCGCGCCGCCAGATCCGGAATCACGCCCTCACCGAACCAGTACGCCTCCTCCAGATGGGGATAGCCCGACAGGACGAAATGTTCGACGCCGAGCGCGTGATACTCCTCGATCCGGTCCGCCACCTCCGCGTGGCTCCCGACGAGCGCCGTACCCGCGCCACCCCGCACAAGCCCGACCCCCGCCCACAAATTCGGCGAGATCTCCAGCCCCTCGCGCGAGCCCCCGTGGAGCGCGAGCATCCGCTGCTGGCCCACGGACTCACTGCGGCCGAGCGCCTCCTGCGCGGCAGCGACCGTTTCCGGCGACAGATCGTCGAGCAGCGCGTTCGCCGTGGCCCACGCCTGCGCCGACGAGTCACGCGAAATGGTGTGCAGCCGGATCCCGAACCGGACCGTGCGCCCCTCCCGCTCGGCGAGCGCCCGGATCCAGTCGATCTTCTGCTTCACCTGCTCCGGCGGCTCACCCCACGTCAGATACACATCGGTGTGCCGAGCCGCGACCGGACCGGCCGCGGCAGACGAACCACCGAAAAAGATCTCCGGGAGCGGATCCGGCGGCAGCGCGGTGAGCCCGCCCTCCACCTGATAGTGCTCACCGGCGAAGTCGAACGGCTGCCCGCCCCACACACCCCGTACGACGGAAAGGAACTCGTCGGTCCGCGCGTAGCGGCGGTCGTGGTCCAGGTGGTCGCCGAAGCGCCGCTGCTCGATCGAGTCGCCGCCGGTCACCACGTTCAGGAGGAGCCGACCGCCCGTGATGCGCTGATACGTCGCCGCCATCTGCGCGGCGAGCACCGGCGAGATCACCCCGGGCCGGAACGCCACGAGGAACTTCAGCCGCTCGGTGTGCTGGGCGAGAGCCACCGTCGTCAGCCAGGCGTCCTCGCACCACGTGCCCGTCGGCGTCAGCACCGCCTCGAAGCCCAACTGCTCGGCTGCCTTGGCGATTTGGATCAGATAGCCGATGTCGGGAGCCCGTACGCCGCTGACCGGAGTGATCCGCGAACGCCGGACGCCTCCGTCGGTGTAGGCGTGCCGGTCCACGAGGGTGCGGCCGTCGCCGCCGGTCGGCAGGAACCAGTGAAGGTGGACGCTCATGGTCAGGACTCCTTGCCGAAGGTGCGGGGTGCGGTCGTCGAGGCGGGCAGGTCACCGTTGAACCGGGTGTCCACGAACGAGCCGAAGTCGACCTTGCGGGGGATGAGCTTCAGGTCCGTGAACGCGTCGGCGATGGCCTGCTCCGACGCGATCGCGGACTTGTCCACGGCGACGGAGACACGAGTTCCGTTCGACCGCTTCACGGCGTCCAGGGCGACGTCGTAGGGCAGTCCGGTGTCCTTCGACCACACCTTGGCCCAGGCGTCGGGGTGCTTGAAGACCCAGTCCTGGGCGCGCCGGAGCCGCTTGAGGTAGTCGCCGATCGCAGCGGACTTCCGGGCGTCCTTGAGCGACGCGGGCGCCGCCACCTGGAACCCGAGCCCGTTGGTGATCCCGTCCCCATCAGTGATCACCCGCCCCTGCTTCCCGCGCAGCACCTGCGAGGTGTACGGGTCCCAGACGGCCCATGCGTCGACCTTGCCGCTGGTGAACGCGGCGAGCGCGTCGGCCGGCTGGAGGTACTTGACCTGGACGTCCTTCAGGGACAGGCCGACCTTCTTCAGGGACGCCACCAACTGGTAGTGCGCGGAAGACCCTTGAGCCACGGCGATGGACTTGCCCTTGAGCTCGGCGACCTTCTTCAGCTTCGAGTCGTTCGGGACGAGGATGGTGTCGCCCTTCGCGGCTCCATGGGTGGCCGCGACCACCGTGATCTTCGAGTCGGCGCCGGCCGCGAAGACGGGCGGGGTGTTGCCGACCCCGCCGATGTCGACGGCCTTGGCGTTGACGGCCTCCAGGAGCGGGGGACCGGACGTGAAGGTCGACCAGTGGATTTTGTAGTCGAGGCCGTCGAGCTCTCCGGCGGCCCGTAGTACGGCTTCCGAACCACCCTTCTGGTCACCGACGTTGAGGGTGACGTCCCCCTTTCCGTCGGTCCCGCCTCCGGATCCGCCGCCGAGAGACGTGTCGGCGGAGGAGGAGCCGGAGCAGGCGCTGAGCAGCAGAGCCAGGGGAAGCAGCAGGGCGGGAGCGAGGCGTCGTCGCATGACGATTCCGTTCGTGAGAGGTGTATAGGTATGTGGGCGGTCAGGCGGTGGGGGAGGGTGCTTCGACCCCGAGGCGGCGCAGCAACTCCGCACGTATCTCGGCGAACCGCGGGTCGGAGATCCCGCGCGGACGCTCCAGGTCGATCTCGGTCTCGTACGCGATGACGCCCTGGTCCATCACGAGTACGCGGTCGGCGAGCAGGACGGCCTCCTCGACGTCGTGCGTGACGAGCAGGACGGCGCAGCCGCGCCGCTGCCACAGCTCGTCGACGAGACGCTGCGCCTTGATGCGGGTGAGCGCGTCGAGTGCGCCGAACGGTTCGTCGAGCAGCAGTAGATCGGGCTCGCGCACGAGGGCACGGGCCAGCGACGCGCGCTGGGCCTCACCGCCGGACAGGGTTTTGGGCCAGGCGTTCGCACGATGCCCGAGGCCGACTTCCTCCAACGCCCGCTCTGCGACGGCCCGTTCCGGCTTTCCGGCAAGCCCGAGCAGTACGTTGCGCCACACCCGCTTCCACGGCATGAGACGCGGCGCCTGGAACGCGACGGCCTTGCGGCGCGGCACGAGCACGGTGCCGTCGATGTCACGGTCGAGCCCGGCGAGAACACGCAGCAGAGTCGACTTGCCGCAGCCGCTGCGGCCGAGCAGCGCCACGAACTCGCCCGGACGGATGTCCAGATCGAGCCGGTCGATGACGGCCCGCCCGCCGAAGGAACGAACAAGCCCCTCGACGTGCACAGCCGAACTGACATGTGTGGCCGTCGACTTGGACTCGACGATGTCTACCGGCCGGTGAATGTCGGTCGCCATTGCAGCAGCAGCCTTTCGAGAGTACGGACGACGAAGTCGGCGAGCAGGCCGAGGAACGCGTAGACGACGAGGCAGACGACGATGACGTCGGTCCGCAGGAAGTCGCGGGCCTGCACCATCAGGAAGCCGATGCCGGCGTCCGCGTTGATCTGCTCGGCGAACACGAGGGCCAGCCAGGCCACCCCGAGCGAGAACCGCAGCCCCGTCATGGCGCCGGGCAGCGCACCCGGCAGGACCACATGACGTACGAGACCCCAACGCGACAGCCCCAGCGACTCGCCGGCCTCGATCAACTGGGCGTCCACACCACGGATTCCGGCGTACACGTTCAGATAAAGCGGGAACGAGACGCCCAGCGTGATGATGGCGATCTTCGGCGCCTCACCGATCCCGAACCAGATGATGAACAGCGGGATGAGCCCCACGAACGGCACGGTCCGCAGCATCTGCACGCTCGCGTCGACGAGGTCCTCGCCGACCCGGAACAGCCCCGCCGCGAGCGCGAGCCCGGTCCCGACGACGACACCGAACAGCAGGCCGACGGCGACGCGTTGCAACGAGACAGCCATGGCGTTCGGCAGCGAACCATCGGCGATGAGATCGCCGGCGACGCGGGCGATCGTGCCGGGCGACGCGAGCACGTCAGCGGTCAACACCCCTGTACTGCTGAGGAGTTGCCAGACGGCAAGCAGCAGAAGAGGCCCGGAGGTACGCCGCAACCAGCGCGGGACGCGGGTACGGCGAGTGGCGGAGGCGACGAGACGTTCGAGTTCGGGAGGCGAGGTGTCCAGCGGCGGCGGGGCATGACTGATACTCACGGGTGCTCCACGCGGAGGGTAGAAGGCAGCACTGCGCGACGGCGGAGGTGCGCAGGTGAGGGGGAAGCGGGTACGCGTAGGCGTCAGCGCCCCCGCGCGAGGTCACGCGGGGTGGAGGCGTACGGGTACAGGGCTACGAGACGTGGGCGTAGCCGGAGAAGAAGTGGTGAAAGGGCGTCAGCAGCCGCGGCGACACGCGGCGGAGGCCACCCGCAGCAGGTCGATGTGACCGCGCGTGGTGAGAAGGGCTGAACGCAACATGCAGCAGAAACTAGCCACCTTGTCGGCGCATGGTCAACGCCGTCTCGCTGGATGGACGCGCCGGACGGGCGCGGACGACGCCCGATGCGTGAGGATGGGGCGCATGTCCACCCCCTTCACCACGCGCGTGCTGAACGTCTCGACCGGCTCCGTGGAACGGGTCGTCGACCTGACCCGCGACTGCGAGAACTTCCTGAGCGAGGTCGCCGCGGGCCGCGACGGCCTGCTCAACATCTTCGTACCCCACGCGACGGCCGGCATCGCCGTCATCGAAACGGGCGCGGGCAGCGACGACGACCTACTCGCCGCCCTCCACACCCTGCTCCCGGCAGACGACCGCTGGCAACACCGCCACGGCACCCCGGGCCACGGCCGAGACCACGTCCTCCCAGCCCTCGTCCCACCCCACGCAACGCTCCCGGTCATCGGAGGCACACTGGAACTGGGCACGTGGCAGTCGGTTTGTTTGGTGGATACCAACAAGGACAATGCGCGTCGGGAGGTTCGGCTGTCGTTCCTTGGATGATGACGGTGCCCGACTGTAGGTCGGAAGTCCGGCCGGACCAAATGAGCCTGGCTTGAGCCATGCGTTCCGCGCGTGACGAGGGCTGGGAGGTGTCGGTCTTGGGTGGGTGATCGAGACGCCCGTCTCCTCGACGCCGCTCCTGCTCCTGTCCGTGTGCCCCATCCGCCATTCATCCGCCGCGCTGCCGCTCCAGCCTCAGCTCGCTCTCCGGCGCCACGGGTCAGCCCTGCGTGAGGGTCCAGGTCGTGGGAGTCTCCTGGTCGGGCGGGTACTGCACGAGCCGCGCGTCGGCTGTTGCGTCCAAGGTCATGCGCGTGATCGCGCTGGTGATGCGGTAGCCGGCGTCGGCGCGGGTGAGCTGCCAGCGCTGGAGGGTGTCCTTCGGGTCGCAGGTCTCCCAGGTGACGGCGGATCCGGGCTCCAGGGGGACGTTGAGGGTGAGCTTCCCGCTGTGTGTCGCCAGGCACGTGGTGCCGTCCGCGGAAGCGATCGTCACGTAGCCGTCGGGGGTCCGTGCCAGCCGGGCGCCGGCCGGTGCCGTGCGGTGGCCGCGATCGGCGAGGGTGTACGTCCCGTCGGCGACTGGTATTCGGGTCGTGTCCCGCCATCCGGGCGCGTGGCCCACCGCCTCGGCGCGGGCCGTGAACTCGGCGTAGGTGGCGTCGGGATGGGGGTCTCCCCAAGTGACCTGGGCGATGTGGTTGAGCGGCATGAAGGCGGCCGTGGCGACCTCGTTCTCGGTCTCGCCGCGCCCGTTGTCCGGCCAGAGGCTGATCTTCGCGCCGGTGATGCCGTCGCGCGAGGCAAGCTTCTCCCCCTCGAAGCTGCGCGGGTCCCACTGCTCGTCGTACAGCTTCCGCGTGTTGGTGTGGAAGCCGCCGCGGACGAGGTAGAGGGAGTACGCGGCGTTCATCACGGGGTGGCCCTGCGCGATGAGCTTGCTGGGGGGCACCTTGACGTTGAGCCAGTGCTCCACCGTCGTCCCGGGTGTGACGGGCACGGTGTTGGCGCCGGTCAGGCCGTCGTTCCAGATCCGCAGGTGCTTGCCCTTGCTCGCCGCGTAGTCCCCGACGCGGTTCACGAAGTCGACGAACGCGTCCTGGGGTGTGGCGTTCTCCCCGTACCTGGCCTTCGCGTAGGCGAGGACCTGCGGGTACCGGGCGAAGTCGGAGCCGAGCATGTACTCGTCCGCGCCCATGTGCCACCACTTGGCGGGGAACACCTCGCCGTACTCGTCGATGAGGCTCTTGTAGTAGGCGAACGCCTCGGGCTTGGTGATGTCGAGGCGGGAGGGCTGTGCCTTGCCGTCGGTGTCGACGAGCTGGAGGTCGGGCCTGTGCTGGATCCAAGGGTCCATGTGGCCGGGGGAGTTGATCTCCGGGATGATCGTGACGTGGTACTTCTCGCCCAGGGCGACGAGCTGCCTGATCTCGCTCTTGGTGTAGTAGCCCCAGGAGTTGGCCTGGGGGTGCGTGTCGCTCTTCACCTTGATCTCGACGAGCAACTGGTTGAGTTTGCGGTACGCCATGTCGCGCACCAGGTTCTCCAGCCAGTCCGTGGAGATGTGGATGTAGCAGGCGCACACACCGACGCCGCGTTCCGCGTACTGCGGCACGTCGACCGTGCGTCCCGCGGGTATCTCGGCGCTGTGAGCGAGGAGTTGGAGGAGCGTACGCGTGCCGTAGAAGGCCCCGGTCTCTGCGGCTCCGGTGATCTCCAGGCGCTTCCCGGCCCGCAACTCGTAGCCCTCCGCGCCGAGCTGCTTCCGTGCGGGCTCGACGTCGATGACGATGTCGCCCGTACGGGACGGGCCGCCGGTGACGGGCACCGCGCCCTTGCCGGTGGAGCGCAGGTCGTCGGCGAGGGTACGGGCGACGCGCCGGGACGCGGCGTCGTCGGCGACGAGACGGGCTCCGGGGCGGTACGCGTAACTACCTTCTCCGGGCGACCAGTTGGTGAGAGCCGGCACGGTTCGCGGGGTCGCGGCAGGCGAGCCGTCGGCGTGTGCGGCGGAGACCGGGACCGCGGCGAGCAGGAGGGCGAACGCGGCGCCGAGCAGCCGGCGTCTTCGGTACCAACTCATACGCAGAGCACCCCTTTGATCCGGACTGAAGCCTGGAATTCATCGGAGGTCTGATGATGGTGGGGGTACTTGGAGGCGTCAATGGGTCGCGCAAGGGTGAAGGGCGGTGGAGTGATCCGACGACTGCTCGACGGTGCGGTCATCGCCACCGATTCGACCACGCGAGAAGGGGCGCTCGACGATTCGGAGGGAGGAGGCGTCGTGCGGGGCTGGACCTCGTGGCCAGGCGGCACGGCAGGCCGGTGGTGTGCGTCAAGCTCCGGAGGTGCTGATGATGTCGTCAGGAGTTCTTATCCATGAGAGAAAAGAACGATGAGTTCGACCATGCCTATGGCCGCGGTCAGGCAGGCCACCGTTGCTGGAAGCGTGGAGGCAGGCAGGGCACGCTGGGCATGCAGTGCTTGCTCGGCGCGGGTGTAGCGGCGGCGGGCCACGACGATCAGCCACGGCACCACCGTCACCGACGTGAAAGCAAGCGCCGTGGCGGCGACCGATGCGTCCGCCATTGCGACCCGCGAGGTCAGCAACGCCGCGACGAGCAGCGAGAGCAAGGTCCGCTGCCAGGCGAGTGCGGTGCGCTCGTTCTGCAGGCCCGGATCCCAGAGGCGGTCTGTCATCGCACGACCACTGCTACGAGCAGTGCGGCGCCGAGCAGGGTGAGTCCGTAGGTGAGCACCGGCGCTGCGCCTGGCGTGGGCAGGGGGCGCTCCAGCCGCAGCGCCCGCTCACTGCTCAGCCAGCGCCGGAACGCAAGGGCGCTGCAGAGGATCCCGAGGCCGACCATGGCGCCGGCGAGCGTACGACGCGGGGTGTCCCCGAACGACGTGGCGAAGGAGTCCAGCGCGACGCCGAGGGCCATGAGCGCGAGCGCGGTGCGGATCCACGCGAGGAACGTGCGCTCGTTGGCGAAGGTGAACCGTGGGTCGGGGTCGTTGCCGACGGCGTACACCTTCCGAGGACGGCGGCCGTCGAAGAGCGCGTCGGGTTCTCCGATCATCACAGGGTCCTGTCGGTGAGGTTGCTGCTCATCTGTGTGTTCGTCTCCGAGAGGGCGGGTGAGGGGCAGGGCAGACAGATGGCCTGGGCATTGCGGGAACGTTGTCATTTGTCGTAGGGGTAGAAGCCCCGGCCGGTCTTGCGGCCGAGCGTGCCGGCGGCGACCATGCGGCGGAGCAGCGGAGGCGGTGCGTAGAGCGGCTCCTTGAATTCCTCGTACATCGAATCTGCTACGGACTGTGCAGTGTCCAGGCCGATCAGATCGAGCAGGCGCAGAGGTCCCATGGGGTGGGCGCAGCCGAGAACCATGCCGTTGTCGATGTCCTCCGCAGAGGCCGATCCGGACTCGAGCATCCGGACCGCGGAGATCAGGTAGGGGATCAGGAGTGCGTTGACGACGAAGCCGGAACGGTCGCGGGCGCGGATCGCGGTCTTGCCCAGGCTGGTGGTGACGAACACGGAGGCGCGTTCGTCCACGTCGTCGGAGGTGAGCTGAGTGGGGATGATCTCGACGAGCCTCTGCACCGGGACGGGGTTGAAGAAATGCACGCCCACGACGCGCTCCGGTCGCTGGGTGAGCGCCGCGAGTTCGATGATGGGAATGGAAGAGGTGTTGGAGGCGATGATCGCGTCCGGAGAGCGGAGAACCTTGTCGAGGGCGGTGAGGACGGAGGCCTTCACCTCGAGCCGTTCGGCAACGGCCTCGATGACCAACTGGCAGTCGGCGAGGTCACCGAAATCCCCTGTGAAGGTGAGCCTTGAAAGTGCCGCGGCCCGATCGTCCTGGGAGAGCTTTCCGCTGCGCAGCCCACGGTCGAGGGAGGCGGTGATACGAGCTCGGCCGACCGCGGCGGCATCGGTGTCGATTTCATTGACAACGACGTCGAAGCCCGCACGGGCGCAGACCTCGGCGATTCCGGAACCCATCAGGCCGCAGCCGACAACTCCTACTTTGGTGATCTCACCCATCGCGCGGGCAGTCCTTTCTCGTGGACGTGACGGCCGGATCGGCCGGTATCACGCGGGCTTACCGTTTATCGCCGCAGGGGATCTCACAGGGTCAGAATTAGTTTTCCGCAGGCCGGTTCCCCGCATCTCAGGCGAAATCCTTCGCTCAGGTCGATGGGCCTCGGCCGCGCCGATGAGTGCTGGATCCACTCCACTTCATCGACAATTCAGGAAGGCGACAAGGGGGAATTCCGTGTCACCGTCATAGCCAGAGGCAATGAATCAGCGGCTGCCGTGGTTCTACTCGGTGCCCTTTGTCGTGATCGGGCGATGGACGTCGTCGTAGGAAGCGTCTGCCGCGTCAATGAGGCCGGCTCCCTCGGCCTGGCGGCTGCGGATGGCGGCGTACCAGGTGTCGAGGGTGGCCTTGCACTCGCGGATCACTTCCTCGGCCGCGGGGCTCAACGCCGCGCGGCGGTGGAGCACGCCGAACGGTACCGACACCAACGGGTCGGTCTCGATCACGACAGCCCCGAGCCGCCGTGCCTGCACAGCCATCCGGAGAGGGAGGAAGGCGTGTACGCCTCCGCCGAGAACGAGCGTGAGCTGTGCATGGCGATTGGGCATGCTCGCCATCAACCGCGGCTCGACCCCGGCGTCCCGCAGGGCCGATCCGACCCGGTCGTTCTCCCGCTGGGCGAGTGAGGAGACCGTCAGAGGCATGTCGCCGAGGGCGTCGAGCGGTAGCCGCCCCGCCTCCGGTGCCGGCGACCCAGGAGGCATCACCAGCAGCAGTCGTTGTACGCCGAGCTGGACGAAGTCGAGCGCGTCCGTGGGGACGGGCTGGGTGGTGAAACCGAGTTCGCATCGACCGGCGACGACCTCACCGCACAGTTCCCGGACGCCGGCAACCTCGGTGATGTCCAGCCGTACGTCGGGATTCCGGGCCCGGAACGTCGTGATCCAGGAGGCGACCGCGTCGCTGGACATCTCCGGCATCGTGCCGATCGAAACGGAGCTGGTCCTGAGAGCCCGAGCCCGGCTCATCGTGTCACGCGCGGCGACAACGCCGTCGAGGATCGCCTGGGCCTTCGGGACCAGGAGTGCCCCCGCGGACGTCAGGACAAGATTGCGCCGTGCCGCACGCTGGAACAGCGCCACACCGAGCTCGCGCTCGAGGGACTGGATGGCCTGCGAGACGGTCGGCTGGGAGACGTAGAGGCGTTGCGCGGCCCGGTTCAACCCCTCGTGCTCGACCACAGCCAGGAAGTACTCGAGCTGGCGCAGTTCCATCGTCACTCCTCAGGTCGTCCGGCCGCCTCGCGGCTCGTCGGACGACGCGTCCCGTACGCGGTAGCTGTCCGGAAGTACCCCCTCCGCAGCGACCGACCGGACCATCGCGCGGCCCAGATTACGCTCGTGGACCGCCGAGGCGCCCTCGTAGATGCGCAGCGTACGGACGTCGCGCCACATCCGCGGGACAGGGTGCGGGCCGACGATGCCCTCTCCGCCGAGCAACTGCACGCACCGGTCGGCAACCCTGCCGACCATCTCCGAGCAATACAGCTTCGCCGCCGAGATCCGCTGGCGGGGAACGGTCCCGCCGTCGAAGGCGCGGGCGGCGTCCAGGGCAAGGGCCCGTCCGGCCTCCATCTCCGCGTAGCAACGGCCCAACTCGGCCTGGACGACACCCAGATCGGCGAGCGGGGCACCGAACTGGTGCCGCTCGGTGACATGACGGGTGGTCTCCTCGAGCATCCGGTTCGCCTGTCCGACGCAGGTGGCGGCAACGTGGAGCCGGGCGTGGTTGATTCCGCGCATGGCAGCCGCGAGCCCGGTGCCGGGAGTGCTGCCGAGCAGTCGGTCGCCGGGTACGGCCACTGACTCGAGGTCGATCTCGGCGACAGGTCCCTCGGCGTGGCCGTTCATCAGGTCCGGGATCCGCGTCGACACGCCGGGCAGGGTCGTGTCGACGACGAACGCCGAAATCTCGGGGGCCTCGGCGGGGCTGCCCTCCGTGCGCGCGAAGACGATCAGAGTGTCCGCCCAGTGGGCGTTGGTGATGTAGCGCTTCGTTCCGTCCAGGACCCATCCGTCCCCGACGCGCCGGGCGACGGTCTGGACGTTGGTGGCGTCGGACCCGGCCTCCGGCTCGGTCAGTGCGAACGAGGTCACCCGTCGGCCGGCTGCCATGGCCGGCAGCATCTCGCGGCGCTGCTCCTCCGTGCCGTGGTCGAGAATCGCCTGCGAGCAGAGTCCGATCACCGTCGAGAAGCGAGACCGGTAGACGCACGACGCCCTCGTGAACTCGAACGTCAGGAGCACCTGCTGTTCCATGGTCCAGCCGAGCCCGCCGTAGGCCCGCGGGACGGAGATGCCGAACAGCCCGAGCTCGGCCATGCGTTGAACGATCTCGTCCGGGACCCCGCCCGAGGTGACCATTTCCGGCTCGCCGGGGATCAACTCGTCGTCCGTGAACGCGGCGATCATCCGCAGATAGGTGTCGAAGTCGACAGCGGCGAGCGCATGGTCGGCCGTCACAGTCATGGTGTCTCCCTTGATGGTCACGATTGCTTCGAGAGCGCGACGACGCCGCTGTCGACGAGCCGGTCGATCTCGTCCTCGCCCCGCCCGAGTTCGCGCAGTACGTCCCGGGTATGGGCGCCGAGGCTGGGGGCGGCGGACGTCCGGCCGCGAGCCGCGCCGTCGACCCGGAAGGGCGCGGCCGGGGCGTCGAGCCCGAACTCGTCCAGCTCGACGATCAGCCCCGACGCGGCCAGGTCGGCGTCCTTCACGAACTCGTCGAACGACCGCACCGAGCCACAGACGATCCCCCGCGAGGCCAGCAGCTCTATGCACTCGGCGCGGGTGAGGTGGCCGAGAGCCGCATCGAGGGCTTCCTTCAGCGCCGCCCGGTTCGCGACTCGCGCCGCGTTGTCGACGAAGCGTGGGTCGGCCTCGAGTTCGGGCCTGCTGATCGCGGAGCACAGCGCGGACCACTTGGCCGCGGCGTAGGCGGAGACCACGACAGCACCGTCGATGGTCTCCACGAGATCCGCGGCCGGGGCCACCGCCGGCTGGCCGTTGCCCGTCCGCCGGGGTGACTCGCCCGTGAGCCGGTAGCCCGCCCACTGGGTGGCCTGGGCCGCGACAACCGCCTCCATCAACGAGGTCTCGACGACACCGCCGACCCCGGTCCGGCCCCGCCGGACGAGGGCGGCCAGCACCCCGGCAGCCAGGGCGTTCGCCGCCAGGACATCGGCCACGGTGAAGCCCACGCGTTGCGGATCGCCGGCGGCCTCGCCAGTGGTGTGCATGATCCCGAACTCGGCCTGCGCCGCGATGTCCAGGCCGGCCCGGTCGGCCGACGGTCCCCGGCTCCCGAACCCGGTGACGAAGCCGTAGACGAGGTGAGGGTGACGCGACCGCATCTCCTCGGGGCCGATCCCGAGGCGCTGGGCGGAGCCGGCGAGGAAGTTGTGCAACAGCACGTCCGACTCGGCGCACAGCTCGTCGAGGATGCGCAGGCCCTCGGGATGCCGCAGGTCGATCGCGATGCTGCGCTTCCCGCGGTTGTTGGCGTGGATCATGGCCGTACCGAACGGGCCGACGGATCGCGCCTGATCACCCGTCAGGCTCTCTGCCTTGATCACATCGGCGCCCAGGTCGGCGAGCTGCTGGCCTGCTCCAGGAGCGGCGATGTACTGGCCCAGGTCGACCACCCGGACTCCGGTCAGCGGAGCTTCGGTCACGACGTCCTCCCCGCCGTTGTCGCGGCGTGCAGGCGGACCGTATCCGCCTCTAGGCGCCGACGGGCCCCCTCCGGGTTCAGCAGGCACCCGCCGATCGCGGCGAACACACAGATGGCCACGCCGACAAGGAGGAATCCGTGCGCATAGCCCTGGGAGGCCGTCGCTCCGGCCTCGACGACGATCCCCAACACGTACGGCGCGACGATCCCCGCGACGCTGTACACGGCGATGACGCACCCGAAGAAGGCTGCGCGCTGACGCTGCGGCAGGAAGTCGGACGCGCCCGCGAAGGCCACCGAGAACGCGACGCTGTTGATCGAGAAGGTGCAGATCACCAGCACCAGCTGCAGCGGGCCCGGCTCTACCAGAGTGAAGGCGATCATGCTGAGCCCGGCGAAGACGAGCAGTGCCGCAGTGAAGTAACTGCGCGCGGCTCGGGAGCTCCAGCCCCGCGCGAGAAGTCGGCCCGAGAGATATCCGGAGGAAAGGAGAACCACGACCGCCGTGGCGTACGGCACCGTGACCAGCCAGCCGACGGTGCTCGGCGCATAGCCGAGGCCCTCACCGAGGAAGGCCGGCAGCCACGCGACCTTCAACGAGGTGATGAGGTAACCCGCGAAGGACAGCAGGCTGAGCCCCCAGAAACTCGGCAGCCGCAGCAGTCGGCGGAACGGGACGTTGATGTGGCCGTTCGGGTCCTCCGTCGCGACGGCACGTTGCCCGTCCACCGGGCTCTTCCGCAGGGGCTGTCGCTCGACGTAGAGCAGCCACACGACCAGCCAGGCCAGTCCCACCACGATCAGCACGCGGAACGACATGTGCCAGGAGTGCGAGACGATGACCCAGGTCAGTGCCGGTGCGGAGAGCAGCGGGCCCACCGACGAGCCCGCGTTCACCATTGCCCCGGCGAACGCGCGCTTCTCTTTCGGGAACCGGTCGGCGACGACGCTCTGACACAGGGCGTGTGCCGGGCCCTCGAAGAAACCGAGGGCGATCCGGGCCGAGAGCATCACCCCGAACGTGGTGGGCATCGTGAGTGGCAGCATGCTGGCGAGCCAGGTGACCATCAGAATGGCCGCCGCCCACTTGTAGGAGATCCAGCGCATGGCGGCTGACAACCCCACCGCGCCGACGGCGAACAGCCAGAAGAACGCGCTCCCCACCAGACCGAATTCTCCGGCGCTCAGACCGAGATCCCGGCGAATCTGCTGCGCTGCCAACCCCACGGCCGCCTTGTCGGCGAAATTGAGGGTGAAGAAGACGAAAAGCAGGATGACTACGCCCCAGGCCCTACGATCCGGGCGGGTGAGTTCCGGTGACGCTATAGGCGTCCCGATTTCGGCTGATGCCATGTGAGCCTCCCTCGGCGGACTTGACCTCACTGATGTGCGCTGCGCCACACCCAACTTCATCGAGAATTCATGAGGCCAACAAGGGCGAATCCCGTGTCACGGTTATAGCCAGAGCCAATGATCTGCGGACCTGCCGCGGCTTGATCGCGGTGCGGGGCCCGGAGCCAGGCTTGGGCTGTGTGGAACTCGGTATCTTCCTCCGAGGTACTCGCCGGTTCTGTTGCGCCGCCCACCTCCGAAGCCCGGCAGGCCGAGCATCGGCCCGGCGAGGCGGGGACGGGATCGGTGATGAGCGGCATGACGCTGGAGATCAGTTCATTGGCCCGTCGGTTCTCCTCCCACGTGGAATGGCCAGGGGAGGAGTAGCCGTGTGCACCGGACCGGGCGGACAGTGCCCGCCGGGATTCCTGCACCACGAGACGTGCTTTCTGCCTCGTCCGAGACTTCGGGGACATGTACGAGGAGTGCGTGCAACCAGCCGAGATGACGCACGACCGGATAGTGCGAATCGGGGTCCGGCTCCCAGAGGCTCAAGGCAATAAGGGAGATGGTCGCGAACCGGGTGCCGAGGGCGGCGACGAGCTCTTCGGACGCGAGCCATTCCCGGGGCTGTCCGAGACGCAGGGCCTCGCTGGGGTTGAGGAGGAACCGCCAGGTTTGCCTGCTTGCACGCTCCGCCCAGGCGGCAGCGGAGCGGCAGGGCCACGCTGCGCCCGCCGCCGGACACATTTGCGAAAGCTAGATTGAAAAGCTCAGTTGTGAAAGTTCGCCTTCCAATCATGGTTGATGATCTGGATGTGGGCGTGGTCGCCTCGGAGTTGCAGGCGAGCCTCGGTCTGTTCGTGCGGCGGCTTCGCCAGCCGGTCCAGGGCGAGCTCACACTTCCCGACGTGTCGGGAATGATGTCTTCGACTTGATTGGGCAACTTCTGAGTGAATGTGCTCGCTTCAGTATCTGGTTCGGTTCTGAGGGTAAAAGAAATGCTCCCTCGCCCAAAGATCTGGCCGTGATGTCTCTCACTCAGAATGATCAGCTTCAGCGTGTTTATGAAGCCTGGGTGTCATATTCGAATGCCCACAGAAGGGCCGGTGGAAAGATGGGTGAATTCGATATCGAGGAAGGTGTGCTGAAGCAATCTCTGCTTGACGCGATCAGTAATTTGAAAGCTGCCCGGAGGCGTTTCAATCGCAGCAGTTGAGAGGGGCAGTGCAAGTGATGACTTGTGTTGGCTCGCCGTGTCTGCCCCGGGCACCGGCTGTCGTATGCCCGCGCTGGCGCACCCGGCTGCGGGCTCCGAGACAGGACGGGGACTGATCTTTGCCCACGGACTCGCGGCCGGATGGTCTGTCGGGCCATGTGCCGTCCAGGGCGAGACGGTTGTCGCGAGGGCCTCCCGCTGCACAATGATGGGTGACGCAGGTGTCACCGAACTCACGATCAAGGTGCCGGAGCCCTTGTCAGCCCGCCACCGTGAAGGACGCGGAGGCGGAAGGGGTAGCCGCCAAGGCGGCCGAGTCGGAAGGGGCCGGCTGTGCGCACAGCTTCTTGCCTTGTACCACGGTGCGGTTGGCGGATGGCTCATCCAAGCCGATCAGGCAGGTCAAGGTTGGCGACACGGTCCTGGCCACGGATCCGCAGACCGGTGTGAGTGCTCCGGAGAAGGTCCAGAGGGGCATCTTCACCACGACGGACAAGGACTTCACCACCCTCACCCTGGACACGGCCCCGGCCCGCGTCCCACCCCAGCACCAAAAGACCGACGTCCAGACCCTCACCACCACCTGGCAACCACCCCTTCTGGGACGCCACCCACCACCGCTGGACCGACGCCCACAACCTCACCCCGGGCACCAAGCTCCGTCAGCCGGACGGCACGACGGTCGTCATCCGCGGAGTGCGCAACTTCCAAAGGCACAGCACCACATACGACCTCACCGTCGGCACCCTCCACTATGTGTTGGCGGGCGAGGCGCCACTGCTCGTCCACAACTGTCCGACGGGGTGGTGCGGGCGATCTTCCAGACTTCGAGCCGAACGGCATCCCCCGTCACCAACCGGGTGCGCAGGCCAGCCGGAGCGGTCAACCCTCGGCGGAAGCGGAGGCTACGAGCGAGGAGGGCGCGGAGCGGTCCGAGCGTACGCAGGGGGCCGTAGAGGAGGCGGGTACTGTCGCCGGGAGCCGAGACAGCAGGCAGGTGTCACGGCGTGAGACGACCTGAGAACGCCCAGGTCACTGCGTCGCTGCATGACACGGAAGCTGAGAGTCTACATCCGGTCGGGGCCGATCTTGCGGAGCCATACGTCGAGCTGTCGTACGTGGATGCAGCACGGGAGTGTCCTCAGCTGATCTGTTCACGTTGGTGCTGTTTCGGTGGGGGCGGCAAGCGATCGTCTCTGTCACGGCCTCCGATCGGGGCGACATTACTTCGTCGACTCCAGAATGCGGTCGAGCGTCCGGCGTCCCAACCTGGTCATTGTCGGATTGCTCTCGACGTAGTACCAGACAAGACCCATCGCCTGTTCGAAGGCCCATGCCTTGCCGCGCTCCCACTCCAGATCGTCGCAGGCCAGTGTCCGCCGGAGCACTTCCCGCGGGCCCGGTTGCAACAGGTGCCAGGCGCTGACCAGATCCAGCGCGGGGTCGGCCGGGCCGAAGCCACCGGTGTCGAGTACGCCGCTGAGCCGGTCTCCCGTGACCAAGACGTTGCCGGGAATCAGGTCACCATGGTTCATCACGTCGGCAGCCGTGCGTGGCAACTCCCGGAAGTGATTCCACACTTGGCGAAGCCGGGGCACGTCGAGCAGCCCCTTGCTCTCCTCGAAGCACTTCGCCATCCAGTCGTCGTGGTGAGCGAGAACGCCGCCACGGTTCTCGCCGCTGAAACGCCGCCCCCGCGTTTCGGCGTCCCGCAGGGCTGCGATGAAGGCCGCAAGGTCCTCGGCGAAAGCGTCCGACCCACTTGGGTCGGCATCGACGGCGACCGTTCCCGGCAGCCATGTCTGGACCGACCACGGCATGGGGTAACCCGCTCCAGGCTTCCCCAGGGCGACGGGTTCCGGAACGGGGAACCGAGACACCTGTGCCAGCTCCGCGCTCGCCTGGGCTTCCCGCTCCAGAACCGCCAACGCCTCCGCGGCATCGGTCAGACACAGCGGAAAACGCGCGGAGAGGTCGTCCCCGATACGGAAGATGGCGTGGACCGTCCCGGTCGACGACAGGAGTTGGATCGCCTTGCCGCTCCACTGAGGGAATTGTTCTTGGATCAAGGTCGCAACGATGTCGGTGGTCACGTCCACTTGGTCATCGTGCATGGTCAATCTCGAAGGCCCTTCCACTAATCCAGTTCGAAACGACGGAAGCAGTCCAGATCAACTGAGACGACAGCCAGTATTCAGACGCCAGGTTCCAGATCAACTGAGATTTTTCGGCCACCCAGGAATCTCAACCGCTCTGGTCGCCCCAGGAGAACGGTGAGGGACCAGGACGCCTGGCTGTGCTTCGAGGACGAGGCCGGCCAGTCGTTGCGAAAGGGCTCCGGCGGGGTCAGCCTCGCCGGTCTGGTCTGGTCTGTACCCGGCCCGGCCACCGCACCCGCCTGATCTACCGGACCCTGGTCCACCACGGACGCATGAACGAGAAAAGGGCTTCAAAGAGCCGACTTCGCGGCTCTGCTGGATGCCGCGCACCGGCAGCTCGGCGGATCGATCGTGCTGGCGTGGGACAGCGACACCCAGCACAAGGACGCCGTGATGCGCGAGCTGCCCCAGACGCGAAGCGCGCGGCTGACCGTGTTCCGGCTGCCCCCGTACGCGCGCCGGACCGCAACCCCAACGAGGGTGTGCGGGCGCACTTGAAGAAGTCCTTGTCCAACCTCGTCGCCTGCACCACCAACCAACTCGCCACGCTCGCCCGGACCCGACTGAAGGAGATGCAGTACCGCCCCAGCCTCCTCGACGGTTTCATCGCCGAGACTGGCCTGATCATCAACCGCCGCCCCTCACCCCGACCAGACAACCTCAGAAGTGGTGCAGGGCTCGTTCTCCCGAGGGGCTTGTGGGAGAGCGAGCCGTTCAGCCGAACCGGGAACTCCTCTCCCGTGTCCAGCAGTTGTGCGATGACCGTTCAGGCCTTGCTCTCGAGGCCGAGCGCCTGTCGTGCGACGAGCCCGCGCATCATCTCCGACGTCCCGCCGCCGATGGTTTCCAGAATCGCCTGCCGCCACATGAACTCGACGTCGGTGCCTTTGACGAGCGCCTCGGGCGATCCGAACTCCATGGCGGAACGCGCGATCTCCTGGACGAGGAGTGTGCCGGCCAGTTTGTGATAGGCCGCTGGAACCGCCGATGGCTCCCCGTCGGTGATGTCACCGAGCAGTGCCAGCGCCAGCGCCTCCACCTCCGCCACCTTCACGGCGAGGTCGGACAGCCGCCGACGGACGAAGGGATCTCGGCTCAGACCCGTCGTCTCCACCCAGGTGATGAGGTCCTGAAGGTCACGCCGTAGCCGCTTCGGTGGGAACTGGACATGCCGTTCGACCGCGAGCGCGGAAGCGACCACCTGCCATCCCTCGTTCTCGTGGCCGACGCGATTCCCGACGGGCACCCGCACCCCGTCGAAGCGGACCTCGTTCAGGCGCCCGCCGTCATGAGTCGGGATCGGGGAGACCGTCACCCCTGGATGGTCCAACGGAACGATCAGGACGCTGAGTCCACGCGACCTGCTGTCCAGGGGGCCGGTCCGGCAAAGCAGCCAGATGCAGTCGGCCCAATGAGCATTGGACGTCCAGCACTTCGCGCCGTCGATCACGTACTCGTCGGAGATCAGCCTCGCCCGGGTGCGAACCGCCGCCAGATCAGAGCCGGCATCCGGCTCCGAATAGCCGAGCGCGAAGTTGATCTGCCCGAGCCGCAGCCCTGGAAGAAGACGTTCGCACTGCTCGGCCGTACCGTGTGCCATGAGCGCCTTGGCGACCAGACCGGGACCCATCGGTGGTCGGGCGACCCGCGCATAGGCCATCTCGTCCCACAGAATGAACTCATAGGCAGGCGGTAGTCCCATGCCACCGAACTCCACCGGCCAGGAGAGCGACAGCCAGCCACGTTCCCCGAGCACCCGGTAGAGCTTCCGCACACCCTCCGCCGTGTTCTCGCCACGATGGAAGTACCCGTTCAGTCCCTGGTGGGCCGCCAGGAACTCCAGTACCTCGCTGCGGAACTCCTCTTCCTCGCGGGTGAATCCGAAGTCCATGTCAGTCTTCCTTGCGGGCAGCCGTGGTCCACTTCGGTTCGCGCCGCTCGCTGAAGGCCCGGGGGCCTTCCTTGGCGTCGGGATGTGACCAGTGCATGCGCAGGAGCGACCACCCGTACTCGCACGCCTGGGAGTACCCCATTTCCAGTGACCCCCAGACGGCCTGCTGCGAAAGCGACACCGCGGCCGGCGAGTTCTTGACGATGCAGCCAGCCATTTCCTCCGCGGTGGCCATGAGCTGATCCGGAGCGACCAGTTCGTCGACCAGTCCCAGCTGGTACGCGCGATCCGCGGGCATCCGGTAGCTCTTGCCCATCAGAGTCATGCGCAGCGCGGACCCCAGCGGCAGACGTTTGGCGAGACCGATGTTCTCCATGGCGCCCACCAGGCCGACATTGACGTGCGTGTCCATGAAGCTCGCCCGGTCCGAGGCGACCACGATGTCGGCATCGACCACGAAGTGCAGCCCGGCTCCGGCCGCCAGTCCGTTGGCCGCGCAGATGACCGGCTTCCACACGCGATTCTGCCGCGGCGACCAGAAGACCTCGTCGGTCAAGGGGCCCGTGCCGGTGCTCATGCCTCCCCGGCCGGCGACGACGTTCACATCCGCGCCCGTGCAGAAGTGCCGGTCACCGGCGCCCGTGACGATGGCCGCGCGGATCCAGGGGTCGTCGCGGACCTCTGCCCACACCGCTTTCATCTGCGGCATCATGGTTCCGGTCAGGGAGTTCCCCTTGTGCGGCCGGTTGAGCGTTATGTAAGCGACGTGTTCGCGCTTCTCGAAGAGCACCTCAGGCTGCTCGGCGTCCACCGCTCGATCCTGGTCGTGTGTCATTCCTGTCCTCTTTCCGAGTACATCGCCAGTGCCTTTTCCCTCATGTCGTCCGCGTGCGCGGGCAGCAGGGAGAGTTGCCTGATGCGCTGTGCGATGTGGCCGATCGGCCCTTCGACGGAGTAGCCCAGCGCACCATGTGTCTGGTGCGAGACGAAAGCTGCTTCCATCGCCGCTCGCGATGCCGACAGCCGCGCCGCGACCGCGAGACCGCAGGCCTGAGGGTGCTGGTGGTCGATCGCCTGTGCGGCCACCTTGATCAGTTTGTCCGCGGCCTCGAGTCCGAGGCCGGCGTTCACGATCGGATGTGCGACGGCTTGGAAGGAGCCGAGGGCACGCCCGAACTGATGCCGTGTGCGTGCGTGCTCGACCGTGGCGTCCAGCACGCGCTTGCCGGCACCCCACAGGTAGCCCGCGAGCGCCATGTTCGAGAAGTTGGTTCCCTCCTGCACACGTTCCAGCGGCAGGACACGCTCCAGCGAAACCCGTCCCCAAGGCTCGTTGCCCAGGGTTTCCACCGGCTCCACCGTGCCGGTGGCCTGGGCGAGCCAGGCCCGGTCGCCGTCCGACTCGATGAACAGGTCGGCGATCGGTGCCCACGGCATCAGTGGTGGACGTCCGACCGAGACCAGACCCGCTCCGCGGGCGACGGTACGTGCGTGCGGTTCCGGCAGGGTGCGTGTCGCGAAGAAGGTCCCAGCCAAGGGTCCGGGGGCGCAGGCCCGTCCCAATTCCATGGACACGGCGGAAATCTCGCCCGCGCCGCCACCCTCCTCGGGTATCGCCAGCGACAGCACGCCGAGACCGGCCAGCCCTTGCCAGAAGGGCCGCGGGAACGAGCTGGAATCCGCACGCTGAACTTCTTCCGTGCACCTGGACCGGCAGTAGCGCCGGACGGACTCGGCGAGTGCTTCCTGTTCCGGGGAAAAGGCGACACTGCTCATGCTGCTGATGCTCCCCAACGCGACGTCACCACGGCACGCCGGTGTTCGCGCAGGCCCCCGAGCTCGGCTCTGAGCGCTTGCAGGCGAAGTGTCCAAAGGTGCAGGTCGTGTTCTCGGGTCAGCCCGATGGCGCCCATGATCTGATGGGTTTCCCGCGTCAACCGGTGCAGTGTGGCCATCGTGTGCGCGGCGGCGACAGCCGAGGACTCCGTGGGAGCGCCCCGGAACGCAGCCTCGTAGGTGAGCCAGCGTGCCCCTTCCAGGAGCACGCTCAGCTCGGCCAGGCGATGCTGCAACGCCTGGAACGAACCGAGGGCACGCCCGAACACTTTGCGGTCCTTGGCGTATTGGACGGTGAGGTCGAATGCCTTCTGCATCATCCCGAGTGCCTCGGCACAAACGCCGACACGCCACCAGTTCGTCAGGTTCGCGGCTGTTCCGGGAGCCAGCTCCTCCGGATGGCGCGGTACCACCCGGGCCAGCGGATAACCGTATGCCGACGGAACCGGTGTCGCCTCGTTCGGACGCAACTCCGCGACGGTGCACCGGTCCGCGCCGGGGATGAGGATCTGGCGGGCCTCGCCGCCGTACCGTTCGGGGCTCGAGTCCTTGCCGGTGGCCAGGACGACCGGGCCTTCGGGTACCGGCAGCCCTAGGGCGGGCAGCACCAGAAGATGCGGCACCGAAGTGATCGCGCCGAGCTCGGCGCCGATCTGTTCGACCACCAGGGTGGCTTCCAGCGGTCCTGCGCCGGCGTCGCCGAACAGGTCGAGGAACCCACCCGCGCGCAGCTCGGACTCGAGGGCCCGGTCGTACGCCCCGCGTTCGGTGAGTTCCCTGCACCGCTGCGTCCCGGCATGCCGGCTCAGCAACGTTCCCAGTGCGTCCAGCAGCGCGCGCTGCGTATCCGATCGTTCGAAATCCACGTCTATTCCTTCGGGAGTTTCAGGATCAGCCGGGTGATCAGGTTGAGCTGAACTTCGTAACTGCCCGCCGCGATGCCGGCGCCGAGCGAATTGCGGAACTGGGCATCGCCCAACGATTCCTCGACCAGAGCCTCGCTTCCCATGACGTCGAGGGCGAGGTCGCCGACCGCACGCTCGGCCTGGACCATCGCCGCCCGGGCCTGATTGGCCATGGGGGAGGGCTCCTTGGCCTTGGCCCGCTCGTCGATGACCCGGTAGACAAGGACCCGGGCGGCCTCGCACAGGGCTCTGGCGTTGCCCAGCTGTTCCTGGATCCCCGGATCAGTGAGCAGGCCGGCCGCTCGGCACCAGTCGGCGAGTCCGTCGAGAACCAGGGCCGCACGTGCGTAGCGCGGGGCACCGACCCGCTCGTACGCGAGTGTCCGGCGGACGATCTCCCAGCCCTTGTTCTCCTCGCCGAGCAGGCAGTCCTTGGGCACCCTGACGTCGGTGAGGAACAGTTCGTTGAACGAGTGCTCGCCGACGAACCCCTGGATCCTTCTGACCTCGACGCCCGGCGTCTTCAGGGGCAGCAGGAAGACGGAGATTCCGTCCCGGCCGTCCGACACCGAACCGGTGCGTGCGAGGAGGAAGCAGTAGTCGGCCGCGTTGGCATAGGACGTCCAGATCTTCTGGCCGTTGAGGACATAGCCGTCACCGTCCCATGTCGCGCGTGTCCTCATGGACGCAAGGTCGGTCCCGGCCTCCGGCTCGGAGAAGCCCTGGCACCAGAAGACCTCGCCTCGGGTGATCGGCGGCAGGAGGGCCTTCTTCTGTTCTTCCGTGCCGTACTTGATGACGGCGGGGCCGACCCAGTTCACGTTCATGTACTGCGGTCCGCGCGGCTCCCCCCGCTTCCACATCTCCTCGCCGAGCACGAAATGCTGCCACGCTCCCTGGCCGCCACCGCCGTACTCCTGTGGCCAGTGGGGGGTGAGCCACCCCTTGGCGGCCAGCTTGCGCACGAACTCTCTTGAGAAGTCGGTGTACACCGCACTGCCGAGACCGAACTCTGAACGGTCCCAGGCTTCGGGCAGTTCGCGGTCGAGAAAGTCGACGAGGTCGCTCCGAAATGCGGCGTCCGCTTCGCTGTGGGCGAACTCCATCAGTTCCTCCGTGTGATGCGGTCATGCGTCTCCAGCAAGGCGCCGCGATGAGGCGCAGCAGGGCTGGCCGTCCATCGAATCGATGAAGGTCCTTCGTCAAAAGAGTACACTCTTTCGCGTTGCTGGCAAGGTGCGTCGCACTCCCGGCGTGAGGCTTGGCATTGTTGCCGATACACCGACTGTTAGGTGCGGTGTCGATGCCCCTCCGTGATGGCCGCGGGGTGCCGCATCATCCATGAAATGGCGGATGAGTGTACTCAAATCAGTGTCGGGGCGATAGCCTGCGAGGGAACTCCTCGCACGGGCTGTGCCGGCCGACGACCAAGGGAGCAACTTCGTGGGCGATGAACTGACCCTGCCGCACTGGCTGCGAACGATCGGCGCCCAACGGCACGGGGCGCATCGGAGGGCACTTCGGGACGACTTCGGTCAACTGACGTTTGCCGAGCTGGTCGACACGATGGACACCGTCGCCGCCGGGCTCCGGCAGGCAGGTCTGAGCACGGGCGACCGAGTCGTGACGGCAATGGAGCCGTCCATTCCGCACACCGCGGTCATCCTCGGCGCCCTGGCCGCCGGTATGGTCGCCGCGCCGCTCAACGTGCGCCTGACCGGGCCGGAAGCGCGCGCTTACCTGGCCACACTGAATCCGAGTGTCGTGATCGCAGACCCCACCCATGCGGCCCTTGCCCGGGAGGCCGGCTATCGGGTCATCGAGCTGCCGGCGGCCGGCCGCGTGCCCATCGCGGACCGGATGGCCCCGCTGATCGGCCGCGGCGAAACCTTGCCGGCCCCGGCCGAGGACGCTCCGGCCATCGTCTTCGCCACCGGCGGGACGACAGGAACACCCAAGGGCGCCTTCCACACACATCGCAGCCTGTGGCTCTGGCTGAACACCTGCGCACACGGCAACCCGCGCACGCCCGGCGACATCGAACTGTTCTTCTCGCCGTTCTTTCACATCACTCTGGGGACGAACCTGCTGGCCCCGCTGTTCGCGGGTGGAGAGGTCTGGATCCAGCGCCGGTTCGACGCCGCCTCGGCGCTCGCGGCGATCGACGGCGGCGCCAGCCGTCTGATGGGTGCGCCGACGATGTTCACCGCGCTCCGCGCCGACCCGGCCTTCGCGACCACCCGCCGCGAGAACATCACGGCGATCCGCTTCGGATCCGCTCCGTCGACAGACGGCTTCGTGCGGGACCTGCTGCGAGACTTCCCCAACGCGAGAATCCGTGCCGGGTTCGGCGCCACCGAGTTCGGCTCGGTCATGGGGTTCGATCACGAGGACCTTCTGGCAGGCCGGTTCACCGGTGTGGGCACGCCGCTGCCGGGGGCGATCGTCCGGATACTCGACGAGGACGGGCACGACGTCCCCGCCGGTACCGTCGGCGACCTCGTGGTTTCCTGCCCCTGGCAGACCCATGGCTACTACGGACTGCCGAAGGAGAGCGAGGAGACGTTCCGGGCCGATGGCGTGCACATCGGTGACCGGGCCTCACGTACCGAGGACGGCTGGGTGTTCATCGCCGGCCGCAAGAAAGAGATGATCATCAGCGGTGGTGAGAACGTCTACCCGCGCGAGGTGGAGGAGGCCGTTCTTCATCATCCGGATGTCGGCGACGCCATCGTGTACGGCCTGCCCGACGAACACTGGGGGGAGCGCGTCGAGGTCGGCGTCGTGCCCGTCCCGGGCGCGACGGTCGATCTGGAAGGAATACGCAGCCTGTGCCGGGCGAGTCTGGCCGGCTACAAGATCCCCAAGAGCCTGCGCCTGCTCGACTCCGTCCCCCTCACCTCGAACAACAAGCCGGACCGCCGAAAGGTGCGCGCGGATGCCCTGGCCGGCGACGCGAACGCCCCCGCCGATCGCTGACGACCGGCCGCCGGTCCCTCGCCCCCATGCCCGACCGTCGCGCAGATCCTGAGCCGGGACCAGGCTGACGCGTCGCGCGGCCGTTCCGCCCGCCACACCGTTCGCTGCCCTCACCACACCGGGACAACCTGGGAGACTCCGTACGATGACCGCTGTTCCGCACGCCGTCGAGCCGCTGAAACTGGACGCCGCGATCGGCACTGCATCACAGATGATCGAGGCCGCCGTCACCGTCGAGCGGGCCGGTGTCCACCGGGTTCTCGTGCCCGAGACCACCCAGGACCCCTTCCAGCCGCTGGCCGTGGCCGCGTCCCGCACCTCCACCATCGAAGTGGCCACCGGTGTGGCCATCGCGTTCGCGCGTACACCGATGACCCTGGCCTCCAGTGCATGGACGCTGCAGCAGCTCTCCGGCGGTCGCGCCGTGATCGGTCTGGGTTCGCAGATCAAGGCGCACATCACCCGCCGGTACGCCATGCCGTGGTCCAGGCCGGCGGCCCGCATGAAGGAGTTCGTCACCGCAACCCGCAAGATCTGGGACTGCTGGCAGACCGGCGAAAAGCTCGACTTCCGGGGCGAGTTCTACACCCACACCATGATGAACCCGGCGTTCGACCCCGGTCCGCTGGAGCAGGGTGCGCCACGCGTGCTCATCGCGGCCGTGGGACCGCTGATGGCCGCCACGGCCGGCGCGGTCGGCGACGGTGTCATCTGTCACCCCTTCAGCACAGCGCCGTACGTCGCCGAGCGGCTTGCCCCAGGGGTGCTGGAGGCGCGCGCCAAGACCGAGGCCGAGGGCGCGCCGTGGACCAGGCGGCCCTTCGAGATCACCGGCAGCGTGTTCACCGTCACCGGCCGGACCGAGCAGGAGTACGAGCACAACCGCGGGGGCGTCTGCGAGCGCCTGGCCTTCTACGGCTCCACACCGGCGTATCGGCCCGTGCTGGAGCACCACGGCTGGGGCGCACTCCAGGAGGAGCTGCACGCGCTGTCGTTGCAGGGCCGCTGGAAGGAGATGGGGCAACTCATCGACGACGACGTGCTGCGCGCCTTCGCCGTGGTCGCTCAGACGCCCGCGGAGGCGGGTCGGCTGATCCGTGAGCGCTATACCGGCGTTTACCACAGGGTGTCGGTATCGCTGGCCGCCGAGTCCGACCTGGGGCTGGCGCTGGAAATCCTCGACGGAGTCCGCGAGGGCTGACTCCCGGCCGGCTCACCGGTCAGTGGTGATGCCGCAGCCGTCGGCCGAGAATGAGGCCACTCATTCGGCTATGCGGCGATCGGTTGCGCAAGTCGTTGCCGAGGCAGAGCTATCATGCTCGAAGAAAGAGTGTGCTCTATCTGCCTCGGTGTGTGCCGGGGCATCGATACTCAGACGGGGACAGGTCTGTCCATGACGGATAACGGCAAGAACGGCTCCGCGCATACGGGGCGGGGGAGTCAGCGACTCGCCGAGACCGTGGCGGGGCTGATCGAGAAAGACATCATGAAGGAGGGTTGGCGCACCGGGGCGGTTCTCGGGTCCGAACGGGACCTGATCGAACGCTACGGCGTGAGCCGAGCGGTGTTCCGTGAGGCCGTGCGGCTCGTCGAGCATCATCAGATGGCGCGCATGCGGCGTGGGCCGGGGGGCGGCCTCGTCGTCACCGAACCGGATCCCGGCATCGTCCGCGACGCCGCCCGAGTCTTTCTCCGGCACGCGGCCGTCAGCCGTCGGCAGCTCTTCGAGGCGAGGATGGCCCTGGAACTCGCCGGTGTCACCACCGCGACCGAAATGCTGACCGAGCGGGGAATCGCCACCCTGACCGATGCGCTGGACACCGAGCAGGAGCTGATGGACCGAGGTGTGACACTCGGGCACGCGCGGAACCTCCATCGCGTGATCGCCGAACTGGCCGGCAATCCGGCGATCACGCTCTTCGTCGAGGTGCTGGCTCAGCTCGACGAAGACATGGTGCAGCACGAGTGGGAGTCCGACGAGGAACCGGGCCAGGGGCGTCGCGACGCCGCGGCCGATTCCCATGCGGCGCACCAGGCGATCGTGGCGGCGATCGTGGCGGGTGACGCCCCGCTCGCGCAGCACCGGATGCGTCGGCACCTGCAAGCCATCGCGACGCTCCTGGAGGACGAGTCGTAGGAACCTCCTGCACTGCGTGGCAACGGCTGCGGGCCGTCATCCCGAGCTCGACTGGCCGCAGTTCATGTCTTTCACCCGGGGCTGCGTGGTAACGAGCCCGGTCGCACGGTCACGCCACGGCGACGGGCCGAAGCGGGGATCCGGTGCCGCCACTGATGGTGAGTGGCAGGCCCACGAAGAGGAACTGGGAGACCGCGTCGGCGGCCAAGCCTTCGCAGTTGACCCACTCCATGATGTGGATGCCCTGTTCATGGAGGAGGTACAGGTGTACCGGGAGCTGATTTCCGGGCACCGAAGACGGCCTCACCTCGAAGGACATGGTGTCCGCGCCCACGTAGCGAGCACCCTGCGACACGAGCCACTGTGCTCCGTCCAGTGCGACACCGCTGCCACCGCTGTACTTCTGGATCCGGTCGACATCGGGCCAGAACTTCATCTGTCCCGTCCGGACCAGCACGACGTCCCCGTCCTGGATGGAGAGCTCGGCGGCATCCGCAGCCTGCCGAAGGTGCTGTTCACCGATCGCGAAGTGCGGCGGAAGAACCTCCAGGCCTAGTGCTGCGGGGACGTCCAGCAGCACTCCCCTTCCGATGACGGGGGGCAAGTGCGAGGCGTCGTCGCGTTCGGCACCGTGATCTCCCAGTGCGTCGTGCGCCGAGACGCCGCCATGCCATTCATCGTTCGCCCCGCAGGTGACATGGCAGAGCGCGTCGATGTGAGTCCCGGTGTGCAGACTCCCCGACACGAGCTCGGAGACGTAGCCGAACTCGACCTCGTTCTCGGCAGGGTTGTCGAACGGAAACCGCTGACTTACCCGCTGGCCCTGCGGCGAGTTGTAGGTGACGACCTCGAAGCGAGGGTAGCCGTCGAAAGTGGGCATGTGCCGCCACCAGCCCGATGAGAGGTCATAGACCGCGCCCTTGGTGGGGATCCCGAGGACGCGGAGAAGGTCGTCTGTGTCGTGGTGCGGTCGTGTCGGGGAGTTCATGGGGCGTCCTTTTCGCGAGTTGCTGGAGAGACGGGTCCGAACGCTGCTGCGGATCAGACCGTGATGGACATGCCGGCATCGACGGTCAGTACGTGCCGGTGATCGCGCTGGCCGGCGGGGACAACAGGAAGAGCACCGGGGCGGCGATCTCGTGGGGCTGGGACCGACGGTCCGACACGTCCACCCGGACCGCAAGCGCCCGCCCGCCCGAGTTCTCGACCGTTTCGGCCACGCCGGCGGCGGAGTTGTCGTCGAGGTCCCGCACTGCTGCAGCGATCCCCAGCTCAGCGGCGCCGAGCGCCACGACCCTGCCGATCCGGCTGCCCGCACCAGAGATCACCACGCAACCGCCCCCTGTGAATCCCATGTTGCTCAGCATCAGTTCAGTGTACTGATTACTTAGTGACCAGGTCCAGGTCTGACGCGACGGTACCTTCATCGCCAGTATTGATGCCTGCTATGCGACTGACTCATTGTGTCGCCCCTATAAAGAGGATACTCTTTCGGCCATCTCGGATCCGACTGAAGGCAGCGCAACAGCGATCTCCCATGAAGGACGGACCAGGAACGATGAACGGGATGGCCTTCTCTGAATTGACACCGGTGGCCTTCGCCGAGCGTGCCGCCAAGGTGTTCGCGGACCGGCCTGCGGTCGTCGACGGCGAACTGCGTTACTCCTACGCCGAACTGTGGCAACGCGTACAGGCGTTGGCCGGAGTGCTGGCGGGGTACGGAGTGCAGCCGGGGGACCGGGTCGCGGTCCTCGCACCCAACACCCATGTGCTGCTCGAAGCGCACTACGGGGTGCCACTGGCCGGCGCGGTGCTCGTGGCGCTCAACACCAGGCTCGCGCCCGCCGAGATCGCCTACATCCTCGACCACAGCGAAGCGCACGTGGTGATCGTCGACGCCACATGCCGTGACGTACTGACCGAGGCACTGAAGCACAGCGCGATCCGACCCAAGGTGATCGACTCGGGGCAGCCGCAGGACGAGTACGAGTCCTTGCTGACGGACGCCGTCCCGCAGGCGAGGGAAGTGACGGACGAGAGATCCCTGCTGTCCATCAACTACACCAGCGGTACGACCGGGCGCCCGAAGGGCGTGATGTACCACCACCGCGGCGCCTACCTCCAGGCGTTGGCGATGGCCTACCACGCCAAGCTGGACACGTCCGCACGCTACCTGTGGACATTGCCGATGTTCCATACCAACGGCTGGTGCTTCCCGTGGGCGGTGACCGCGGCCGGAGGGGTGCACCACTGCCTGCGCAAGGTGAACCCGCCCGACATCTGGCGCGCCATCCGCGAGGGCGGTGTGACTCACTTCTGCGCAGCGCCCACCGTTCTGGCGATGCTGGCCGAGGACCCCGGCGCGGCGGCACCCGTCCCCCATCCGGTTCAGGTGTTCGCGGGAGGCGCCCCGCCCTGGCCGGCACTGCTCGCCAGGATGAGCACGCTCGGCATCGAAGTCCGCCATCTCTACGGACTCACCGAGACCTTCGGCCCGGCCGTCGTGTGTGACTGGCAGCCGGAGTGGCGGGATCTGCCGCTCGAACAGCGCGCACCGCTGATGGCGCGGCAAGGCATCGCGAACATCGTTGCCGTACCACTGCGGGTCGTCGATTCCTCCGGCACCGATGTGCCGGCCGACGGCATGACGCTCGGCGAGATCGTACTGCGCGGCAATGACGTCATGCTCGGCTACTACCGGGACGAGGAGGCGACCGCGGCCGCGACGACAGCCGACGGCTGGTTCCGTTCGGGCGACCTCGGCGTCATGCATCCGGACGGTTACGTCGAGCTGCGCGACAGAGCCAAGGACGTCATCATCTCCGGCGGGGAGAACATCACCTCGGTGCAGGTGGAGAACGCACTCGCCGAGCACCCGGCAGTGCTGGAGGCCGCGGTCGTCGGCACACCGCACCCGAAATGGGGTGAGGTGCCGATCGCGTACGTCACCCTCCGGGCCAACGCCTCGGTCGAAGAAGCAGAACTCGTCGCCTTCGTGCGGGACAGGATCGCGAGATTCAAGGCACCGCACCGAGTGATCTTCGGTGAGCTGCCCAGGACATCGACCGGGAAGATCCAGAAAACGCTGTTGCGGGAACGAGCCGCACGTGTCCCGCACGATCAGCCCCGCCGCGAGTGACCCGAGGCCGTCGCACGTGGCCGGTTCGGCGCGCCCCGTGCAGCAGGCCGACTCCGCGAGGCCTCCGTTCCGCCCGCACCGCGGTGGCGTCCAGCGCGGCCCGTGCGGCCGCGCCCCATGCACCCACGACGGCAGCACGGTTCCACCCGCTCCCCCGGGTGCCGGGACCGGCCGCTGCGACCAACAGGCCCCCGAAGAGGGCCGACCATGCCGGAGAACAACAACCCGCCGCCATGCGCGAGGCGCGTCCAGCGCGGGCGAAGCCACAGGCCCGCCGGCGTTCCGGCCGCGACGGCGCCCGATACCGGATCGGGCGCCGTCGCTCGGAGCATGGCTGCGGATCGGGAGGAACCATGATCAAGACAAGAAGACCACTCGCGCTCGCGGCCGCCTTCGCGGTGACCCTGCTCATCGGTGGCTCGACGGTCACGGCCGCTGCGCCGGCGACCGAGGACCGCGGCGCCGCCCCGGCCTCGGACGCGGGGCGGGGAACCCCGCCGGTGCCCGTGATCCGGGCGACCGAGGTCGCCAAGGTGGCGCCTTTGGACCCGCCGTCCGTGTTCGGGCACGCGACCGTGCTGGAGGGGCCCGCCTTCGGGCCCAACGGCCACCTGTACTTCGTGGACTTCACCGCTCCGGCGGGGAAGCCCAAGATCCTCGAATACGACCTGCGCACCAGGGCCGTCAAACCTGTCTACACCGACGCCACGAGCCGATTCTCGTCCCTGCAGTTCAGCCCCGCCGACGCGAAGATGTACGTCACCGACTTCGACAACGGGAAGATCGACCGGCTCAACCCCGACGGCACGGGCTTCACGACCGTCTTCTCGGGCCCGGTGGACGGCCGGAAGATGGTGCCCGACGACATCGCCTTCGACAAGGCGGGGGACATGTACATCGCCGACTACCAGGGCTCCCCGTGGGACCCGACCGGCCGGGTGGTGCGTCTGAGCGCCGACGGCACCGACCCGACCGTCGTGCAGGGCGGCCTGTCCGCTCCCAACGGCATCTCGTTCACCCCGGACTTCTCCGGTCTGTGGGTCAGCGAGTACAGCCTCGGCAGGGAGGACCAGTTCATGCTGGCGCCCGACGGCAAGAGCGTCGTCGCGGGCAACGTGGGGATGTCCGCCAATACCGGTCTCCGCGGCTTCGATTCGAACACCGTCGACGCGGCGGGCAACGTCTACCAGGTGGTGATCGGCGCCGGGAAGATCCTCGTGTGGAACCAGGACGGAGACCAGATCGCCACCATCGCCATCCCCCAGGAGCCCAAGCCGGAGCCGCTCGTCAGCAACCTGGTGATCAAGCCGGGCACGACCGACGGGTACATCACCGTCGGCGGCGACAACGGCGGCTACATATACAAGTTCCGTTCCCTCGCGCCGGGGATCCCACAGTCCAATGGCGGCGGCGCCTGAGCGCGTCATGGCAGACGGCAACCCTGCTCGACGGACGGCACTTCCCGTCCTCGCACCGTGATCGCCGGGCGGGGGAGAGGGGGCGGCACATGCGGGTCCAGGCCGCGGCGACGGGGCGGGTTGCAAGATCCTCCCTTCGCGGGACCGGGGGAGGCCGCTCGCCCTCGATCGGTCGCCCGGCTGTGGCGGGAGGCGGTCCTCGACGCGCTGCCGAGAGAGCGTCAAGGGTGACGTTCGGGGGGTCGATTTTCTTGATCCACTCCCCATTCACTCCCCGAGGACCCTGTGGAGCGAGTCAGGGCCGGTTTCCCGTGAAGGGAAACCGGCCCTGGCCTGGTATTTCAGCTGTAGGGCTGGCGGGATTTGAACCCACGACCCCTTCGTCTCGAACGAAGTGGCAGCCAGGAGAGCCCAGTTCAGGGGCTAGGGTGACGGTTGTCTTAACGGAGTTTCGCGGATACCAACAAGGACAATGCGCGTCGGGAGGTTCGGCTGTCGTTCCTTGCCTGACGACGGTGCCCGACTGTAGGCCGGAAGTACGGCCGGACCAAACGGGTCTGGATGCGGGTCGGCTCCCGGATGGCTCCTGAGGAGCCACTCGTCCGGGCCGCGCCGTTGACGTTATCCATGTACGTGGCGAGGCATTCGGGTATCACGTCCACGCGACTGAGTCCGATCGACATGACTGCCGTCATCGCCCCGGCGGAGGTGTCAGCCATACGGTCCCTTTGGCTGCCGCGTCGAGGAGGTCGTCGAGCCGATGCCAGGCGCCCGGGCTGGCGTGCGGCATGGGACTCGCCGCGAACCGCTGCCACGCCGCGTCACTGTCTCCGAGGGCCTCGGCGACGTAGGCGGCGACTGCGGGATGAGTGGTGTCGTAGTGCGGGCCGCAGGCCTTCGGCGCTGACCACGCAGGCAGCAGCTGGAGCAACTCCGAAGGGCGCTCGGGCCGGGCCGGCATGATCTCGGCCCAGCTCCCACGAAGGTCTGGTCCGCCGCCCAGGCGCTTGCGCAGGTGCAGCGTGAGATCGACCGGTGTCTGCTGTGGGGCGGAGTGGCGGGCCAGTACGTCGTCGAAGGTGTTCCGGTAGGAGCGGGCGGCGAAGGAGAGCGGGGCCTCCTCGAAGAGCGTGTCGTTGCCCGTGTGCCGGTCCAGGTAGCCGACGAGAACGTTCTCGTCGGCGTCCGCCGGCTTCTTGAATCCGATGCCCTGTGGGTCGCTGAGGGAGGCCGTGCGTCGGCCTGGCAAGGCGGGGATGGCTCTGTGAACGAGTTCCGGTTCTGGCTCAATTTCCGTGATGTCGTAACTTCCGCCAAGCGCGCTTGCAAGGCGACTTGGAGAGTGACTGATGGCCGATGGGGTGGTTCTCGACGGAGTGCTGACCCGTCTTGTCTCGACGACCGAGGATGATGTGGACCTGTTGGCCCAATGGTTCGCTTCCTCAGAATTCGTCGAGCACTGGGGCGGCGTACCGATATCGCGTGACGAAGTGGCCGAGAAGTACGCCGGGCGGCGCCGACCGCGTGTGGAGTCCTTCCTTGTACTGGAACAGAGCACACCGGTGGGCTACGCGCAGTACTGGCATGCCGGCGTGGCCGAAGGTGGCATCGACATGGTGTTGGGACCGGAGGCGCGAGGCCGGGGCTTGGGGCCGGACGCCGCTCGGACGCTCCTGGCGCACTTGGGCGGGACTCTTGGATGGCGGCGTGTGACAGTCGATCCCGTGAGAGGGAACGCGCGGGCAGTGCGCGCCTGGGAGAAGGCCGGCTTCCGGCAGGTACCGAGCGAAGCCGAGAACCTCGTGATGGAGTTCAGGTTTCCCGAGGGTCGCCAGGACTGACCGCCGTCCTTCGTCACTCACCGGGCGCTCCTCACTGCAGTTGATCCTGAGCCAACTCGGGTTCTGGCTCAGGTTCTGTGGTCTGGCCACGTTCAGCGACTGTGGACGATGAGGAGGCGTCCGTCCCACTGTGCCGTGTCGAGGAGGAGGCGCGCGAGAGGTACGTCGGCCGGCGCCGCGGGTGTTGACCCGCTGTCGGATCCTGGTCCGTTGCGTCCGCGCAGCGGATTGGTGAGGATGGCCCGCATGCGGAACTCCGTGATCGTCGACGCCCCCTCCAACCTCGGTCTGCGTCCGCCCGCCTCCGGCACCGTGCCTGGCTGCTACAAACTGGCCGGAGCGCTGCGCGAGAACGGCATCATGAGACGGCTCGGCGCGCTCGAGGGCGGGGTGGTCGTGCCTCCCAGATACGACCGCGGCGACTGGCAGGAGGGCGACGGAGTCTTCAACGCGGCCGCCCTCGCCACGTATACCGTGCGACTCGCCGACCGGATCGAACGCCACGTGTCGGCCGGGGACTTCACACTCGTCCTCGGAGGAGACTGCTCCATCCAACTGGGCGCCGCGCTCGCCCTGCGCCGGCTCGGCCGCTACGGCCTCGCCTCCGTCGACGCCTCCCCCGACTTCCGCAACCTGGAGAACTCGGACCGGATCGGCGCGGCCGGCGGCGAGGAGCTGGCCCTGGCGACCGGTCGCGGCCAGAGCGACCTGACCGACCTGGAGGGGCTGCGCCCCTACCTCCGGGACGAAGACGTACGTGCTCTCGGTACCCGGGACGCGTACGCGGACGACCCCGAGATCACGCAGCTGCGGCAGCTGAAGATCCCTGTCGTGACCGTCTCCGAACTGCGCGAACGGGGTCCGGGCGAGCTCGGCTCCGCGACCGCCGTCAGCCTGGAGACCCCGGCCCTGGACGGTTTCTGGGTGCACCTGGACGCCGACGTGCTCGACCCCACCGTGATGCCGGCCGTCGACAGCCCCGACCCGGACGGACTGCTGCCGGACGAGCTCACCGCACTGCTCCGGCCGCTCGTCCGCTCGCCGCGCTGCATCGGTCTCAACGTCACCATCTACGACCCTGACCTCGACCCCGAGGGCACGGCCGGCGCCTTGCTCACCGACCTCGTCGTGACGGCGCTCACCGACCGCTGACGTCCCGCCGTGGCGTGAGGGATACAGCTCGGGGTGGAGGACTGCCCGCAGGCCGTCACCACCGCCCACCTGCCTTCGGGGTTTTCAGGGGCCGACGGTGTGCTGGAGCCTGTATGCAGGCGCACCAGCAGTCGCAGGAAGTAGTCACACCACGAAAACTGAGCCAGAAGCCCTTCTCGCGTACAGAGCCAAGGTTCTCTTCGGCGAGGGCGTGCACTCCGCCAGGACGCCTTGAACTGCGTCCGCTCCATGGCGTGTGGGTCGACGGCGGACCATATGGGAGGTGGGGCGAGTGGTGGGATACGTCGGGCCCCAGGTGCGCCGAACCTCTTGGCGGTGAGTTGGCCGCCTGTTTTGCTTCGCGCATGATTACGGGCCTCTGTGGTGCCTTCCTCGGTGGGGTGATCGGGAGGATCCTCCTGGCGCGGCGAACGGTCACTCAGACCGAAGCAGGCGAAGTGGTCTTCTTCGAGGTCGGGGCCAACCTGCCGGACGCGGGGCGCCGGTACAGCCTCGGCCGGGTACGCGCAGGAGGCAGGTTCCGATGGACGCCTCGCCGGTCGAGGACACACCTGCGTGAACACCCGCAAGATCTGCGCTATATCCGCGCCCGCCGAGCGACCGTCCGCGAAATGTTGTGGGTTCCGACCAGAGCGCTGGTGATCGAGTGCGCATCGTCCGCGGTGCCGGTACGGCTATGGGTCTACCCGGAGCAGGCGGTTCATGTCGTGGAGATGATCCGGCGTGCCGGTGGTCCGAACTCGGCGAGCGCCCCTGTTCCTCAGGTCGGTAGCTGACACCAACAAGCACGAACAGGGGCGGTCGACGCTGCCCCGTCCCACAAACGCGCCGGATCGCGCGGGGATGATCGCTCGGCGAGTACGAGTTCAGCGGTGCGGTGTCGGTCTTCGTAAGCGTCGGAGCTGAGGTGGCCGTAGCGGGTGTTCCCGCGGGTCAGCCAGACCTACACATTCACTCGGAATGTTGCAGCACTTGGGTGCATCTGCGTGCCTGTCTGACCTGCGGACGCGTGGGGTGCTGCGACAGTTCCCGCAGGAGGCACGCCGCAGCGCATGTCAGGGAATCCGGGCATGCGCCGGCTCGGTCGATCGAGAGGGGCGAGACATGGGCGTGGTGTCACGAGGACGAACTGTTCCTCACGCCGGACGGCAAAGGGCCGGAAGCTGACCGGCGAGGCCTGTCATGAACGATGGCACCGGCCGACAGGCACCTGGGTGGGCAGGCGATTACTGGCCTGCGCCGCAGGAACGCCGCGTCGATGGCCCTGCACCAGCCACCTCGCCGACCTTCTCACGTGACAACACCCGCCGACAGGCTGACTGCCTGTCGGCGGGTGTCCCTCACTCTTCGGGGGCGCGCCCGTAAGACCGTCACCGGCGGCGCGCTACCCGCGGCAGGGTGAGTCAGACGAAGGTTCGGCGCAGATGCTCCGTCAGGTGTTCCGGTACGGCCGGGTGGAAGCGTCCGGAGAGGTAGCCGTCCGGGCGGATCAGGATGGCCTCGCCGTCACGGGGCGCATAGGCGTCGCGGAACTCTCCCGCCGCGTCGCGCACCCGTGGCGGGCGCAGGCCGACTGGGCGGGCGTCCGCCGGTACCTCCGCGGCGGTGATCAGATAGGCGTCGAGCAGGCCGTGGGCGGCACGTTGTGCCTCGGCGGCGCAGGCTTCGAGCCGGGCGGCGCCGTCGCCCGATGCGTGCTCCGAGCCCGCGAACAGCAGCAGGACGTGCCGCGGGGTCCGCAGCAGGTCGAACAGCCGTCGCGGGTAGGTGGCGAGGTCGCTCAGCAGGCCGCGGCAGTCCGGTGCCCGCTCGCCGGGTGCGGGACCGGCCTCGGGTGTGTGGTCCGCCGTCTGCGCTTGGGTCAACGGACTGTCCGGGTAGGTGACCATCAGCTGGGCCTGGCGCCGCAGCGTCGTCTCGGTGTCGGCGCCGTTGTTGATGGGGCCGGCACCGGCCTTGCGGACGGAACGGGCATGGTGGACGGTGCGGCCGACCACTTCCTGCGCGACCGGGTGACGTTCGGCGTGATAGCTGTGGAGCACGTCGTCCGTGGCCAGACCGCGGACGGCCAGGGCCAGTTTCCAGGCGAGGTTGTGGGCGTCCTGTACGCCGGTGTTCAGACCCTGCCCGCCGATCGGCGGCTGGATGTGCGCGGCGTCCCCGGCGACGAAGACGCGGCCGTTGCGGTATTGGTCGACCAGGCGGTGGCTGGTCCGGAAGGCGGACGACCAGCGCAGCGTGGAGGCGGTCGTCACCTCCGGAGACAGCCGGTCGAGCACGGCCTGGATCTGGTCGAGGTCCAGTCCCTGACCATCACTCAGGCCCAGGACGTCACCGCCCTGAGCGCTCGAGCCGCCTTCGCCCTCGACCTGGTCGTCTGAGCGCAGCATCGACAGCCAGTACCGCCGAACGCCCGGCATCGGAATGCAGACGAGCATGTCGTCCACCTCACCGTTCGCGTCCAGCTTCACGGAGCGAATGCTGTAGCCGGCGGGCAGTTCCCAGTCGACCTCGACGTCGCCGATCATGTACTGCTCGGGGAGGGCGTCGCCCTCGAAGGTCAGCCCGGCTGCCTTGCGGACCAGGCTGTGCGCGCCGTCGCAGCCTACGACGTAGCGCGCGTGCAGACGTTCGATCCGGCCGTCGCTGTGCGCGAGAGTGGCTTCGACCTCGTGCGGGCGCGTCTCCAGCGAGCGGAGCTCGGTCGACCGCTCCACTTCTGTGCCGAATCCGGCAAGGTGCTCGGTGAGCAGCCGCTCGGTCTCGTACTGGGGCAGTGTGGCGAAGGGGTAGGGGATCTCGGGCGGCAATGTGAGCTCGACCCGGGGGCGAGGCTTGCCGTCGATGTAGACCAGCTGCCCCAGGTGTGGCACCGCTTCGTCCAGAGCTTTGCCGACCAGGCCCATGGTGTCCCACACCTCCAGTGTGCGGGGCACGATGCCGATGGCTTTGGCATGGGGCTCCGGGGCGGCCAGCCGATCGACGATGCGGCAGTCCACGCCGTGCCGCCGCAGTTCGGCCGCCGCCGTCAGGCCCACTGGGCCCGCGCCCACCACGAGTACGTCGATATCGGCCATGTTCAGGCTCCTTCGTCGTCTGGATCGCTTTCCGAGTCGGTGTGCTTCATCAGATTGCGCCGAATTGAAAGAGTTGAGGTTCCCTCGCGGTGCGGAACCGGGAGAATCTATACCTTTCCTTTACCAATTGCCTACCGAGTCAATTGAGCTGACGCCTTAATTCCTGGATCGCGTCCGCCTGCCGGTGCCACTGCGCCCGAGGCGCGGCGTGTATGGCGCCATCGGTGTTTCACACCGGGTCGGTTCGGCCGAACAGGCCTGCATGTCCCGGCGGGAGCTGGGTGAGGATACGGCGCAGCAGTGCGTCGTCGGCCACATCCGCGACGGTGGTCAGCACTGCGGTGACGGCGCGGCGAGCTTGCCCGACCTCGAGGTCGTCGCGTGCGGCGACCGCTTCGACGAATCCGGACGGCGTGAGAGGTTCGCTGGCAGGTACGACGTCGATGAGCAGCGGGCTGCACGGCAGGGGCAGGAGTTGAGCCAGGTCGGTACGGTCATCGCCCACCAGATGCGCCCCCAGTACCTCGAGCACGCTCTGCACCACACCGGCCGCCTGCTGCCGAGCTGCGTATCCGCCTCGGTCCTGGACCCGCTCAAGCATCAATTCAACGGTCGTGTCCATAACCGCGCCTTCTCTCAAATCTCTTTGGCTGCGGGAACTCCCGACCCGGCGCCGCGTGGGGTGATTTCCCCAATATCCGGCGTTGCGGCTCATAGTCCCTGCCCTCCGCACGGTTTAGTCCAAATGGCTGCCAGGCCGACCTGAATTCCGCCCCGCCCCGCCGCCGATGCTGTATCGAAATTTGCCGCTCTCCATCCAGAACGCTGTCAAGGTCGCGCGCGGTTTTGATCACGGACCAGAGTCTCCCCACCTGACAGTCTGAGATCAACTAAAGTATTGGTGGCCGTCTACGAGTTGCTACAGCCCAGCGCGCCCGCCATGCCCATGCCCGCAATCAGTTGTTGGGTCTGTTGCAGGTTGGGGAGACGCTTTCGGTAGGGCGGCGGGCCTTGACCCAAGGCCGGGTGGTTAACGAACTTCCTCTGGTTGCAAGGCTGTTGGTGTCCAGGTCGTGGCTGCGAAGAGCCCGGGGCCGATCTTGTGGATGAGTCCGCCGTCGGCCCATCTGGAGAGTTACCTGTACATGGTGTCCAGCCGGATGTCGCCGAAGCGGGCTGCAATTTCTGCGACTCTCCACAGGCGGGTCGGGTCGTCCTGGAGTCTCGAACAGCTCACCACTGTGGTCGTCGACTGCGCCAACCCGCTTGCACTCGCCGATTTCTACCAGAAGGCCACCGGTTGGGAACTCACGAACAGAGACGAAGACTTTGCCTCTCTCGACGCGGGCAGCACGGTGCCGGGCCTGGCTTTCATCCGCGTCGAGGGCTACGAGGCGCCGCAGTGGCCGGAGGGGAGCAAGCACCTGCATCTCGACTTCACTGTCACGGATTTGGACGGCGCGGTCGAGGAACTGCTCGCTCTCGGGGCCTCCCGGCCCGCCTTCCAGCTGGGCGAAGGCCAGTGGGTCGTCCTCATCGACCCCCAGGGCCACCCCTTCTGCCTCATTCCCGCCACCGCCTGACCGTCCGAGAGAAACGGAGAGCCTTCCATGGTGACCGTCCACCGAGATGTCCCGATCCATGCCGCTCCCGAGGAGGTCTGGGCGGCGCTTCGCGCGTGGGGCGAGGTCCACCGCAGGCTCGCCCCGGGCTTCGTTGCCGACACCCGCGCGACCTGGCGAAGCCCATCGCCGCGATGGTCGACCAGGGGCTACAGGTGATCAGGCGGACCCTGAGCGCCCAAGCCGCTCCGGCTTCCTGACACCTTCGAGGACTGCGTCGGCCGAGCGCCACGTGGTCCGCACGTGGCGCCGGCCCTGTTCATCGCCGGCGCCGCGACCGCCGACGGGTTGAGAGCGGGCAGTGGCTCATCGAGCCCGGCGCCCCGTGGCGAGTTCTGCACTCGTGACCCTTGGCCTCAGGCACTCAGACGAGGTGCGGCGGACGATTCGTGGTCGACTTCCCTGCGCCCCGCCAGCGCCCTATTCGCCGTGGCCATACCGCGGAAGCAGTCGAAGGAGGCCGAGGAGACGCAAGAGGCCTTCATCAACGGGGTGTTGAGTCCGCTCGCGAGGCCGGCAGCCCGACGGCGACAACCCTGTGTGGATCGCCTCAGTGGCCGTACCGGGGCCATGGCCAGACCCACCCGGGTCTGATGGAGTTTGATCCGCTCCAGTGCCAGGGAGACGAGGCAGCCGAGAGTGCGCAGGAGCTCTTGGACGCTGTCGGCCGGATTGGTGCGGCGTTCGCGCATGACCGCTCCGGGATCCCTTGCGCTCCTTGTTTCATGCCGGCCACAGACGAGGCGCCGCACTCTCCTGGAGCGCGGCGCCTCATCCTTGCGGCCAGTACTGCGAGGTCAGTGCCGAGGGGTCAGTCTCCGGCCCCGGGCACGTTCCCGTAGATGTGATGCTGCGGTGCGGGCATCTTGCTGTGCTGCCCGCGGATCGCCTTCCAGATCTCCTCGTTGAGGGCCGCGGAGCCGGCCTGGTCGGGGGATCCGGCCATCTCCTGCGGAGTCATGGCCAGGGAGGGGAAGACCGACGGGTCGGCGGCCGGGCTGGTCTGGCTGAGCGCCTGCTTCCGCAGGGCCGGCTGGGAGCCGACGGCGGGGGCGTACGACACCCAGATCGGGTAGCTGCCGACCTGGATCGGCGTACCGGCCTTGCCCGTCGAGGTCGACAGGGGCACGAGCGTGCCCTGGCCGGCCGCGGTGGCGAACACCGTGGTGCCGTCGGGCGAGACCGCGACACCGCTCGCGGCGGAGCCGGCGGTCAGCGCGGGCTCGGCCGTCCCGGTCGCGGTGTCGATCGGGGTGACCTTGTCGCTGCCGGTGTTGGCCACGTACGCGGTCTTGCCGTCGGCCGAGACGCTGATGTTGAACGGCGTCGCACCGGTCTTGATCCGGTCGCGCGGGGCGCCGGAGGCCAGGTCGATCGGCGTGACGTCGCCGGATCCCATGTCGGTCACGTACGCGGTCCTGCCGTCAGGGGTGACGGCGATGCCGAACGGCTGGCTGCCGGTCTTGATCGCCGCGCCGGCGGTACGGGAGTCCGTCCTGACCGGTGTCACGGTGTCGCTCCACTTGTTCGCGACATAGAGGGTGGAACCGTCCGGGGTGAGCGCCAGGTTCTCCGGGCCGCTGCCCACACCGATCTCCGCACCGGGCTTTCCGGTCGCGATGTCGACGGGCTGCACGGCGTTGTCGCCGTAGGCGCTGACCCACAGGGTCTTGTTGTCAGGGCTGACGGCGAGTCCGGCCGGGGTCTTGCCCACCGGGATGGTGGACACCACCGCGTCGGCGGCCACGTCGATCACGCTTACGGTGTTCGAGCCCTGGTTGGCGACGAACGCCCTGGTGTGGTCAGGGCTGACGGCGATCGTGCCGGGGGCCGATCCCACCTGGATGTCGGCGAGGAGCTTCCCGGTGGACACATCGACGGCGGAGACGCTGTTGCTGGAGTAGTTCGCCACGAATGCCTGCGGCACCTGCGCGGTGTGCGGGTCCGGTACAACGGTCGCGACAGTGGCCTTTTGCGAGGCTGTCATGTGCCCGTTGACCGGATAGTCCGCCTGCACGGTGAACCGCTGCTGGCCGTACGTCGCGCCCGAGGGCACCGCGACCTTCCAGGTCAGCGTGGAGTCAGCGCCGGGCGCGAGCGTGCCGAGGTCGGACGGGGTGTCCGGGGTGGCCTTCCAGCCGTCCGGCGTGGTCAGCCGCACCTTCGCGCCGGTCAGCGGGGTGCTGCCGGGGTTGGTGACCTTGCCCGTGACCGTGAGGGTCTGACCCGGCTTCACGATCGGGTCGGAGACGGTCGCCGTGACGCTCGGCGGCGTGACCGTGCTGTACGGGGTGAAGTCGGGCTTGTCGGTGAAGGAGTAGATCATCGGCAGCGCCGCGGCGTCGTACTGCGACATCGGATCGACACCCAGGAACAGCTCCATGGTGCGGAGCATCGACACCTGGCTGTAGAAGTGCGAGTCGACCTTGCCGGTCTGCGTGTACGGGCTGATCACCGAGGCGATCGTGCGGTGGGCGTCGACGTGGTCGGGACCCGCCTGGGCGTCGTCCTCGACGACGAAGATCGCCGTGCTCTTCCAGTACTTCGAGTGCGACACGGTGTCGACGATCTTGCCGAGCGCGAGGTCGTTGTCGGCGACCAGCTGCTTCGCCGTCGCACCGCCCGCGGTGTGGTCGCGCGGCAGGTCGATGAACTGCATCTTGGGCAGGTTGTCGTGGGCGACGTAGCCCTGGAAGTCTTTGTTCCACACGTCGTAGCGGTGCTGATCGGTGACACCCATGTCGAACCACGGGTACGCGTGGTTGGTCTGGGCGTCCAGCAGCGGGTCGTGCGCGCAGAAATCGTCCTTCGCGCACTTGACCTTTTCGTCCTGCGTGATCCAGTCGTGCGGCACCACGAACTGGCCGTAGTTGCGGAACGGCACCTTCTGCTGCGCGAGCTTGTCCCACAGGTAGGCGTGGTCGGGGTCGGCGCCGGCGGCCGCGACGTCGGGGTGGTAGCCCTCGGAGTCGTACTCCGAGCCGTTGCCCGCGTAGCCCTGAGCGGTGGCCGTCTCGTTCTCGCCGTTGGAGCTGGCCTGGGTGGCCCACTGCCAGCCGTTCTGGCTGACCTCGCCGTTGACGTAGAAGTTGTCGAGGGTGACGAACTGGTCAGCGAGTTTGTGGTGGTTGGGCGTGACGTCCTTGCCGAAGATCGCCTGGGAGGGGTCTCCGTTGCCCTTGGGGAGGTCGCCGAGCACCTGGTCGTAGGTGCGGTTCTCCTTGACGACGTAGATCACGTGCTTGATCGGCGAGGAGTCGCCGACACGCCGCGGCACGATGGTGCCCGGGGTCTTGCCGTCGAAGCCGCGCACGTCGTTCTTGGCATCGAAACCGTTGTTCTCGCGCACCTGGCGGGTGTACTTCGCGAGCTGGCCGGCGTCCGGGACCGGGACGACGGAGAGGTAGCCCTGCAGTTGGTTCTCGATGTACGGGTGACTGTCCGGATTCGACGCGTCGGAGCCCTTGTTCGGGCCGGTGCCGAGCCCCTTGGCGCTGGTGACGAGCAGCCGTTTGCCGTCCGGGGAGACCTGCACACCTGTCGGGTACCAGCCGGTCGGGATCAGCCCCTTGACCTGGCCGAACTCGCCACGGTCGGAGACGTTGACCACCGCGACGTCGTTGTTGCCGCCGTTGGTGACGTACAGCGTGGCCCGGTCGGGGGAGAGCGTCAGGTTGGTGGGCTGCGCTCCGCCGTGCGCGCCCTTGAACGGGGCCAGCGAGATCGTGTTCGTGACCTGGTTGCTGTCGGAGTCGAGAACCGACACCGTGTCGTTGTCGCCGTTGGCGACGAACAGTCGGTGCTGCTTCGCGTCCAGCAGCATCGCGCCCGGATGGGTGCCGACCGTGACCGCGGGCCGCGCGGTGAGCTTCAGACCGTCGACCGAAAAAACCGAGACCGTCTTCGCGCCCTGGTTGCTGACGTACGCGGTGCGCCCGTCCTCGGAGAGCGTCACACCGTACGGGTAGAGGTCCACCGGCGCCTGATCGGTCTTGCCGGAGGCGACGTCGACGGCGATCAGAGCGCGGGAGTACTGGCCGCTGGCGTACACGGTCTTGTCGTCAGGGGAGACCGCCACGGTCTGCGGGTACGAGCCCTTCGGCAGCGGCAGGGACTTGTTCACGCTCAGCTTGCGCGCTGCCGAGTCCCAGTCCAGGACGAGGACCGCGTTCTTGCCGGCCGTCGCCAGGAAGGCGTGCTTGCCGTCGTGGCTGAAGGCCAGGCCGGGTGCCACACCCTGCGGCACCGAGGAGTTCGAGGTGTCGAGCTCCAGCTCCTGCACGAGCTTGCCGTCGCCGGCGTCGAGCACCTGGACGGTCTGCTTGCCGTGCGCGTTCCGCACGATGTTCGGCACGACCAGCGACTGGCCGTCGGGCGAGAGGACCGCGTTCGCCGGGAAGAAGCCGGCGGCCTTCTGCGCGCCGGCCGGGGTGACCCGCCAGCCCGCGGGCGTGTACGCGGTGCCGTCGCCCTGCGGGCCGGCGTGCTGGAACTCGTCGAGTGCGAAGGCCAGCCCGCCGCCCATGACGAGTGCGCCCGCGCAGACGGCGGCTGTGACCGACTTCCGTGACCTGCGTTTCCGTCCGTTCAGGAGTCCTGTCCATCTCACGGTTCATGTCCCTTCCGTGGACATCGATTCGCCCTTCGCCGTGCGAGGGGAGACCGGAGCGTTGCCTTCCGGCCGCAGCGACTCTGGTCGCCGCAGACGACCGGTAGGGCTGGTCATGCTGTCGTGCACATGAACAGGTCCCGACGGCTGGACTAGACACGTTATTGTTTTGTGACTTGACGAATGGCTAACGTACCGTCAATCGGGTGTTGCTTGTAGCAGTGTGGCGCGATTGATCTTGTTCTTGCTACGGCGTGTGGATTCACGGCGAGGCTGGCTGACCGCCATGTGCCGAATCGCCAGCGACGCGTCACCTTGCGAGACGTCGAGGAGGGCACCGGCCTCTCCCGGATGCGGTGTCCAATGCCCCGCCTGGTCTGCAGGTGCCGCCGGAAACCCACGTGACGATGGTGCCGCCCCCGCTTGCGTGATCGCGAGAGCAGCCGGCGCGGATGGTCGGCTGACGGCCAGAGGCGCTCCGTCAGCCGACCGGGGTGGGCGGCGTCGTACTGCTCGGCGGCGGTGGTTCGCGCGCCCGGGTGGATCAGCCGCCGGACTGCACGGGCTCCAGCTTGATGCTGAAGTGGCGGAGAATCGGTGACTGGCCCGTGACGCGGTAACCGCTCACCGATTCGGGGTTCTTGGCTATGTCCGCCAAGGTGGCGGCGACGTGGTCGTAGTGGCTTCGGGTGTAGACCCGTCGAGGAAGCGCCAGCCGCACGAGTTCGTAAGGTGCGGTCTTGACGGGGTTGCCGTGCTCGTCCTCTTCGCCGAGGTACAGCGAGCCCAACTCCGCCGAGCGGATGCCTCCGCGTAGGTAGAGCTCACAGACCAGCGCGGTGCCGGGGTACTGGTGCGGAGGAATGTGGGGCAGAAGCCGCCCGGCGTTGAGGTAGAGGGCGTGCAGGCCCGAGGGTTCCACGATGTCGACCCCGGCCTCGCGGATGCGTGCGGCGAGGTAGGCGGCTATGTCGGCGCGTTCGGCGAGATAGGACGGTTCGGTGACTTCGAGGAGCCCGCGGGCCATCATGTCGAGGTCACGACCGGCCAGGCCGCCGTAGGTGGTGAATCCCTCGGTGGCGATCAGCAGGCCCCCGCACCTCTCGGCGAGTTCCGGGTCCTTCAGGCCGATGAAGCCGCCGATGTGGACGATGCCGTCCTTCTTCGCGCTCATGACGCAGCCGTCCGCGAGCCGGAACGCCTCCTCGGCGACCTGGCGGGGGGTGCGGTTGGCGTAGCCGGGTTCGCGCTGGGTCACCAGCCAGGCGTTCTCCGCGAACCGGGCTGCGTCCAGGATCATGGGCACGTTGTGGCGGCGGCACAGTTCGGCGGTCCGGTGCAGGTTCTCCATCGAGACCGGCTGACCGCCGCCACCGTTGTTGGTGATGGTCATCAGGACGGCCGCCACGGGCCTCTGGTCCGCGTTCTCCAGGGCATGTTCGAGGGCGATCAGGTCGATGTTGCCCTTGAACGGATAGTCGCTGTCGAGGTCCTTCGCCTCGGCACAGGGCAGGTCGTACGCCTGGCAGCCGGTCAGTTCGACGTTGGCGCGAGTGGTGTCGAAGTGCGTGTTGGACAGCACACTCGTGCCGGGCTTGAGCAGCGCGGAGAACAGGATGCGCTCGGCGGCGCGACCCTGGTGTGCCGGCAGGATGTGGGGGTAGCCGGTGAGTTCGGAGACGACCTCGTGCCACCGGTAGTAACTGCGGCTGCCTGCGTAGGACTCGTCGCCGTTCATGCCGGCGGCGAGTTGGTCCGCGGAGATGGCGCCGGTCCCCGAGTCGCTGAGCAGGTCGATGGTGACTTCGTCGGAACGCAGGTCGAAGGGGTTGTAGGCGACCCGCTTCAGCGCGGCCTCGCGCTCCGCCCGGGTGGTGAAGGCGATCGGTTCTACGACTTTGATGCGGTACGGCTCCACGTGTCTTCCTTCTGTGCGGTGTGCTGGCTTACGTGGCCTGCGGCCTTGTGCCCGAGGTTCAGGACGCCCTGAGGCGTTGTGCGGGCACGAGGTCGGCCTGCGGATGCTGCTCCTGCGGCGGCCTGACGGAATAGGCCTCGGACGACAGGTAGGCGGTGATCCGGGGCTGCCGGCTTCGCTCGTACACGAGAGCGAGATAGGCGATCAGCCCCGCACCATCGGCAAGCTGTCGCTGCGTCAGAGCGCGCAGGCTCCGCTTCAGGACCGTGGGGTCCATGCCGAACCGGGTCAGCAGGGCCGTTGCCAGGGCGAGGGCCTCCTCGTCGTCGCGGACGTAGTCGCGTACGGGGATGTGGAGCGTGAAGCCGCTCGGGGCGGTCTCGCCTTCGGTGAAGGAATGGCAGGTGAGTGCGGGCCGCCGCAGAAGCCGCAGCGTGCCGTCCACACCCTGCCCGGACGGCGGGAGGGATCCCGCGGCCGCATGGAAGAAGTACCGGATGTCGGCCGCCGCGGCCCCGGAGTCACGGCTCAGCGCGCAGGCGTCGTCGGCCGACATGTGCGGGTGTTTCACGTACACCTTGGTGCGCGGTGACTTCCAGTCGCCGAGGTCCAGTGCGAGGAAGGGATACCCCGCCCCGGAGGGAAGCTCCGCGAAGGCCTTGTCGTAGCCGAGTCGGCGCAGCGCCTCTTCCACGGTGCGTGCAGCGTGCTCGGGTCCGGCGGCGGAGGGGTTCACATAGACCTTGACTCCGGGGGCCTTTCCCGCGCGCAGGTCGAGCGCGTACCACAGCGCCAGTGGCCCCTCGGCCCCAGCGGGGAAGAACAGGTCCTCCAGGGCGTCGAGTTGGTCGGTGGGGAAGCTCCAGCGGGCGGCCATCGCGCGGATGGCCGTGAGCCCGGCGCGAGCGCTGTCGCCCATGGTGCCGTGGGCCCAGCCGGGCTCCACGAGCACCCGCAGTGCCGGGGCGGCGTCCGGCGTGTGGGCGAGAGAGAACTCGACGGGTGTGTGGTCGTCGGAGAGGAAGCTGGGCGACGCCGGGGGCAGGGACAGCGGTCGCCGGACGGCGCCTGCGAGGGAGTCGAGCAGGACCTGTCCGTACAGCGCGATGTCCGTCTCGCTCAGGCCCACCGTGGCGCCGAGGCGCCGTAGTTGGCCGAGGACGTGGCCGCCGAGCGTTGCCTCACCGAGTCCGGCTGCCCGTATGCCGGTTTCCGGCAGGGTGCTCATCGCGTCCCTCGCGCTTCGTGGCGCCGAGAGTGTCCGCAGGATGCGGGAGAGCGGCCGTCGGCAGCGCCGGCGGGAGAGGAGACGAAGGACGATCCGCCGGGAGAGGCGGGTATTCGGTCCTGCGAAATACCCGGGTCACCGCCCCCGCACGGATTCCTTCTACTGGATGTGGTGCGCCGATGGCCCGGCTGGTTGCCTGCGGAACGGGGCGCGGAGGTTGCGAGGTGCACTGCCTCTCCTTCATCTTGTGCATCTTGTGTCACTCCAGACACTCCGCGCTGTCCTACCCGAGTTACTGAACCGTCATGCAGGCTGCAACAACTCCCCGTGTCGCCTGCGTCACAGGCCGTTCGGCGGCTACTGGCCCGTCAGCCACCTCACGAAGCTGCTCCAGCGCCCCGACTTGCCGACGGTGGACTGCGACGCCACGGGCTCGGGCGAGCCAGGAGCGTGCGCCTGGTCGTCTCGTGGCACGGCCGTCGGCTGCGGCCCCGCCGCAGGGCGAGGGGTGACCACGCCGAAGCGGACGGGCAGCGCGGCCAGCGCCCGGTTGAAGGGGCCGGGCCGCCAGACGAGGCTGTCCGCGGGGACCGCGAGCTCGACGTCGGGCAGCGCGTTGAACAGTGCCTCCAGACCGGTCAAGGCGATGAGCCGGGCCGGTTCCTTCGACGGGCATGAGTGCGGGCCCGCGCTCCAGGCGAGGTGCCCGCGCGTGTCGGCCCCCTGGTCCGCCAGCGCCGTGTTGGCGGCACCGAAGGACACCAGGACCAGCTCGCCGGCGCGCACCTTGTCGCCTGCCACGTCCGTGTCGACGACCGGGTAGTGCGGCGCGTAGTTGGACATCGGGGGGTTACGCCACAGGGTGTCGTCAAGGGCCTTGTCGAACTGCCCGTTGCGCGCGTAGTCCTCGTTGGTCAGCATCGTGTAGAAGCCGTTGCCGATGAGGTTGCCTTCCGGCTCACCGCCTGCGCCGAGGAGCAGTACCAGCGTGTGTGCCAGCTCCTCGTCGGTCAGCTGCGCCGGGTGCTGCATCAGGTAGGACGTGATGTCCTCCCCCGGCTGGGCGCGCTTGAGTGCCACCAGTTCGCTGACCGCCTGGAGCAGGACCTGGCTGGCCTGCTCGGCGTTGACTCCGTCGAACATGCCGGCGATGCCGAAGAGCACTCGGTCGCCGATCTCCGGCGGGCAGCCGAAGAGTTCGTTGAACACGTACAGGGGGAGCTGCTGGGCGTAGTCCCTGAGCAGGTCGGCCGATCCGCGCGCGCTGAACTGGTTGATGAGGAACTGGGCGGCCTGGTTGACGATCCGGCTCAGTCGGCTGTTGCTGATGCGGGCGAAGGACTCGGTGATGGCCTGACGCAGCCGCAGATGCTCGGCGCCGTCGGAGAACATGCAATTGGGCCGGTAGGCCAGCAACGGCAGGACCGGGCTGTCGGGGCTGATCAGGCCTTCACTCAACGCACGCCAGCGGCGTGAGTCCTTGCGGAAGGTCGACGGGTCCTGCAGAAGATCGAGGGCTGCGCCGTAGTCCGTCACCAGGGTCGCGTCCACACCGGGTGCGATGGTGACGGGCGTCGTCGGGCCGAACTGGCGCATGTACCGGTAGTGCGCGTGCGGGTCGGCGGCGAACTCCGGTGTGTCGAGGGGTATGCGCCGGCCGCTGCCGTGCGCGGGGCAGCCGGGCGGGGGTACAGGGGGCGTTGTCATGCGTGCTCCAGGGCGGCGCGCTCAAGAAGGTAGTGGACCATGGTGATCAGTGCGTTCACGGACGAGCCCTTGTCGCGGGCGTCGATCGTGACGACAGGGGTGTCGGGAAGCAGGTCCAGCGCCTCCCGGACCGCCTCGGGGGTGTGCTCCACGCCGCCGTCGAACTGGTTGATGGCCACGGCGTAGTCGAGGCCGTAGCGCTCGACCAGGTCCATGACCTCGAAGCTGTCCGCCAGACGCTCGGGGTCCACCAGCACCAGGGCCCCAAGGGATCCGCGGGCCATGTCGTCCCACAGATCGACGAACCGCTGCTGTCCGGGTGACCCGAACAGGTACAGCACGATGCGCTCACTGAGGGTCAGACGACCGAAGTCCAGGGCGACAGTGGTAGTGGTCTTCCCCTGTACTCCTTTGAGGTCGTCCACGGTCTCCGAGAGGCTTGTCATCTGCTCCTCGGTGGACAGCGGCGCGATTTCGGAGAGCGAGCCGATCAGGGTGGTCTTGCCGACGGCGAAGTGCCCGACGACCAGGATTTTCACCGCAGTCTGCTGCGCACCGCTGCGCACGTACGCGTCCTCAGACAGGGAGGGCCTTGAGACCATCGAGCACCTCCTGAAGAAGAGATCTTGTGGCGAGTCGAGCCGAGGGCACTGGTGCACGGGTGACCAGATAGCCACCCTCGGCGAGGGAACTGAGCAAGACCTTGACGACGCCGAGCGGCAACTGGGAGTGCCCGGCGATCTCGGCGACCGACAGGTAGCCGCTGGAGCACATCTCCAGGACCTGCCGCTCCTCGGGCGAGAGCCGCTGGGGGCGCTGCCGCTCATCGGACGCCGTCGTGACGAGGGTGATGAGGGTGAACTCGTTGTCGTCGAGCAGGTCACGCCCACGGGTGATGACGTAGGGCCGGACTAATGCGCCGGTCTCGATCTCGGGGTCGGTGCGGCCAGGATCCGTCATGAGGTGACCGGCTCGGCGCGGAGGCCGGTCGACATCGCCTTGCCCAGCCGGCTGACCAGCTGCTGCATCCGGTACGTGATGTCCCCCATGTCGACCTCGGCGGACGCCGCCACGGCGAGGTAGGAACCGCCGCCCGCCGCGTTGAGGAAGACCCAGCCACCGTCGAACTCGATGAGCGTCTGACGCCAGGCGTCACGGTCGTCACCACAGAAGAACCCGACGGACCGGCTGAGCGACTGCAGACCGCTGACAGCGGCGGCCACCTTGTCGGCATCGTCCCGGCCGATCTCCGCTGTGCGGGACATCTGCAGGCCGTCGGCAGAGATCAGAACCGCGTGGAGGGCATGGGGAATCGCCAGCGCGTCCTCAAGCATCCAGGACAGGTCGTCGCTCACGGGGCATCGGTTCCTTTGTATGAATCGGCAGGACTGGACTCTCGTTCGACGGGCGGTACCCCCGCACTTCGGCCGTTGACGGTGCCGCGCTGGAAGGCCCCCATCACCGCCACCCGGGCCTCCGGCGACCGGGCGGGCGGCGCGGAGGAGTTGGCGGTCTGACCGTCCGTCACGAGTGCCATCCCGCGTTTGTTCCGTCGCTGAGGCAGTCCGTCAGATGTCGTCGTGGGAGCCGAACCGCTCCCGTCCGACCCCGAACCGGCCTCTCGCGCTGCGCTGGGCTTCTTCGGCTCCGGCATGTTGGTCAGCATCTCCTTCGGCACCATCACCACCGCGCGGACGCCTCCGTACGGAGAGGTGCTGTCGATGGTGACCGTGAACCCGAAACGCGCGCACAACGCACCGATCACCGCGAAACCGAACGCCGGAGGGTTGCCGAGTTCGGAGACGCTCACCGCGGACCCACTGGACAAGAGGACCGAGGCGTTCGTCTTCTCCTCCTCGCTCATTCCGACACCCGCGTCATCGATCACGATGCAGATGCCCTTGGGCACCGTCCGCACGTTGACCTCGACCATGGATGTCGGCGCCGAGTAGCTGGTGGCGTTGTCGAGCAGTTCGGCCACCGTCAGCGCGACCGGCTCGACGGCCCGGCTGGTCACCGCGAAGTCCACCTGGGACAGGACGTCGACGCGCTGGTAGTGCCGAATACGGCCCTGTGCTCCGCGGATCACGTCATAGACCGATGCCGCCTCACGCTGCCGGCCGAGCCACCCTCCGCACAGCACAGCGATGGACTGCGCCCGCCGGTTGAACTGCGCGTTCATGTGGTCGACATCCAGCATGTCCCGCAGCACCTGCGAGTCGCCGTACTTCGTTTGCAGCCCGGAGATGGCCCGCTGCTGCTCCGCCGCGAGGCCCTGGAGCGTCTGCATCGCGGACTTCAGTACGGTGTTGGTGGCGTTCTCCGCCTCTTCCTTGGCCTGCCGGACCACCTCGGCGTAGCCGTTCCGCAGCTCTTCGAGGGTGGATTCGAGACGCGTGTGGCTGTTGTGCAGCTCGACCAACTCGCTCTCGACGCCCAGCTTCTGACGGCGCAACGACTTGATCGTTTTTCGCTGGCGAACGACAACAGTGGTGGCGACAGGGACGCCGGCAGCAAGCGCCCAGACTGTCGGATCCTGCCAAAAATTCGTCATGTGACTCTCTTGTGAGCGGCTGGATTCCAGCTCTCGGAATCTGTCTGGGCGGACCCTGGACCGTGGGCAGCCTTCACCACCCGGAGGGCCCCCCTGGCTGTAGCCATGCCGAGGAGAAAGCTCACGTGGCATGTGCCCGGAACCTTATCACCGGGCGATCATGATGCCGTGTCAAGTCTGCCACGCCGTAACTGCGTTGGCGAGAAATCTACGCTGGGGCAAGTGAAGGAGATGTGATAAACGGCGTACGGACTCGCAACGGAGGTTCCAGCGCTGAGCTGATGGCCGATTGAGCGCCAGGGATCGGGCCGGCCGCTCCGCCGCGTCCAAGCACTCCGCCGTAGGTGTGGCTGTCGTGACCTGAGGTCCTGGACGGAACTCCTGCGTCGCGGAGGCTGCGCCGGGCACCCGGCAATTGCCCGCCGACGGCCTGAAAGTGGCGTTCTCGCGGAGGACCTGGAGGGCGTCAGGCAACAACTGGCTGCTGGTGGTGCCCCGCTCTCGACGAGTGGCGGACGCACTTTCTGTGGGTGCTCACGCCGGAAGGGGCACGGCGTCACCCTGATATGCGAATGCCGCGCGGCGCCCCCGACACCCCCTGCGATGACGACACCCGGTTCCGGTCCGTTACTACTTCGCCCTCAGGCTCCCACGGGGGGCAAAGGGCTGTTCCGTATGGTTCCGGCCGTCTCCTGGTAGGCCAAAGCCCCACGTCTCGGGGGCGTGGGGCTTTGGCGGACCTTCAGGTCCTTGCCGCGGGTGGCTGCTTCGGGTTCCTCGGCTGCTGGATGCGGGGCCCATCGGCTCGGGTGCCGGGTCGGCCGCGGGCGCCTGCGTGAGCGGAGGTGGCTACATGGGATTGCGGGCGCGGGCCGGAAGCGGCAACCGGGCCGTCTCCAGGAAGCGGCGCAGCCACCTGCCCACCGGCTTCTCCACCCAGCGGGCCACCGCGTAGGACACCGCGAGCAGCACCGCCACCAGCGCGATGAGTAGCGGCCACCTCGGGACGTCGTGATGGAACGCCCGGATCGCGGTGTAGCCGATCTCGTCGTGGAGCACGTACAGCGGGTACGTCATGGCCCCCGCCGTGCTGAGCCAGGGGATGTCCAGGCGGGCGAGCGGGCCGATCACTGAGAGCACGAGCACCGTCAGCAGCACGGTGAAGACCGTGACCGAGCCGAGCCAGGAGACGTGCCAGCCCAGGGAGTCCGAGGTCCACGAGGAGCGGCGGGCCAGCTCGTGGGCCTCGACCAGCCAGCTGAAGCCGAACACCGCCCACGTCTCGGGGCGCGAGCCGAAGCGGTGTATGAGGTACAGGCAGACGCCCATGATGAACGGCTGGCTGTAGGACGGCTCGAAGACCATGTCCCACACCGCGGAGTCGGAGAGCTCGGCCGGGATCGACAGCAGTGTCCACGCCAGACAGAACAGCAGCACCCGCAGGTACGTCGCACCGAAGAACAGCACCACCATGAACAGCAGGTAGAACCGCATCTCCGACCACAGCGTCCAGTACACGCCGCTGACCTCGGGAACACCGAGGGGTCTTTCGAACATCGTCAGGTTGAACAGCACAGCCTGGTGCGACTTCGGCTGTATGACGGTGGGTGACAGGGTCAGCACAATCGTGGTGACCAGCACCCCCAGCCAGTACGCCGGGTACAGGCGAGAGATGCGGGAGGCGGTGAACTGGCGCATCGTGCGCCCCCACCCCGACATGCAGATCGCGAACCCGCTGACGGCGAAGAAGATCTCGACGCCGAGGTAGCCGTACTGCGCGAGGTGGTGCGCCGCCGGGAACGCCTTGGTGGTGGACGTCTCCCAGGCGCCCTGTGTGCTCCCGGCACCGGAGGCGACGAAGTGGTACGTGACCACCATCAACGCGGCGACCAGGCGCAGCCCGTCCACCGCGCGCAGGCGGCCGCCGTTCGAAGGGGCGCGTTCCGGCGGGTCGAGGTAGCTGTGGAGGCGCCGGGCGAGGCGGGCGAGCGGCTTGTCGGGCGGGCACCCGGGCGGCGGGGCGCCTGGGCGGGAGGACACCCGGTCCGGGGCGGCGGGGCTGGGGGGCGCCCCGTCCGGGGTGGCGGGAGGGGAGGGCGCCAGTTCCGGAACGGTGGGGCGGAAGGGCGCCTGGTCCGGGACCGTGGATGATGCGTGGCGGTCGTTCGCTGAACTCATACGCGAGCTGTGTTCACTCCTCGGGCGTGCGTGTTGCGTCTCACCCGGGCGTGCCGCTCGGGCCCGACACGCTGGCGGACGGAGGTAAGCCGCCGACGTGGTGAAGGTCAGAACCGGGTGAGAACCGCCGGACGCCACCGCAATCCGGCCAAGATCTTCATCGGGCCGGACGCATACTCGCTCACATATCCGGATGCTTCGCCCTCGCTCGCGGATCCGGATACGGCGTCCTCGCTCACGCATCCGGACGCTTCGTCCTCGCTCACATATCCGGATGTTTCGTCGCCACGTGGTAGTACCCCGAGTGGAACACCAGAGGGGCGCCGCCGTCGGACTCGTACTGTTCGACCTCGCCGATGAAGATGATGTGGTCGCCGGCGTCCAGGCGCTGGACCGTGCGGCACTGGAAGCGGGCGACGGCGCCGTCCAGCAGAGGGGTGCCGGCGATGCCGGCGGTGGTGGGCGTGCCGCGGAATTTGTCGTCGGCCGGGGTCGCGAACTGGCGCGAGAGATGGTGCTGGTCGGCGGCCAGCACATGGACGGCGAAGTGCGAGGCGTCCGTGAAGTCCGGGAGGCTCGGGGCGTTCTTGCCGGGGCACCACAGGACGAGGGGCGGGTCCAGCGAGACGGAGGTGAAGGAGTTCGCGGTCATGCCGACGTTGCGGCCGTCGGGGGCGCGGGCTGTCACGACGGTCACGCCGGTGGCGTACTGGCCCAGCGCGCGGCGCAGTTCGCGGCCGTCGAAACGAGCGGCGTGCTGGGTGCGCTTCTCGGCGAGGAAACGGTGCGCCTCGGCCTCCTCGAACCACCAGCGGTAAAGGGTACGCGGGTCGTCGAAGCCGGCGGCCAGGGCACTCGCGACCGAGGGGATGTCGGCCGCCGCGGAAAGGAGTTCGCGGTGGTGCGGGCTCAGGTCGGTCAGGAGGGAGTTGGTCCAGCCGACGGCCCACTGGGCCCAGCCGCGCCAGAAGTTGTCGAAGGTGCGCTGCATCCACTGCGGGGTGAATTCGCCGGTGCCGTGGCGGAGGATGCTGTCGAGGTAGTGGGACGCGGCCTGGGCCGCGTTGTTCGAACCCTGGCCGGTGATCGGGTCGTTGAGTACGACGGCGTCGGCCATGCCGAGGACGTGCCGGCCGGAGGCGAGGCGGGCGACGGGATGCCGGACGGTCGGGGTGACCCGGCCGCGCAACACACCTCCGCTGTCGGTGAGTTGGGCGTGACGGCAGCGCTCGTACTCGTCGGGGAAGTACCGGTGGAGGATTTCCAGCGAGCGCGCGAGGTGCTCCTCTGGCGTGCGGATGTCGTCCCAGCAGTCCATCGGGCCGCCGGGGACGCCCTCGAAGACCATGATGTCGCAGGGTCCGGTGGTGGTGAGGGCGGGGAAGGTGAAGTATTCGCCCACGCCGGGGACCATGCGGTAGTGGACGGCGGCCTCCCCCTCCCGCGGCGCCGTTCCCGTGACGTACGTCAGAGCCAGCGCGCGGCGCGGCCGGTCGTACGGGGAGAGCTCGGCGTTGCGCGGGAAGAGGCGGCTCAGCTCGCCCTTGCCCGTGGAGACCACGACGAGATCGTGCGTACGGGCGTACCACTCGAGGTCGTTGACGCCCGCCTCATGCAGCACGATCTCGCCGCGACCGTCCTTCGCGAACTGCTCGAGCCAGGCAGCGCACTTGACCCGCTGGTCGACGGAGTGAGCCGGTCCCTCCAGCTGCGCGCGCCAGGAGACTTCCGGAGTGCCGTGCGGACCGATGAGAGAGAGCGCGATGCCGGTGATGTCCGGGGCCTGGTCCTCCCAGTGGTGCAGGCCGAGCTCGCGCTCGCTCTGCAGCGCGGTGTCGAACATGCACTGACTGGACATGACCGGGCCGCGACGTATCTCGTCGGGGCCGCGGTCGCTGACCAGGGTGACGTCATAGCCGTGCGCCTGGAGTCCCAGGGCGAGTTGGGCACCCGCCTGCCCGGCGCCGATCACCGCGATCCTTCTCATGGTCCTGCTGTCCTGCTCTCGTTACGTACGTACTGCTGATGTGCCGTCAGATTGGCTGTTTAAGGAACCTTGACGGAACCTCAGGAACTGACCTCGGTCAGGTAGTTCTTCGCCGAGACCGGGTCCATGAACCAGTGGAACAGGTCGCGCGGGTCGTCGAAGCCGTTGACGAAGCGGGCGGCGATACGGGAGTTGACGCTCGCCGCGCCGAAGAGCTCCAGGACGTGTTGCGGCGGGGCGCCCAGCATCGCGTTGGTCCAGCCCGTGGCGGACTGCGCGTTGTCCCAGAAGCGGCCGAAGGCCAGCTGCATGAACGCCGCGTCGTACGGGCGCTCGCCGTGGTCCAGGATGGTGGCGAGGTAGGAGGCCGCACACTTCGAGGCGTTGTTGGAACCCTGTCCGGTGATCGGGTCGTTGAGGACGACGACGTCGGCGAGGCCGAGCACCTGCGCGCCGGACGGCAGCGTGGCGACGGGCTTGCGGACGGTCGGCGCGAAGCGGCCGGCGAGGGTGCCGTTCCAGTCGGTGAGCGCGATGTCGGTGCAGCGCTCGGCCTCCCACGGGACGTACGTCCGCAGCAGCTCCTGGAACTTCGCGAGCTGCTCGTCGGGGGCGAGACCGTCGAAGCAGTCGAACGGGCCGCCCGGGACGCCCTCGAAGAACATGATGTCGCAGGGGCCGCTGGTGGTGAGGCTGGGCATGGTGAAGTACTCGCCCACACCGGGGACGACGTTGAAGCTGACGCCGGGGCGGTGCGGCAGCGGCGCCATGCCGGTGACGTACGCGAGGGCCAGCGCGCGCTGCGGAGCGTCGTACGGGGAGCGCTCGGCGTCCCGCTCGAACAGTCCGGCGATCTCGCCCTTGCCCGCCGCGACGATCACCAGGTCGGACTCGGCGGCGTAGCGCTCCAGGTCCTCGACGCCGGCCTCGTGAATGTCCAGACGGCCGCCGCGCCGTGCGAACTCGCCCATCCAGATCGGCATCTTGACGCGCTGGTCGACGGAGCGGGCGGTGGCGTCGAGGCGGGCGTCGAAGGAGAGCGCCCGGCCACCCTGGCCGTCCGCGATGCTCACGCCGAGCCCGGCGATCGGCGGGCAGGCGTCGCCCCAGAAGTCGAGGGCCAGGTCACGCTCGTGAGCCAGGGCGGTGCCGAACATGGCCTGGCTGGACATGACCCGGCCCTCGCGGATCTCGTCTCCGGTGCGGTTGGACACGATGGTGACGTCGAAACCGTGGCCGAGCAGACCGATGCCGAGCTGGAGGCCGGCCTGGCCGGCTCCGACGATGGTGATCTTGCGCATGGGGGGACCTCCGGGGGTCGGTTCGTGCGGTGGTGTGAAGCCGTGGCGCAGCACGTTCAGTGTGCCGCCACCGTTCTCCATGTCGATCGTCAGTAACTTCACCAGCCGGTCTAGGACCTGATCTCGCTGC
>NZ_JBEYYB010000016.1:0-203556 GCF_040645335.1 Streptomyces sp. NPDC046821 | reverse complement strand
GCCTCGCCCGGATTCCCGCCGACTGGACCAGCCCCGCAGGCTGAGGCCTGCCCGGTCCCGGGGCGGGCGGGGCCCGAAGCGGCCCCGCGCCCCGAAGCGGCCCCGCCCTCCGACATGTTTCGCCTCGCCGAGCCTCGAACCCCGCATCCTGCCCCGCCCGACCAGGACCGGGATGCCTGACGCCGCTGCTCTTCCCGGCTTCCCCTCTTCCCCCTCTTCCCCTCTTCCCGTCTTCCCGTCAGGAGTCGATCAGGTGTCGATCAGGTGTCGGCGTCCTCGATGCCGACACGGCAACCGGCACGCGGGGGAGGGGTCACGCCGCTTCGTCGATCTGTGGCCGGGCATCGGCGGACTGGTCCGCGTACGCCTTGTCGACGGCAACCCGGGTCGTGCCGCTCGACCTCGGGCAGGGGCCTGTGTTGCTCGTGTGACGTGTGTGCACTCAACTGCGCTGTACCTCCTGAGCGGCCGTACGGGACGGCCTCGCTGCCGTGGAGCCCATGGCAGCCCTGGAAGGGATATCAAGAGTGGCACCTCAGGCAGCACGTCACCGGCGTTCGCTGAAGCGCCGCCTCATCGGCGCAGGCGCCGCGGCGGCCGTGGGCGGAATCGCGTTCACCGCGACGGTCGCAGTGAACGCCGACGCCGCGTGGACGTCCACGTGGAATGTCACCGCGTCCGGCTGGTCCGGCCAGGACAGCCCCCAGGTCTCCATGGACCGCTCCGGCGACGCGCTGCTCGCCTGGGCGGCCATGGACAACGCGAACAGCTCCTACTTCCGCGTCCAGACCCGGGTGAAGTACGCGAGCGGCACCCTGGGCGCGACCCGCACGCTGTCCCCGGACGGCCGTGCCATCAGCTGGGTGCAGGCCGACTCCGACGACACCGGTGACTCGTCCGTGGTGTGGCAGCAGGACAGCACCGTCGTCGGCCGCCGGGTCGCGTCCTCCGGCAGCCTCGTCGGCTCGCTGCAGATGCTCTCCACCCCCGGGGCGCCCGCATCCACGCCGTCGGTCGCCGTGACGCCCGGCGGCAGTTCGATGGTGACGTGGACGGAGATCCGCGACGGCAGCTGGTACGTGGTGGCCCGCCGGCTGAAGCTCGACGGCACGCTCGGCGCGGTGCACACCCTCGGCTCGGGCTCGGCGGAGCCGCCGGCCATCGGGGTCGACCGCAACGGCCAGTTCGTCGTGGCCTGGGTGCGCGGCTCCGAGGTGGTGGCCAAGCGGATGACCGCGACCTCGATCTCCGCGACGAAGGTGCTCACCACGCCGGTCGCGGCGTACGGCGGCTTCGGCATGGTCCGGGTCGGCGTGGACCGGGACGGCGAAGCGGTGATCAGCTACCGCTCCGGCGGCGGCGCCCGCCCGCAGGTCTGGGCCTCGCGCTGGAGCCGCACGGGCACGCTGTCGAACCCGTTGCGTATCACGACGTCCGCGGAGTACGCGGACGCCCACCACACCCTCGGGACGGACCTGGACGGCGACTCGATGATCGCGTGGGTACGCAACAACGCCGGAAAGCGCGAGCTGTACGGCCGCAAGCTCTCCGCCGGCGGCACCCTCGGCGCGATCACGTCGCTGGGCGCGGGCGACCGCCCCGACCTCGCCCTGGACGACGACGGCGACGGCATGCTGGTGTCGCAGACCACCACGGCCATCTCCACGCCGCCGTACAGCGTCACGAAGGCCACCGCCCGGGTGATCAGCCGCTCCGGCACCTTCGGCACCGCGAAGACGCTCACGTCGGACGGCCGCGTGCCGCAGGTCGCGGCGCGTCCGACGGCGGTGTTCACCACCACGTGGCAGCAGGAGTCCTACCCGTACACGATCAAGGCGATCACTGGTCCTTGATCTGCCTTGGTCTGCCTTGGTCACCGGCCGGTGCCGCTACGGCGTCGAGCCGGTGATCGACACGACTGATCGACACGACGCATCGACACGACGCATCGACACGACTGATCGACACGACTCCGCTGGAGTGAGGGCATGTACGAGTTCCATGGCTGGTTCGGCATCTCCGAGGACCCGTACGACGACGACCCGCAGTCCCTGAGGACGGGCGTCGAGGAGCTGCGCGCACGGATCGACGCCGTCCAGTGGTCCTCCAGCTGCAAGGTCACGCTCGACGTCCTCAACGGGCTGCCGATCGTCACCGCCGCCGGCCAGACCAACCACAAGGGCTACGAGGCCGGGCAGCTGGACGAGCTCGTGACGTACATCGCGCGGCGCTTCCCCGGCTCGTGGGGGATGGTTCACGACCGCTCCGACGAAGGCGACATCCCGAACGCCGACAACGCGTTCCGGGTCCGCGTCGTGCGCCGGGGGCTCGTCGAGGAGCGCCTGGACCCGTTCCTCTCGCCGTGCAATCCGGTGATCGAGGACTGAGCGCAGGGTTCACCGGGTGACGGGCCGGCCTGCGTCGGCCGGCTGTCGTTCAGCCCGCCTGCCCAGTGCCGCGAGCGTCGCGGTGGTGGTGACCGAGGCGGCCGCCATCAGGCTCATCGCCATTGCTGGGGTGGCCAGTTGGGCGAGAGTGCCGGCGACGACAGCGCCGAGGCCCTGCATCGCGGTCATGCCCGTGGTGTGCAGGCCCAGGGCCTGGCCCGCGAGGTCGTCCGGGGTGAGGGACATCAGGCGTTCCTGGAGGACCAGGCTCGCGGCGAAGCCGACCGAGGCGACGGTGACCGCTACGGCGGACAGGGCCACCCCGGGGCGTAGGACGAAGAACAGGTATGGCGCGGCCAGGAGTAGGCGTAGTGGGGTTGCCAGGTGGGGGCGGAGCGACGGTCGGACCAGGCGGCCCACGGCCATGTCGCCCGCGAACATGCCGAGCGCTCCGCACGCGTACAGGGTGCCGGCGGCCGCGGGGGCGTAGGAGACGTAGAGCGAGTCGCTGCCGACGATCAGGCCGTTCGGGACCCACAGGCCGAGGTACGCGAGGCGGCGGGCGGGGGAGGACCACAGGAGGGCGTTGGTGCGCCAGGTCGCCGAGACGGACGGGCGGCCGGCGGCGCGGGGCGGGCGGGCGGTGAGGCCGAGGCGCGTGACGAGGGCCGAGAGGGCGTACAGCGCGGCCGCGAGCAGCAGGCAGGTCTGCGGCGACAGGAGCGCCAGCAGCGCGCCGCCCGTCGCGAAGCCGGCCATCTGCGTCAGGCCCCAGAGCATGTTGAACACCGAACGGCCGAGGACGTAACCGTCCTTGGTGAGGAGATCGTTCATCAGCCCGCCGCGCACCCCGCCCCCGAGCGAGGCGACGAGCCCCTGGGCGAGGATGACGCAGAACATCGCCCAGACCGGCAGCCCGGGCAACGCCAGCACCGCCGTACCACCCGCGAAGGCGAGCGCCAGGCCGGTGAGGACCGCGCGCGGGGGCAGCCGATCGGACCCCGAGAGCAACAGCGCACCGCCCAGCAACTGCGCCAACTGCGGCCCGAACATACTCACCGCCGACAGGAACGGCGACCCGGTGGCCCGGAACACCATCGTGGCGAGCGCCAGCCCCCCGATCGTCTGCCCGGCGGCAAAGGCCGCGAAGGACAACAGGAACGGACTGAACTCAGGCGTGCGGAAGAGGCTTCGGTAGCTGCGCATGGGTCGGAGTCTCGGGGATGTTCGGCGGGTGTGGTCACTTTTCCGCCGAGACACGGAGGTCGTATGTAAAGGACGCCGGAGGGGGGAGGCGCGGGCCGGCCCGCCTGAACTCCGCAGTCACGCCCGTGAAGTCAAGAGGCCTGATGGACGCCCGTCCCGCCCGGCATGGGTGATGGGAAGATGCGGAGACTGCGGGAGGGGGGCGGGCGCGTGGGGCGTGGTGAGCGGGAGTCGGTCGCGAGGGGAGCGCGACTGTACGAGGCGGCGCAGGCCTTGGCCGGTGACCACGGTCGGGCCGTCGAGGCCGTGCGGGCCGCGCTGAGGCCGATTCACGACGCCGCGGCGAAGCGGGAGCTGGAGGGGATCCCCATCGCCCGGCTGCAGGACGTCACCGAGGGGCGCCTGCGGCTCGGGAACGTGGAGAAGAGCGGGTTCCGTACGGTGGGAGACGTTCTCGAAGCCGGTCCCTACCGGCTGCGGCAGATTCCCGGTGTCGGGCAGCGCACCGTGGACCAGATGATCGCCGCAGCTCGTCGGCTTTCCGAGGCGGTGCACGAGACGGTGGCCGTCCACATCGACGTGGACCGGCAGGAACCGAACACCACCGCACTCGTCATCGCCTTGCAGGTGCTGGTGGAAGCCGGTCCCGAGACCCGGCGCGCGGTGGACCGTGCCGCGGCGCTGTCGGAGCGGCTCGGCCCGTTGCTGGTCGCGGGGAAGCCCGCCGCAGGGCGTTTCAGGATGCTGCTGGCCGGCCGGGCGAAGAAGGCGCGGGCCCTGGAGGCGGTCACCGAGATCCGTTCCCTGGCCGACGAGGCGGAGCAGGCGGGCCTGCCCGAGCTGATCGCCCAGGCGTCGGTGGACCTGCTGCGCGGATCCTCGTCCGACATCGCGGCCTGGGTGGACTTCGAACTCCGTTCCGCCGAGTACTACAGCCTGCTCGCCGAGATCTCCGGCCGGCTGCCCGACGCGGCGGCTGCCGAGGGCTTCCTGCCGGAGGAGATCGCCGAGCGGGTACGGGGCCAGCATCTCGACGACTCGCATCGCCGGGTCTCCCTGCGCGGCTACCAGGCCTTCGGCGCGCGTTTCGCCCTCGCGCAGCGCAAGGTGATACTCGGCGACGAGATGGGCCTCGGGAAGACCATTCAGGCGATCGCCGTGCTGGCACACCTGGCCGCCGAGGGGCAGAGCCACTTCATGGTCGTCTGCCCGGCGAGCGTCCTCGTGAACTGGACCCGGGAGATCGAGGCCCGCAGCAGCCTTCGCGTCATGGTGCTCCACGGCCCCGACCGCCACTACGCGTTCGCCGACTGGAAGGGCCGGGGCGGGGTCGCGGTGACCACGTTCGACGCGTTGCGGGGATTTCCGGCGCCCGGCGGAGGGGAGGTCGGACTGCTCGTCGTCGACGAGGCGCACTCCGTGAAGAACCCGAAGGCCAAGAGGTCACAGGCGGTCGCTCTGTGGGCGGAGCGCTGCGAGCGCAGCCTCTTCATGACCGGAACCCCTATGGAGAACCGGGTGGTGGAGTTCCGCAACCTGGTCCACATGCTCGACGCGGGAGTCGCGGACTCCTTGGGCGAGCGTGACACGTTGGCGGGATCGGTCGCCTTTCGCAAGGCCGTCGCTCCGGTCTACCTGCGACGTAACCAGGACGACGTACTGACGGAACTCCCCAGCCTCCAGCAGACCGACGAGTGGGAGGAGCTGAGCGCGTCGGACGAGGAGGCGTACCGCGAAGCCGTACGTGCCGGCAATTTCATGGCGATGCGCAGGGCCGCGTACATGAGCCCAGAGAAGTCGGCCAAGCTGGAGCGGCTCCGCGAGATCGTTCAGGAGGCCGGCGAGAGCGGGCAGAAGACGGTGATCTTCTCCAATTTCAAGGGTGTGCTGGGCGTGGTGGAGGCGGCGCTCGCGGTGGGGCCCGATGCGCGTACTCCGATGTTCGGCCCGCTCACCGGCGGCGTCCCGGCCGTGCGACGGCAGCAGATGGTCGACGACTTCGCCGGGGTCTCGGGACCCGCGGTGCTCCTGGCGCAGATCCAGGCGGCGGGCGTCGGCCTCAATATGCAGGCTGCCTCGGTCGTCATCATCTGCGAACCGCAGATCAAGCCGACCATCGAGCACCAGGCGGTGGCCCGGGCCCACCGTATGGGCCAGGTCAGGCCGGTTCACGTGCATCGCCTTCTCGCCACCGGGGGAGTGGATGAACGCATGGTGACGATGCTGGAGAAGAAGACCCGTCTGTTCGACGCCTACGCCCGCCGCAGCACTGTGGCCGAAGCCACCCCGGACGCGGTCGACGTGTCGGACACGGAGCTGGCCCGCCGGATCGTCGAGGAGGAGCAGGCGCGTCTGGGTGTGGAGGCGAGGCCCATGGCATCCGAGCCTGGTGAGTGACAGGAGAGGAAGCGGCGGCTCACGACCGAGATGCGCAAGCAGTTCGGTGCCGGCAAGGGCCTGTCAGGAGCGACCGGGATGTCGGGACGGCGGCCCGCGCGGCTCCCCATCTCCAGGGTGTCCCCAGGTGCCAGTAGTTAGGGTCGACCCGTGACAGACCCCGTACCGGCAACCCCGGCCCAAGCCACCTCGGCCGCCCCCGCAGGCCCGTCCACGCCGCCGGCCGGGGCCTCCCCCCGCCCCTCCACTCACCCCACCATCCCCGCCGCCCAGCCCGCCGGGCCCCTCGACGCTCTCGACCGGCGGATCGTCGCCGCGCTGCAGATCGACGGGCGGGCCTCGTGGCGGCGGATTGCCGGGGCGCTGGGGGAGCCTGAGCGGAAGGTGGCGCGGCGGGGGCTGCGGTTGCTGGAGAGTGGGGACGTCGCCGTGCGGGGGCTGGTCGTGCGGGGCGAGACCGTCATTCTGCGGATGACCTGCCGGCCGGGGGCTGTGCGGGACGCCGCCGTCGCGGCTGCCCGGCGCGCGGACTGTATTTTCTCGTACGCGCTCGCCGGGCCCGTCGACTGTGTGGCCGAACTGCAGTGTCCGCCCGGGCGGTTGGGGCCCTTGATGCTGGATGAGGTGCCCGCCTTGCCGGGGCTCGTTTCGCAGAGTGTCTCGCCTGTGCTGCGGTATTTCCGGACTGTTCATGAGTGGTCGCCCGGGATTCTCGACGCTTCGGAGGTAGAGGCGCTCGGAGGGCCCGGGACCGTCGACGAGCTGGCGCTCCCGGACGTCGAGGTCGGGCCCGAGGAGCTGGCGATCCTGGGGGCGCTCGCCGAGGACGGGCGGCGTACGCACGAGGACCTGGCGGCCGTCGCCGGGGTCTCCGTGGCGACCGCGCGGCGCCGCGTCGAGACGCTGACGCGGGAAGGGCTCGTCAGCATCCGCGCCGCCGTCGAGCCCGCGCTGCTCGGCTTCCCCGTCGAGGCGCTGCTGTGGATCAAGGCCCGGCCCGATGTCGTCGAGAAGGTGGGGCGGCTGCTCGTCGAGTCCCCGCTCGTGCGGTACGCGGCCGTCGTGATGGGGGAGCACCAGCTGCTCGTCGACGTGACGCAGCCGTCCAAGGCCGCGCTGCACGAGTTCCTGACGGCCTCGCCGTGGGTGCGGCACGTGGAGGCCGTGCAGTCCCATCTGGTCGTCGAGTCGTTCAAGCGCAGTGGCGTCGAGTTCCCGGGTGCCGGCCACGCGTCGTGACTGCCGTCGGCTGCGCATCGTGACTGCTGTCGGCCACGCATCGCGACGTGAACCCCGATCTACGTTGACTGAAATCTTCAAAGTCGATGATCTAGCGTCTTAAAACTTCATCAAGCCACAGCTATTGACTGAAACCGTCAGCAGCCCCAGTGTGGTGCACCACACGCGTCGCGCCCCGGCCCCGGCCGGATCACCATCAACGCGGCGACGCGCCCCCGTGCCTGCTGCCCTAGGACTGCCATGCCCGTTGCTCCCGGCCCCGTCGCCCCCGCCACCGGCCACGCCGACTCCGGCTCCGGCCCCGTCGCTTCCTCTCGGGACGAGATCTGCGCGCTCGACGCCGTGGACCTCGCGGCCCGCGTCCGCCGTGGTGAGCTCTCGGCCCGTGAGGTCGTCCAGGCCCACCTCGACCGCATCGACCGCCACAACCCGGCCGTCAACGCGATCGTCACCCTGGACGCCGAGGGTGCGCTGGCCGCGGCCGCCGCCGCCGACGAGCGCCAGGCGCGCGGCGAGGAGCTCGGCCCGCTGCACGGCCTGCCCATCGCGTTCAAGGACACCCACAGCACCCGCGGGATGCGCACCACGCACGGCTCGCCGCTCTTCGCCGAGCACGTCCCGTTCGAGGACGAGCTCCTCGTCCAGCGCATCCAGGACGCGGGCGCCATCCGCATCGGCAAGACGAACGTCCCCGAGTTCGCGGCCGGCTCGCACACCTTCAACACCGTCTTCGGCGCGACCCGGAACCCGTACGACCGGACGAAGTCCGCCGGTGGCAGCAGTGGTGGTGCCGCGGCCGCGCTCGCCGCCGGGTTCCAGCCCATCGCCGACGGCAGCGACATGGGCGGCTCGCTGCGCAACCCGGCGTCCTTCTGCAACGTCGTCGGCCTGCGCCCCACCCCCGGCCGCGTCCCCTCGCACCCCACCGGCAACCTCTGGGACACCATGGGCGTCGCCGGACCGATGGGACGTACCGTCGCCGACACCGCGCTGCTGCTGTCCGTCATGGCCGGGCCCGACCCGCGCGTCCCGATCTCCCTCGACGAGCCGGGCGCCCCGCTCCGCGCCCCGCTCGGGCGGGACATGGCCGGCCTGCGCGTGGCGTTCTCCCCCGACCTCGGCGGCCGCGTCCCCGTGGACCGGGACGTGCGTGACGTCTTCGAGCGCCAGGCCAAGGTCTTCGAGGACCTCGGCGCCCACGTCGTCGAGGACTGCCCCGACCTGGACGGCGCCGAGGACGTGTTCCGCACGCTGCGCGCCCAGGAGTTCAACCACGGGCTCGGCGCGCTGCTCGACAGCGACCGCGCGTCGCTCAAGGCCAGCCTCATCTGGAACATCGAGGAGGGGCGGCGCCTGACCGGCGCCGACCTCGTCCGCGCCCGCAACGGGCACACCCGCATCCACCTCGCCGCCACCGCCTTCTTCCAGCGGTACGACGTGCTGATCGCCCCGGTCAGCCAGGTCACCCCGTTCGCCGTCGAGTCGGAATACCCCACCGACATCGACGGACAGCCACAGCAGACCTACCTCGACTGGATGCGCTCCGCGTACTTCGTCACCGTTCTGGGCTCACCCGCCCTCTCCGTCCCCGCCGGTTTCACCCCTGCCGGGCTTCCCGTCGGCCTCCAGATCGTGGGTCCGCCCCGCGCCGAGAGGACCGTGCTCGAGACCGGTGCCGCCTACGAGGCCGCCACCGGGCACGGACGCCGTCGCCCCTCCCTCCCGTAGCCGTATGGAGCCCCGATGAGATCACCGCACGTGCTCTGGGCCGTCGTGCCCGTAGTGGCTTTCCTCAGTACACCGTTCCTGCCCTTCGTCAACGGCCCGCACCTCTGGTTCGGCATCCCCTCCGTCCTTGCCTGGTGCCTGATGTGGACCGCGGGCACGACGGCGTCGCTCGCGCTCGTCGAGCACTTCGCGCACCACACGGACGACGAGGACGAAGACGACCACGAGACGCTCACCGCGTACGAGGAGGCCGCCGCGTGAACACCACCATGGCCATCACCCTGGTCGGCATCGTGACCATCGCCGTCGTCGGCATCAGCGGCCGCCGGCCGAGCCGCGGCGAATTCAGCGAATGGACCGTCGGCAAGCGGAAGTTCTCCACCTTCACCACCTGGTTCCTCCAGGCGGGCGAGGCCTTCACGACCTTCAGCTTCCTCGGTCTCGCGGGCATCGCGTTCGGCGGAGGCGTCGCCGCCGCGTTCGCCCTCTGCTACCTTGCGATCAACTTCATCCTGCAGTACTTCACCGCACCCCGGATGCGTGAACTCGGCCGCAAGGGCGGCTACTTGACGCAGGCCGACTTCTTCGCCGACCGCTACCGCAGCCCCCTGCTCGGCAAGGTCGTCGCCGTCGTCGGCGCCGTCTTCCTGCTGCCGTACCTCCAGCTCCAGATCACCGGCCTCGGCCTCATCGTGCAGCTCGCCACCGGCAGCCGCACCGGCGGCAACCTGAGCATGGTGCTCGCCACCGTCCTCACCGTCGCCTTCGTCCTGTGGTCCGGCATCCGCGGCATCGCCCGCGTCGCCTACCTCAAGGACGCCCTGATGATCATCGGGCTCGTGGTCCTGATCGTCGGCGTCGCGCTCTCCGTGCACGGCGGCATCGGCGGCCTCTTCGAGACCGTACGGAACAGCCACCCGAACCTCCTGACGTTCCACCAGGAGGGCTACGACGCCACGTTCTTCGTCACCGCCGTCATCATCTCCGGCATCGGCGGCGGACTCGGCACCATGGCCCACCTGTGGCCGCCGGTCCTCGCCGCCGGCAGCGGGCGCGCCCTGCGCAAGAACGCGGTCTGGCTGCCGCTCTACCAGATCGCCCTCGGCGTCCCCGTGATCGTCGGCTTCGCCGGAATCCTGCTGGTCAAGCAGGGGTCCGCGCCGAACGGCGTCGCCCTGACCCTCGCCGGCCAGACCCTGCCCGGCTGGCTCGTCGGCGTCGTCGCGGTCGCCGCGGCCTCGGCCGCGATGGTGCCGTCCGCGGCCATCGTCGTGGGCATCTCCAGCCTGCTGTCCCGCAACCTGCTCAGCGTCAGCAACGAGCGCACGCAGCTGCGCACCAACCACATCTGCGTGATCGCGGCCGCCGGCCTCGCCCTCGTGCTCGGCCTGACCCGGCCCGGACTCCTGTCCGACCTGCTGCTGCTCACCTACGGAGGCCTCACCCAGCTCGCCCCGGCGATCGTCATGGCCCTGCCCAAGAAGGTCCGCCTTGACGCCGTGCCCGCGCTGCTCGGCATCGTGACCGGTGTCGCCGTCCTGATCTGGCTCACCTTCGGCGGCGTGGACGTCGGCACCTTCGACACCGGGCTCATCGCACTCATCCCGAACCTGCTGGTCACGGCCGTCGCTCAGCTCGTCGTCCGGTCCCGCTCCCTCGCCCCGGTCCCGGCCGAGGCGAACTAGCCCCCTAGGGGCAACCGACCCCAGGGGCAACGGACCCCCGAGGGGCAACTGACCGGCCGCCGGGCCGCGCGTGGTGTGGGGCCACGCGCCGCCCGGCGGCCTATTTCACGATCAGCTCTTCTACGGGCTCCGGTTTGTTCCCGTTCTCGGTGATGCGTACGTAACGGGCCGAGCGCCCCGGCGCGTAAGGCCGCCAGTGCGCCCCGTCCGCCGACGTCGTCACCGTGTACGCGCGCGTGCCCGTGACGTCGACATGGGAGACGGGCGTCGTCCGGCCGAGGTCGACCTTGAGGGAGGCGTGCTTGGCGTCCGGGAGCCAGGACGTGACCGGATTGCCGTCGACGGCGGCCTCCGCGTACCGGCCCGGATCCTCGGACGTCGCCGTCGCCGCATGGCATCGGGCCAGGTCGGAGGTGGGTTCGAGGTCCGGGCGGCGAGTGTTCAGGACGAGCCCGCCGCGGCCGACCGTGGCGCGTCCCGTGGGCGTCACGACGGGGAACGGCTTGCCCGAGGTCAGCCGGACCGTCGTACGCCGCGGCCCGATCGCGATGTCGTACGTCCGCCCGCGCCACGTCAGGCCGCGCAGCGTCACGCCCCTGCCGAGCTGCGGCGGCAGCGACGGGTCGAGGCGCAGCGCGTCCTCCTCCAGGCGAAGCCCGGTCAGGCCGTGCGTGAACACCTGGAGGAAGCCGCCCTTCCCCGTCAGGAAGTCCTGCGCGGGCGACCCCGCGAGCGGATCACTCGACCCCGCCTTCGCGCCCCTCGACTCCGAGAACAGATCGAACGGCCCCCGGAAGAACGGCTTCGACGCCCGCCGCAGGAACGTGTACGTCGAACAGCCCGGCTCCCCGATCGCCGCCGCGGCCACCGCGTGCACGGAGTCCGTCATCGCGGGCCCGTCCGGGTCGGTGCGCGCGAGGTAGTAGTCGAGCGTCGCCGCCGCCGCGCCCTTCGGCATCGGCTTCCAGTCCAGCGGATACAGCAGCAGGACCGCGTCGGCCTGCTTGATCGTCGACCCGTCGTAGCCCGCGTACTGCAGGAACACCTTCCGCTTCGGGTCGTACGGGATGCGCAGCTTGCCGGCGATCGTCGTCCAGGCCGTCGGCGCCTTCGCCCCCACGAGGCGCGCGGCGCGGGCGGCGGAGCGCAGGGCGGTGGCCGCGACGGCGTTGGTGTAGACACCGTCGTCGACGCCGTTGCTGTACTCGTCTGGACCTGCGACGTCCTTGATCGAGTACGAGCCGTCCGCGTTCTTCGTGACGCGAGACGTCCAGTACTCGGCGAGGCCCTGGAGCAGCGGCCAGCCGCGCGAGCGGAGCCAGGCGCGGTCGCCGGTGGCCAGGTAGTACTGCCAGGCGGCGAGCGCGATGTCGCCCTGGAGGTGGTTCTGGGTGACGCAGTGCGGCGGGAGCCAGCTCTGGCACTCGGTCCACAGGGCGCCCCGGCTCGCGCTGGTCCACGGGAACATGAGGCCCTTGACCGACGTCTTCAGGGCGTTGTCGGCGGCGGCCTCGCGCGTGCGGTAGCGGTATTCGAGGACGGGTCGCGCCAGCCCGGGCCGCTCCGCGAGCAGCGCGGGGAACATCCAGGTCTCCGCGTCCCAGAACACCATTCCGGCGTACGCGTCACTGGTCAGACCGGCGGGCGCGATGCTGTCACGGCCGCCGGAGCGCACAGAGGACAGGAGTCCGTACTGGGCGGCGCGTGCCTGGAGCTGGATCTCGGGGCGGTCCGGCACCTCGATGTCCGACGTCCACAACTTGCCCCAGGCGTCGGCGTGTTCACCGAAGACGGCGTCCCATCCGGCGTCCGCCGCCCGCTGCGAGGCGTCCACGGCGGAGGCGTGCGGGGTGCGCGAGGTGAGCGCCGTGTTCACGCCGACGTACTTGGTGACGGTGTAGGTGCGGCCGTTCGAGACGGGGAAGGACGCCGACTGGCGAGCCGTCAATGTCTTTGTGGCGCTTGCCATTTGGGTGCGGCCGGGGGCGTTCAGGGTGGAGGCGACGACTCCGTCGGTGCGGGTGCCGTCCGTCCGGAAGCCCACGTCCATGGTGCCCGGACCCTCGGGCCCGCCGCCCGTCGGCGCGATCCTGCGGGCGCCCCGCCCGTCGATCAGATCGGTGACGGTCGCCTCGCCGTTCCAGCGCGGCGTGACCCGCAGCCGCACGGCCCCGGTGTGCGCGTGCGCCCGGTCGGTCAGCACGTCATACGTCAGGTCGGTGCGCCGGCCGTCCTTGTGTTCCCAGGTCAGCGACGTGCGGACGAACCCGCAGCGCAGGCTGAGGGTCTGCCGGTAGCGCGAGATCCGGCTGTGCGGGCCGTATGTCTCGCCGCCCACGGTCAGGTTGAGCGCCGTCCAGTTCGGGAGGGCGGCGATCGCCTCGCGGTGGGCGGTGTTCTCGGGCCCGCGCGCGTAGAGACCGGCCGCGAACGCCCCGTCGTAGCGCGGTGTGTAGAGCGGCCAGCCGGTCTTGTCGCCGGGCTCGGCGTAGCCCGCGCCGGCCGGGGGCACGCGTACGCCGAGATAGCCGTTGCCGGTGTACGCGTGGAAGGTGTTCGCGGGGTCGGGGCGGGTGGTGGCGGGGGCCCAGGGGGGGGTGAGGGGGCAGGCAGTCGCATCGCCGGGGGGCCGGGTGGGGCGTACGGACGGTGGCGGCGCGGGGCTCGACGCGGGGTGCGCGGCCAGCGACGGTGCGGGGCTCATGGCCAGGGCAGGTTCCGGCGAGGTGGCGGCTCCCAGCACCGCGAGGGTGACGAGGGCGGTGAGGCGGGCGGGGGAACGTCGTGATCGGGTCACCCGTCGACGATGCGCGCGGCGCGGACGGGAGGCGGGCGACCCGCTCCGCAGGTCCCACGGATGGCGGGGCGAGCCTGCGGCGGGCGGGTGCGCCTTGGCGCGCCTTGCCCCAGAGGCAAAGTGTAAGGATTGACCTACCTGGAGAAAGTCCCTGCGTGAAGGCTTGCCGGCGCGCTTGTCATCACATCGAGTGATTCTTTGGCCTTTGCTTGCGGCGCACAACCCACGGTTGCGACGCTGTTGCTGTCTGTCAATCTGACGGGTCGCCACGGGGTTCGAGGGAGTACACCAGTGACATTCGGTGAGCAGCCGGCGTATCTGCGCGTCGCGGGTGATCTTCGGCAGAAGATCGTCAATGGTTCGCTGCCACCCCACACCCGGCTGCCCTCACAGGCAAGAATCCGCGAGGAGTACGGGGTCTCGGACACGGTCGCCCTGGAGGCCCGCAAGGTCCTGATGGCCGAAGGGCTGGTCGAGGGGCGCTCCGGGTCGGGCACGTACGTGCGCGAGACGCCGGTCCCGCGCCGCCTCGCCCGCTCCGGGTACCGGCCGACGAGCGGTTCCACGCCCTTCAAGCAGGAGCAGGCCGACGACACGGCGCGCGGCACGTGGGACTCCCGCAGCGAGCAGGTCGAGGCGAGCAGCGCCATCGCCGAGCGCCTCGGCATCCGCGCGGGCGACCGCGTGATGTGCACGAAGTACGTGTACCGGGACGCGGGGGAGACGATGATGCTCTCCACCTCCTGGGAGCCCCTCGCGGTGACGGGGCGCACGCCGGTGATGCTCCCCGAGGAGGGCCCCCTCGGCGGCTGCGGCGTCGTCGAGCGCATGGCCGCGATCGACGTGATCGTGGACAACGTCACGGAGGAGGTCGGCGCCCGCCCCGGCCTCGCCGAGGAACTCATGGCGCTCGGCGGAGTCCCCGGCCATGTCGTCCTGGTCATCCAGCGCACGTACTTCGCCTCGGGCCGCCCGGTCGAGACGGCGGACATCGTGGTCCCGGCGGACCGGTACCGGATCGCGTATCACCTGCCGGTGAAGTAGTTCATCGCCGACCACGCGCCGGCGCCTATCGATGGTGCGTCCGATATCCGGACGCCCCGTCCGCCACCCGTGACGACGACTTAACGAACCATCAGCTCCCGTAACGCCGGGGCAATCGCGGCCCGCCACCGATTGTCATGTACCGCTCTTACCTTCCGTCCGTACCCGCATCAGGCCGGACGACAGGAGCCCCCATGACGGACACGGTCACTCGTGACACGGAGGCCGCCCCGCCGCGGCGCAGCTACGCCAGGCTCGCCGCCGACGAGAGCCGCGAGGACTTCTCGCTGCGCTACGCCCCGCACGCGTACCGGCGCTGGTCCCCGGCCATGGTCGCCTCCACGGCGCTCGGCGGCATCGCCTACCTCGCCGACTTCGCGATCGGCGCCTCCATCGTCTTCACCTACGGCTTCACCAGCGGGCTCGCCTCGATCCTGTGCGCGGCGACGATCATCTTCCTGACGGGCATCCCCATCGCGCGGGCCTGCGCCAGATACGGCCTGGACATGGACCTGGTCACCCGGGGTGCGGGCTTCGGCTACTTCGGCTCCACACTGACGTCCCTCATCTACGCCTCGTTCACCTTCATCTTCTTCGCGCTCGAAGGCTCGATCATGGCGCAGGCGATGCACGAGGTCGTCGGACTCCCGCTGCCGGTCGGCTACTTGCTGACGACGCTCATCGTCATCCCGATCGTGTTCCGGGGCATGGGCGCGCTCGCCAAGGTGCAGGCGTGGACCCAGCCGGTCTGGCTCATCGGGCTCGTGCTGCCGTTCGTGATCCTGGCCTTCCACTCGCCCGGCGTCTTCGCGGACTTCACCCACTTCGGCGGCACCGAGGGCGCGGGGAGCGGGTTCTCCTGGCTCGGCTTCGGGCTCGGTACCGGAGTCGCGCTCTCCCTCATCGCGCAGATCGGCGAGCAGGCCGACTACCTGCGCTTCATGCCGGCCAGGACCGAGCAGAACCGGAAGCGCTGGAATCTGGCCGTTCTCGCGGCCGGCCCCGGCTGGGTCGTCATCGGCGCGGCCAAGCAGCTCGGCGGTGCGCTCCTGGCCTTCGTCGCCCTCGAAGCCGTCGGCAGGGCCCACGCGCTGGAGCCCATCGCGCCGCAGGTCGAAGCGCTCAGGCCCTGGCTCGGCTCCGTCACCCTGCCCGCCGCCGCGCTCTTCGTGGTCGTCTCCCAGATCAAGATCAACGTCACCAACGCCTACAGCGGCTCCCTGTCCTGGTCGAACTTCTTCTCCCGCGTCACCCACCGGCACCCCGGTCGGGTCTGGTACATCTTCCTCAACCTCGCCATCGCGCTCACGCTGATGGAGATGAACATGTTCGCGGCCCTGAACAAGCTGCTCGGCTTCTACTCGAACGTGGGCATCGCCTGGATCGCGGCCGTCGCCGCCGACCTCGTCGTCAACAAGCGGGCCGGCTGGAGCCCCCGGTACATCGAGTTCAAGCGGGCCTATCTGTACGCGGTGAACCCGGCCGGCTTCGGCGCCATGGTGGTCGCGTCGGCGGTCTCGATCGTCGCCTTCTTCGGGGTGTTCGGCCCGTACGCGCAGGCCTTCTCGACGTTCATCGCGGCCGGACTCGCCCTGACCCTCTGCCCGTTGATCGCCTGGGCCACCAAGGGCAGGTACTACCTCGCCCGGCCGAACCCGGTGAACGGTCCCGGCGTCGAGATCGCCGACATCACGGCGACCCATGTGTGCGGGGTCTGCGAGACGGCGTACGAGCTTCCCGACATCGCGGACTGCCCGGTCCAGGCGGGGCCGATCTGCTCGCTGTGCTGCTCGCTCGACGCGGAGTGCGGCGACGTGTGCCGCAAGGACGCGGGGAGCGGCCTGGTGCTCATGCCGATGCCGACGGTGCGTACGGGCTGAGCTGCGTACGGACTGACTTCGCGGCCACGGAACATCAAGGGGGCGCACTCAGCCGAGTGCGCCCCCTGCGAGTTGGCTGGTTGCGTATCTCTTTGTGCCAATCCGTATTCGCTCCGTGAAGGTCAGGCGTACGCTCGGGCATATGCGGATTGAGGTTTCCTCAGAAAGCGGGGCGCAGTGCGGGGCGGGGTCGGGGAGCGGAGGGGCGCGATGAGCGACAGTACGACCACACTTCAGTGGCTCGTCATACGCCAGGACGACAACGGCAACCGCTATCGCGTGGGCCGGTACGCGACCCGGGCCGAGGCCCAGCAGACCGCCGACAGTCTCGATGGCCGCGGCCACAAGCAGCTCTACTGGGTGGAGCGGCTCGGGCAGGCGTGAGCCGCCCAGGGTCCGCACGCCCGGGGCAGGCGTGAGGGAGCACCCGTTCGCGCCGTAGGCTCCGGCGCATGACTGAACCGACCGTCGTCGTCGCGGCGGCGCTCCAGGAGGACGGGCGTCTGCTCGCCGCGCGGCGCAGCGCGCCCCCCGAGCTCGCGGGCCGCTGGGAACTCCCCGGCGGCAAGGTCGAACCCGGCGAGGACCCCGAGCGCGCGCTCGTACGGGAACTGCGCGAGGAGCTCGGCGTCGACGCCGAACTCGTGGCCCGCGTACCGGGGGAGTGGCCGCTGAAACCCGGATACGTACTGTGGGTGTGGACCGCCCGGCTCCGGTCCGGCCGGCCGCGCCCGCTGGAGGACCACGACGAGCTGCGCTGGCTCGGCCCCGACGAGACCTGGTCCGTGGACTGGCTGGACCAGGACGTTCCCGCCGTTCGCGCGGCGCGGACGGCGCTCGCGCCGGGGTGACCAGGGCCGCTCCGCGCTCCGCCCACCCCCCGCTCACGCGCTCCGCCCACCCCCGCTCGCGTCACCGCCCGTAGCCGTTCGGGGAGTGTTCTCCTGAGGCGGTAGCGCGTGCTGCCTACCGGGTATATGCCGATTAACCCTACGATATCGGGCATCGCCCGAAGGGGTGGCCGGGGTTAAACCGATGCCTGGGAAGTGATCCGCGTGATCGATGCCGACGGGGATTGTGCCGACTGGGTCTTCCCCGAGGAGCCGAGTACGGTCCGATCCGCCCGCGCCGCGGTCCGCGGCCAGCTCGGAGCCTGGGGTCTCGAATCGCTGGGTGACGTCACCGAACTTCTCGTCAGTGAGCTGGTGACCAACTCGCTCCGGCATGCCTCCGGCCCCATCGGCGTACGCCTCGTACGGTCCACGGACCCCAAGGGCACCCTGCGGGTGGAGGTCTCCGATCCGCTTCCGGATCCGCCGCGCGAGCGCCTGGCCGGGCCCGACGAGGAGAGCGGGCGGGGGCTCCAGCTGGTCGCCGGGTCCGCGCGGCGCTGGGGGACCTGGCCAGGTGGCAAGGGCAAGACGGTGTGGTTCGAGCTGCCCCTGCCCGGCCGGCAGTGACCGGCCGCCGTTCCGTGTGGCGTCTCACGGATTGAGCAGAATTCTCACCGGTCAGGAGAAGGAGAGCATTCTGCTCGGCGACGAATGAGCGAGGGGCTGACAGGGAAGAGCGCGTACGGAGGCGCGGGCGACGGAGAACGGTACGGACGCACGTGGTCCTGGTTGCCGTCCTGTTATGCACGGACGGCCCAAAAACGGTCAGGACCGTGGTGTGATCGTGAACACCGTGTTGCCCGGCTCCGAAGTGCTGGATACTGCGGGCAGCCGCCCCGGTGACCGGTGCCGGACGCGGTGAGCTGGAGGGGACGGTTCGCGTGAGCGAGATACCAGCGAAGGCCATGTCGTCCGAGGGTTCCTCGGGCGAGGCGGCCGCGCGGGACGCGGGAGGCGTGCCCACGGCCGAGACCTGGCACAGCAGCCCGCCCGGCTCTCTGTACGACTACATCAAGGTCGCCTCCTTCTCCATCGGCCCCGACGGTCTCATCGACCAGTGGAGCGGGCGCGCCGCGCAGCTCTTCGGTGTGCCCGCGGGCGAGGCCGTCGGCAAGGACCCCATCGAGGCGTTCGTCCCGGCGGAGCTGCGCGAGCGCGGGCACCGCAAGATGGCGGAGATCCTCGACGGGCGTGAGTGGACGGGTGTCGTCCCGTTCCGGATGCCGACGGAGCCTGTGGAGCCGACGGACGCGTCGCGTATGCGTACGGGTACGGGTGCGGGTGCCGGTGCCCCGCGTGTCAGCAGCCCCCGCAGCGGCAGCCCCCGTGCCACAGAAGGCGTCACCGCAGGCGTCACGGAAGGTGTCGCCGAGGTCTACGTCATGCCGACCCAGACGGAGTCAGGTGAGCGGGCCGCCGTCTGTATCGTCGTCGACGTCCGCGCTCTGCGCCGGATCGAGACCGACCTTGCGGCGTCGGAGGCCATTTTCGGCCAATCTCCTTTCGGTTTCCTGCTGTTCGACACGGATCTTCGGGTGCTGCGGGCCAACCGGCCCTTCGCCTCCGTCTTCGGCGGACGGGCCGACGATCACCGCGGCCGTACCGTCCACGACTACCTGCCGCGCGGCGAGGCCGACCGCGTGCAGGCCGCCCTGCGCCGCGTCCTGGAGACCGGCGAGTCCGTCACGGACATGCAGCTCGTCGGGCCCGCGCCGGACTCCGGGGAACGCCGCCACTGGACGATCAACCTCTACCGCGTGCACAGCGGCAGCGGCCGCCCCATCGGCGTCGCCGGCCTCGCCACCGACGTCACCCGGCGCCACGCCGCCGCCCGCGAGGCCGCCCACGCCCGCCGCAACCTCGCCCTCCTCAACGAGGCCGGCGCCCGCATCGGCAACAGCCTCGACCTGGAGACCACCGCCCGCGAACTCCTCGACGTCGTCGTGCCCGGCTTCTGCGACCTCGCCTCCGTCGATCTCTACCAGGGGCTCCTCGCGGGTGACGAGGCCGCGCTCAACAGCCGCAGCCTCGCCGACGGCAGCGCCGAACTGCGCCGGGTCGCCGCCGCGAGCGCCGTCGCCGACGTGCCGTACCTCGAAGCGTCCGGCGGGGACGGGGCCGTCGACGTCGGCGCCGTGCACCGCTACTCGTTCAACTCGCCCTGCGCGGACGCCCTGCGCACCGCCCGGTCGCAGTTCGTCCCCGCCGAGGCCGGCGGCCTCATCCAGTCGACGCTCGCCGTGCCGATGGTCGCCCACGACACCGTCGTCGGCCTCGCGCGCTTCGCCCGTACGAAGGGCAGCGAGCCGTTCAACGACCGGGACCGCGCGCTCGCCGTCGAACTCGCCGCCCGCGCCGCCGTCTGCATCGACAACGCCCGCCTCTACCGGCGCGAGCACGAGCGGGCCCTGATACTGCAACGGTCCCTGCTCCCGCCCGACAACCCCGAGGCGTCAGGCCTCGACATCGCCTGCCGCTACCTGCCCGGCAACGCGGCGACCGAGGTCGGCGGCGACTGGTTCGACGTCATCGAGCTGCCCGGCCACCGCACCGCCCTCGTCGTCGGCGACGTCATGGGACGCGGCCTGCGCGCCGCCGTCGCCATGGGTGAACTCCGCACCGCCGTAAGGACGTTGGCCCTCCTCGACCTCGAACCGGCCGAAGTGCTCTCCGCGCTCGACGAGATCGCCCGCGGCCTCGGCACGCCCGGCGGCCCGTCCTCCTCGGCCGTCGGCCCCGGCGGCGGCGTCCAGCAGGCGACCCGCGCCGCCCGCCGCGCCGGCCACGCCGACCTCTCCGAGGTCTACCTCGCCACCTGCGTCTACGCGGTCTACGACGCCGTGACCCGCCGCTGCACGTTCGCCAACGCGGGCCATCTGCCGCCCGTCCTCGTCGAGCCCGGCGAGGGCGCGCTCATGCTCGACGTACCGCCGGGGATGCCGCTCGGTGTCGGGGGCGAGCCGTTCGAGGAGGTCGAGGTCGAGCTGCCCGAGGGCTCGCTCCTCGCGCTCTACACCGACGGGCTCGTCGAGTCCCGCGACCACCCGCTCGACGAGGGCCTGTCCGCGTTCCGCCGCGCGCTCGACGATCCGTCGTCGGCCCTGGAGGACGTCTGCGACCACGTCCTCAACACCCTCGACACGCACCACGGCGAGGACGACATCGCGCTCCTCATGGCGCGGGTGCAGGGGCTGCCCGAAGAGGCGGTGGGGGACTGGGTCCTGGAGCGCGAGCCGCGTTCGGTGGGCCGCGCCCGCGAGCTCACCCGCGCCCAGCTGACCGCCTGGGACATGGACGCGCTCGTCGACACCACCGAACTCCTGGTCAGCGAGCTGGTCACCAACGCGCTCCGCTACGGCGAGGGCGAGATCCGGCTACGGCTGCTGCTCGACCGTTCCCTCGTGTGCGAGGTGTGGGACGCGGGCCTCGTCCAGCCGCGCCGCCGCCGCGCCCGCGACACGGACGAGGGCGGCCGCGGGCTTCAGCTCGTCGGCCTGCTCAGCGCGTCGTGGGGCTCGCGCCGGACACCGCGCGGGAAGACGGTCTGGTTCGAACTCCCGCTGCCGGACGGGAATTCGGCGACCGTGGATCCTACGGAGGCGCTGCTCAGCCTGTACTGAGGTGTGGCCGGGGAGTGGCGTGGTGGCAGCGGTCAGTACCGTCCGCCGCCACCCCGGCGGCCACGGGTCTCGGGTCCGCCGAAGCTCCAGGGGCCGTCGCCGGGCCGGCCGTCATCTCGGGCCTCACCCAGGATGATCCCGCCGAGGATCGCTCCGCCCACACCCCCGCCGTCACCCCCGTGCGGGCTCCCGAAGAACCGCACGTCCTGCTGGGCGAGGTACAGCGCCTGCCTGGCCAGCGAGTCGGCCCGCTGGGCGGCGTCCAGTGCGGTGGCGGGATTGCCCCCGGCCTCGGCTGGAGTCCCCGCCCCCACCCGCACCCCCATCCCCGCACTCCCCAGCTCCCGGCCCGCCTCCGCCAGACACATCCGTGCCTCGCACCCCACCGCCCCCCGATGCGTCTCCACGAAGTCCGACGCGGCGCCGAAACTGCTGCGGGCGGCGAGTTCCGCCCGGTCCAGCAGGCCGCGAAGGCGCGCCGTGTCGGCCTTGCCTTCGCCCGCCTCGGTGAGGGCCGCGTCCAGCGCCGCGTCCGCCTCTTCCACCCGGCGCAGCGCGTCGACGGGGTCGTACGGGCCGGCCGCCAGCGCTCTCCGTACGCGCAGGTCGACGCTCTCCACACGGACGACGCGCCCGTGCAGAACCCCCGTCGACGCCGCTGACCTGCCCTGTGCGAACGCGCGCGCTGCCGCGAGGACCGCGTCCGACGCGGTGAGCGCGGCGGGCAGTTTCGCGTCGGCGTCGGCCAGCTCGCGGCCGCGCCGGTCGACGCCGTCCACGAAGGTGCGGGCCTGGCCGAGGGCCGACTCGGCGGCCCGCAGGAACGCCGCCGCCCGGCCGTGGCCGCCGGATCCGACCAGGTCACGGGCCTGGTCGAAGTTGGTCGTGGCGAACAGGAGGCGGTCCTTGGCCTGCTCCACGTGACCCTCCACGGGCAGCACGGCGGAGTGCGCGTAACGGGAGCGGAGCGCGGTCAGCGTTTCCCCGGCGGTCGCGGTGCGGGCGGCCAGTTCAGTGGCGGCCGCCTCCGCGTGCGCGAGGGCCTCGGGGACGGTGTCCTCCAGGTCGCGTAACCGGTCGAAGTCCGCCGCCTCCGCGTCGAGCGCGCGGCCCGCCTCCGTGCAGTGGCCGATGATCTCGTCCAGGAGCCGCCGCTTCGTCACGTCGTCCCCCGGGCGGACGTCGTCGAGTTGCCGCCGCAGCAGGAACGCGGTGGTCACCTCCGACCGCGCGAAGGCCACCGTCTCGGCGAACGTCTTGACCGCCTCGCCCCCGAACTGAGCGTCAGCCAGGCCGAGTTCCTCCGCACTCGTGCGGATCGCGTCATCGCTCTCGACCAGTATCCGCCGGGCCCGCCGGTCGAGATCGGGCAGCGGTGTGACCCGAGCACCGCCGCCGGGAGTGGTGCGCGTGTTCATACGCCTCCTGCGACGGGCGTACGAGAGGGCCGCGATCGTGACCGCGCCGCCGGCCGCGATGAGGGGCAGCGCGAGATCGGGGGCGGACGTGCCCGGCTCGACGGCGGCCAGGAGCCGGGCGTCGGCGCGGGCCGTCGCGGCGGGCGGCACGGCCCAGCAGAGCGCGAGCACCACGGCCCCGGCCGACCGCGTGCCCATCCGCACCCTCGGTGGCGACGTCACAGTTCGGAGCGTATGGCGGGCCCCGGAGCGCCGCGACCGGGGTGCTCCGCACGGCCGCCCCTACGTCTGGACGGGTGACCGCCGAAGCGCGGCCCCCGTCACCCCTTCCGGCGCCGGATCCGGTTCCCCAGCCACACCACCGGGTCGTACTTCCGGTCAACTGCCCGCTCTTTCAAGGGAATCAGGGCGTTGTCCGTGATGTGGATGCCCTCGGGGCACACCTCCGTGCAGCACTTCGTGATGTTGCAGTAGCCGAGGCCGTGCTCCTCCTGGGCCGTGCGTTTACGGTCGAGACCGGAGGCCGACGCCGCGTCGAGCGGATGCATGTCCAGCTCCGCGACCCGCATCAGGAAGCGCGGGCCGGAGAACGCCGTCTTGTTCTCCTCGTGGTCACGGACCACATGGCACGTGTCCTGGCACAGGAAGCACTCGATGCACTTGCGGAACTCCTGCGAGCGGTCCACGTCCTCCTGCTGCATCCGGTACTCGCCGGGGCCCAGATCGGCGGGCGGCACGAAGGCGGGCACCTCGCGCGCCTTCTGGTAGTTGAAGCCGACGTCCGTGACGAGGTCCCGTACGACCGGGAACGTGCGCAGGGGTGTCACCGTGATCGTCTCGGCGGGGTCGAAGACCGACATGCGGGTCATGCACATCAGGCGCGGTCTGCCGTTGATCTCCGCCGAGCACGAACCGCACTTGCCCGCCTTGCAGTTCCAGCGGACCGCGAGGTCGGAGGCCTGGGTGGCCTGGATGCGGTGGACGATGTCGAGGACGACCTCGCCGTCGTTCACCTCGACGGTGAAGTCCTGGAGGTCACCGCCGTCGGCGTCCCCGCGCCAGACCCTGAAATTCGCGTCGTACGAACTCACTCGTCCAGCTCCTCTGCGGCGAGGTACTTGACCAGCTCCTCCTTCTCGAAGAGGGCGAGCAGGTCCGGGCGGATCGGTTCGGTGGTCGTGCGGACGAGGTCGATCCGGCCGCCGATGGGGTCGGCGTCGGCGAGCCGGCACAGCAGGTTCGTGCGGCGCCAGGCGCGGTCCATCGTCGGGTGGTCCTCGCGCGTGTGGCCGCCGCGCGACTCGGTGCGTTCGAGGGCGGCCCGCGCGACGCACTCGCTGACGAGGAGCATGTTGCGCAGGTCGAGCGCGAGGTGCCAGCCCGGGTTGAACTGGCGGTGCCCCTCGACCCCGGCCCGCCGCGCCCGCAGCCGCAGCTTGTCGAGCCGGGCAAGCGCCTCGGCCATCTCCTCCTCGCGCCGGATGATGCCGACCAGGTCGTTCATCGCCTGCTGGAGTTCCTGGTGCAGGGTGTACGGGTTCTCGGCGACGCCCCCGTCCGCCGGGCCCTCCGCGGAGAACGGGCGCAGCGCCTCCGCCGCCGCCAGGTCGACCTGCGGCGCGTCCACGAGGGGCCGTCCGGCGAGCCCGGCGGCGTACTCCGCCGCGTGCAGCCCTGCGCGGCGGCCGAAGACGAGCAGGTCGGACAGGGAGTTGCCGCCGAGCCGGTTCGAGCCGTGCATACCGCCCGCGACCTCACCGGCCGCGAACAGGCCCGGCACCCCGTGGGCCGCCGCCGTGTCCGAGTCGACGGCGATGCCGCCCATCACGTAGTGGCAGGTCGGCCCGACCTCCATCGGCTCGGCCGTGATGTCGACGTCCGCCAGCTCCTTGAACTGGTGGTACATGGACGGGAGTCGGCGCCGGATACGGTCCGCCGGCATACGCGTGGAGACGTCGAGGAAGACCCCGCCGTGCGGTGAGCCGCGGCCCGCCTTCACCTCGGAGTTGATGGCGCGCGCCACCTCGTCGCGGGGGAGCAGTTCGGGCGGGCGCCGGTTGTGGTCCGGGTCGTCGTACCACCGGTCGCCCTCGTCCTCGGACTGCGCGTACTTCTCCTTGAAGACGTCGGGGATGTAGTCGAACATGAACCGCTTGCCCTCGGAGTTCCTGAGCACCCCGCCGTCGCCGCGCACGGACTCGGTGACGAGGATGCCCTTCACCGAGGGCGGCCAGACCATGCCCGTCGGATGGAACTGCACGAACTCCATGTTCAGCAGCGGCGCCCCCGCGAGCAGGGCGAGCGCATGACCGTCGCCGGTGTACTCCCACGAGTTCGACGTCACCTTGAAGGACTTGCCGATGCCGCCCGTCGCGAGCACCACACTCGGCGCTTCCAGAACGAAGAAACGGCCGCTCTCGCGCTCGTAACAGAACGTGCCCGAGACCCGGTCGCCATCTTTGAGTACGCGCGTGACCGTGCACTCCTGGAACACCTTCAGGCGGGCCTCATAGTCGCCGTACTCCTTGAAGTCCTCCTGCTGGAGGGCGACGATCTTCTGCTGGAGCGTGCGGATCAGCTCCAGGCCCGTGCGGTCGCCGACGTGCGCGAGGCGCGGGTACTCGTGGCCGCCGAAGTTGCGCTGCGAGATACGGCCGTCGGCGGTCCGGTCGAAGAGGGCGCCCCAGGTCTCCAACTCCCAGACGCGGTCCGGGGCTTCCTTCGCGTGCAGCTCGGCCATCCGCCACTGGTTGAGGAACTTGCCGCCGCGCATCGTGTCGCGGAAGTGGACCTGCCAGCTGTCGTGGGAGTTCACGTTCCCCATGGCCGCCGCGATGCCGCCCTCGGCCATCACGGTGTGCGCCTTGCCGAAGAGGGACTTGCAGATGACGGCCGTACGCGCGCCGCGCTCGCGCGCCTCGATCGCCGCGCGCAGGCCCGCGCCGCCCGCCCCCACCACGACAACATCCCACTGCTGACGCTCGACTTGAGACATCAGGAGGTTCCACCCCGTATCTGTGTGTTCAGAAGAAGCGCGGATCGTCGAAGGCGCCGGACGCCACCAGGTAGACGTAGAAGTCGGCGAGCGCCACGCTCACCAACGAGGCCCAGGCGAGCTGCATGTGACGGTTGTTCAGCTTGCTGACGAAGCCCCAGAGCCGGTAGCGCACCGGATGCTTCGAGAAGTGTCTGAGCCGCCCGCCGACGATGTGCCGGCACGAGTGGCAGGACAGGGTGTACGCCCAGATCAGCGTGATGTTCACGAGGAACACGAGCGTGCCGAGCCCCATGTGGCCCCACGCGTAATGCTCGTCGCGGAACGAGAGCACGGTGTCCCACGTCAGGATTCCGGCCACGACGAGCGCCGCGTAGAAGAAGTAGCGGTGGATGTTCTGCAGGATCAGCGGGAAACGGGTCTCGCCCGTGTACTTCTTGTGGGGCTCCGGGACCGCGCAGGCGGGCGGTGACGCCCAGAACCCGCGGTAGTAGGCCTTCCGGTAGTAGTAGCAGGTCAGCCGGAAGCCGAGCGGGAAGATCAGGATCAGCAGCGCGGGGGACAGGCCCCACCAGCCGCCGACGATGCCCCAGTCGGGGCCTCCGTGCATCGGGACGCAGTTGTCCGCGACGCACGGGGAGTAGAACGGCGAGACGTAGGGCGCGGCGTAGTAGTCCGCGTTCGAGAAGGCCCGCCAGGTCGAGTAGACGACGAAGGCGAGCAGTCCCGCGGCGGTGCCGGCGGGCGCCAGCCACCAGCGGTCGGTGCGCAGGTGGCCGGACGCGATCGCCGCGCGCGTCCTGCCCCGGACGCCGTGCGCGGCGGCGTCCGGGGGGTGGGGTTCCGTGCCGGTGGCCAAGGAAGCCTCCGCTCAGAGGGTCAGGGTGCGTGCCGGTCCTGGGACCCGAGTCCTTCGTCGTCCGAGTCGGTCCACAGCGCGCTGTCGTACGGGGTGTCGGGGACGCGCACCACTTCGGGCGGGCGTGGTGGCGCGGGACTGTTCGTGGACGCCCGCAGCAGGGCGACGCTTTCTCGCAGGTGATCGGCGTCGGCGCGGACGCGCCGGACGTCGAGGCTGTCGTCGAGCTGCCGTTCCAGGCGCCCGACGGTCCGGTTCAGTTCGTCGAGGCAGCGCTCGGCTGCCGCCAGGTCGTCGTTCAGGGACATGACTTGCCCTCGCTTCCGCTGGTGCGGCGGAGACTGATGCGGCTGAGAGTGTCGCGCGTCACATCACGCGTTGTGAAGGGGGCCTACGCCGATTGCCCCCGATCCCGGGCCCGAAAGGGGCACGGGGAACCGCGTGACCAGCGAGCACACACCCGCACCCGCCGACAAAACGGACCTACCCCGCCTCCCGGGCGCCACACATTGAGCCGCACGAGTGGGCTTCCGACCTCCCACGGCCGTGTCTGAGCCCGCCGCGGAGCGCCATCGCCTTCAGTGAGGCGATAGATCTGATCAGCTCCATATACCGCCAAACGTGATCAAACCCGGCCCGGTCAACAGCCCCGGAGGTACCCGTGATGTCCCATGACGGCGCCACATCGCGCCCCGCCAGGCGTCCCGCGCGGCGTCCCGTCCTGCGCTCGGCCGCGTTCCTCGTCTCGGGGGCGCTCGCGGTGACCGCCCTGGCCGGCTGCGGCTCGGACGACAAAGACCAGTCCGGCGCCCAGGCCGCCCGCCAGGACATCGCGCCCGCGGTACGCGCCGATGTCGCGGACGGCGGCACCCTGCGCTGGGCGCTCGACGCCCTGCCGGGCACCCTCAACTCCTTCCAGGCCGACGCCGACGCGGGCACGTCCCGTATCGCCGGCGCCGTCCTGCCCTCGATGTACCGGCTCGACGCCCAGGGCCGGGCGAAGCGCGACGCGGACTACCTGGAGAAGGCCGAGGTCATCAAGACCGAGCCCAAGCAGGTCGTCCTCTACAAGCTCAACCAGCAGGCGGTCTGGAGCGACGGCCGCGAGATCGGCGCCGCCGACTTCGCCGCCCAGTGGCGCGCCCTGTCCGGCAAGGACTCCTCGTACTGGACGGCCCACAACGCCGGTTACGACCGCATCGAGAAGATCGAGCGCGGCAAGAACGACCTGGAGGTGCAGGTCACCTTCGCCAAGCCGTACGCGGACTGGCGCTCACTGTTCTCGCCGCTGTACCCCAAGGAGGTCATGGGGACCCCGGACGCGTTCAACGAGGGGTCGCGGCGCAAGCTCGCGGTCACCGCGGGCCCGTTCGCGATCAAGGAGATCGACCGCCAGGCCAAGGAGGTCACGCTGGTGCGGAACGCGCGCTGGTGGGGCCGCCGGCCCAAGCTCGACAAGATCGTCCTGAAGGCCGTCGCCAGGGACGAGCGGGCCGCCGCGCTCGCCTCGGGCGACCTCGACCTGGCCGCCATCGACCCCGAGGACGCCTCCCGCGTCGCACGCGCCGGCCGCGAGAAGGGCGCGTCGGGCCCGCTCGCCCACGGCCCCGGCTCCGACCTGACGCCCGCGCAGTCCCTGAAGTCCTGGGCCGTCGCGCACGGCGAGGACGAGAAGGCGGCAGCCAAGGAGATCGCGGCCCGCGAGAAGACCGCCAAGGCTGTCAAGAAGTACGCGAGCGAACAGGCGAACCTCCAGGGCTACGTCGTCCGCAAGTCCCTGGAGCCCGCCTACACGCAGCTCGCCCTGAACGGTTCCGAAGGCCCCCTCGCCGACGAGCGGGTGCGCCGCGCGGTGGCCCGCGCCATCGACCGCAAGGCGCTCGCGCAGGCCGTCCTCAAGCCGCTCGGCCTGCCTGCCAGTCCCGTGGGCAGCCACCTCGCGCTCGCCGGGCAGGAGCTGTACTCCGACAACAGCGGGGCGCTCGGCGACCAGGACACCGCCGAGGCGCGGGCGCTGCTCGCGGACGCGGGCTGGGTGCCCGGCGGCCCCCTGAAGAAGGACGACAACGCCAAGACCAAGCCGAAGACGGCCGGCAGCAAGTCGGACAGCAAGTCGGACAGCAAGTCCGACAGCGAGAACGGCAAGGACGGCGACGGCACCTACATCGTCGGCGAGACCGACCAGAAGCCGGGCGGCCGCCAGGTCTCGCTCCTGTCTCCCGGACACGAGGCCGCCATGGAGTACGAGGCGCTCCTGCACCAGGCCGACGCGCAGAAGCTGCGCGGGGCCGACAAGGACAAGGGCCAGGAAGAGGCCGTCGCCGCGAACGACGGCAACCGGTTCACGGACGAGTCCGTCGGACACGGCGGCGCCCCGGGTGCGTACGCGCCCAAGGGCACGCCCGCGCCGAACGGCGCCCCGGCGGGACCGCGCGCCAAGGACGGCAAGCCGCTGACCCTGCGCTTCGTGCTCCCGTCGGGCCCCGGCTCGGACTCGCTGCGCACGGTCGCCGACCGGATCTCGCAGATGCTGGGCAAGATCGGCATCCAGACGGAGACGACGAAGGTCGCCGACGACAGCTACTTCAAGGACCACATCGCGTCCGGCCAGTACGACATGGCGCTCTACTCGTGGCCCGCCTCGGCCTTCCCGGCCACCGACGCCCGGCCGATCTACGCCAAGCCGGTGCCGGCCGCGGACGGTTCGCTGACCGTCGAGCAGAACTACACCCGGGTCGGCACGGACCACATCGACCAGCTCTTCGACCAGGCGATCGGGACGCTCGACGAGGACGAGGAGCGCTCCCTGGTCAAGCAGGCGGACGCCCGTATCTGGGCCGCGGCAGGATCGATTCCTCTCTATCAGCGCCCGGAACTGGTGGCCGCCCGCCGCAACCTCGCCAACGCCGGAGCCTTCGGCTTCCAGGAGCCCGCGTACGAGGACATGGGCTTCCTGAAGCCGAACGCGCGGCCGGGCTCGCAGCCGAGTGCGAAGCACGGCTCCGACCAGGGCTCGGGCCCTGCCTCCGGGCCGGCCGCGAGCCCTTCGGAGAAGGCGACGAAGGACTGAGCCACGGCCTCGGCACGACACCCGATGTGACGCCCACATGACGCCGACGTGACGCACATCGCACAACTCAAGATCGCTGAGCTCGGATCCGAGCTCACTCACCCTGCCCGCCGGCCCGCCCGGCGGGCAAGGTGCCTTACCCCCTCTGACCTGCAGTTTCCCCGGGGAACCCCGTACACTCGCCCCGGTTGTTCACTTACTGTGCATTCCGGCCTCCAAGGCCCGAGAAGGCCACCTCGGCCGGAGGCCCGTACGATGGGGTGAGGCCGTGGCGTGTCCAGCCCGGCAGGGCGCGCGTACGAAGACTCGTATGCGCAGCCGTCCACTATTCCGGGAGTACGCCGCAATATGGCCACGCGCCACGACATCCGTAACGTCGCCATCGTCGCCCACGTCGACCACGGCAAGACGACCATCGTCGACGCCATGCTCAAGCAGGCCGGCTCGTTCGCCGCGCACGCCGCCGAGTCGCTCGACGACCGCATGATGGACTCGAACGACCTGGAGCGTGAGAAGGGCATCACGATCCTGGCCAAGAACACGGCGGTGAAGTACCACCCGAAGGATGGCGGCGACGTCATCACGATCAACATCATCGACACCCCGGGCCACGCCGACTTCGGTGGCGAGGTCGAGCGCGGTCTGTCGATGGTCGACGCGGTGGTCCTGCTCGTGGACGCGTCCGAGGGCCCGCTCCCGCAGACCCGCTTCGTGCTGCGCAAGGCGCTCCAGCAGCGTCTGCCCGTCATCCTCTGCATCAACAAGACGGACCGTCCGGACTCCCGGATCGACGAGGTCGTCAACGAGACGTACGACCTCTTCCTCGACCTGGACGCCGACGAGGACCAGATCGAGTTCCCGATCGTCTACGCCTGCGGCCGTGACGGCATCGCCTCGCTGACCAAGCCGGAGAACGGCACGGTCCCCGCGGACTCCACCAACCTGGAGCCGTTCTTCTCCACGATCCTGGAGCACGTCCCGGCCCCGACGTTCGAGGAGGACGCGCCGCTCCAGGCCCACGTCACCAACCTCGACGCCGACAACTTCCTCGGCCGTATCGCGCTGCTCCGCGTCGAGCAGGGCGAGCTGCGCAAGGGCCAGACGGTCGCGTGGATCAAGCGCGACGGCTCGATCTCGAACGTCCGCATCACCGAGCTGATGATGACCGAGGCGCTCACCCGCAAGCCCGCCGAGTACGCGGGCCCCGGTGACATCTGCGCCGTCGCCGGTATCCCCGACATCATGATCGGCGAGACGCTGGCCGACACGGAGAACCCGATCGCGCTGCCGCTGATCACGGTGGACCAGCCGGCCATCTCCATGACCATCGGTACGAACACCTCGCCGCTGGTCGGCCGTGGTGGCACGGGCAAGGGCGCGGCCGCGAAGTCCGCCGTCAAGGACCGCAAGGTCACCGCGCGCCAGGTCAAGGACCGCCTCGACCGCGAGCTGATCGGTAACGTCTCGCTGCGCGTCCTCGACACCGAGCGCCCCGACGCCTGGGAGGTGCAGGGCCGCGGTGAGCTGGCCCTGGCGATCCTGGTCGAGCAGATGCGCCGCGAGGGCTTCGAGCTCACGATCGGCAAGCCGCAGGTCGTCACGCAGGAGATCGACGGCAAGACCCACGAGCCCGTCGAGCGCCTCACGGTCGACGTGCCCGAGGAGCACATGGGCGCGGTCACGCAGCTCATGGGCGTCCGCAAGGGCCGGATGGACAACATGTCGAACCACGGCTCCGGCTGGGTCCGCATGGAGTTCGTGGTTCCGTCCCGCGGCCTCATCGGCTTCCGTACCGAGTTCCTCACGAACACCCGCGGTACGGGTATCGCCCACTCCATCCACGAGGGCCACGAGCCGTGGTTCGGCACGCTGCAGACCCGTAACAACGGTTCGCTCGTCGCCGACCGCGCCGGTGCCGTCACCGGGTTCGCGATGACGAACCTCCAGGAGCGCGGCGTGCTGTTCACCGACCCCGGCACCGAGGTGTACGAGGGCATGATCGTCGGCGAGAACTCGCGCTCCGACGACATGGACGTGAACATCACCAAGGAGAAGAAGCTCACCAACATGCGCTCCTCCTCCGCCGACTCCTTCGAGGCGATCGTCCCGCCGCGCAAGCTCTCCCTGGAGCAGTCCCTGGAGTTCTGCCGCGACGACGAGTGCGTCGAGGTGACCCCGGAGGCCGTCCGCATCCGCAAGGTCGTCCTGGACCAGAAGGAGCGCGGCCGCAGCGCCTCGCGCGCCAAGCACAGCTGATCTGGCGACACTTGGGCCCGGCTCCCCTCGGGGGGCCGGGCCCTCGCCGTACGTCCACCGCCGTATGTCCACCGCTGTACGGCCCTCGCCGTACGTCCGTCCGTCCCGTTCCGGAGCCCCGGGGCGGGATTTTTTTTACGGGATCGTCTTCCACGTCCTGTGGCACTTCACTAACCTCGTGGCATCCTGGACAAGCCCGCGTTATCCACGCGCGTTGATAAGCCCGCCGGGAGCCGTTCCGCGGCCCTGCGCACGAGCGCGTGTTGCGCAACTCGATTTCCTCCGCCCTCCGTCCGTTATCCGGACGTGATTGACCGATAGATGTGTAACGAGTCCGTTTCGCAAGGATCTATCTCGGATCTGTTTGTCCGGATTTTGGACTAAGTACGCATCAGGTGTGATCGAACCGAGACCAAAACACTGTGGTCTAGCCCGATTCTCATGCCAGATAGTTGAGCGCGTAGAGCTCGGGTCAATGGGTCGCGCACGGTGGACTCTTCGAGCAGAGTGAGAAGTCGTTCGCGGGTCGTCAGGGGTGTCGGCCTGACGAAGGGCATCTCTCCTCGTAGTCAACGAGCAGTCTCAAGAGGAGGTAGCCCATGTTCGGTGCCACAAGCGCTCATTGGGTCGCGAAGCCCCCGAGGGTGAGCGTGGTCGGATCCTGTTCCCTGTGCGTGGCTGATCCCGCAGGGAGCCACGCGGACCGATAGGTCCGGACGCACTCCGGAGTGCCGCAACCTGCTCGCCGCCGTCCCAACTCCGTCTTGGGTGGGGCGTGTTGGCGTGCGCGGGCACGGACCGGACGGTGCGTCGAACGCCAGGGAAATGGTGCTCTCCTCTCCGAGCCAGACCCAGACACTGATCCGACGTCTGTCAGCCGGCGCTGCCGACTGGCTGCTGAAACCTGCGAAACGGACAAATCATGACGAGTCCAGTTGAGGCCGGCGATGCCGAAGTCGCCGTCGTCTTGGACGGCGATCCCGGTGCGACGAAAGACAACGGCGCGAAGGACCCCGCGAAGCTCGAGGGTCGCTCGCCCGGTCAGCTCATGTGGATGCGCTTCAAGCGCGACCGCACGGGCATGGTCTCCGCAGTCGTAGTGATCTTCTTCTTCGTGGTCGCGGCGCTCGCGCCGGTGATCTCGAAGATCTACGGCAAGGACCCGTACACGCTGTACCCCTCCGAGCCGGACTTCCCGAACATTCTGGACGACTTCGGAATGCCTTCCGCCCCGTTCGGTGGCGTTTCGGGCGACTTCTGGTTCGGTGTCGAGCCCAAGCTCGGCCGGGACGTCTTCACCCAACTCCTGTACGGAATGCGGACCTCGCTGTACGTCGCGGTGGCCATCACCATCCTGAGCGTCGTCACCGGCGTCATCATCGGCATGGTCGGCGGCTACTTCGGCGGCAAGGTCGACTACTGGCTCGGCCGGATCACCGACTTCTTCCTCGGCTTCCCGTCGCAGCTGTTCTTCATCGCCTTCATGCCGATCGTCACGGCCCTGTTCGTGTCGCCGCGCGATGAGACCCCGACCTACCTGCGTGTCCTCGCGATCGTCCTTGTGACCTGGTTCCTCGGCTGGATGGGTCTGGCCCGACTGGTCCGCAGCTCCGTACTCTCCCTGCGCGAGCGGGAGTTCGTGGAGGCGGCGAAGGTCTCGGGAGCCTCCCCGGCGCGGATCATCCGCAAGGAGGTCCTGCCGAACATCGTCACCCCGATCCTGGTGCAGACCACGTACATGCTGCCCAGCAACATTCTGAACATCGCGTTCCTGTCCTTCGTGGGCGTCGGCTTCGTCGAGCCCACCCCCGACTGGGGCCGCATGTTCCGGACGGGTGCCGGCCTCTACGAACAGGACCCGTACTTCCTCCTGTTCCCCGGTGCCGCGCTCGTGATTTTCGTCCTGGCGTTCAACCTTCTTGGTGACTCCGTCCGGGATGCGTTCGACCCCAAGTCCGGACGTTGACGTTCATTGGTGGGGGGTGGCTGCCACCCCAGATCCGGGCGACCGGAGCCTTCAGGCAGCACTCGTGGATAACAAGACAGGTAGGTGCATCAGCATCATGAAGTCCCTCAACGCGCGCACCTCTCGCGCCATAGTCGTCGCCATCGCGGCCGGTTCCCTCGCTCTGACGGGATGCTCCGGCGGCAGCAACGGCAAGGCCAAGGACGACTCCAAGACGCAGAAGGACGCGGCGCACCAGTCCAAGCCGGTCGCCTACGGTGACGCGGCCGCGTCCGTCGGCCCGGCCAAGGACGTCCCGGGTGCCAAGCCCGGCGGCCAGATCACCGTGTACGCGCAGTCCGACCTGACGCACATGGACCCGGGCCAGAGCTACGTCTCGGACGCCGGCCAGTTCGGCAACCTGATCACGCGTGGTCTGACGAACTACCAGGAGGACGACAAGGGCAACCTGACCGTCGTCGGTGACATCGCCACCGACTCCGGCAAGTCGTCCGACGGCGGCAAGACCTGGACGTACACGCTCAAGGACGGCATCAAGGACGACCAGGGCAACGTCATCACGTCCAAGGACGTCCGCCACACCATCGAGCGTCAGTACGCGAAGTTCATCTTCGACGGCCCGACCTACATCCAGTCCTGGCTCTCCGGTGACGACTACCGCAAGCAGCTGCCGGACGGCCCCTTCAAGGGCAAGCACCTGCCGGACTCCGTCCTGTCGACCCCGGACGCCAAGACCGTGGTCTTCCACTTCGACACGGCCCGCCCCGACCTGCCGCAGGCGCTCGCCATGCCGGGTTACGGCATCGTCCCCGAGAAGCGGGACACCAAGGAGAAGTACGACAAGGCCCCCGCCTCGCTCGGCCCGTACAAGATCTCCGACTACAAGGCCGGCAAGTCCCTCACCCTGGTGAAGAACACCAACTGGGACCCGAAGACGGACTCCGTGCGCCACCAGTACGTCAACGGCTTCAACTTCGAGCTGACGGTCGCCCAGGACAGCCAGACCAAGCGTCTGATCGCCGACCAGGGCGAGGCCAAGACCGCGATCCAGTTCACGGACATCGTCGACCCGGCCCAGCTCCAGGACGTCGTCACCGACCCGAAGGTCAACAAGCGCACCATCAAGGGCTACCAGCCCTACGTGTGGCAGATGACCTTCAACCTGGACCGCATCAAGGACAAGAAGGTCCGCGACGCCATCACCTACGCCATCCCGAGCCAGCGGATGGTCCAGGCCGACGGCGGCAAGTACGGCGGCGAGATCGCGGGCGGCCTGTTCGCCCCGACCCTGCCGAACTTCGACCCGACCTTCGACCCGTTCGGCAAGCTGAAGAAGCCCAACGGTGACATGGCCAAGGCCCAGCAGCTCATCAAGGAAGCCGGTGTCAAGAAGGGCACCAAGCTCACCTACGCCTACTCGAACACCCCGCGCGGCCAGGCCCAGATGGTCATCATCAAGGACACCCTGACCAAGCTCGGCTTCAACATCCAGGCCAAGGAGATCGACCGGGCCAGCTTCTACGAGCAGATCGGCAAGCTGGACAACCCGTACGACCTCTACATGACCGGCTGGGGCCAGGACTGGCCGTCCGAGGGCACGGTCGTCACCCCGGTCTACGACGGCACGCAGGTCCACGACGGTGGCTCGAACTACTCCCACATCAAGGACGCGCAGGTCGACGCCGGCATCAAGGAGGCCCTGAAGCTGGACCCGGCCCAGGCCAAGGCCAAGTGGGCCGCGCTGCACAAGCGCATCGTCGAGGACATCAACCCGGCCGCCCCGGTGTACTACTCCAAGTCGATCCAGATGTTCGGTTCCGGCATCGGCGGTGCGAAGTACAGCACCGAGTCGAGCTACATCGACATCAACGACCTGTTCGTGAAGTAAGCGACCAGTTCGTGAAGTTGTAGCCATCGCCGCCGATCACGGCTGATCCGTGGGGGTGCGCGCCAGGCGGAGCGCACCCCCACGGCCTGCTGAGCCCCTAGTTACCACCGCCTCCGAAGAGAGCAGCCGACCGCCATGCTTCAGTTCCTCATCCGCCGGTTGACCGGTGCGGTCGTGATCATGTTTCTGATCGCGGCGTTCACGTTCTTCCTGTTCTATACGGTTCCTCAGGACTTCGCCGAGCTGGCCTGCGGCAAGAACTGCACACCGCAGAACATCGCGGTCATCCGCGAGAACCTGGGCCTCGACAAGTCCATCGCCGCGCAGTTCTGGGAGTTCATCCGGGGCATCGTGATGGGCCGCGACTTCCCGATCGGTCACTGCCCGGCCCCGTGCCTGGGCGTCTCGTTCAAGACCAACGACTTCGTGTGGGGATCGATCACCGACCGCTTCCCGCTGACCCTCTCCCTGACCATCGGCGGTCTGGTCGTCTTCCTGGTGGTGGGCCTCGGCACCGGTCTGCTGGCCGCGTGGAAGCGCGGCACGATGCTCGACCGGATCGTCTCCGGCGCCTCGATCGTGCTCAGTTCGTTCCAGATCTACCTGCTGGGACCGATCGTCCTCGGCCTGTTCGTCTACAGCACCGGCTGGATGGACAACCCCAAGTACTTCTCGTTCTTCGACAGTCCCGCCAAGTGGTTCATGGGTCTGCTCATCCCGTGGGTCGTGATGGCGACGATCTTCACCGCGCAGTACACCCGTATGGCGCGCTCCACGATGATCGAGCAGCTCCAGGAGGAGCACGTCCGCACCGCCAAGGCCAAGGGAATGCGCGGCAAGTACGTCTTCTTCCGCTACGCCTGGCGCGGATCGCTCATCCCGATCGTCACCATCCTCGGCATCGACCTCTCCGGCCTGCTCGCGGGCGCGGTGGTCACCGAGTACACCTTCGACCTGCCCGGTCTCGGCCGGCTCGCGGTGGAGTCGTCCACCGACAAGGACCTCCCGGTGACCATGGGAGCGATGCTGGTAGGCGCCTTCTTCATCCTGATCCTGAACATCATCGTGGACATCGCATACGCATACATCGACCCGCGCGTGCGCCTCGCCTAGGAGAACGACCGTGACCACTGTGACCAAGACCGAGGACACCCCGGCCCCGACCGGTTCGGAGGCTTTCCTCTCGGTCCGTGACCTCAGGGTGCAGTTCTCCACCGAGGACGGCATCGTCAAGGCGGTCGACGGGCTCTCGTTCGACCTGGAGCGCGGCAAGACGCTCGGCATCGTCGGCGAGTCCGGCTCGGGCAAGTCCGTCACCAACCTGACGGTCCTCGGGCTGCACAACAAGAAGTCCACGACCGTCGACGGCGAGATCGTCCTGGACGGCCAGGAACTCGTCACCGCGACGGAGAAGGAACTGGAGAAGGTCCGCGGCAACAAGGCCGCGATGATCTTCCAGGACCCGCTCACCGCGATGTCGCCGTACTACACGGTGGGCCGCCAGATCATGGAGCCCTTCATGAAGCACACCGGTGCTTCCAAGAAGGACGCCAGGATCCGCGCCATCGACATGCTCGAGAAGGTCGGCATCCCGCAGCCGAAGATGCGCGTCGACGACTACCCGCACCAGTTCTCCGGCGGTATGCGCCAGCGCGCGATGATCGCCATGGCCCTGGTCTGCGACCCCGACCTGCTGATCGCCGACGAGCCGACCACCGCGCTCGACGTGACCGTGCAGGCGCAGATCCTGGACCTCCTCAAGGACCTCCAGCAGGAGTTCGGCTCCGCGATCGTCTTCATCACCCACGACCTCGGCGTCATCTCGAAGATGGCCGACGACCTGCTCGTGATGTACGCGGGACGGGCCGTCGAGCGCGGCTCGGTGAAGGAGGTGCTGCGCACGCCGCAGCACCCGTACACCTGGGGCCTGCTCTCGTCGATGCCCCGGCTCGGCGGTGACATCAACGAGGCGCTCACGCCGATCCCGGGCACCCCGCCGTCCCTGCTCAACCCGCCGACGGGCTGCCGCTTCCACCCGCGGTGCGCCTTCACCGACCAGGTGTCGGACGGCCGTTGCGCCAGCGAGCGACCGCTGCTCGCGGACGGCCGTGCCGCCGCGTGCCACCTCACCTCGGAGCAGCGGCAGTCCATCTTCATCGACCGCATCAAGCCCCGGCTCGGCTAGGAAGTACACGACATGACTGACAACGTCACCCTTCCCAAGCAGCAGGGATCCGGCGAAGGGCCCGCGAAGTCCGGCGAGGCGCTGCTCCACGTCGAGGGCCTGACCAAGCACTTCCCGATCTACGGCGGCTTCCCCATCAAGCGCAGGGTCGGCGCCGTGCAGGCCGTCGACGGCGTGGACCTCACCGTGCACGCGGGCGAGAGCGTCGGCCTCGTGGGCGAGTCCGGCTGCGGCAAGTCGACCACCGGCCGGCTGATCACGCGCCTGATGGAGCCCACCAGCGGCACGATCACGTACCAGGGCCAGGACATCAGCCGCGCGAGCCGCAAGCAGCTCGCGCCGGTGCGCTCCGAGATCCAGATGATCTTCCAGGACCCGTACTCGTCGCTGAACCCGCGGCAGACGGTCGGCACGATCATCAAGTCGCCGATGGAGGTCAACGGGATCGAGCCGCCCGGCGGCCGGGAGAAGCGCGCCCGTGAGCTCCTGGAGACCGTGGGTCTCAACCCGGAGCACTACAACCGCTTCCCGCACGAGTTCTCCGGCGGTCAGCGCCAGCGCATCGGCGTCGCCCGCGCGCTCGCCCTGAACCCGAAGCTGATCATCGCGGACGAGCCGGTCTCCGCGCTCGACGTGTCGATCCAGGCGCAGGTCGTCAACCTGCTCAAGAAGGTCCAGGACGAGCTCGGGATCGCGTTCCTGTTCATCGCCCACGACCTGGCGATCGTGCGGCACTTCTCGCAGCGCGTCGCGGTCATGTACCTCGGCAAGATCGTCGAGATCGGTGACCGCGACTCGATCTACAACGCGCCGCGCCACCCCTACACGCACGCGCTGCTCTCGGCCGTGCCGGAGGTGGAGATCGAGGACGGCGAGGACCGTGAGCGCATCCGGCTGCAGGGCGACGTGCCCTCGCCGATCGCCCCGCCGTCCGGCTGCCGCTTCCGTACGCGCTGCTGGAAGGCGCAGGACAAGTGCGCCACGGAGGAGCCGCCGCTCGTCCAGATCTCCGGCAACCGTGACGGCCACCTGACGGCCTGCCACTTCCCGGAGGAGCCGACCACGGAGGACCGCGGCGAGGACATCGTCCTCGACCCGGCACTGGTGGCCCTGGAGGAGGAGACGGGCGACGACGCCTGACGCTTCGTCTTTTCAACTGGCGGCCCGCCACTGGTGATTGGATCACCGGTGGCGGGCCGTTCGACGTAGGGGGAAGAGGCCGCGGGGGCGTGTGGTCTGGGGGCGTGCCGCGCTGAGGCGATGGCCTGCTGGGGCCGGCCACCGGTGGCGGGCCGTTTCGCGTACGAGGATTGGGGTCGCGGTGCTGAATGACCTGGAGACGCTTTGCGTCGAGGCCATGGACAGGTACGGGTGTCCATCCGTCTCCGTCGCTGTGGCCGAGCGCGGAGAGGTGGTTCTCGCCGGGGCGTACGGGCTCGCGGATATCGCCGCCGGGACCCCGGCCACGCCGGGCACCCCGTACGCCCTCGCCTCCGTCACCAAGCCGCTCACCGCCGTGGCGGTCTGCGTCGCGGCCGACGCGGGGCTCATCGACCTGGACGCCCCGGGCCCGCTCGGCGCTACGCCGCGTCAGCTTCTGCGGCACCGGGGCGGCCTTGGCGCGCACTACGACTTCCACTACGGCGAGACGGGCGCGCCCGCGATCGACGCCGAGCGCTACACCCGCCTGTACCGCGAGCCCGGCTCCGGCTTCGAGTACGCGAACCTCGGCTACCGGCTCCTCGGCCGGCTCCTGGAGCAGGCGACGGGCCAGGACCTCGCGACGTACGTACATGAGCGGGTCACCGAACCCCTCGGCCTCGGCGGCCTCCGTATCGCCCCCGCCCGCCCGGGCGCCGCGACCCGGTACACATCCGACGGGCGCCCCTACCCGGACGTCCTGCGCACCAGCCACCCCGGGGCCACGCTCGGCTGGGCGACGGCGTCCGAACTCGCCCGCTTCGCCGGGTCCTGGCCGCGGCTCCTGAAGCCGGACACCGCGGCCGCGATGACCGACGCCGTCCCGATCGGCGAGCACCTCGGGTACGGCCTCGGCTGGTGTGTCTCGCTCGGCGCGGGTCCGCTCCTGGTGAGCCACGGTGGCGGCATGGGCGGGGTGGCCGCGATGGTGGCGGCGGCGCCGGAACGGGCCCTGTCGGTCGCGGTCCTGACGAACACGACGACGAAGGCGGCCCGCGACGCGGTCGTGAACCACGTACTGGGCGAGTTGGTCCCGGGTTACGCCCCCGAGCGGATCACCCCGTCTTTCGCCGCCCCCGCCCGCCCCCTGACGCTGCCGCAGGGGGAGTGGGCGGGCCGGATCGAGACCCCGGAGGGTGACGTCAGCGTCCGGCTACGGATCCTGGCACAGGGCCAGGCAGAGCTGCGTATCGGAGCCACCACGGCCACCGCCGACGCGACCGCCACAGACACCCTCGCCCTGCGCGCCACCTTCCCGCTCCAGCTCCCGACCGCAGACGCGCACATCGCCGGCCCGCTACTCGGCCTCGAACTCTGCCTACTTGAAGGCGAGTTGACGGGCCGTGCCCTCGCCTACAAGAACGGCGACAGCGAGGGCCACCTCGGCAATCTGCTGAGTCACGCCTGCACGCTGACGGCTGAGCCCGCGTCGGTTCCGGTCCTCCCGTAGAGCACCTTCCCGCCCATACGGACGGCTGAAAGTGCGTTATATGCCGTTAAGGATGATATTTGGGCCTAAGTGCCGTAAGGCGCGGACTCAGAAGGATTCCGAGGAGGACTCCATGCGTGGAGCCACGCACGCCAGGTGGGCCGCTTGTGCGGTGGTGGTCGCACTTACGGCGACGGCCTGTGGTGGTGGGAGCGACAGCGGTGGTGGCAGTGGCAGTGGTGGTGACGGGTCGGGGATCGTCCGCTCGTCCTGGGGCGACCCGCAGAACCCGCTGGAGCCCGCGAACACCAACGAGGTGCAGGGCGGCAAGGTCCTCGACATGATCTTCCGCGGACTGGTGCGCTACAACCCGAAGACCGGTGCCGCCGAGAACATGCTGGCGGACAAGATCGAGACCACGGACTCCGTCAACTTCAACATCACCGTCAAGGACGGCTGGACGTTCTCCAACGGCGAGAAGGTCACCGCCCAGTCCTTCGTGGACGCCTGGAACTACGGCGCGGCCCTCAAGAACAACCAGAAGAACGCCTACTTCTTCGGCCAGATCGAGGGCTACGACAAGGTCCACCCCGACTCCGGCGCCGCGAGCGCCACCACCCTGTCCGGCCTCAAGGTGACCGGTCCGCTCACCTTCACCGTCAAGCTCAGCCAGAAGTTCTCGCTGTGGCCCGACACCCTCGGCTACGCGGCCTTCTCGCCGCTCCCCAAGGCCTTCTTCGACAACCACGCGGCCTGGATCAGCAAGCCCGTCGGCAACGGCCCGTACACGATCGACAGCTACACCAAGGGCTCCCAGATGTCCCTGCGCAAGTGGGACAAGTACCCGGGCACGGACAAGGCGCAGAACGGCGGCGTCGACCTCAAGGTCTACACCGACAACAACACGGCCTACACCGATCTGACGGCCGGAAACCTCGACCTCGTCGACGACGTCCCCGCGGCCCAGCTCAAGAACGTGAACGCCGACCTGAGCGGCCGGTACATCAACACCCCGGCCGGCATCATCCAGACGATCGCCTTCCCCTTCTACGACCCCGCGTGGAACAAGGCCAACAGCGACAAGGTCCGCGAGGGCCTGTCCATGGCGATCAACCGCAAGCAGATCACCGAGACGATCTTCCAGAAGACCCGCACCCCGGCCACCGACTGGACCTCGCCGGTCCTCGGCAAGGAGGGCGGCTTCCAGGACGGCCTGTGCGGAAAGGCCTGCGACTACAACCCCACCGAGGCCAAGAAGCTCGTCCAGGAGGGCGGCGGCCTCCCCGGCGGCCAGGTCAAGATCGCGTACAACGCGGACACCGGCAGCCACAAGGAGTGGGTCGACGCCGTCTGCAACAGCATCAACAACGCGCTCGGCAACGACAAGGCCTGCGTCGGCCTGCCCACCGGCACCTTCGCCGACTTCCGCAACAAGATCACGCAGAAGAAGATGACGGGCCCGTTCCGTGCCGGCTGGCAGATGGACTACCCGCTCATCCAGAACTTCCTGCAGCCGCTCTACTACACCAACGCCTCGTCCAACGACGGCCACTGGTCCAACAAGGACTTCGACAAGCTCGTCGACCAGGCCAACGCCGAGTCCGACAAGACCAAGGCGATCCAGCTGTTCCAGCAGGCCGAGGGCGTCGTACGGGACAACATGGCCGCCATCCCGCTCTGGTACCAGAACGGCAGCGCCGGCTACTCCGACAAGGTCAGCAACGTCGCCCTGAACCCGTTCAGCGTCCCCGTCTACAACGAGATCAAGGTCAAGTGACGTCCGGGGAGCGGCCGCCCGGACACCGCCGGGCGGCCGCTCCCCCCGATTCGGGAGCCCCGTCATGGGACGTTATGTGATCCGGCGTCTGCTGCAGATGATCCCGGTCTTCTTCGGCGCGACGCTGCTCATCTTTTTGATGGTCAACGTGATGGGCGACCCCATCGCGGGCCTGTGCGGCGAGCGGACCTGCGACCCCGCCACCGCCGCCCAGCTCAAGCAGGAGTTCGGCCTCGACAAGCCCGTCTGGCAGCAATACCTGACTTATATGGGGCACGTCTTCACCGGCGACTTCGGGACCGCGTTCAACGGCCAGAAGGTCACCGAACTGATGTCGACCGCCTTCCCCGTGACGATCCGCCTGACCATCGTCGCGATCCTCTTCGAGATCGTCATCGGCATCACCCTCGGCGTCGTCACCGGCCTGCGCCGCGGCCGCCCCGTCGACACCGGCGTACTGCTGCTCACCCTGGTCGTCATCTCCGTGCCGACGTTCGTCACCGGCCTGCTGCTCCAGCTGCTGCTCGGCGTCGAATGGGGCGTCATCAAACCCGCGGTGTCCACCGAGGCCACGTTCTCCGAACTGATCGTCCCCGGCCTCGTCCTCGCCTCGGTCTCCCTCGCGTACGTCACCCGGCTCACCCGCACCTCGATCGCCGAGAACCGCCGCGCCGACTACGTCCGCACCGCCATCGCCAAGGGCCTTCCGCGCCACCGCGTGATCACCCGGCACCTGCTGCGCAACTCACTGATCCCCGTCGTCACCTTCATCGGCACCGACATCGGCGCCCTGATGGGCGGCGCCATCGTCACGGAGCGCATCTTCAACATCCACGGCGTCGGCTACCAGCTCTACCAGGGCATTCTCCGCCAGAACACCCAGACCGTCGTCGGCTTCGTGACCGTCCTCGTCCTCGTCTTCCTGGTGGCCAACCTGATCGTCGACCTCCTGTACGCCGTACTCGACCCGAGGATCCGCTATGCCTGAACCCCAGCCTCCGGAGCCGTTCACCTCGGGTGGGGGCCGCGCCCCCGAGGACGGCGCCATAGCGGCCACGGGCGCGGGCGGCGCCATGGACCTCGCCACCAGCGAGGGCACCACCCTGGAGAAGACGCCCGGCGGTCCCGGCGGCGGCGAACCCGCCGGCAAGCCGCGGAGCCTGTGGTCCGACGCCTGGCGCGACCTGCGCCGCAACCCGATCTTCATCATCTCGGGCCTCGTCATCGTCTTCCTCGTGGTCATCTCGCTCTGGCCCTCCCTGATCGCCTCCGGCAACCCCCTGTCCTGCGACCTCGCCAAGGCCCAGGAGAGCTCCCAGCCAGGCCACCCCTTCGGCTTCGACGGCCAGGGCTGCGACGTCTACACCCGCACCGTGTACGGCGCCCGCACCTCCGTCACCGTCGGCGTCTGCGCCACCCTCGGCGTCGCGCTGCTCGGCAGCGTCCTCGGCGGGCTCGCCGGGTTCTTCGGCGGGTCGGGGGACGCGATCCTGTCCCGTATCACCGACGTCTTCTTCGCCATCCCCGTCGTCCTCGGCGGCCTGGTGCTGCTGTCCGTCGTCACCAGTGCCACCGTGTGGCCGGTCATCGGGTTCATGGTGCTGCTCGGCTGGCCGCAGCTCTCCCGCATCGCCCGAGGCTCCGTCATCACGGCCAAACAGAACGACTACGTCCAGGCGGCCCGCGCCCTCGGCGCCTCCAACTCCCGGATGCTCCTGCGCCACATCCTGCCCAACGCGGTCGCCCCGGTCATCGTCGTCGCCACCATCGCCCTCGGCACGTACATCTCCCTGGAGGCGACCCTCTCGTACCTCGGTGTCGGCCTGAAGCCGCCCACCGTCAGCTGGGGCATCGACATCTCCGCGGCGTCCCCCTACATCCGCAACGCCCCGCACATGCTGCTCTGGCCCGCGGGCGCCCTCGCGGTCACCGTGCTCGCGTTCATCATGCTCGGCGACGCGGTGCGCGACGCCCTCGACCCCAAGCTGAGGTAGGCGCCCATGCTGCTCGAAGTACGCGACCTGCACGTGGAGTTCCGTACCCGCGACGGCGTCGCCAAGGCCGTCAACGGTGTCAACTACACCGTCGACGCGGGCGAGACGCTCGCCGTCCTCGGCGAGTCCGGGTCCGGCAAGTCCGTGACCGCGCAGGCCGTCATGGGCATCCTCGACACCCCGCCCGGAAAGATCGCCGGCGGCGAGATCGTCTTCCAGGGCAAGGACCTCCTCAAGCTCAAGGAGGACGAGCGCAGGAAGATCCGGGGCGCCAAGATGGCGATGATCTTCCAGGACGCCCTCAGCTCCCTCAACCCCGTCCTGTCCGTCGGCGCCCAGATCGGCGAGCTGTTCACCGTCCACCGGGGCATGTCCCGCAAGGACGCCCGCGCCAAGGCCGTCGAACTCATGGACAGAGTCAGGATTCCGGCCGCCAAGGAGCGCGTCGGCCAGTACCCGCATCAGTTCAGCGGCGGTATGCGCCAGCGCATCATGATCGCGATGGCGCTCGCCCTCGAACCGGACCTGATCATCGCCGACGAGCCCACCACCGCCCTCGATGTCACCGTCCAGGCCCAGGTCATGGACCTGCTCGCCGAGCTCCAGCGCGAACTCGGCATGGGGCTCATCCTCATCACCCACGACCTCGGCGTCGTCGCGGACGTCGCCGACAAGATCGCCGTCATGTACGCGGGCCGCATCGTCGAGACGGCCCCCGTCCACGAGATCTACAAGGCGCCCGCCCACCCGTACACCAAGGGCCTCCTCGAATCGATCCCGCGCCTCGACCAGAAGGGCCAGGAGCTGTACGCGATCAAGGGCCTGCCGCCCAACCTGATGCACATCCCGCCCGGCTGCGCCTTCAACCCGCGCTGCCCCATGGCCCGGGACGTGTGCCGCACCGACGTCCCCCCGCTGAACGAGGTGAACCCGGCCCGGCGCAGCGCCTGCCACTTCTGGAAGGAGACGCTCGATGGCTGACGTGGCGACAGGGACGAAAGACGTCGGGCCCACGCCCACCGGCGAGCCGATCCTGGAGGTCAGCGGCCTGGTCAAGCACTATCCGCTCACCCAGGGAATCCTGTTCAAGAAGCAGGTCGGCGCGGTCAAGGCGGTCGACGGCGTCGACTTCGCGCTCGCCCGGGGCGAGACCCTCGGAATCGTCGGCGAGTCCGGCTGCGGCAAATCCACCGTCGCCAAGATGCTCGTCAACCTGGAGCGGCCGACCGCCGGGCAGATCAAGTACAAGGGCGAGGACGTCACCAAACTCTCCGGGCGCGCCCTGAAAGCCGTACGCCGCAACATCCAGATGGTGTTCCAGGACCCCTACACGTCCCTCAACCCCCGCATGACCGTCGGCGACATCATCGGCGAGCCCTACGAGATCCACCCCGAGGTGGCCCCCAAGGGCGACCGGCGCCGCAGGGTCCAGGACCTCCTCGACGTCGTCGGACTCAACCCCGAGTACATCAACCGCTACCCGCACCAGTTCTCCGGCGGCCAGCGTCAACGCATCGGTATCGCACGGGGGTTGGCGCTGCGCCCCGAGATCATCGTCGCCGACGAACCGGTCTCCGCCCTCGACGTCTCCGTGCAGGCCCAGGTCGTCAACCTGCTCGACAGCCTCCAGAAGGAGTTCGACCTCTCCTACGTCTTCATCGCCCACGACCTGTCCATCGTCCGCCACATCTCCGACCGCGTCGGCGTCATGTACCTCGGCCGCATCGTCGAGACCGGCACCGACGAGGAGATCTACGAACACCCCACGCACCCCTACACACAGGCGCTCCTGTCCGCCGTCCCCGTCCCCGACCCGGAGGCGCGCGAGCACCGCGAGCGGATCATCCTCACCGGAGACGTGCCGTCCCCGGCCAACGTGCCGTCGGGCTGCCGCTTCCGCACGCGCTGCTGGAAGGCGCAGGAGCGGTGCTCCCTGGAGATCCCAGAACTCGCCGTGCCCGCCGAGTTCCGCATCGGGGAGTCCTCGGCCAAGCACGCCTCTGCGTGCTTCTTCGCGGAGGAGATGAAGGTCGTGCCGACCGAGTAGGCGGGCCGGGGCGGGTGATTCCGCCCCGGCCGGTCAGCTGCCTAGGCGAGGCCCAACGAGCGCTTCAGGAAGTCGACTTGGAGCAGCAGCAGATTCTCCGCGACCTGCTCCTGGGGCGTCATGTGGGTCACGCCCGACAGCGGAAGCACCTCGTGCGGCCGGCCCGCGGCGAGCAGAGCCGAGGACAGGCGCAGGCTGTGCGCCACCACCACGTTGTCGTCGGCCAGGCCGTGCACGATCATCAGCGGCCGGTGCTGCTCCGCCGCCTCGGACAGCCCGTCGTCGGTGACCAGCGAGCTCTTCGCGTACACCTCCGGCGAGGTCGTCGGGTCGCCCAGGTAGCGCTCCGTGTAGTGGGTGTCGTAGAGGCGCCAGTCCGTGACGGGGGCGCCCGCGATGCCCGCGTGGAACACGTCCGGGCGGCGAAGGACCGCGAGGCCCGCGAGGTAGCCGCCGTACGACCAGCCGCGGATCGCCACCCGGCCCAGGTCGAGCGGGAACGTCTCGGCGAGCGCGTGCAGCGCCGTCACCTGGTCGTCGAGCGTGAGCGTCAGATCGTCGCGGATCGCCTTCTCCCGCGCGGGGGAGTGGCCCGGGGTGCCGCGCCCGTCCGCGACGACCACCGCGAAGCCCTGGTCAGCGAACCACTGCGACGTCAGATGCGGATTGTGCGCGGCGACCACCCGCTGCCCGTGCGGACCGCCGTACGGGTCGAGCAGTACCGGCAGCGGACCGTCGCCCTCCTGGTACGAGGACGGGAGCAGGACGGCGCACGGGATCCCGGCCGCCTCCGTGAGCGTCAGGCGCGGGCTCAGCGAGGGGCGCTCGGCGTGCGAGGCGACCGTCGCGATCTGCTTGCCGTCGCGAAGAACCCGCACCCGCGTGCCCGGTTCGCCGGTGCTCGCCGACGCCAGGACGGTCACGCCGCCCGCACGCACCGCCGAGTGCACGCCGGGCTCCTCGGAGACCCGCTCCACGCCCAGCTCGTTGACCCGGTAGACATGTACCTCGCCGGTCTCCCGCTCCGGCGCCGCAGCGCCCGCCGACGCCGAGATCAGCACGTCGCTCGCGCCCACGTCGAGCACCGCCCGTACGTGCAACTGCGGCCCGGTCAAAGGACGTTCACCGACCGCGAGCACCCGCGCCCCGCCCTCGTCGGCGATCCGCACGAGCTGCCCGCTCGGCGACCACGACGGCACACCGGGGAACAGCTCCAGCCACTGCCCGTCCTCGTCCGCGTGCACCATCCGCGTCGAGCCGTCCTCGACGTTCACCGCGAGATACAGCTCGCTCAGCTGGTCACGCGCCTGCACGAGAAGCAGCGGCGCCCCGTCGGCCGACCAGTGCACGCGGGCCAGGTACGGGTATCCGGCCCGGTCCCACGACACCTCGGTGCGCTCGCCGTCCAGGCCGACGACGAAGAGCCGCACCTCCGCGTTGGGCGTGCCCGCCGCCGGGTAGGCGTTGCGGGCCGGCTCGCGGTCCGGGTGCGCCGGGTCCGCGATCCACCAGCGCCGTACGGCCGCGTCGTCCGCCCGCGCCACGAGCAGCCGGTCCGAGTCGGGCGACCACCAGAAGCCGCGCGAACGGCTCATCTCCTCGGCCGCGATGAACTCCGCGAGGCCGTAGGTGACGGTCGCCGTCTCGTCCTCGGCCGGCCCGGCCAGAACCCGGTCGCCCTCGCCGTCCGCGCCGACGACGCGCAGCGCGCCCCCGGCGACGTACGCGACGTGGCGGCCGTCGGGCGAGGGACGCGGGTCGATCACGGAACCGTGGCGCGCCGCTTCGGTGAGTTCACGCGTCGTGCCCGCGCGCAGTTCGGCCGTGAACAGCCGTCCGCTGAGCGCGAACGCGGCCAGCTCCACGGCGGCGTCGGTCGCGTAGCCGACGATGCCCGCGGCGCCCTCGCGGCTGCGCTCGCGCCGGGCGCGCTCCTCGGCCGACAGATCCTCCTCGGCGCCGCCGAGCAGCGCGAGCGGATCGGCGGCGATCCGCTCCTCGCCGGACGCCACGTCCAGGGCCCACAACGCGTTCGCGCGGTCGGTACCGGAACCGGAGCGCAGGAAGACGACGCGTTCGCCGTCGGGCGCGACCGCGAACGCCCGTGGCGCGCCCAGCGTGAAGCGCTGGGTGCGGGCGTGCCGGCGCGGAAAGGAAACAGGCTCGGTGGTCATCCCCAGACCATAGGACGCCGGACGGGTCGTGCGCCCCCCTTGCGCCCATGCACCGATCCATGCGTCCGGACGGATAGTTATGATCTCTAGCGTCGTGTGGGTAGAAGCCGTTCGCCGCACTGCGTACGGCAGTTGGGCTCGGGACAAGGGAGGTGGACCGCTGTGGCACTCTCGATTTCAGCGGTGGTGCTGTTCGCGATCATCGTCATCATCCTGATCAAGAAATCGGGTCTGAAAGCCGGACACGCGCTCATCTGCGTCCTGCTCGGGTTCTACCTCTCCAGCTCCTCCATCGCACCCACGATCAGCCAGATCACGAAGAACGTCGCGGGCATGGTCGGCGGGATCAAGTTCTAGGGCCCGCAGAAGCGGAACCGGAGGCCGTCGGAGCCATTACGGGCGCGAAGTCATCACGTCCTAGGCTGGGCATATGACGGAACTGCCCGACCGGCGTCTGCTCCTCGTGCACGCGCACCCCGACGACGAGTCGATCAACAACGGCGCCACCATGGCCCGGTACGCGGCCGACGGTGCCCACGTCACCCTGGTGACCTGCACCCTCGGTGAGGAGGGCGAGGTCATTCCCGACCGGCTCGCCCACCTCGCCCCGGACCGCGAGGACATCCTCGGCCCGCACCGCATCGGCGAGCTCGCCGCCGCCATGAAGGAGCTGGGCGTCACCGACCACCGCTTCCTCGGCGGCCCGGGGCGCTTCCGCGACTCCGGGATGATGGGCGCCCCGCAGAACGAGCGGCCGGGCGCCTTCTGGTCCGCCGACCTGGACGAGGCCGCGGCCTGCCTCGTCGAGGTGATCCGCGAGGTGCGCCCCCAGGTCCTCGTCACCTACGACCCGGACGGCGGCTACGGCCACCCCGACCACATCCAGGCCCACCGCGTCGCCATGCGCGCGGCGGACCTCGCCGCCGAGCCCGCGTTCCGCCGCGACCTCGGCGAGCCCCACACCATCGCCAAGATCTACTGGAACCGGGTGCCGCGCTCCGTGGCCGAGGAGCGCTTCCGCTGGCTGGCCGGGGCCCTCGGCCAGACCCCGTACGACGCCGTCGCCGAGATCGGTGACGTGCCCGGTGTCGTCGACGACGCGCTGATCACCGCCGAGATCGACGGCCAGGGCTTCCTCGCGGCCAAGACCGCCGCGATGGCCGCCCACGCGACCCAGGTCGAGGTCGCCCCCGGCGGCGAACCCCTCTTCATCCTGTCGAACCGACTCGCCCAGCCGGTCTTCGACGTGGAGTATTACGAGCTGGCGCGGGGCGAGGCGGCGGCGCCGTACGAGCACGATCTGTTCGCGGGAGTGGTGGCGTGATGAGTGGTGCAGGCGGGTCGGGCAAGGCGGCCAGGCAGGGACGGGCGACCGCGTCGAGCGGCGCCGCCAAGCCGCCTGCCCCGGTGCCGCCGGGGCCCGGTCTCGGCGTCGCGCGCCTCGCCGCGCACGCCGGACTCCTCGTGCTCGGCGCCCTCGTCGGCGTCGCCGGGTCGCTCGTCCAAGCGGGCTGGTTCCCCGGCGGGTTGCTGCTCGCGCTGCTCGGCGCGGCCGGCGTCTTCCTCGGCGGTGGGCGCCTCACGGGCACCAAGGGCGGGGCCGCCGCGGCCGCCGCCGGCTGGGTGGTGACGGTCATTCTGCTCACCACGACCCGGCCCGAGGGCGACTTCGTGTTCGGCGCGGGAACCGGTTCGTACGTGTTCCTGCTCGGCGGGATGACCCTGGCTGTGATCTGCGCCACCTTCGGCCTGCCGCGGCAACCGCCGGGCCCCGGCGCCCGACTTGGGAAGTGACGTACCACTTGGGGAGCGGCCGACGGGCCGTGGCCGGGGGTTCGACGTCCGGCGCGGCACCTCGCTGCGCTGCCGAAACGCCCCAATAGCCCCGCTATCGGGGCGCTCCGGAGCCGTGTGGAGCGCGGAACCGGACGCTGCGACTCCGGCGGCCCTGATGCACCGGACCCACCCGTGGCCCATGCCCCCCACGGGTTTTCGTCGGCGGTCACCGGATGCGTTCCGGCCGTGGCCAGTATGGTGGTGCGCGCCGCCGAGCAGCCCGCGTGAGGTCGAGACGGGCGGCGGAGCCAACCGGGAGAACCTGCTTTGAGTCGTGAAACTGACAGTTCGTCCTCCGGTCCCCAGGGGCGCGGCGGTGCCGCCTATCCCTCGGGGACGCCTCCGTACGGCACCCCCGCACAGGGCGCCGGTGCGGGAGACGGCGCGCCCGGTCCCGCCGGGCAGCCCGCCGACGGCCCCGCGGAGGAGCGCAAGACGGAGACCACGCTGACGACGCGGATCCGGATCAACATCCCCGGCTCGCGCCCCATCCCGCCCGTGGTGATGCGTACGCCCATGAGCGACGTGAACGGCGGCCCCGGCGACGGGACCCCGGCCAAGGCCCCGGCCCCGGCACCCGAGAGGGCCGCGGAGCCGGCTCCCCGGACCGCTCCTTCGGGTGACGCCCGGAGCACGGCGACGGCCGCCCCCGCGGCGCCCGCCGCCCCGGCCGCCGCGGAGAAGACCAGCGACTGGTTCGCGCCCCGCAAGGCGGGCGCCCCGCAGCGCGGCGGCGCCGCCGGCGCGGGCAACTCCGGTGCGGTGCCCGGCCCGTCGTCCGGCTCCGGTGCCTTCGACGTATCGGGCGCCGTCGCGGCCGGACCGCTCGGCGTGACCGCGCAGAACCGCCCGCCGCAGCCCGGCGACTCCGGTGACCCGCTCCGCGGCGACCTGCCCTTCTTCGCCGGGAACCCGGACGGCACCGGCCCCGGCGTCCCCCCGGCCGGGCCCAAGGGGCCGACGAGCGGACCCGCCGGCGGCGACAGCACCGTCACCCGCCCCATGACGCCCGGCACCCCGGGCGGACTGAGTGACGACACCGCGATCCTCACCCCGCAGACGCCCGCGCCCGAGCCGGGCTCCGACGACCCGTCGGCCCATGTCTCCGGCGGCACGCTGACCAGCGGCATCCCGGTCGTCCCGCCGGGCCTCGGCGGCCCCAACGCGCCGTTCGGGCAGGGCTCGAACCCTGAGACCTCCGGCCCGCACACCCCGCCGAAGCTGCCCGACCCGGTCGGCCAGAGCGCCCCGGCGCCCGCGCGCAAGAAGGGCCGCAGCAAGCTCGTCCTCCTGGGCGGCGGCGTCGTGGCCCTCGCCGGTGTCGCGTACGGCGCCGGTCTGCTGATGAACCACGCCGACGTCGCCAAGGGCACCACCGTGCTCGGCGTCGACATCGGCGGCGGCACGCGTGACGAGGCCACGGCCAAGCTCGACAACGCCTTCGCCAAGCGCACCACCGAGCCGCTCCAGCTCACGGTCGACGGCAAGAACGTCACCCTCAAGCCGGACCAGGCCGGTCTGAGCCTGGACAGCGCGGCGACCGTCGCGGCGGCCGCGGGCAGCGACTACAACCCGGTCTCCGTCATCGGCTCGCTGTTCGGCAACGAACGCGTCGTCAACCCGGTCATGCCCGTCGACGAGGAGAAGCTGCAGGCCGCCCTGGAGCGGGCCGCCGGCGGCGCCACCGCCTCGAGCGACGGCACGATCCGCTTCGTGCCGGGCAAGGCCGTCGCCGTGTACGGCAAGACCGGCGAGGGCGTCGACGTGGCCCGTTCCGCGCAGTCCGTCGAGGAGGCGTACCGCACGCACGTCGAGACGGGCGCGTCCCTGCCCGTGCCGCTGGCGACGGCGACCCGCACGCCGACCGTCTCGAACGCCGAGGTCGACCGGATGATGAAGGAGTTCGCCCAGCCGGCGATGTCCGCGAACGTCATCATCAAGGCGGGCAACGCGCAGATCCCGTTCGGCCCCGCGAAGTCGCTGCCGCAGATCCTCAGCGTCAAGGCCGTCGACGGCAAGCTCGTCGAGTACTACGACCGGGACGCCCTGAAGAAGCTCTACGGCAACACGTTCGACGGCATCCTCATCACCCGCGCCACCGGCAAGAAGACGCCGGTGACGCCGGAGGACGTGATCGGCGTGATGCGGATGGCACTCAAGGGCAAGACGCCGGCGCAGCGCATCGGGGTCATCCAGACGAACCCGAGTTAGGCGGCGTACGCAGGTCAGGAATCGGGCGGGTCCCTTCGCGGGGGCCCGCCCGATCGCTGTCCCCGGACAGAAGCACGTCCCCGGGCATGACATCTGTCATCCCGTACCCACGCCTGCCGACACTGCCGCGCGTACACCCCCGCGGGCCACCATGGCCGTATGACAACGACAGTCAAGGCCACCGAGGTGGTCAGCTTCGAGCGGGTGAGCAAGAGCTACGGCGCCGTCAGGGCCGTGGACGGGCTCAGCCTGGCCCTCCACCCGGGCGAGACCGTCGCCCTCCTCGGTCCCAACGGCGCCGGCAAGTCGACCACTCTCGACCTCCTCCTGGGCCTGCGCCCGGCGGACACCGGCACCGTCCGCGTCTTCGGCACCAGCCCCCGCGACGCGATCGTGCAGGGCCGCGTCGGCGCCATGCTGCAGAGCGGCGGCCTGATGGACGAGGTCACCGTCGCCGAACTCGTCAGGCTCGCCTGCGATCTGCACCCGAGGCCCTACAAGCCGGCCGACGTCCTGTCCCGGGCCGGTATCGCGCAGATCGCCGACCGCAAGGTCAACAAGCTCTCCGGCGGCCAGGAACAGCGCGTGCGCTTCGCCCTCGCCACCGCGGGCGCGAACGACCTCATCGTGCTCGACGAGCCGACCACTGGCATGGACGTCTCGGCCCGCCACGCGTTCTGGGCCACCATGCGCGAACAGGCCGACCAGGGCCGTACCGTCCTCTTCGCCACGCACTACCTCGAAGAGGCCGACGCGATCGCCGACCGCGTCCTCGTCCTGCACCGCGGCCGCCTCCTCGCCGACGGCACCGCCGCCGAGATCAAGGCGAAGGCGGGCGTCCGCAAGGTCGCCTTCGACCTGGACGGCGCCATAGACGAACAGGCCCTGCGCGCCCTGCCGTTCCTCACCACCGTCGACGTGTCAGGACGCACCGTCCGGCTCCAGTCGAGCGACGCCGACGCCACCGTGCACGCCCTGTACGGACTCGGCCTGTACCCGCGCAACCTGGAGGTCGCGGGCCTCGGCCTGGAGCAGGCCTTCGTCGCCATCACCACGGCCGAGGAGGCCAGGACGTCATGAACAGCCTGATCAAGCTGGAGATCACCCGCGCCCTGCGCAACAAGAAGTTCCTGTTCTTCTCGGTCGTCTACCCGTCGGTCCTGTTCCTGCTCATCGCGGGCAGCTCCCGCAGGGCGTCCATGGTCGAGGGCACGGGCCTGAACCTCGCCGCGTTCATGATGGTGTCGATGGCCTCCTTCGGCGCGCTGACCGCCGTCCTCATGGGCAACAGCGAGCGCATCGCCAAGGAACGCGAGAGCGGCTGGGTACGCCAGCTGCGCCTCACCACGCTCCCCGGGCGCGGCTACGTCCTCGCCAAGACCGCCAGCGCCGCCGTGGTCAGCCTGCCGTCCATCGTCGTGGTCTTCATCGTCGCCGCCGTCACCAAGGGCGTACGGCTCGACGCCTGGCAGTGGCTCGCCCTCGTCGGCGCGATCTGGGCCGGTAGCCTCTGCTTCGCCGCGCTCGGCGTCGCCATCGGCTACATCGCGAGCGGCGACGCCGTCCGCCCGATCACGATGATCGTCTACTTCGGGCTGTCGATCCTGGGCGGCCTGTGGTTCCCCTCGGCCGGCTTCCCCGACTGGCTGCGGAACATCGCGTCCTGGCTGCCCACCCACGCGTACGCTGCCGTCGGCCAGGCCATCGAGCTGGGCAACGCCCCGCACGCCAAGGACATCGCCCTGATGGTCGCCTACTTCCTGGTCTTCGCGGGCGGCGCGGCCTGGCTGTACCGGAAGGACACCCTGAAGGCGTGAACGCCATGACGAAGGACGAGATCCGGCTCACCGGCATGGGACAGCCGCCCCGCAACCGCCGCGAGGCCCTGCGCAAGCTGCTGTGGATCGGCATCTGGCTGGTCTTCATGGGCGCCCCGATCGAGGACCTCCTCGACGGCGGCCACACGGCCTGGGCCACTGCGCTCGGCTGGCTGGGCCTCGTCGGCTTCGTCGCGGTCTACCTGGTCCTCGTCTTCCGGCACACCGCCCGCTCCCTGCCCCTCGGCTCGCTCGCCGCGATCGTGGGCTCGCTCGCCGCCGTCGCCGTCGTCATGTCCCTCACGCTCGGCGCCCCCTGGCTCGTCCTCTTCGTCTACGTCTCCGTGTCCTGCGGAGCCGTCCTGCCCATGCGGTACGCCCGCTGGTCGATCCTCGTGGTCACCGCCGGGATGGTCCTCCTCGGCATCCCGCTCGGCCGCGGCTGGGACCTCGGCCTCGTGGTGCCCGCACTCCTCGGCGGCTTCGCGATGACGGGCGTACGCCAGCTCGTGCGCACGACCGTCGAACTGCGGCGGGCACGCGCCACCGTCGCCCAGCTCGCCGCCAACGAGGAGCGGCTGCGGCTCGCCCGCGACCTGCACGATCTCCTCGGCCACTCGCTCTCCCTGATCACGCTCAAGAGCGAGCTGGCCGGCCGGATGCTCCCCGGCGAACCCGAGAAGGCCGCCCAGCAGGTCGCCGACATCGAACAGGTCAGCCGCCAGGCACTCGTCGACGTCCGCGAGGCCGTCACGGGCTACCGGCGCCCCCGGCTCGGCGCCGAACTGGCCGGAGCACGCGCCGCGTTGGCCGCCGCGGGCATCGAGGCCGACGTTCCGCCGGACGCGCCGGACGGCCTGCCCGCCGAGCAGGAGGCGGCCCTCGCCTGGACGCTCCGCGAGGCCGTCACGAACGCCGTACGGCACAGCGGCGCCCGCCGCTGCACGGTGTCCGTCACGCGCCGCGAGACCCTGGACGGCCCCGTCGTCGAGCTGACCGTCGAGGACGACGGAGCGGGGGCCGCCGGCGGCGGCGTCACCCCGGGCAACGGCCTGACGGGCCTGCGCGAACGCATCGAGGCCGTGGGCGGCACCCTTGAGGCGGCGCCCGCCCGTCGCCGCGGGTTCGTCCTGGTGGCCCGCGTCCCCGTGGCCTCCGTAGGATCCGGCGCATGAGCGCTCAGAGCCAGATCAGGGTCCTGCTCGCGGAGGACCAGTCGATGGTGCGGGAGGCCCTCGCGGCGCTCCTCGGCCTCGAACCCGACATCGAGGTCGTCGCCCAGGTGGCGCGCGGTGACGAGGTCCTGGAGGCGGCCCGTGCGCACGGGCCCGACGTGGCGCTCCTCGACATCGAGATGCCCGGCATGACGGGCATCGAGGCCGCCGCCCGGCTCAGCGAACAGCTCCCCGCCGTCAAGGTCGTCGTCCTCACCACCTTCGGCCGCCCCGGCTATCTCCGTACGGCGATGGAGTCCGGCGCCGACGCGTTCCTGGTCAAGGACGCCCCCGCGTCCCAACTCGCCGAGGCCGTACGGAAGGTGCTCGCCGGCGAGCGGGTCATCGACCCCACCCTCGCGGCCGCCGCGCTCGCCGACGGCGCCAACCCGCTGACCGACCGTGAACGCGAGGTCCTGCGCGCGGCGGCCGACGGCTCGACCAACGCCGAACTCGCGGCGGCCCTGCACCTGTCCCAGGGCACGGTCCGCAACTACCTCTCGACGGCCATCCAGAAACTCGCCGTACGCAACAGGGCGGAGGCCGTCCGGATCGCGCGGGAGAAGGGCTGGCTGTAGTCCCTTTGGCCTCAGTTGAGCATCGCGCGGGCCGCCCGTGCCTGCCCGCGGATCGTCTCCGCCGCGCCCTCGTCGATCACGCCCACCACGTCCGCGTACGCGTCCAGCTCGACCGCGCCCGTGAGGAAGTCCCCGCTGTTGACGAGGAGTTGGGCCCGCTCGTAGCGGAGGCGGGCCGGGTGCGAGGGGAGCAGCAGAGACAGCTCGATGGCCCACAGGCCGACGTCCGCCCGCTCGGGGCGCGTCGCCGCCCAGGCCCGGATGTTGTTCAGGATGCGCAGTACGACGTCCAGCGGATCGGCCGGCCGCAGCATCGACGCGTCGAGCGGCGCGCCCGTCGCCCCGGCCACAAGGAGTTCCGCGTCCTCACCGGTCAGGACCCGGCCCCCGTCGAAGGGGTCGGCGAGCACCTGGTCCCGTGCGGGCCCGAAACCCACCACGAAGTGCCCCGGCAGCGCGACCCCGTACACCGGCGCCCCGGCCCGCCGCGCGACCTCCATCCACACCACCGACAGCAGGATCGGCAGCCCTCGCCGGCGGCGCAGCACGTCGTGCAGGAGCGACGACTCCAGGCGCTGGTAGTCCCCGGGCGTGCCGTGGAACCCGAGTCGCGCGCCCAGCAGCTCCGCCATCGCCGTCGCCCAGGACCGCGGGCCGCCCGGCCGGAACGGAAGCTGCCCGGCGAGGTCGTCGAGCTCCATCTGCACCTGGTCCATGCCGGCCTCGTCCAGCGACCCGTCGGCCTGGGCCGCCACCAGCAGGCACAGCTCCGACAGGTCGGGCCGCTCCGCCCGCGCCTCATCGGCGAACCGCAGACGCAGCCGCTCGGACCGCGGTGACATTTCGCGGGACATACGCGCCTCGTGCCCTCTCAATCCGGCCGACGGTGTCCGGAGCCCCTGCCCGGCCTCACTTCCAGTCTCCCGCCGCGTCCGGAGCACGGTAGTGGTGGTACGCGTGGTGCGGGGCGAAACCGAGCCGTTCGTACAGGGCCCGCGCACCCGCGTTGTCGTTCTCCACCTGGAGCCAGGACGCCGACGCGCCCTCGTCGAGCGCCCGGCGCGAGAGCGCCGTCATCACGAGCGTGGCGAGCCCCTGGCGCCGCAGCGCGGGATCCACCTCGACCGCCGCGAACCCGGCCCACCGCCCGTCCACCACGCACCGCCCGATCGCGTCCGGCACGTCGCCCGCGCCGGGCACGGTCGCGAACCAGACCGAAGGTCCGGCCGTCAGCACCCGCAGCGCCGTCTCGCTCGCGCCCTTGCGCTGATACCGCCCGAGCCACGCCTCGTCGGGCTCCCGGGACAGCACGACGCGGTCACCCGGGTCGACCTCGTCCGCGATCGGCGCGAGCCCGCCGACCCACAGCTCCGCACTGACCTCACGCACCCACCCCCGCGCCTCCAGCTCGGCGCACAGCGGCCCCTGCGTCCTCTCGGCGCCAGTCGCGGTCTGTATGTACGCGGGCAACTCCCGTTCCGCGTACCAGTTACGTACGCGCGTGAGCGCCTCGTCGAGGGGGAGGCCCGGGTCGCCCAGCGGGAGCACCGAGTTGGCCCGCCGCGTGAACCCCTCGGCGGCCCGCAGCTCCCAGTCGCCGAGCCGCTCGCTCTCCAGCGGCTGCCACGCGCGCGCGGAGACCCGGGCCAGCTCCTCGTACGACGCGGCGGGCCCCCGGCGACGGGCCGGCGCGGACGGTACGACCTTGCCCGCGACCAGCGAGGATTCCGGAATCTGGACCTCTTCGCCGTTCCGCCTTGTGATGTGCAGCACACCCGCGTCCCACGATGTGAGAACCCCGACCGTGTCGGTGAACTTCGCACCCGGCGCGCCGCCCTCTGTCACCCGCCGCACAGACACGCGTTTGCCCACGTCAGCGGCGGTCAAGCGCAGTTCGAGTCGTCCGCCCGCAGTGAATTCCACAGCTCTCTCCACCCCTCCTGTTCGGATCATGCCCAGGAACGGAGATACTAGGTGCGGGCATCGACGACGCCGCGCTCCCGCGCGCCCGTGGACGGAGCCGCAGATCGGCCCGCCGCGCCCTATCGAGGAGGAACGACAGCGTGACCTACGTCATCGCGCAGCCTTGTGTCGACGTCAAGGACAAGGCGTGCATCGAGGAGTGCCCGGTCGACTGCATCTACGAGGGCTCCCGGTCCTTGTACATCCACCCGGACGAATGCGTCGACTGTGGAGCCTGCGAGCCGGTCTGTCCGGTCGAGGCGATCTTCTACGAGGACGACACTCCTGAAGAGTGGAAGGACTACTACAAGGCGAACGTCGAGTTCTTCGACGAGCTCGGCTCGCCCGGCGGCGCCAGCAAGCTCGGCCTGATCGAGCGCGACCACGCCTTCATCGCCGCGCTTCCGCCGCAGAACCAGTAAGCGGGCAGCACATCGCGCCGCCTCGGTCCCGTACGGCACACCCGCCGTACGGGACCGAGGCGTTGGCCCGGGTAGCCACGCACGTACGAGAGAAGTGAGCCAGGTGTCCGCAGTCTCCGACCGCCTCCCCACGTTCCCCTGGGACAAGCTCGAGCCGTACAAGAAGACGGCCGCCGCGCACGCGGGCGGCATCGTCGACCTGTCGGTCGGCACGCCGGTCGACCCGGTGCCCGAGCTGATCCAGAAAGCGCTGATCGCGGCGGCGGACTCGCCCGGCTATCCCACGGTGTGGGGCACGCCCGAGCTGCGGGACGCCCTCGTGGGCTGGAGCGAGCGGCGCCTCGGCGCGCGCGGGTTCACCCACCGCAACGTCCTGCCGATCGTCGGTTCCAAGGAACTCGTGGCCTGGCTCCCGACGCACCTCGGGCTCGGCCCCGGTGACAAGGTCGCCTACCCGCGCCTCGCCTACCCGACGTACGAGGTCGGCGCCCGCCTGGCCCGCGCGGAGCACGTCTCCTACGACGACCCGACGGAACTCGACCCGGCCGGCCTGAAGCTCCTGTGGCTCAACTCGCCCTCGAACCCGACCGGCCGCGTCCTCTCCAAGGAGGAGCTGACCCGGATCGTCGCCTGGGCCCGCGAGCACGACGTCCTCGTCTTCTCCGACGAGTGCTACATCGAGCTCGGCTGGGAGGCCGAGCCGGTCTCGGTCCTGCACCCGGACGTCTGCGGCGGCTCGTACGAGGGGATCGTGACGGTCCACTCGCTCTCCAAGCGGTCGAACCTCGCGGGTTACCGGGCAGCGTTCCTCGCCGGTGACGCCGCCGTCCTGGGCGACCTGCTGGAGATCCGCAAGCACGGCGGCATGATGACCTCCGCCCCGACGCAGGCGGCCGTCGTCGCGGCGCTCGGCGACGACCAGCACGTACAGGAGCAGCGCGGGCGGTACGCTGCCCGGCGCGCTGCCCTGCGCGACGCCCTGGTCGCGCACGGCTTCCGCATCGAGCACAGCGAGGCGAGCCTCTACCTGTGGGCGACGCGCGACGAGTCCTGCTGGGACACGGTGGCGCACCTCGCGGAGCTGGGCATCCTGGTGGCGCCGGGCGACTTCTACGGGCCGGCCGGCGACAAGTTCGTGCGCGTGGCGATGACGGCCAGCGACGAGCGGGTGGCGGCGGCGGTGGAGCGCCTCAGCTAGTCCTACGCATGACGAAGGGGCGGGAAGCCTGTCGGTCGACAGGCTTCCCGCCCCTTTTGCTTCGGTCAGACGGCTGTTCAGCCGCCGATCGGCAGGCCCTGCGTCGGGAGGTTGCCCGTGGACGGCAGGCCGCCCTTGGTCAGCGCGTCGGTCGGCAGGCCGCTGCCCGTGACCGTACCCGCGGCCTGGCCGACCGTGTCACCGGCGCTGCCCGCGACGTCACCGGCCGCCTTCTGGGCCGCGGGGGTCGCCGTCTTCGCGCTCTTGCCCACGGCCTTGCCGGCGGTCGGCACGGCCGTCTTGACGGCCTTGCCGCCCGTTTCGCCCGCGAGTCCGCTGACGTTCTGGGCCGCGCCGTCGACGGTGCTGCCGAGGTTCGCCCCGTCGAGAGCGGTGACGCCGCCCAGGTTCGGGGTGGCCGGGAGTTCAGCGGCGCTCGCGGATCCGGCCGCTCCGACCACGGGAGCCGCTCCCGCTGCGAGCAGCAGCGCGGCACGGGCGATCCGGCGGGTCAGGGGGAGGGACATTGATGCTCCTTGAACGGGAGAGAACGGTGATGTCCGGGGCCGGGTGCCCGGCCCTCGGACGCCGTGACTACCGCTCGAAGGCCGCGAAGGTTTCGCTCGCCCAACGTAAAGAGTTGGCAATGCGTCGCATTATCATCTGCGGCGAAAAACGGGCAAACTTCACGCGCTCTGTCGCGTCGTAAATCGCCTACGTCCCTTTGATCGCAAGGGAATTCCCGCATATGCCGAAGTGCGGCGAAGAGCCGTGCGGGTTGTCGCTCCCCGAACGGCGCCTATGACCCGTTCGAGCTATCAACCGCACTATTGCGCGGTGACGATCCGGACCTCTCCGGCGTCCGTTTCCGACCCGGCGACGGCCTTCGCGTCCGCCCCGCTCCACTTGCCCCCGGAGTCGCCCGCGGTCCACACGCGGCCCGCGTAGGACACCCGCTCGATCCGCAGCGCCGACGAATTGGCCACCGCCCAGTGCGCCAGCTCCCAGCCGCGCTGCTGCTCGCCGCCTCCGGCCGAGTCCACCGTGGCGGGCACCGGGACGGTCACCTCACCGATGCCGGTCGCCGGCGCCACCCCCTGGCCGAAGTCACGCACCAGTTCCGCCCGCACCGTCGCCGGGTCGCCCGGCTTGCGCACATCCGTGCCGCTCGGCCGTCCTTCGCAGGTCAGCGAGGCGCCGGCCCGCCCGGTGAGGGCGGCGGCCAGCAGCGTGGCGTCCGGCTCGTGCTTCGCGTACGCCTGCGGATAGCCGCTGCGCTGGACCCGCTGCGCCGCCACCGTCAGGGGCAGCCGCGAATAGCCCGGGACCTGGTCCAGATGCTCGTAGAACCGTCCCGCCGCGTACACGGGGTCCATGATCTGCTGCTCGGTGCCCCAGCCCTCCGACGGGCGCTGCTGGAACAGGCCCAGCGAGTCGCGGTCGCCGTGGTGGATGTTCCGCAGGCCCGATTCCTGGAGCGCGGTCGCGAGCGCGATCGTGACGGCCCGCTCGGGCATCCCGCGCGTGGTCCCGACGGCCGAGATCGTCGCCGCGTTCACCGCCTGCTCGGCCGTGAAGCTGTACGACGCCCCGTCACCGTTCCCCGACACCACAGTGCAGCGCGGGGCCGGTCTGCCGCCCGAGACGTACTGCACCACCAGATAGGCGGCGAGGGAGAGCAGCACCACGACGGCCGCCCCTGTACGCAGGAGACGGCCGCGCCGGACAGAAGCAGAAGTGGGGGGCTCGGGCACGCCTACAAGGTACTGGAGGCCTCCGACGCGCCTTCAGGGCACCGGGCATTAGGGTCGACGCCATGGACCTCACCGCTCTTGACCTCACGCAGGACGCCGCTGTGCTCACCGCCCAGCTGGTCGACTTTCCGTCGCCGAGCGGGCAGGAGAAGGGTCTCGCGGACGCCGTCGAGAACGCCCTGCGCGCCCTGCCGCACCTCACGGTCGACCGGTACGGCAACAACGTCGTGGCCCGTACGAACCTGGGCCGCGCGGAGCGGGTCATCCTGGCCGGCCACATCGACACCGTGCCGATCGCCGACAACGTGCCGTCCCGCCTCGACGAGAACGGCATCCTCTGGGGCTGCGGAAGCACCGACATGAAGTCCGGCGTCGCGGTCCAACTGCGCATCGCGCAGACCGTCACCGAGCCCAACCGCGACCTCACCTTCGTCTTCTACGACAACGAAGAGGTCGCCGCACACCTCAACGGTCTGGGCCATGTGGCCGCCGCACACCCCGACTGGCTGGAAGGCGACTTCGCCATCCTCCTGGAGGGCACCGACGGTGAGGTCGAGGGCGGCTGCCAGGGCACCCTGCGCGTCATCCTGACCACCAAGGGCGAGCGGGCGCACTCCGCGCGCGCGTGGATGGGCTCCAACGCGATCCACAAGGCCGCCCCCATCCTCGAACGCCTCGCCGCGTACGAGCCCCGCAAGCCTGTCGTCGACGGCCTCGAGTTCCACGAGGGCCTCAACGCCGTACGCGTCGAGGGCTTCGTCGCCACCAACGTCATCCCCGACAGCTGCTCCGTCACGGTCAACTTCCGCTACGCGCCCGACCGCAGCGAGCAGGAGGCCGAGGAGTTCGTCCGCGACTTCTTCGCCGGCTGCGACATCGACGACTACGTGGTCGACGACCACACCGGCGGCGCCCGCCCCGGCCTCGACCACCCCGCCGCCGCGGCCTTCATGGCGGCCGTCGGCGGCCAGGCCCGCCCCAAGTTCGGCTGGACCGACGTCTCCCGCTTCAGCGCGCTCGGCGTGCCCGCGGTGAACTACGGACCCGGCGACCCGATCTTCGCCCACAAGGTCGACGAGCGCGTCGACACCGCCAAGATCCTCGCCTGCGAGGAGCGCCTGCACTCCTGGCTCACGGCCTGACACCCCGAGGTCCCCCGCGTGTAACCCGCGTAGATCTACCCTTGCTGCACGTACGTAGTGGAGGGAGCAGCGAATGAGCAACCCCGAGGGCAGGAAGGGTCCCCAGGAGCAGCGGCTCGGCCCGGTGGTCCGGCGTCGCGACCAGGTCCAGCCCGGCACCACCGACCAGCGCCTCCTCGACTCCAAGGGTCCCTCCGAGTGGGTCCACACCGACCCCTGGCGGGTCCTGCGCATCCAGTCGGAATTCATCGAGGGCTTCGGCACGCTCGCCGAACTCCCGCCCGCGATCAGCGTCTTCGGCTCGGCCCGCACCAAGCCGGACTCGCCCGAGTACGCGTCGGGAGTCGCCATCGGCCGGGCGCTCGTCGAGGCCGGGTTCGCGGTCATCACGGGCGGCGGCCCCGGCGCCATGCAGGCCGCCAACCAGGGGGCCGTCGAGGCGAAGGGCATCTCCGTCGGCCTCGGCATCGAGCTGCCCTTCGAGCAGGGGCTCAACCAGTACGTCGACCTCGGCCTGAACTTCCGCTACTTCTTCGTCCGCAAGACGATGTTCGTGAAGTACGCGCAGGGCTTCGTGGTCCTGCCGGGCGGGCTCGGCACGCTGGACGAGCTGTTCGAGGCGCTCACCCTCGTCCAGACCACCAAGGTCACGCGCTTCCCGATCGTCCTGTTCGGGACGGAGTACTGGGGCGGCCTCGTCGACTGGCTGAAGAACACCGTCATCGCCCAGGGCAAGGCCTCCCCGGCCGACCTGCTCCTCTTCCACGTCACGGACGACGTGCAGGAGGCGATCACGCTGGTGACCAAGGAGGTCAACAAGTAGGTTCCCGAGGGTTCGGGCGCCTGTACGTCCCCGGCGGGCTGCCGCCGGGGGCGTTGTGTTTTACGTGTACGTGTACGTGTACGTGGGCTCAGGCGAGCCCGCGCCGGGCGACCGCGGAGGACGTGCGGGCTAGGCGAGTCCGCGCCGGGCGACCGCCGGGGGCCGGTGGCCGGCGATCGTCGCCACCATGTCCAGTACCTGCCGCGTCTCCGCCACCTCGTGGACCCGGTACACCTGCGCGCCCAGCCACGCCGACACCGCCGTCGTCGCGAGCGTGCCGATCACCCGCTCCTTGACCGGCCGGTCGAGCGTCTCGCCGACGAAGTCCTTGTTCGACAGGGAGACCAGGACCGGCCAGCCCGTCTCCACCATCTCGGGGAGCCGACGCGTCGCTTCCAGGCTGTGCCGGGTGTTCTTGCCGAAGTCGTGCCCCGGGTCGATCAGCACCGACTCGCGCGGCACCCCGAGGGATACGGCCCGCTCGGCGAGGCCCACGGTCACGTCGAGGATGTCCGCCATGACGTCGTCGTACGTCACCCGGTGCGGACGCGTCCGAGGCTCGGCGCCCCCCGCGTGCGTACAGACGAGGCCCTTGCCGTAGCGCGCCGCGACCTCCGCGAGCTTGGGGTCGACGCCGCCCCACGCGTCGTTCAGGAGATCGGCGCCGGCCTCGCAGACCGCCTCGCCGACGTCGTGCCGCCAGGTGTCGACGCTGATGACGACGTCCGGGAAGCGCCGGCGCACCTCGGCGACGAAGCCGACCGTGCGGCGGGCCTCCTCCTCCGCGCTGACCTCGTCCCCGGGGCCCGCCTTCACGCCGCCGATGTCGATGATCGCGGCGCCCTCGGCCACGGCCTGCTCGACACGGGTGAGCGCGGGCTCGTCCTGGAAGGTCGAACCCTGGTCGTAGAACGAGTCAGGGGTCCGGTTCACGATCGCCATGATCACCGGCTCGTGTGCGCCGAACTCGCGCGTGCCAAGCCTGAGCATCCCCTGTGACTCTCCTTGCGGCTGTACGTGAAAACTGTCGACCGGTCGCCTGCGACCTTAACTGTCAGACCCACATGGCACGATCGGACCCTGACAGTTTCCGGACCCGGACAGGGGACCGGATCCGGGCTTCGAGCCAGGGGACAGCGAAGATGGTCATGTTCTTGTTTCTGGTCGTCGCGCTCGTCGTGGTCGTCGGCGCGGTGACGCTCGCCGTGGCCGGCGGCGGTGAGAGCGGGACGCTCCAGGAGGCGCCGGCCGAGTATTTCGCCGACCCGCTGCCCCAGGACCGGCCCGTCGGCCGCGCCGACGTCGAGGCCCTGCGGCTGCCGGTGGCGCTGCGCGGCTACCGCATGGCGGAGGTGGACGACGCCCTCGGCAGACTCGGCGCGGAGCTCGCCGAGCGGGACCGCCGGATCTCCGACCTGGAGACCGCGCTGTCGGGCGCCCGCACCCAGACGCGCCAGGATGAACTCGGCCACGACGCGCTCGGCCACGAGGGCCCTGGGTACGGCGGTCCTGCGTATGGCGGCTCTCGATACGACAGCTCCGGATATGACAGCTCCGGACACGACGACTCCCGATACGACAGCTCCGGACACGACGACTCCGGATACGACGGCCCTGGCCACGCGGGGACTGGGTTCGGGGAGGACGACCGGTGAGCGACGAGCGCGCCGGTGGCGCCGTGACCGGCCCGGACGGCCGGCTGCGCTGCCCGTGGGGTCTGTCGTCCGAGGACTACGTGACGTACCACGACGAGGAGTGGGGGCGGCCCGTCCACGGTGACGACGCGCTGTTCGAGCGGATCTGTCTGGAGGCGTTCCAGTCGGGCCTGTCCTGGATCACGATCCTGCGCCGCCGCGAGGGCTTCCGCGCCGCGTTCTCCGGCTTCAAGATCTCGGACGTGGCCGCCTTCACGGACGCCGACCGCGAGCGGCTGCTCGCCGACGAGGGCATCATCCGCAACCGCGCCAAGATCGACGCCACCCTGGCCAACGCGCGCGTGCTCGCCGACTGGCCCGAGGGCGAACTCGACGCGCTGATCTGGTCGCACGCCCCGGACCCGGCCACCCGCCCGGCGCCGCGCGCCATCGGCGACGTACCGGCCATCACGGACGAGTCGACGGCCCTGTCCAAGGCCCTGAAGAAGAACGGCCTCCGCTTCGTAGGCCCGACCACGGCGTACGCCCTGATGCAGGCGTGCGGCCTGGTCAACGACCACTTGGCGGACTGCTTCGCCCGGGAGCGGTAGCGCTTGCGCTAAGCCCGCGCATCCCGGGCGGGGCCGGATACCGGGCCGCGGGAGGCCGGCTGCCGGCCCGGGGCGGACCGGGGATCGGCCTGTGGTGGGTCGGCTGTCGACCGGCGGCGGCTCGGCGATCGGCGGCGCGCGGTGAGCTGCCTATCGGCCTGCGGCGGCTCGGCGGTGGGCCAGCGGTGGGCCGGCTGTCGGCCTACAGCGGATCGGCGAGCGGCCTGAGGTGGGCCGGGTGACGTCCTGCGGCGGACTGGCGATGGGCCTGGCGTGGGCCGACTGACGACCCCGGCGGACCGGCGATCGACCCGGGTGGGCTGGCTGTCGGCCTGCGGCGGACCGGCGATGGGCCGGCTGTCGACCCCCGGCGGACCGGAGATCGGCCTGCGGCGGGTCGACGGTGACCCGCCATCGGCCGTGTGGTGGGCCGGCTGTCGACCCGCGGCAGACCGACTGTCGGCCCGGCCCAGGCCCCCCGGCCGACTACCGGCCCAGGTACCTCGGCTTCTCCTTGGCGATGAAGGCCTGGACTGCGATCGCGTGGTCCTCGGAGGCGCCCGCCAGTGTCTGGAGCTCGTCCTCCTTGTCGAGGGACTCGTCCAGCGTGTGACCGGCGGCGAACGCCAGCGACTCCTTCAGTGCCGCGTACGCCACCGTCGGGCCCTCGGCCAGCGAGCGCGCCAACTTCCGTGCCTCCTCAGCCAGTTCGGCGGCCGGAACGATCCGGTTCGCGATCCCCAGCTCGTACGCCTCCTGCGCCTTGACCTGGCGCGGGAACAGCAGCAGGTCGGCCGCGCGGCCGGGGCCGACGATGCGCGGCAGCGTCCACGAGACGCCCGAGTCCGCGGTCAGGGCGACGCCCGCGAACGACGTGTTGAAGGACGCCGTGTCCGCGACGATCCGGTAGTCGGCGGCGAGCGCGAAGCCGAAGCCGGCACCCGCGGCGACGCCGTTGACCGCGGCCACGACGGGCTTGGCCATCTGCGTCAGGGCCCGCAGGATCGGGTTGTAGTGCTCCCGCACCGTGCTCATCGTGCGGCCGGTGCCCGCCTCGCGGTCCGCCATCAGCGAACCGACGTGCTCCTTCAGGTCCTGGCCCACACAGAACGCCCGGTCACCGGCGGCGGTCAGCAGCACGGCCCGCACCGCACCGTCCGCCGCGGCGGCCTGCGCCGCGTCCCGGAAGGCGACCTTGGCCTCGGTGTTCATCGCGTTCATCGCCTCGGGGCGGTTCAGCGTGATCGTCGCGAGCCCGTCGCTCACCTCGTAGAGAACGCTGTCGGCCATGGATCCCCTCCAACTCGTACGGCTCTCGGTGGTCGTCTGCGCCCAGCATGACGGAGATCACGGTCGGCGGCCGGGGGCCGCGCATGTGACCTGCGTCAAACAAATAGGCCCCGGAGGAGTCGTGAAGGTGGCGGAGTATCGCAGCCCCACCGCCGAATTGCGTGGTTTTGCCTGAGCGCGTTGTGCAAGGGATGCCGACCGAAGTTGGTCATCGGGTCCCGCGATGCGGGATAATGGCCAAGAAGCAATGTGTTCGATGCCGGTGACACCTGGGTTGTCGGCTGCGATGAGCTGGTTTCAGGAAGGGGAACGAGCATGGCGGCCATGAAGCCGCGGACGGGCGACGGCCCGCTCGAGGTGACCAAGGAGGGGCGGGGCATCGTCATGCGCGTTCCGCTCGAAGGCGGCGGTCGGCTTGTCGTCGAGCTGACTCCGGACGAGGCCGATGCACTCGGCGATGCCCTCAAGAAGGTCGTCGGCTGACGCGGAAGCGACCATACCTGTCGACTGCCCCGGTACCGCAAGCGGTGCCGGGGCAGTCGTATATATGCAGGTCAGGGCCCTGATCTCAGGGTTCTGGGAGAGATCCGGGGCGGGCGTCGGAGCTAGGTCAGCGCTAGGTCACCGCTATGCCAGAGCTACGTCAGCGCTTGACGGCGCAGAGCAGGCCGTCGCCGACCGGAAGCAGTGACGGCACCAGGTCCTGCGCCTCGCGCACCGCACGCAGCAGCTCCCGCATCCGCAGAACCTCCACAGGCTGGGGGCCGGAATCGACCGTCCGCCCGTCCGTGAAGACGCCCTCGAAACAGACCAGCCCGCCCGGCCGCAGCAGCCGCAACGATTCAGCGAGGTAGTCGAGCCCCTCGGTGCGGTCGCCGTCGCAGAACACCAGGTCGTACCCGCTGTCCGCGAGCCGCGGCAGTACGTCGAGGGCCCGTCCCGGGATGAATCGCGCCCGGTTGCTGGCGAAACCGGCCGTGCGGAACGCCTGCCGGGCGAACTGCTGCCGCTCCGGCTCCGGATCCACCGTGGTCAGGACGCCGTCGGCCCTCATGCCGTGCAGCAGATGGATGCCGGACACCCCGGTCCCCGTGCCGATCTCGGCCACCGCCTTGGCGCCCACGGAGGCGGCGAGCATCCGCAGCGCGGCGCCCGCGCCGGGCGACACCGGACGGCAGCCGGCTTCCCGGGCCCGGTCGCGGGCCCAGCGCAGCGCGTCGTCCTCGGCGACAAACGCGTCGGCGAACGCCCAGCTCGTCTGCCGGTTGCCGGTAATGGCCCTCTCCTGTCCCCGTGGTTGCCTGCGCGTGACTGTATCCGTTGGTGGCGGGAACTCGCAGATGGGACCGGGCGTTTAGGAGGGCAGGGGATAACGGAGCGGGAATGAGCGCGGGGGTGGCCGGTGGATCGACAGAGGAATCGGGGGGCGGGACACCCCGAGGCAAATCTCGGTAAAAACGCTTATCCGGAGCTAACGGGCGAGGTGGCTATGGTAGGGGCTCCACTGGACACCACCAGAGCCGACAGGGGAGGTGCGGCTGCGCCTGTGGATCGGGGAGGAGTGCTGCGGCGCTTTCTCAGGTCGGCGGGTGAGCCGAAATCCGTGACCGACACCGCTGACCGTTCCTACGCCGCCCGTTCCGCGCAGACCGCGACCTTTGCCGCAGATGCGGAATCGCAGGCGTGGACTCCCCCGACCTGGGAGGAGATCGTCAGCACCCACAGCGGCCGCGTCTACCGCCTCGCCTACCGCCTCACGGGCAACCAGCATGACGCCGAGGACCTCACCCAGGAAGTCTTCGTCCGCGTCTTCCGCTCGCTGTCGACGTACACGCCCGGCACCTTCGAGGGCTGGCTGCACCGCATCACCACGAACCTCTTCCTCGACATGGTGCGCCGCAAGCAGCGCATCCGCTTCGACGCCCTCGGCGAGGACGCGGCGGAGCGGCTGCCGAGCCGTGAGCCGTCGCCGCAGCAGGTCTTCCACGACACCCACTTCGACGCGGACGTCCAGCAGGCGCTCGACACCCTCGCGCCCGAATTCCGTGCCGCCGTGGTGCTCTGCGACATCGAGGGCCTCAGCTACGAGGAGATCGCGGCGACCCTGGGCGTCAAGCTCGGTACGGTCCGCAGCCGGATCCACCGCGGGCGCTCCCAGCTCCGCAAGGCCCTGAAGCACCGGTCTCCCGAGGCCCGCGCCGAGCGTCGTTCGCTCGCGGCCACGGGTGTTCCGGCGCTTGGAGGAGGGGGCGCGACCGCGTGAGTGGATCACGTCCCGACCCCGCGGGGCGGCACCTCTCCGAGCACCATCTCGGAGACCGGCTCGCCGCCCTCGTCGACGGCGAGCTGGGCCATGACGCCCGCGAGCGGGGCCTCGCCCACCTGGCCACCTGTTCCAGGTGCAAGGCCGAGGCCGACGCGCAGCGACGCCTGAAAAGTGTCTTCGCCGAGGCGGCACCCCCGCCTCCGACCGAGAGTTTCCTGGCCCGTCTCCAGGGGCTCCCCGGGGGAGGCGGCGATTCAGAGGGCCCTGGCACCCCCTTCGGCGGGGGCGGACTCGGCGGCCGAGGCTTCGGGAACGGCGTCTTCGGAGTAGACCCCGAGCCCTTCGGCTACGACCCGATGCTTTCCAGCGCTCCCACCACGGAGCGCGGCTTCCGTATCCATGAGGTCGGCCGGAGCGACAGTGACCGGGCGGCCTCGCGCGGGCGCCGGTTCGCGTTCGCCGCGGCCGGTGCGGTGTCGCTGGCCGCGATCGCGCTCGGCGGAGTCTCCACGGGGATGCCGTCCGACGGTGGCGGGGACGGCCGGGGCGCGGGCTCCGGCAGCAACGCGACGCCGCTGCGTACGCAGACGGCCGGCGTCGCCGCGTCATCGACCGAGGGCCAGCGCCGCCGGAACCTCACGACGATGCTCGGCCAGGGGGCGGACACCCCGCTGACTGAGCAGGTCGCCGCGACCGGCGCGGGCGCGCCCCTGCTGTCCGGCATGGCCACGCAGCCGGGCGCGCAGAGCGCGGTGTACCCGGTAGCCGCCTCGCTCCTCGGCGGGACGCCCCCTCTGTCTCCGCTGATACGTCCCGCGGCGGCCGTCCCCTCCTTGCCGCTGCCCGGCGCGGAAAGCCCCGCAGCGACCTCCGTGGCGCCGCCGACCGGTACGTCGACGGCCGCCGCCCGCTGACCTGCCGCCTGCGCGCCGGTCCGCGAACCTGGTTGAATCGCCGGGTGAGCGGCCGCGGCCGCCGGGCGATCCCGGGGCGCGACGCCGACGGGCGATCCGAACGCGGCGATCGCCGTGTGGCTGCCCGCGGGACGTTGCCGCGGGCCAGGTGTGGGGAGAACGGCGGACATGGACGAGGGGAAGCCCAGCGCTCCGCGCGGTGACGGGGCCGATTCTGGCGCGCCGGGTGACGAAGGTTCTGGCGTGCGGGGTGGTGAGGGCGCCGGGGCACTCGAGGGTGCGGTGTCTGAGGGAGGCCAGGGCGCTGGGGGCGGCGGCCGGTCCGAGGGTGCTGGGGCGCTCGGGGGTGCGCAGGGCGCCGGGGTGCCTGACGGAACCGGAACGCCTGAGGATGCAGGGGTGTCTGGGGGAGGCCGGGGCGCTGAGGTGCATGAGGGCGCCGGGGCGCTTGCGGGTGCCCAGGGAGTCGGTGGTGCTGAGGCGTCTGAGCGTGCCCAGGTTGTTGGTGGGGCCGAAGGTTCTGACGGTGCCGGGGTGCTTGAGGGGCGGCAGGGCGCCAGGGTGTCTGAGGCTGTCGGGTCGTCTGAGGGTGCCGGGGCGCTCGCGAGCGCACAGGGCGCTGAGGTGTCTGAGAGCGCCAGGACGCTCGATGGGCGGCGCGGTGTCGGAGGTTCCGGGGAGCGTGATCAGCTGGGCGGTGCATCGGGCGATGAACCGCGTGAGCGGCCTCGTCATGACGGCGACTTTGAACTGGCTGAGCCTGAGCCGGTGCCTGCGCTCGGGGTTGATCCTGCCCCTGTCTCTGCGCGCGCGGCTGACCATGTGACAGCGCCTGCTCCTGCTCCTGCCCCGGCGTCTGCGCCAGAGCCGACGTCTGCCGTACCTGGAGCTGAGGCCGTGACCGGCCCTGAGTCTGTGGCAGCGGCTGAGATCGCGCCCGCGCCCGCGCCTGCGGCTGAGCCTGCGCTTCCGCCCGCGCCTGCGGCTGAGCCTGCGGCTGAGCCTGGGCCCGCGCCTTCCCCTGCGTCTGCGGCAGCGACCGAGCCCGCGCCTTCCTCCGCGTCTGCGGCAGCGCCTGTCCCTGCGTCTGGCCCGTCGGCTGAGCCGGTGCCTGCGCCGGGTGCTGAGGCTGCGGCTGGGCCTGTTGCTTCGCCTGAGGCAGTGTCTGCGCACGCGTCGGAGTCGGCGGCTGCCGCCGTCGGTGGGGCTGTGGCCGGTTCTGGAGGCGGTCTCGTCGATGGCGGTGTGGCCGCGAGTGACGTCGGGCGTGTGGATGCTGATGAGGCTTCCGGGGACCCCGCGTCGGCCGTTGATGGTGCCGTCTCCGGTGAGCCCGTGACCGTTGAGCAGGTCGTATCGGAACCCCCGCGGCCGCGGCCGCTTCATGCTCCTGATCCTTATGGCACGCCGCCCTATGGCGAGCCTGGTCCCTGGGCGCCTGCGCCGCCGGTTCAGCATCCGGCTGCCGCCATGCCTGCGCAGGGCACCGCCCACGGGACGCAGGTACCGCCGCCGTACGTCGGTGGTCCCATATCCCAGGCCAACGCGTATCCCCAGCACCCGGCACCCGAGCCCCGCCCTCAGCCCCAGCCCCACGCTCAGCCGTACCCCCAGCCCCAGCCTCACCCCCAGCCCCACGCTCAGCCCCAGCAGCCGGCGGAGGTCCACGCCGCCCCCGCCCTCACCCCGGCCCCGCCCGGAGGGCCCTGGCAGCGGTATGACCCTTGGGCCGCGCCTGCGCCTGTGGATCGGGTGCAAGGCAAGAACAAGCGGGGGCGGCGGCTGCTCGTCGTCTGGACCGTTGCCGTCGCGCTCGTCGCGGGTGGGATCGGTGGGGTCGTCGGGACCTACCTCGAGCGTGACGGGGCCACCGCCGACGTGAATCTGCCGCAGGCCGGGCCCGAGTCCACCAAGCGTGCCCCCGGCAGCGTGGCCGGGATCGCCGCCCGTGCCCTGCCGAGCGTCGTCACGATCCACGTCAGCGGTTCCGCCGCCCAGGGCACCGGCACAGGATTCGTCCTCGACTCCGACGGACACATCCTCACCAACAACCACGTCGTCGAACCGGGCGGCAGCGGCGGCGACATCACCGTCACCTTCAGCGGAGGCCAGACCGCCAAGGCCGAGGTGATAGGCCGCGACTCCGGTTACGACCTGGCCGTCGTCAAGGTCACCGGCGTACACGGCCTCAAGCCCCTGGCGCTCGGCAACTCGGAGAACGTGCAGGTCGGTGACCCCGTCGTCGCCATCGGCGCCCCCTTCGACCTGGCCAACACCGTGACCTCCGGCATCATCAGCGCCAAGGAGCGGCCCATCACCGCCGGCGGCGAGAAGGGCGACGGCAGCGACATCAGCTACGTCGACGCGCTCCAGACCGACGCGCCCATAAACCCGGGCAACTCCGGCGGACCGCTGGTCGATTCGCAGGCCCGCGTCATCGGCATCAACAGCGCCATCCGGTCCGCCGACAGCGGTTCGGACGTCGAGGGCGGCCAGGCCGGTTCGATCGGCCTCGGGTTCGCGATCCCGATCAACCAGGCCAAGCGCGTTGCCGAGGAGCTGATCAACACGGGCCGGGCGACCCACCCCGTGATAGGCGTCACGCTCGACATGAACTACTCGGGCGACGGCGCCCGCGTCGCCGCGAAGGGAAACAACGGCGGTTCCCCGCTGAGCGCGGGCGGGCCCGGCGCCAAGGCCGGCATCAAGGCGCGTGACGTCATCACCGCCGTTGATGGTCTGCCGGTGCACTCCGCCGAGGAACTCATCGTCAGGATCCGGGCCCACCGGCCCGGCGACCACCTGGCCCTGACCATGCAGCGCGGTGGCAAGGAGCACGACGTGACCCTCGTCCTGGGCTCCGCGGACGGCAACTGACGGTAACTGACCGGGCGGAAAACCGGGCGGAAAGCCGGGTGGAAACCGGTGCTGAGCGGGGCTCGCCATCACCTTCGGCGGGCCCCGGAGGGGTGCCGGCGACACGCCCGAGAGGCCCCGGAAGCGCCCCGACGGCAAGCGCTTGCGTGACCGCTGCACCGAGACGTAGCCCTGTGGCTACCGGACGGACAGGAACGCCGGGTACCGTGGACCCGGTCCGGAACCCGGAAGACCTGCCACGGAGACCAGCTGCGGGCCTGAGGACACGCTAGGAGCGCAAGGTGTTCAACGACATAGGCCTACCCGAGCTGCTGACGATCATCGTCCTCGGCGTGCTCGTCTTCGGTCCGGACAAGCTGCCGAAGGTCATCCAGGACGTGACGCGCACGATCCGGAAGATCCGGGAGTTCTCGGACAGCGCGAAGCGGGACATCCGTGAGGAGCTGGGTCCGGAGTTCAAGGACTTCGAGTTCGAGGACCTCAACCCGAAGAACTTCATCCGCAAGCAGCTGGACAACGACGAGCTCGGGCTCAAGGAGATCCGGAACGGCTTCGACCTGAAGAAGGAGATGGCCGAGGTCACGGAGGCCGTGCAGAGCACGGACGACGGTTCGTCCTCGTCCTCGTCTTCCTCGGCGTTGTCCGGTTCGGCTCCGGGCAAGATCGACATGCAGAAGCGGCCCGAGAAGCCGGCGGGCGACGACCACCCGCCGTTCGACGCCGACGCGACGTGACGCTGCCGCGATCCGACGGCTACGCATTCTGACCGCGTCGCGGTCACCGGGCACCCGTACAACCTGACCGCACCGCGACCCCCCGAGGGCGACGCATCCTGACGCGTCGCCCTCAGCGCGTGATGCCCCACCAGCCGTACCCGGCGCCACCCTTTCGTGCCACCCCGCGCCCCGCCGCACGTCACCGCCCCCACCCGTCCCAGCAGCCCCACCCGCCCCACCCACCCCCTCCGGCACCCGGGCCGACCCGCCTTTTGGACCAGGCGGATAGGCGGTGCCGAGAGGCGGGTGTGGCATCCTGCCTTGTTGTTGCGCGGATCGACGGCGCACGTCCGAGGGGGGCGGGCCGTCGCGGTCCGACTGGAGCGAGAGGCGGCCGGGAACATGGAGACGACTAGTCGGGTGGGCGCGCAGGCGCCAACGGCGAACGGGGCCTCCGAGGCCCTCACGGCCCGGCGCACGGTCGACGGCTACCTGCTGGCGCCCTTCGCCTGGTACGGCCTCGACGAGGCGTTCGCGGGGCCGCGCTGGCTGACGCAGGTCGGGACCTCGGCGGACGGTGCCGTGGAGCACGGTTCCATCGGGCACGGCGACGAGCCCACCGTGCGCAACGACGGCACCGAGGACAAGCAGCGGTTCGCGGTCGTCGTGACCGTCGCCGCCAACCCCGTGCGGCGCAGCGCCGACGGTACGGGTGTCCTGGAGGCGACGTCGGTGTCCTCGGCGGCCTGGCTCGCCGGGGTCGGCCTGCTCAACGTCACCTGGCCCGGGCAGATGGACCACATCCTGCGCGAGAACTGGCTGGAGCAGCAGACCGAGACGGCGTGGACGCTCGCGGACGATCTTGAGGGCGAGGACTGGACGAGTCTGTCCCTGCCGGTGGACGGCGTTCCGACGCCGTTCCACTACCGCGAGTCCGAGTTCGGGTGGGTGCTCGCCGGGTCCACGCAGGAAGGTGTGCACCTCGGCGCCTACGGGCGCGGGATGAGTGCGTACGGGCTGGGGTTCTCGATGATCAAGGACATCGGCGCGTACGCGTAGCCCGCGGGGGCGCGGTTTGTCTGCGGGCCGGTTGTGGCCGGTCGCGCAGTTCCCCGCGCCCCTTAAGGGGCGAAAATCTCAGGCCCTCAGAACTTGTTACGCGGCGTCAGTCCCAGCGACATGCCCGACAGGCCGCGCTGGCGGCCGCCCAGCTTGCCGGCGATGGCGCGCAGCGCCGAACCCGCGGGGGAGTCGGGGTCGGTCAGGACCACCGGCTTGCCCTCGTCGCCGCCCTCGCGCAGGCGTACGTCGATCGGGATGGAGCCGAGCACCGGCACCGTCGCGCCCGTCGTCCGCGTGAGGCCCTCGGCGACGCGCTCGCCGCCGCCCGTGCCGAACACGTCGACCATCTCGTCGCAGTGCGGGCACGGCAGGCCCGCCATGTTCTCGACGACGCCCACGATCTTCTGGTGGGTCTGCACGGCGATGGAACCGGCCCGCTCGGCGACCTCCGCCGCCGCCTGCTGAGGCGTCGTCACGACGAGGATCTCCGCGTTCGGGACGAGCTGCGCGATGGAGATCGCGATGTCACCCGTGCCCGGCGGCAGGTCGAGGAGCAGCACGTCCAGGTCGCCCCAGAACACGTCCGCGAGGAACTGCTGGAGCGCGCGGTGCAGCATCGGGCCGCGCCACACGACCGGCGCGTTGCCCGGCGTGAACATGCCGATCGAGATGACCTTCACGCCGTTCGCCGACGGCGGCATGATCATGTTCTCGACCTGGGTCGGCCGCCCGTCGGCACCCAGCATCCGCGGCACGCTGTGGCCGTAGATGTCGGCGTCGACGACGCCGACCTTCAGTCCGTCGGCGGCCATCGCGGCCGCCAGGTTCACCGTCACCGAGGACTTGCCGACGCCGCCCTTGCCGGACGCCACCGCGTACACGCGGGTCAGCGAGCCCGGCTTGGCGAAGGGGACCTCGCGCTCGGCCGTGCCGCCGCGCAGCGCCGCGGCGAGTTCCTTGCGCTGTTCGTCGCCCATGACGTCCAGCGTGACGTCGACGCGGGTGACGCCTTCGACGGCCGCGACGGCGTCGGTCACACTCTTCGTGATGGTGTCGCGCATGGGGCAGCCGGAGACCGTGAGGTACACGGTGACCGCGACCGCGCCATCCGCGCCGATCTCCACCGATTTGACCATCCCCAGCTCGGTGATGGGTCGCTGGATCTCAGGGTCGTTCACCGTCGCCAGTGCTTCGCGCACCGCGTCTTCCGTAGCCATACGCCGATAGTACGGCGCGGTAACCATGGTCCGGAAAGGGCTGTCAGCGGTCGTCTGCGTCACGTCCGCGCGCGAGGTCACGCGCGGGGCGCGGCGGGAACGAGACGCGCTGGTCCTCCAGCTCCTTGAGCAGGTCCTGGAGCTCCGAGCGGATCCAGTCACGGGTGGCGACCTCGCCCAGACCGATCCGCAGGGCGGCGACCTCACGGCTGAGGTACTCGGTGTCCGCGATCGAGCGTTCGTTCTGTTTGCGGTCCTGTTCGAGGTTGACCTTGTCCCGGTCGTCCTGCCGGTTCTGCGCCAGCAGGATGAGCGGAGCGGCGTACGAGGCCTGGAGCGAGAGGGCCAGGGTCAGGAAGATGAACGGGTACTGGTCGAAGCGCAGGTAACCCGGAGCGGCGATGTTCCACACCACCCACAGGATGATGATCACCGTCATCCAGACGATGAAGCGGCCCGTCCCCAGGAAACGGGCGATCCGCTCCGACATGCGCCCGAAGGCCTCGGGGTCGTAGTCGGGCAGCAGCTTGCGGCGTGGTGGGAGCGGTTGGTCCAGCCGGAAGCGCGGCGCCCGCGCGGTCTCGGCGCGGCTGTCCCGCTCCCGCTCAGCCGGTGCCATGGGCCACCTCCGCCTCACCGTTCGCCAGATGGAACTCCTGCTCGCGCCAGTCCTCCGGCAGCATGTGGTCGAGGACGTCGTCCACGGTGACCGCCCCGAGCAGCGAACCGCTCTCGTCGACCACGGGCGCAGCGACCATGTCGTAGGTAGCGAAGAACCCGGCGACCTCGGGCAGCGCCGCGTCCGGGGCCAGGGGCTGCAGGTCGTCGTCGACCATGGACGAGACGAGCGTGTACGGGGGATCGCGCAGCAGCCGCTGGAAGTGCACGGTGCCGAGGTACTTGCCGGTGGGCGTCTCGTCCGGCGGCCGGCACACGTACACCTGGGCGGCCAGGGCGGGGGAGAGGTCGGCGTTGCGGACCCGGGCCAGCGCGTCCGCCACGGTCGCGTCCGGCCGCAGCACGATCGGCTCGGTCGTCATCAGACCGCCCGCGGTCTTGTCCTCGTACGCCATCAGGCGCCGCACGTCGGCCGCGTCGCCCGGCTGCATCAGCGCGAGCAGGCGCTCCTTGTCGTCCTCGGGCAGCTCGCCGAGCAGGTCGGCGGCGTCGTCCGGGTCCATCTCCTCCAGGACGTCGGCGGCGCGCTCCTCCTTGAGCTTGCCGAGGATTTCGATCTGGTCGTCCTCCGGCAGCTCCTCCAGGACGTCCGCGAGCCGCTCGTTCGTGAGGGCCGAGGCGACCTCCGCGCGGCGCTTGGGCGAGAGGTGGTGCAGGACGTTGGCGAGGTCGGCCGGGCGCAGCTGTTCGAACGTGGCGAGGAGGTTCTCGGCGCCCTGCCCCTCCTCCTCCAGCGAGAACCCGTCGACGGCCGACCAGTCGACGGTCAGCGTCTCGCCCTTGGACCTACGGAACGCGCTCTCCTTGCCCTTGCGGACGAAGACGCGGTCGATCTCCCAGTCCCGGCGGGCCGGCAACTGCTGGACGGAGACGTCGAGGACCGTGACCTCCTCGTCCGACCCGACGAGCCGCACGCGCCGGTCGAGCATCTCGCCGAGGACGAGCCGCTCGGTGGGCCGCTGCTCGAAGCGCCGCACGTTCAGGACGCCGGTGGTGATGACCTGGCCGGACTCGATGCCGGTCACGCGCGTCATGGGCAGGAAGATGCGGCGGCGCGTGGACAGTTCGACGACCAGGCCGAGCAGCCGGGGCGGGCGGCGGCCGACGCGGAGCATGGCGACGAGGTCGCGTACGCGCCCCACCATGTCGCCGTTGGGGTCGAAGACGGCGATGCCGGAGAGGTGCGAGACAAAGATCCGGGGGGCGCCTGCCGCCATGTGCCGCGCTTCCTTTGCATCCGTATTCATCCAGAAGGTGTGTTTCAGGCTAGCCCGTCGTGCTCCTGTCCGCCTTTGCGCTGATACGGACTGGCGGGCTCCGCTCTGCTTGCGTGACCCGGGTACGCTGCCGTTCTGCCGCCGAGCAAGCCGTCGTACGAGAGGTAGCGCGCGCCGTGACCGTACTTCCCCTGGCCCGCCGCCGAACCCGTGGGATCGCCCTGGTGGGCCTGATGTGCCTGGGCCTGTCGGCGTGCGGCGGGGAGGCGGATCCGGACGCGGGTACGAACGGGCTCGGCAAGCTGTCGGCCCCGAAGATCCAGAGCCGTACCGTCCAGGCCGCGCAGGGCGCAAAGGCCGTCCGGCTCTCCGGCACGGTGGTCAGCGGCGGGAACTCGTACAAGATCGACATGCGGCTCAAGGACGAGGGCGGCAGCGGTTCCGTGACCACTGAAGGCCGTACGTTCCGGCTGCTGCGGGTCGGTGAGCATCTGTTCCTGAAGGCCGACGCGGAGTTCTGGACGCATCAGGACGCCAAGGGCTCGGGCTCCACGTCGCAGGCGGGCTCCTCCGCCGCCGACAAGCTCGACGACAAGTACGTCAAGGTTCCGCAGGGCGACCCGGCCTACCAGCGCCTGAGCGGCTTCACCGTCAAGGGCGCCCTCCTGGACGGCCTGCTCGCGCTGCACGGCAAGGTGTCCAAGGGCGACCGGGGCTCGGTCAGCGGCGTACGCACGGTCGAACTCACCGGCGACAAGGGCGCCGGCGGCACGCTCGCGGTCTCCCTCGAAGGCAGCCCGTACCCGCTCAGCCTGAAGCGCGGGGGCGGCGCGGGCACGCTCCAACTGTCGGACTGGGGCAAGGACTTCGCGCTCAGCGAGCCCGCGGATGCGGACACGGTGGACTACGGGGCGCAGCTTCCGGAGTCCTGAGGCGGGATTGTGCAGGGAGGCGGGCTGTTTCAAGGGGCGGCCCCTTTCGGTCCCGGGTCGGGCTTGTGACGGCGGAAAGCGCCCCCGGGTCCCGGCCCGCTACTTCCGCCGCTTGCGGCGCATAAGCAGTCGGGGGAGGGCCGCCGGGGCCTCTCGGCGCGTGGTGGCAGGGGTCGCGAGCGGTGCCGCGGCCGCCGACTCGGACGACGCCGGCACCGTGGTCCCTGTGGGCTGAAGGCGGACCACCCGGCACTCGCGTGCCCAGCGCTCCGGCATCGCCTCGCCGTCCGGCGCGTTCAGGCGCTTGCCCTTCAGCTCGGCGACGGCCGCCTCCCACTCGGGGGAGTGCGGCGCCAGCTCGGCGACCGTGGCCGTCCAGCCGACGATGCGGCCGCCCTTGTCCTTGCTGCGTACGGTGACGGTCGCGGGGCCGCCGTCGGTCAGGCCGGGCAGCGGCTGCTCGCCGGGTCCGTCGCCGACCAGGTGCGCGGCGCCCTCGTGCCACACGTGCCAGAGGGCGCGCTCGGGGCCGGAAGCACCCCGTACCCAGATGAGGCCAGACTTCTTGGTGGCCTCCTCGACGAGGGCCTGGTCGAGCAGCGTTTCCGTCATGTGCGCAAGCGTATCCGGGCCGTTCAGAGCCAGCCGTTCCGCTTCAGGATGCGGTGGATCGCGAAGCACGCGCCCACGGTGACGACCAGCACCAGCGGATAGCCGTACCGCCAGCGCAGCTCCGGCATGTGCTTGAAGTTCATGCCGTACACACCGCACACCATCGTCGGTACGGCGATGATCGCCGCCCAGGACGTGATCTTGCGCATGTCCTCGTTCTGCGCGACGGACGCCTGCGCGAGGTTGGCCTGGAGGATGGAGTTGAGCAGTTCGTCGAAGCCGACGACCTGCTCCTGCACGCGCGCGAGGTGGTCGGCCACGTCCCGGAAGTACTTCTGGATGTCCGGGTCGACCAGCCGCATCGGCCGCTCGCTCAGGAGCTGCATGGGCCGCTGGAGCGGCGCCACCGCCCGCTTGAACTCCAGCACCTCGCGCTTGAGCTGGTAGATCCGCCCCGCGTCGATGCCGCGCGGTGAGCCCTTGCCGGTCTGCGAGAAGACGTCCGTCTCGACCTCGTCGATGTCGTCCTGCATCGCGTCCGCCACGGCGAGATAGCCGTCCACGACGTGGTCCGCGATGGCGTGCAGCACGGCCGACGGGCCCTTGGCCAGCAGCTCGGGGTCGTCCTGGAGCCGGTGCCGCAGCGCCCGCAGCGACCCCTGCCCGCCGTGCCGGACGGTGATGAAGAAGTCCCGGCCCGTGAAGCACATGACCTCACCGGTCTCCACGACCTCGCTGGTGTCGGTGAGTTCGGCGTGCTCCACGTAGTGGATGGTCTTGAAGACCGTGAACAGGGTGTCGTCGTAACGCTCCAGCTTGGGGCGCTGGTGGGCGTGGACGGCGTCCTCGACGGCGAGCGGGTGGAGCCCGAACTCGGCCGCGATACCTGCGAATTCGGACTCGGTCGGCTCGTGCAGGCCGATCCAGGCGAAGCCGCCGTCGCGGCGCGCCTTGCGGATGGCACCGCCGGGCGTCAGGCAGTCCTCGTCACGCAGGCGCCGGCCGTCGCGGTAGACGGCGCAGTCGACGACGGCCGTGGGCGTCGACGGGTCGCGGGTGGTGTCGTACGGGCCGACGGCGGGCGTGGTGACGTTCTGGCGCGGGGCGGGGCGGACGGCGGCACGCAGGTCACGGATCATGGACATGGGCAGGCTCCTTCGCGGGCGGGAGCCGCCTGCGGCCGATCGGGTCGGCACTGCCCGGAATGAGGACGTCCTGACGGTGGATCCTGATTGCGCGTCCACGTCCACAAAGCGGGGAGCACCGCACCGGCACAGCACGGCGGCGGCTTCGCTACTGATTGAGATCAGGCGGAAACGAAGTGCTCTTCCGTGGTGCGCGGACACCTTGGAGGCCTGCGCGAAAAGCCGGAAAAGTGCGGCTCAGAGGCCGGAAGAGCGGGTGGTACTGCACGATCGACTTCGGTCCATTGCAGCCCCACCTCCTCCGGCCGGTCCCCCGTGAGGGACGACGTCATCCCTCGCTGGGGATGTATGCAGGTCATTGGTCAGGGGCTCGAAGGCGACGCTCGGCGTGCTGCCCCGACCAGCGGCCAAGACTATCAGCCGACTGAAGAACCAAGCCCCGCCTTTACCCATTACATGCGAGTTCTATGCTCACCGCATGGGAGATGTTCTTGCTCTGGTAGAGGCCCGGCTCCGTACGGCCCTCGGTGAACCGGACGCGCGCGCCGCGGTCACGTTCCTCGGCACCGACCGCATCGAGGTGCTGCGCTTCACGAGCGCGGCGGACGACGAGAACGGCGCCGTCGTCAGATACGCGACCCTCGGGATGTCCGCGGCCCCCATGGCCGACCCGACGTCCGCGCTCGCCGACCCGCTCAAGGGCCCTCGCGCGGAACTCGTCCTGACGGTGCGCGCCGGCCGCGCCGACACCGACAAGGTGCTGCGCCCGCTCGCCGTGCTCGCCGCCACTCCGCAGGTCGAGGGTGTCGTCGTGGCCCCGGGTGCCTCGCTCGACGTGGGGGAGCCCCTGTGGCCCGGCGCCCCGTTCACCTCGGTGCTCGTCACGGCCTCCGGCGGCCTCGTCGAGGACCTGGAACTGGACGATCCGCTGGACCCCGTACGGTTCCTGCCGCTGCTGCCGATGACGCAGAACGAGGCGGCGTGGAAGCGCGTGCACGGCGCGGCCGCCCTCGAGGAGAAGTGGCTGAACAGCGGAACGGACCTGCGCGATCCGCTGCGCAGGCCCGTGTCCCTGGACTGAGTTCCGGTTGGTTCGGCCGTCAGTTGGCGAAGACGGAGACGGAGTCCTCGGTCGCGTGCCGGGGCTCCAGCTCCTCGGCCTCGTGGCTGAGCGCGTTCCGGCGGACCCAGACCACCCCGGCGCCGAGCACGGCGGTGACGGCGGCGACCACGAACGGGATGTGGATGTTGCTCCACTCCTCGATCTTCGGCGCGAGGAACGGGGCCGCCGCGGCCGCGAACCAGCGGACGAAGTTGTAGCCGGCGGAGGCCACCGGACGCGGGGCGTCCGAGACGCCGAGCGCGAGCTCCGTGTAGACGGTGTTGTTCACGCCGATGAACGCGCCCGACAGGATCGTGCAGACGATGGCCGCGGTGTGGCTGCCGTACCCGAGCACGAGCACGTCCACGGCGAGCAGGACCAGCGAGCCGCCGAGCACCTTGAGCGAGCCGAAGCGGGCCTGCATCCGCGGGGCGACGATCACCGAGAACAGCGCGAGCAGCACACCCCAGGCGAAGAAGACGCCGCCGGACTTGTACGGGGTCATGTTCAGCACGAACGGGGTGAAGGCCAGGATCGTAAAGAACGTGTAGTTGTAGAAGAAGGCCGAGACGGCGGCCGACGCGAGCCCGCCGTGGCCGAGCGCCTTGATCGGGTCGAGGATCGATGTCTTCTTCGCGGGCTTCGGCTGTTCCTTCAGGAACGCCGTGATGCAGAGGAAGCCGATCGCCATCAGGGCGGCGGTGCCGAAGAACGGGTAGCGCCAGCTCGCGTTGCCGAGCAGCGCGCCGACCAGCGGGCCGCAGGCCATGCCGAGGCCGAGCGCCGACTCGTAGAGCAGGATCGCGGCGGCCGAGCCGCCGGCCGCGGCGCCGACGATGACGGCGAGGGCCGTCGAGACGAACAGCGCGTTGCCGAGGCCCCAGCCGGCGCGGAAGCCGACCAGCTCACCGACGGAGCCGGACGTACCGGCGAGCGCGGCGAACACCACGACGAGCGCGAGCCCCGCGAGCAGCGTCTTCTTGCCGCCGATGCGGCTGGAGACGAATCCGGTGACGAGCATCGCGACGGCGGTGATCAGGAAGTACGAGGTGAAGAGCAGGGAGACCTGGCTCGGGGTGGCCTTCAGGCCCTGCGCGATCGACGGCAGGATCGGGTCGACGAGACCGATGCCCATGAAGGCGACGACGGATGCCCCGGCGGTCGCCCAGACCGCCTTCGGCTGACGCAGCAGGCTGGTCGCCCCCGCGTCGAACGTGTCCCCCTCGGCGGGACCTCCTGTACTGCCGTGGTTGCTCATGCCGGTTCCTCACCTTTGCGGAAGATCGTTGCTGTATACACATAATAAGTTAGGTCAGCTAATAAATGCAAGTTACATCTATCTTTCCTGGTGGGAGCGGCACGAGATCAAGCCCCCGGACGGGTGATCGTCCTTGACTGTCAGGGTGACGGGGAGGACCGTTGGTCCTTATGAGGGGCGAACCCAGTTGCCCGAAGTGTGGTGGCCGGGTCAGGGCTCCCGGACTCTTCTCCGACGCCTGGCAATGCGGCGTGCACGGGACGGTGCATCCGCTGCAGCCCGTGATCCCGCCCAGTGTCGAGGCCCTCGACGTCGTGGTACGTCGTGCCCAGGTGCCGGTGTGGATGCCGTGGCCGCTGCCGGTCGGCTGGCTGTTCACGGGCGTGGCCAGCGCGGGTGACTCCCGCACGGGCGGCCGGGCCACGGCGGTGGCCTGCTCGGGCCCGGGACCGCTCGGCGGCATGGGCGAGCTGCTGATCGTGGCGGAGGAACTCGGCGTCGGCCTCGGCGCCCGTTACGCGGGCATCGAGGGTCCCGACCCCGGCCCGTACATGAGCGTCGAGAAGCCGCCCCAGGGCAAGGTCCTCGCCGCCGGCCGGCCGACCCCGATGTGGCACGTCACCGGCACCCCCGACGACCGCGCGGTCTTCGCGGGCGAGGCGCGCGGCCTGTGGGTGTGGGCCATCGCGTGGCCCGAGAAGGCGGGGCTTCTCCTGTACGACGAGCTGATACTGACCGACCTGCGGGACGCGGGCGCGGAGACCGACCTGCTGCCCTGCGGAGCGCTGTCGCCGCGCATTCTGGCGTGAGCGAGGCCTGGGCGGGGCCCGAGGGAGCGGTGGCTTCCGGCCTGAGGGAGAGGCGGCTTCTGGCCTCGCGGAGGGGTGGCTTCCGGCCTGACGGAGGCGTGACGAACAGGGGTTCCAGGGGTGTCTCGGATCCCGTTATCCTTGAACGTCCCCTTCCGCTTGGTCAGAGCCTGGAGTACGAGCGTGCGCATCGATCTGCACACCCACTCCACCGCCTCCGACGGCACGGACACCCCGGCCGAGCTGGTCCGTAACGCGGCCGCCGCCGGACTCGACGTCGTCGCGCTCACCGACCACGAGACCACCCGCGGGCACGCGGAAGCCATCGCCGCCCTGCCCGCCGGACTCACGTTGGTCACCGGCGCCGAACTCTCCTGCCGCCTCGACGGCATCAGCCTGCACATGCTGGCCTACCTCTTCGACCCCGACGAGCCCGACCTCCTGCGCGAGCGCGAGCTCGTCCGCGACGACCGGGTGCCGCGCGCGCGGGGCATGGTCACCAAGCTCCAGGAGCTCGGCGTCCCCGTGACCTGGGAGCAGGTCGCCCGCATCGCCGGTGACGGCTCCGTCGGCCGCCCGCACGTCGCGGAGGCCCTCATCGAGCTCGGCGTCGTCGAGACGGTCTCCGACGCCTTCACGCCCGACTGGCTCGCCGACGGCGGACGCGCCTACGTCCCCAAGCACGAGCTCGACCCCTTCGATGCGATCCGCCTGGTCAAGGCCGCGGGCGGGGTCACCGTCTTCGCGCACCCGGCCGCCGTCAAGCGCGGCCAGGTCGTGCCCGAGTCCGCCATCGCGCAGCTCGCCGCCGCCGGACTCGACGGCATCGAGGCCGACCACATGGACCACGACCCCGCCACGCGCACGCGCCTGCACGGCCTCGCCGACGACCTCGGCCTCCTCGTCACGGGCTCCTCCGACTACCACGGCAGCCGGAAGACCTGCGTCCTCGGCGAGTTCACCACCGACCCCGACGTCTACGGGGAGATCACGCGCCGGGCCACCGGGGCGTTCCCCGTGCCGGGCGCGGGCGGAACCACCGCGTGACCCGGCGGCCCGTCGCGATCCGACCGGCCGCCTCCTGTACTGCCCGGTGCGGGCCCACACCCACCGCGCCGGCGTACCGCACACCCACGCACCGCACACCCACGCTCGTCGTGTCCCGGGCGATCCCGCGGACCCCACTCACAAGGCGACCCCGTGTTTGATTTCGCTGTCTTCGGATCCCTGTTCCTCACCCTTTTCGTGATCATGGATCCTCCTGGGATCACCCCGATCTTCCTCGGGCTCACCGCGGGCCGGCCCGCCAAGACGCAGAAGCGGATGGCGTTCCAGGCCGTCTGCGTCGCGTTCGGCGTCATCGCGGTCTTCGGGCTCCTCGGCCACCAGATCCTCGACTACCTGCACGTCTCCGTCCCCGCGCTGATGATCGCGGGCGGTCTGCTGCTCCTGCTCATCGCGCTCGACCTGCTCACCGGCAAGACCGACGAGCCGAAGCAGACCAAGGACGTGAACGTCGCGCTCGTGCCGCTCGGTATGCCGCTGCTCGCGGGCCCCGGCGCGATCGTGTCCGTCATCCTCGCCGTGCAGAAGGCGGACAGCGTCCCGACGAAGGTGGCGGTCTGGTCGGCGATCATCGCCATCCACATCGTCCTGTGGCTCGTGATGCGCTACTCGCTGCTGATCATCCGCGTGATCAAGGACGGTGGCGTCGTCCTGGTGACCCGCCTCGCGGGCATGATGCTCTCGGCCATCGCCGTGCAGCAGATCATCAACGGCGTGACCCGGGTGATCCAGGGCTCCTGAAGCCCGGCCCGCCGACGCGAGAGAGCCCCCGTACGCATCGTGCGTACGGGGGCTCTCAAGCGTGTGAAGTGACTACGTCAATGCAGCGGCGGTGCTACATCGGTACTGCGGGGGAGTCGTCATCGCGTTACGAGGCCGGGGCTTCGACCGGGCGGATGTAGAGGCGCTGGCCGATGGAGGCCGCCTGCTGAACCATCCTGGTGGCGGAAGCGGCATCCACGACGGTGCTGTCCACGGCGATTCCGTCGACGTCGTCGAGTCGCATGATTTCGAAGCGCATCTGGCTTCTCCCTTCGTCTGGTCATCCTCCGGAGGAGAACTACTGGCACGGCTGCTTCGCCGCGCGTCTGTAGGGTCCAACGAGTTGCCCCCAGCAAACATTCCCTACGCTAAGGAAATTTTTCGATCGTCTAATTACCCGCGGGTAGCGGGAGCGGTTGTACTCGCAGCGTGACGGCCGGAACAATAGGTCGTCTATGAACGATGACGACCTGACGGCCATCCGCGCGGAACTCGGCCGGACGAACGAGCTGCTCCAGCGCGTGCTCGCCGAAGTGGCCAAGACGCCGTCCACCCACGCGATCTTCGTGGACGCCGGATACCTCTACGCCGCGGCCGGCCGCCTCGTCGCCGGGACCGAGGACCGCAGGTCCTTCGACCTGGACGCCGAAGGGATCGTCGACGCGCTCATCGACCGGGCCCGCACGATCTTCGCGGACAGCCGCCTGCTGCGCGTCTACTGGTACGACGGCGCCCGGCGCCGTATCCACACGAACGAGCAGCAGTCGATCGCCGAGCTGCCCGACGTCAAGGTCAGGCTCGGCAACCTCAACGCCAACAACCAGCAGAAGGGCGTCGACTCCCTGATCCGCTCGGACCTGGAATCGCTCGCCCGGCACCGCGCCATCAGCGACGCGGCGCTCATCGGCGGGGACGAGGACCTGGTCTCCGCGGTCGAGGCCGCGCAGGGGTACGGCGCGCGCGTCCACCTGTGGGGCATCGAGGCCCCCGAAGGCCGCAACCAGGCGGAACCGCTGCTCTGGGAGGTCGACAGCCAGCGCACCTTCGACCTGTCCTTCTTCAAGCCCTACGTGTCCCGGCGCGCCACCGCCCCGGCCTTCGAGAACGCGAGCACGCCCCGCCCCTCGCGCGAGGACGTGCGCTTCGTCGGCGCCCAGGTCGCCGCGAAGTGGCTGGCCGCGCGGGGCCGGGAGTCCCTGGTCGGGCTGCTCCCGGGACACCCGTATCTCCCGGGGCCGGTCGACCAGGACCTCCTCGTCGAGGCGGAGGGGCTGCTCCAGTACTCGCTGCGCGGCCAGTCCGATCTGCGGCGAGCCCTGCGGGACGGCTTCTGGAGCCATCTCCAGTCGCAGTACTAGCGGCCCCTAGATCACTGGTGGGTGCAGGTCCCAGAACCCGGCCAGGGCCGCCGCCGTCTCCTTGGGGCGGTCCGTGTTGGGGGAGTGTTCGGCGCCGGTGATGACGGTCCTGCGGGCCGCGAGGCGTACGGACATGGAGTCCAGGAGCTGCACCGGCCAGGTGTCGTCCCGCTCGCCCGACAGCACGTGCTTGGGCAGCCGGACCGCCGTCAGTTCGTCGACGAGGTCGGGTTCCGTGCACAGCTGGCGGCCGGTCGCGATGAGCTGGGCCGGGCTGTTGAGCAGCCAGCGGTGCCGCAGGGCGTCGGAGTCGTCCGGGCCCGGGATGTCGGTGTCTTCGGGTGCGTCCAGTGCCCGCATCGCCTCCCACACCTGCGCCATGTCGAGCACGGCGAGAGCGTCCCGCAGCAGCTTGACGCGCTCCTGCTGCGACGGCGAGATCTGCGCGGGGCCGGACGACATCAGGGTGAGCGAGGCGAACGGCGTCGCGTCGATCAGAACGGCGGCCCGCGCGATCTGCCCGCCGAGCGAGTGCCCCACCAGATGCAGCGGCGTACCGTCGTCCACGGCGGCTGCCTGCGCCAGCACGTCCCGCGCCAACTCCCGCTGTGCGTAAGGGAGTTCGTCGTCGAGCGGCCCCTTCGACTCGTACTGGCCACGGCCGTCCACGGCCACCGTCCGGTATCCGGCGGCGGCGAGTGGCTCGTGCAGGGCGATGAAGTCCTCCTTGCTGCCGGTGAAGCCGGGCAGCAGGAGCGCGGTGCCGGTGTGCTCGGCGCCCTGCGGACCGGCACTGATGGCGGCGAAGTCACCCCGCGCGGTGCTCAGGACGTGCGCGACGGCGCCGGGAGGCGGGACGAACGAGGGAGGCCGGCTCATGCGACGAGGCTAACGGCAGTGCCGGCGCGGGTCATTCCGGCGGCGTCCACGCACGGAAACGGCCCGGCCCCCGCTCTCGCGGGGGCCGGGCCGTTCACCGGTCCTGCTCAGCTCTCCGTCGGCTCCGCGACCTTGCGGGTGCGGGTCCGCTTCGGCTTGGCCTCAGCGGCGTCGGCGGTCACCTTGGGGGCGGCGGCCTTACGGGTGCGCTTCGGCTTGACCTCGGCGTCCGCGGTCTCGGCGGCGGCCTTGGGAGCGGCGGCCTTGCGCGTGCGCTTCGGCTTCGCCTCGGCCTCCGTGACCTCGGCGGTCTCGACGGCCTTCTCCGCGACCTTGCGGGTGCGGGTGCGCTTCGGCTTGACCTCGGCCTCCTCGGCGACGACCTCAGCGGTCACCTTGGGAGCGGCAGCCTTACGCGTGCGCTTCGGCTTGGCCTCCGCGACGACCTCGGTCGCCTCGACCGTGTCGACCACGGCCTCAGCCTTGGGCGCGGCCTTGCGGGTCCGCTTCGGCTTGGTCTCCACGACCTCGGCGACCGCAGCGGCCTCGACGGTCTCGACCACCGCAGCGGTCTCGACGACCTTCTCCGCGGCCTTACGGGTCCGGCGGCGCGGCCTCGGCACCGTCGCCTCGGCGGTCTCGGCGACCTCCTCGACGGCGGCGGCCTTGGGAGCGGCGGCCTTACGCGTGCGCTTCGGCTTGGTCTCCACGACGGGCTCGGCGGCCTCGACCGTGTCGGCGACCGCCTCGGCCGTCACGACGGCGGCGGTCTCGACGACGGCCTCCGGCGCGGCGCCCCCACGGGTACGGCGACGGCGACGCGGCGTACGCGGCTCCACCACCGCGGAGTCCGCGGCCTCGGCGGCCGGTGCGGGCACCGTCTTCGGCTCGTTCGCCGTCGGCGCGGCCACCGGCTCGCCGTTACGGATACGGCGGCGGCGACGCGGCGTCGTACGGGCCGCACGCGGCTCGCGCTCCTGGATCGGAGCCGGAGCCGGAGCGGCCGAACGGCCGGCACGGCCGCCGCGTCCGCCACGCCCACCGGTCTCGCCGAGGTCCTCGACCTCTTCGGCGGCAAGGCCGGCCCGGGTGCGCTCGGAGCGCGGGAGCACGCCCTTCGTGCCGACCGGGATGCTCAGCTCCTCGTAGAGGTGCGGCGACGACGAGTACGTCTCGACCGGGTCCGGGAACTTCAGGTCGAGCGCCTTGTTGATCAGCTGCCAGCGCGGGATGTCGTCCCAGTCGACCAGCGTGATCGCCGTACCCGAGGCGCCCGCGCGGCCGGTGCGGCCGATGCGGTGCAGGTACGTCTTCTCGTCCTCGGGGGACTGGTAGTTGATGACGTGCGTGACGCCCTCGACGTCGATACCGCGCGCGGCGACGTCGGTGCAGACGAGCACGTCCACCTTGCCGTTGCGGAACGCCCGCAGGGCCTGCTCGCGCGCGCCCTGGCCGAGGTCACCGTGGACCGCGCCGGAGGCGAAACCGCGCTTCTGGAGCTGGTCGGCGATGTCGGCGGCGGTGCGCTTCGTACGGCAGAAGATCATCGCGAGCCCGCGGCCGTCGGCCTGCAGGATGCGCGAGACCATCTCCGGCTTGTCCATGTTGTGCGCGCGGTAGACGTGCTGCGAGATGTTCGCGACCGTGGCGCCCTCGCCGTCGGGGGACGTGGCGCGGATGTGCGTCGGCTGCGACATGTAGCGACGGGCGAGGCCGATGACGGCGCCCGGCATCGTCGCGGAGAACAGCATGGTCTGGCGCTTGGCCGGAAGCATGTTGATGATCTTCTCGACGTCGGGCAGGAAGCCCAGGTCGAGCATCTCGTCGGCCTCGTCGAGGACGAGGGACTTCACGTGCTTCAGGTTGAGCTTCTTCTGGCCCGCGAGGTCGAGCAGGCGGCCCGGGGTGCCGACGACGACGTCGATGCCCTTCTTGAGGGCCTCGACCTGCGGCTCGTACGCACGGCCGCCGTATATGGCGAGGACGCGCACATTGCGCACCTTGCCGGCGGTGAGCAGGTCGTTCGTGACCTGCTGGCACAGCTCACGGGTGGGGACGACGACGAGCGCCTGCGGGGCGTCGGTCAGGTCGTCGGGCTTGGCCCGGCCCGCCTCGACGTCCGCGGGGACGGTGACGCGCTCGAGGAGCGGAAGCCCGAATCCGAGCGTCTTGCCGGTGCCGGTCTTGGCCTGGCCGATGACGTCGGTGCCGGAGAGCGCTACGGGGAGCGTCATCTCCTGGATGGGGAAGGGGTTGACGATGCCGACGGCCTCGAGGGCTTCGGCGGTCTCGGGCAGGATGCCGAGGTCACGGAACGTGGAAATCTGCTGCGTAGTCAGGGTGTTGCCTCTTCTGTGAGACGCGGTGCGAGGCGAACGCGGGGGTCGTGACCGTGCCGATGGATCGCCGGTCGCCAGCCAGAGGCGGCGGGCCGGATGACGCGGGACCACTGCCGACGCTCGAGCGCTCGTGCCGCTGAGGGTCCCTCCTCGTGCCGTACGCCGTGTGACGCACCGCCCGGAGGGCTGTCGGGTCGGAGCCGATCGGGCCACCGACCGGGCATCCTCATTCATAGGCCCGTCGAGAACGTACAGACGTACAAGACGTAGAAACAGATACGCGAAAGTACAGTCCGTACCCGGCGGGCTCTTTACCACCATACCCCGGAATCGCGCATATGCGATGGCCGAATTCGTCACGTAGTCGTTGTCACACTCGTTGACCAGGAACTTCAGGGGGTGGGGCGGCGGGCTATTGTGCGGTCCTATGGAGACGCCCGACACTGCCGCCGCAGCCGACGAACCCACCGGAATCGCCGCCCAGGACTGGGCGAAGGCATCCGTCGACCCCCACTACCGTGCAGCGGTCGTGGACCTGCTCGGCGCACTCGCCTACGGAGAGCTGGCCGCGTTCGAGCGGCTCGCGGAGGACGCGAAGCTGGCGCCGACGCTCGCCGACAAGGCCGAGCTCGCGAAGATGGCTTCCGCCGAGTTCCACCACTTCGAGCAGCTGCGCGACCGGCTCTCGGCGATCGGCGTCGAGCCGACCGAGGCGATGGAGCCGTTCGTCGCCGCGCTCGACGGCTTCCACCGCCAGACCGCGCCGTCGGACTGGCTGGAGGGCCTGGTCAAGGCCTACGTCGGCGACTCGATCGCCAGTGACTTCTACCGTGAGGTCGCCGCCCGCCTCGACTCGGACACCCGCTCCCTCGTGCTCGCGGTGCTCGACGACACGGGGCACGCCAGCTTCGCCGTGGAGAAGGTGCGCGCCGCGATCGAGGCGGAGCCGCGCGTGGGCGGACGGCTCGCGCTGTGGGCCCGGCGTCTGATGGGCGAGGCCCTGTCGCAGTCGCAGCGGGTCGTCGCCGACCGGGACGCCCTGTCGACGATGCTCGTGGGCGGCGTGGCCGACGGGTTCGACCTCGCGGAGGTCGGGCGGATGTTCTCCCGGATCACCGAGGCGCACACGAAGCGGATGGCCGCGCTGGGGCTCGCCGCCTGACGAGCGGTCAGTTCTACCGGTTCCTACGGGTTCTCACCGCCGGTCGGTCACGGTCCTTCAGACCGCTGCCGACCGGCGGACCTGTGCTGAGGGGCGGATCAGCAGCGACAGAAGCGCCACACTCATGACGACCGCTCCGGTGAGGGTGGCCACAAAGTGGCCGGAACCCAGCGCGCTGTGGGTCACGAACGCCCCGAAGAGCGCGCCCGCGATGCCCGTGGCCAGCACGAGCGCCCGGGACGGGAGCCGGTGCGGCAGGGTGCGGGCAGAGGCCATGCCGAGGGCGAGGCCGAACAGGGCGGAGCCGAGCGCTTCCAGAAGCATTGGGTGGGGTCCCTCCCGCGTGGCCGTGGCGCAAATCGGTCCTAGCCGGTCTACCCCCGGGCCGCGGAATACAACCCTCCCCGTATGGGTGGCATAAAGAGAGCGACGACGCGAAAGGGCCCGGCGGCTGATGCCACCGGGCCCTTCGAGCGAGACTTCTTTGTGCGGCCCCAAGGGGCGAGACCTTGCACGCGCCCCTTGGAGCGAGGCTTTACAGCGGGCCGAAGCCCACCTTGCGCGTCGCGGGCTCACCGATCTCCACGTACGCCAGGCGCTCGGCCGGAATCAGGACCTTGCGGCCGTGTTCGTCCACGAGAGACAGCAGCTGCGACTTGCCGGACAGTGCCTCGGACACCGCGCTCTCGACTTCCTCGGCGGTCTGGCCGCTCTCCAGCACGATCTCGCGAGGCGTGTGCTGCACGCCGATCTTGACCTCCACGGCCTTGTCCCTCCGACGATCCGTGATGTGCGCGGACGACCGCGCCGTACCCAGCACACATTAGCCCGGTGAGGGGACGTACCCGGCGTCCACGCTGCACGCCAGGAGCGAACACGGCGCGGACGGCGGCAGCGGCGGCCGCCGTCAGGGCTGTTCGGTGCCGTGCAGCGGGAAGCCCGCGATGCCGCGCCACGCCAGCGACGTCAGGAGCTGTACGGCTCCGTCGCGCGGGATCGTCGACTCGCTGGAGAGCCAGTACCGCGCCACGACCTGCGATACGCCGCCCAGCGCGACGGCGAGCAGCATCGACTCCTCCTTGGAGAGGCCGGTGTCCTCGGCGATCACGTCGGAGATCGCCTCCGCGCACTGCAGGCTCACGCGGTCGACGCGCTCGCGCACCGCGGGCTCGTTCGTCAGGTCCGACTCGAAGACCAGGCGGAACGCGCCGCCCTCGTCCTCCACGTAGGCGAAGTACGCGTCCATCGTGGCCGCGACGCGCAGCTTGTTGTCGGAGGTCGAGGCCAGTGCCCCGCGCACGGCCAGGAGCAGGGCCTCGCAGTGCTGGTCGAGCAGGGCCAGGTACAGGTCGAGCTTGCCGGGGAAGTGCTGGTAGAGCACCGGCTTGCTGACGCCCGCGCGCTCCGCGATGTCGTCCATGGCCGCCGCGTGGTAGCCCTGCGCGACAAAAACCTCCTGCGCCGCGCCCAGGAGCTGATTGCGTCTGGCACGGCGCGGCAGGCGCGTGCCCCGAGGGCGCGCTGCCTCTGTCTGCTCGATGGCTGTCACGCCGCCTCCCAAAATCGTCCGTTGTGCGGTGTGCGCCGCGTCGCCATCGTACTTTTCGGTAACAGTGGTGTGCGCGGTGCGGAGGCACAATTTCACGGACCGGACAGCTAGGGAAACCGTCCGCATACGGGCAAATACGGGCAGGTCACCGATAGTCGTCCTCGTCCAGGGCGACGACACGGGCCTGTTCGACCCGGTCCGCCTCGTTCGCGGTGTCCGGGTTCGCGTCCCTGGGCGGGTCGTCGCGGTGCGGGGCGAGCTCCGTCAGCTGCTCGGCCGCGTCCGCCTCGGGAGCCTCGACACTGAACTCCGCGTCATCCTTCTCCGCCTCGAACGTGTCGGGGTCGGATGGGTCGACCGTCATGACGGCTCCCTTCCTCATGCGTCCTGGAGCGTCCTCATGTGGGCGGGTGCCCTGATCCGAGCGTAGGAGACACCCGAAAGGGGCGCGATGCGGTCTGTGACCGGGTGAGTTCTTATCTGTGACGGCTTGCGAGCTGATCTGCGGTGGCGTGGGGTGTGATCCGACGCGGCGCGCGGTGCGGCTTGTGATGGCGAACACACGATCGTGTGCGTGATCGTCTCGTAACATATCCGCATGTCTTCGACCGAGTCGCCGCGTGTCCCCGCCGTCAGCGCGACCGTGGCGCCCGAGCCGGGTTCCGTCAGGGTCGCGGAGGGCGAGCGGCTCGGGTCGGTGAGCCTGCCGGGGCTCACGCTGACCGTCCGTTCCCGGCCCGGCACCCGAGAAGGACTGCCCCCCGCGCTCTACGTGCACGGCCTCGGCGGCTCCTCGCAGAACTGGTCCGCCCTGATGCCGCTCCTCGAGGACGTCGTCGACGGCGAGGCGATCGACCTCCCGGGGTTCGGTGACTCGCCGCCCCCGGACGACGGGAACTACTCGGTGACCGGGCACGCCCGCGCCGTCATCCGCTATCTCGACGCGGCCGGCCGCGGCCCCGTCCACCTCATCGGCAACTCGCTCGGCGGAGCGATCGCCACCCGCGTCGCCGCCGTACGGCCCGACCTCGTCCGCACCCTCACGCTCGTCTCGCCCGCGCTGCCCGAGATCCGGGTGCAGCGCACGGCGGTGCCGACCGCGCTCCTCGCCGTACCCGGCATCGCCTCGCTCTTCACTCGCCTCACCAAGGAGTGGACCCCCGAGCAGCGTGTGCGCGGCGTCATGGCGCTCTGTTACGGGGACCCGAACAAGGTCAGCCCCGAGGGGTTCCGCGCCGCCGTCGAGGAGATGGAGCGGAGAGTCCAACTCCCTTATTTCTGGGACGCGATGGCCCGTTCGGCGCGCGGTGTCGTCAACGCCTACACCCTCGGTGGCCAGCACGGACTCTGGCGTCAGGCCGAACGTGTCCTCGCGCCCACGCTCCTCGTCTACGGTGGACGCGACCAGCTCGTGTCCTACCGGATGGCGGCGCGGGCCGCGCGGGCGTTCCGTTCGTCACGGCTCCTGACCCTGCCGGACGCGGGACACGTGGCGATGATGGAGTACCCGGAGACGGTGGCCACGGCGATGCGTGAGCTTCTCGCGGACGCGGAGAGCGCGGCGGCGGAGGCAGCGGAAGGCGCGGCGGGCGCGGGAGACGTACAGGACGTGCGGGACGTGTCGGCTTCGGCCGGGGACGCCGACGGGACGAGTGGGCGGGGAGCTGAGGCGGCGAGTGGGACGGCATAGCCGCCGGGGGCCGGACGCGTCGCCGGATACGGCGACGGCAACGGCGAGTGACGAGGAGAGCGGCGAGGCGTCCGGTGCGCCGGGTCGCGGACGGCGGCGACGGGTCGCTGCTGACGAGGCTTCCGTTTCTGGTTCGCGGGTGGCGGGGCGTCCGTCGGCGACGGGCGGCCTTGGGCCGGTTGCAGTCGGGCACGCTGCGGCTGAAGCCGGTCACGCTTCGCCCATGGCCGGTCACGCTTCGCCCATGGCCGGGCACGCTCCGGCTGTGCCGCCGACGGCCGGTCCGTCGGTGGCGGGTCCGCCGGGAGGCGTCTCGCAGGCGACTCCGGCGCATGGTTTTCCGCGGGTGACTCGGTCGGGGGGTACGCCTCGTGCGGCTGCGCCTCAGGGTGGGCCCCGGGCCAAGCTTCCCCAGGGGGCACCTCAGGGCACGCCGCCGCAGGGCACTCCTCCCGTGACTCCGCCTCAGGGTGCGCCCCGGGCGACTCCGCTTCAGGGGTCGCCCCATGGCACACCGCCTCATGGCACCCCTGGCATGACCCCGCCGCAAGGCGCCCCCCGGGCCACTCCGCCTCAGGGAGCCCCTAGGGGTACCCCGCGGCGAGGCGTCCCGCAGGCGACGCCCGCCCGTGGTGTCCCGCAGGCGACCCCGCCCCGTGGTGTCCCCCTCGCGACCGCGCTCCACCGCTCGCCGGAGGCGACCCCGCCGCACGGCTTCCCTCAGGGCACGCCCGCCCATGGCGTTCCGCAGGTGCGCGGTGGGCACCCCGAGGAGTCCGAGGAGTTCGAGGGTGCCCGCGGGGAGACCCGTACGGGTGTCGGGTTCGCGCCCGCGCCGGGGATACCGGCACCGCGGCAGGACTACGTGGACGCGTTCGCCCCGGCCGGTCCGACCGTCGACGTGTACGCCGACGTCACCGACTGGGACGCCGACGCTCCCGAGACCGCCGAACCCACCGAACCCACCGAGTCCGAGGCCGGCGGCAAGCGGCGCAAGGGGCGTACCTACGCCGGGATCGCCGCGGCCGCCGTAGTCACCGTGCTCGCCGTCGTCGTCGCGGGCCACGTTGTCCAGGGCCGCGGAACCGCGACCGACGCCCGCGCGCGGGCCGCCGCCGACGCCGGCGGGCGCCCGACGACCGGGTCCGCGTCCCGGTCCGACGACCGCGCCGTCACCCCGCTGACGTACGACCAGAAGATGGCCGAGGCGTATCCGCTGTCCCCCGCGCTCAAGGCGTCAGGGGAGTTCACCGCGGTGCCCGGATTCGACAAGGCGCCGGGCGGTGGGCGGAAGTTCCGCTACCGGGTCGACATCGAGAACGGGCTCGGTCTCGACGGCGAACTCTTCGCGCAGGCCGTCCAGAAGACCCTGAACGACGACCGGAGTTGGGCCCACGACGGCGCCCGGACCTTCGAGCGGATCTCCTCGGGCGAGCCCGACTTCGTGATAACGCTCGCCAGCCCCGGCACCACCGGCGTCTGGTGCGCCAAGTCCGGGCTCGACACGACCGAGGACAACGTCTCCTGCGACTCGGCTTCCACGGAGCGCGTCATGATCAACGCCTACCGCTGGGCGCAGGGATCGACGACGTACGGGGACGACAAGATGCATCTGTACCGGCAGATGCTCATCAATCACGAGGTCGGGCACCGGCTCGGGTACAACCACGTGACCTGTACGAAGAGCGGCGAGCTGGCGCCCGTCATGCAGCAGCAGACCAAGTTCCTGACCCTGGACGGAATCACCTGCAAGCCCAACGCCTGGGCGTTTCCCGAGAGTTGAGGCGCACGGCTCCAGGGCTGGCCTCTGCTTGACTCACCGTAATCGCATGGGCGCATAGCGCGACAGAACGCTACCCGTGCGGGAAAGTTACGGCCGTTCACCCCTTTTGGTGGCGTGATGGACAACCGTCCATCACGCCACCGGCATGTCCGCATACGTTCGTCCCGCTGAGCCACCGGGAAGACGGCGGCTCCTCATGCGGGAGATCGGGGGTGTACTCGTGCGCATCGGACTGCTTACGGAGGGTGGCTATCCGTATGTGAGCGGTGAGGCCAGACTCTGGTGCGACCGGCTCGTGCGCGGGCTTGAGCAGCACGAGTTCGACCTCTACGCGCTCAGCCGCAGCCCTGAGCAGGAAGAACACGGCTGGATCGAACTCCCGCCGCAGGTCAGCCAGGTGCGCACCGCCCCGCTGTGGACCGCCGAGGACGACGGCATCGGCTACGGCCGCCGGGCCAGGCGACGCTTCGCCGACGCGTACGGGGAGCTGGCGGCCGCCGTCTGCACGGGTGCCCTCCCGGACGCCACCGGCTCCGGATCCCTTCCCGCCGCGTCCGCAGGCGCCGAGGCGGACCGTTTCGGCAACGCCCTCTACGCCCTCGCCGAACTCGCCCGCGACGAAGGCGGACTCGTCGGCGCCCTGCGCTCCGAATCCGCCGTGCGCACGCTGGAGCGCGCCTGCCGCGCCCCCGGCGCCCTGCGCGCGGCCCGCGCCGCCCGTGTCCCCGACCTCCTCGCCGTCGCCGGCCACATCGAGCGCATCCTGCGCCCGCTCTCCCTCGACTGGTACGGCGACGACGGCCTCGCCTCGGTCGATTTGTGCCACGCCACGTCCGGCGGCCCCGCCGCCCTGCCCGGACTCGTCGCCCACCACTTCTCCGACGTCCCCCTCCTGGTCACGGAGTACGGCGTACAGCTGCGGGCCCACTACATCGCGGCCGGCGACGCCGAACTGAGCGCCCCCGTAAGGGCGATGCTCGCCGCCTTCCACGGCCGGCTCGCCGCCGAGACGTACCGGCAGGCCGCCGTCATCACCCCCGGAAACACGCACGCGCGACGCTGGCAGGAGCGATGCGGCGCCGACCGCGCGAAGCTGCGCACCGTCCACCCCGGCATGGAGGCCTCCCGCTTCGCCGAGATCGGCGAGCGCGAGGAGCCGGGGGAGCCCGGCGCCCTCGTCTGGGTCGGCCGCATCGAACCCGCCAAGGACCTCATCTCCCTGCTGCACGCGTTCGCGGAGATCCGCAAGGAGGAGCCCAAGTCCCGGCTGCGCCTCGTCGGGGCACCCGCCGAAGGGCCCGAGGCGGCGGCTTACCTCGCCCAGTGCAAGGCGCTGGCCGCCCAGCTCTTCCCCGACGAGGCGGACGGCGCCCACTCCATGGGCGACAACCCCGTCTCCTTCGAGGAGATCGGTGGTCCCGAGGCACCCGACCTCGCGGCCGCGTACGGCTCCGGGAGCGTCGTCGTCCTGTCGAGCGTCGTCGAAGGGTTCCCCATCAGCCTCGTCGAGGCGATGTTCTGCGGTCGAGCCACGGTCTCCACGGACGCGGGCGCGGTCGTCGAGGTCATCGGCGGTACGGGGCTTGTGGTGCCGCCGCGCAATCCGCGGGCGCTCGCCGACGCGTGCGTGGCGCTGCTGCGTGACCCGCAGCGCCGTGAACGCCTCGGTGCCGCCGCACGGGCGCGGGCGCTCGAACTGTTCACCGTCGAGCAGAACATCACGGCATTTCACGGCATTTACCTGGAGATCATTTCGCACTGCCCCGTCCGCCGCGAGGCCGTGGACGAGTCGGGGGAGCCGCTGCCCTTCGCCAATCCGGCGGAGGCGCATGTGCCGGGGCGCTGGACGGCGTCCGCGGGGGAGTCGTCGGCGGACGGAGACGGGGGTGGGGTCGGCGGTGTGGGTGGTGGTGCGCGTGGCGGTGCGGGTTTGGGCGGTGGCTTCGCCACGTGGCCGGCCGGGCATCGGGGTTCCTCCGTAGGGGTGCCGAGCTGGGCCGACGGGGCGGCGGCGGTTGGAGCACGTGCTGGTGCGGTTGCTGGGGAGCGGCCGGCCGGTGAGCAGGGGGAGCGGGATTCCAGTGAGAGGGAGCAGATGGCCGGGGTCATTCCCGGTGGGGAAGGGGACGCGTGAACAGTCAGGAGTTGGACGGTGGGGGCGCGGGGCTCGGCCTCGACGTCGCCGAGGGGGCGGATCTTGGGCTTGAGTTCGGCTCGGGGTTCGGTTCCGGGTTCAGGTCGGGGGGCGGTTCGGAGTTGGGCTCCGGGTTTGGCTCGGGGGCGGGCTCCGGGTTGGGTTCGGGGTTGGACTCCGGGTTCGGTTCGGGGCTCGGTTCGGGGTTGGACTCCGGGTTTGGTTCGGGGCTTGGCTCGGGGCTGGACTCCGAGCTTGGCTCGGGGCTCGGTTCGGGGTTCGGGTTTGATGCGCCGAGGGTGCCGGGTGGGGCGGACGCGTGGGGCGCGGGGTCTCAGCGGGCGCTGGGGGCTTCGGAACCGGGACCGTTGGATCCGCCGGGGGAGTTGAAGCCGGAGCCCGTAGGGGAGCCGGGAGGGGATTCCGCCGCTGACGGGTTCGCCCCAGATGCGGTCGACGAGGCCCTGGACGAGGCGCTGCTGGACGAACTAGCGGCCTGGCGCGCCGCCTCAGCGTCCACCGGCGCCGCGCGGCCCGACGCGTCCGCCCACATTCCGGTCACTCATCTCACTGACCGGGACGGCGACGACGACGGCCAAAGCGAGACCGACCAGGCCGGCCGGCCCGTCGAACTCACTCGGCCCGACGAGCCCACCCGGCCCGGCAACCCCGGCCCGCCCGGCGCCGCCACGGGCCCCGCCAAAACGCCCGAAGACGCCTCCGCCGGAACCCGTCGCCGTACCGGCGTCGACCCCGTCAAAGCCCTGATGCACCGACACCGGGACCTGTGCGAGCGGGCCATCGACGCCCTGGAGATCGCCGCCGGCCTTGAGGCGCACGGCGTCACCGACCGGACCGCCGCCCGCTTCCGGCACCGTGACGTCTTCTCGCTCGCCGAGGAGATGTACGCGCGCGTGCCCCGTGACACGGAAGCCGAACCGGAAGCGTCACGCGCGGCCACCGACGAGCCCAGCGGCCGGCGTCCCGTCTGGGCCGCCCTCGCGCTGCTGCCTGGCATCGTGTGCGCGCTCACCCTCGTGGGCCTGCGCTTCACCGACGGAAAGCTGTGGCTCGCGATCGGGGCCGGCGGCGCACTCGCCGTCTCCGTCGCGCTCCGCGTCGCCCTGAGCCGGGGCCCGCTGCACGCCACCGCCCGCACCGCACCCGCCACCCGCGTCTGGACCTGCTGGCTCCTCGCCTACGCGCTCCTCGGCGACGGACTCCTGAACGCGGCCATCGCCGGAGGACCCGACGGAGCCTGGGCGCCCGCCACGGCACCCTTCCTCGCCCTCGCGTTCGCCGTCGCCCCCGCCGCCTGGTGCGCACGCCTCTTCAGCGCGGCGGCCCGGCGCAGGCTCGCCTCCAGCCGGGGCCTCGAAGAGTTCGCCGCCTCCGTCCGCCCCCTGCTGCTCGCCGTCTTCGTACTGTTCGTGGGCGCGCTGTGCACCCTCATCGCGGTGGCGGGCGCGGTACTCGGCCAGAGCGCCGCGTACGCGGGAGCCGGGACGCTCGGCGCGCTCCTGCTGCTCGCCCGCCTCCTCACGGCGCACGGCCGCACGCACGCGCCCGCCGTCGTCCTCGGAGCCGCCGCTGCGGCCGAAGTCCTCGCCCTGGCCACCGTGTTCGCCGGCCGCCTCCCCGGCTGCGGCTTCCTCGCCGTACCCGTCGAGACCGCCGTCCAGGCCTGGGGGCCCGGCGCCGTACCCGGCCTCACCTGCGGTGTCGCCGCGCTCGCCCTGCTCGTCCACGCGGCCCGCAACCTCACCAGGGCCTCCGCCCACGCGCCCACGGACGCCACGCAGTGACCGCGCACGAAGCCCGACGACCACACGAAGCGGCCGGACCGGCCGCCCACCTCCCGCGGGGCCGACACCGCGGGCTCGTCCAAGACCCACGGCAACACCCCGAAGGAGAACGCGAGATGACCACCCCTCCCCCCGGAGGCCCCGGACCATCCGGACACCCCGGGCGCCCGGGACTTCCCGGAGAACTCGGAACGCTCACCCAGGGAGGCGTTCGATGAGGGTGCTGCTGATCGGAGCCAACGGATACCTCGGCCGCTTCGTCGCCGACCGCCTCCTCGCCGACCCGGCCGTCCAGCTCACCGCGCTCGGCCGCGGCGACGACGCCGACGTACGGTTCGACCTCGCCACCGGCAGTCCCGGCGCGCTCACCCGCTTCCTCGACGCGGTCCACCCCGGAGTCGTCATCAACTGCGCCGGAGCCACCCGAGGCGGCGCCCGCGACCTCACCCGCCACAACACCGTCGCCGTCGCCACCGTCTGCGAGGCACTGCGGCGCAGCGGCTGCGGAGCGCGGCTCGTCCAGATCGGCTGCGGCGCCGAGTACGGGCCCTCGCAGCCCGGCTCCTCCACCGCCGAGGACGCCGTGCCGAGGCCCGGCGGACCGTACGGCGTGAGCAAGCTCGCCGCGACCGAACTCGTCCTCGGCTCCGGACTCGACGCCGTCGTCCTGCGCGTCTTCTCACCCGCCGGACCCGGCACCCCCGCCGGCTCACCGCTCGGCCGCCTCGCCGAGGCCATGCGCCGCGCCATGCAGTCCGGCGACGGCGAGCTCAAACTCGGCGGACTCGGCGCCCAGCGCGACTTCATCGACGTACGCGACGTGGCCCGCGCCGTGCACGCGGCCTCGCTCTCCGCCGCGCAGGGCGTCATCAACATCGGCTCGGGACGTGCCGTCCGGCTGCGGGACGCGGCCTCCGTGCTCGCCCGCGTCGCCGGCTTCGGCGGCGCCCTGCACGAACTCGACTCACCCGGCGGCCCCGTGCGCAGCGTGCTCGGCCACCCCCGCTCCGACCCCGACCACGCGGCGCCCGCCGCGTACCCGTACCCCGACGGCTGCGGCAGCTGGCAGCAGGCCGACGTGCGCACCGCGCGCGACCGGCTCGGCTGGCGCCCCCGCATCAACCTCGAGGAATCACTCGCCGACATCTGGATGGAGGCGGCATGTCGTATCTGACCCCCACCCTCTTGGGCGCCGCGAGCACCGACACCCGGCTCGGCTTCGGCATCCCCGGCTACGCCCACCCCTTGATGGCCCCCGTCGAATGGGCCGAACTCACCCGCCCCGGGACCCCCTTGCACTGGGTCGTCCTCAACGTCGCGGGCGGTCCCGGCGCCCGCCCCGACCCGCACTGCCTCGAGGCCTCCGGCAGGCTGCGCAACCAGGGCGTGCGGGTCCTCGGCCACCTCGACCTCACCTACGGAGCCCGCTCCTTCGGGGAGGTCGTCTCGGACGCCCACCGGTACCTCGACTGGTACCGCGTCGACGGGTTCTCGCTGGACCGCTGTCCCACCGAGCGGGCCGCTCTCCCCGAGGTGCGCCGCATCGTGACCACGCTGCGCGCCCTGCGTGAGGACGCTCACATCGTCCTCGGCCACGGCACCCACCCCTACCCGGGTTACGCGGAGACCGCCGACCAGCTCGTGACCTTCTCCGGGGCGTGGAGCGACTACCGCTGGGCCCAGGTCGCCGAATGGACCGCCGACTATCCCCCGGATCGCTTCTGCCACTTCGTGCACGGCGTCCCGCGCGGGCACCTCGACGAAGCGCTCCGCATCGCCCGCTGGCAGGGCGCGGGCACCATCTACTTCACCGACCGCACGGACCGTGGAGGCGCCGCCGACCCCTGGGAGGCCATGCCCGGCTACTGGGACGAAATCGTCTCGCGGGTCGGAACGGGTGTCTCGGAATGAAGAAGGGCGTGGCAGTGTTACTGCAAGAACCACTGTTCCGAATAGACGATCAACGGAGCCCCCGTGTCGCTGCCACCCCTGGTAGAGCCAGCTGCTGAGCTCACCGTAGACGAGGTCCGCAGGTACTCCCGCCACCTGATCATTCCCGATGTCGGGATGGATGGGCAGAAGCGGCTGAAGAACGCCAAGGTGCTCGCCGTGGGCGCCGGCGGCCTCGGCTCGCCCGCGCTCATGTACCTGGCCGCGGCCGGCGTGGGCACGCTCGGCATCGTCGAGTTCGACGAGGTCGACGAGTCGAACCTCCAGCGCCAGATCATCCACAGCCAGGCCGACATCGGCCGCTCCAAGGCCGAGTCCGCGAAGGACTCCGTCCTCGGCATCAACCCGTACGTGAACGTGATCCTCCACGAAGAGCGGCTCGAGGCCGACAACGTGATGGACATCTTCAGCCAGTACGACCTGATCGTCGACGGCACGGACAACTTCGCGACCCGCTACCTGGTCAACGACGCGTGCGTGCTGCTCAACAAGCCGTACGTGTGGGGATCGATCTACCGGTTCGACGGCCAGGCGTCGGTCTTCTGGTCCGAGCACGGCCCGTGCTACCGCTGCCTCTACCCGGAGCCCCCGCCGCCCGGCATGGTCCCCTCCTGCGCCGAGGGCGGCGTCCTGGGCGTGCTCTGCGCGTCCATCGGCTCCATCCAGGTCAACGAGGCCATCAAGCTCCTCGCCGGCATCGGTGAGCCGCTCGTCGGCCGCCTGATGATCTACGACGCCCTGGAGATGCAGTACCGCCAGGTCAAGGTCCGCAAGGACCCCAACTGCGCGGTCTGCGGCCCGAACCCGACCGTCACCGAGCTCATCGACTACGAGGCCTTCTGCGGCGTCGTGTCCGAGGAGGCCCAGGAGGCGGCGGCCGGCTCGACGATCACTCCCAAGCAGCTCAAGGAGTGGATCGACGACGGCGAGAACATCGAGATCATCGACGTCCGCGAGCCGAACGAGTTCGAGATCGTCTCGATCCCGGGCGCCACGCTGATCCCGAAGAACGAGTTCCTCATGGGCACCGCCCTGGAGAGCCTCCCGCAGGACAAGAAGATCGTCTTGCACTGCAAGACGGGTGTCCGCAGTGCGGAAGTCCTCGCGGTCCTGAAGGCCGCGGGCTTCTCCGACGCCGTGCACGTCGGCGGCGGCGTGATCGGCTGGGTCAACCAGATCGAGCCCGAGAAGCCGGTCTACTAGACCGTCCGTCGGCCCACGCGGCCGGCTGAGCTCTTCCGAACGGGTCCCGCACCTCAGGTGCGGGACCCGTTCGCCGTTTCCGGCGCCCGGGTGCGGGCCGTCCTCAGGAAGACCGTTCTCAGGAAGTACAGACCTTGCCGTCGCGCGGTATTCGGCCCTCCAGGAGATACGCCTCCACCGTCGAGTCGACACAGGCCGACCCGCTCCCGTAGGCGCCGTGCCCCTCGCCCTTCCAGGTCAGCTCCACGCCGACGCCCTTGCCCAGCTCGTCGGCCATGTGGCGGGCGCCTTCGTACGGGGTCGCCGGGTCCCCGGTGTTGCCCACGACGAGGATCGGGGCGGCCCCGGGCGCGCTCACCTCGGGCGTCGCGTGCTGGCCCGGCACCGGCCAGTCATGGCACCAGCCCGCCGTGTCCCAGGCCATGAACTCCCCGAAGACGGGCGAGATCGCGCGGAACGAGCCGAGCCGCTTCCGCGCCTCCGCCGGCGTCGGCCGCTCCTTGTCGTCGAGGCAGGAGATCGCCCGCTGTGCGTGACTCTGCGAGCCGTAATGCCCCTCGGAATTCCGTTCGTTGTACGCGTCGGCCAGCGCGAGCAGCTCCGTGCCGTCACCGTTCTCGGCCGCGGCCAGCGCGCTGGTCAGCGAGGGCCAACTGCCCTTGCTGTACAGCGTGATGGTGATGCCGATCGTCGCGAGCGACTGGGTGAGCTTGCGGCCGTCCGCCGTCGGCAGCGGCTTCGCGTCGAGCCGCTTCAGGAGCGCGGCGATCTTCTGCGTCCCGCGATCCGGGTTCTGGCCGGTGGCCTTCAGGTAGTCGTCGAGGGCCCGCTGGAAGCCCCGCGTCTGACCCAGTGCGTGACCCACGGTGCCCGTCGTCGGGTCGACCACGGCGTCCAGGACCAGCCGGCCCACCCTCTCGGGGAACAAGTGGGCGTAGACACCGCCCAGTTGGGTCCCGTACGACACGCCCAGGTAGTGCAGCCTGTCGTCGCCGAGGACCTGACGCGTCAGGTCCATGTCGCGGGCCGTGTCGTCCGTCGACAGATGTCCGAGCAGCTTGCCGGCCTGTCGTGCGCAGCCCGCGCCGAAGTCGGCGGCGTCCTGGAAGTACGCGCGCTCCTCGGCCGGGGTGTCCGGCGTCAGGTCGACGGACTCGGCGGCCTGGATCGCCTTGTCGTCGCGGCAGCGCACCCCTTCGCTGCGGCCGACGCCGCGCGGGTCGAAGCTCACCAGGTCGTACCGCTCGCGCAGCTTCGCGTAGCGGGGTGCGAAGGCGGGCAGCAGCGAGACTCCGGAGCCGCCCGGTCCGCCGAAGTTGAACAGGAGGGAGCCGTCACGTCCGCCGCCCGTGGATTTGGCGCGGATGAGGGCGACGCCGATGGTCTTCCCTTCAGGCTTCGCGTAGTCGAGCGGCGCCTTCAGCGTCGCGCACTGCCATTCGGGACCGGGAGCGGCGCTGTCGTCGGTGGCCTCGCAGGCTCCCCAGTGCAGCCGCTGCGACGTGAGCGCGGCGGGCAGCGCCGGATCGGTGCCGGTGTTCTGCGCGGACCGGGACGGCGGTGGCTGGGCCTGCCCCTTCCGCTCACCGTTCCCGGACGGGTCCCCCGGCCCGCCACACCCCGCGACGGCACCGGCCATCAGCAATCCCGCGGCCATCAGCGCGAGCGAACGCATACGACGCGACACCGGCATCTCCCCCCTGGCGATCCCCCTGGCCTGCCCCGGTCAGAATCCGAAGGCAGGCAGATCCGAAAACTGTCAGATCCGAAGACAGTCAGACCATCCTAGGCAGCGCCTCTGGCAACGCCCCTCGCAACCGCCTGACCAGGGAATTCAGCGCCCGCGCCCCCAACTCCGGGGCTATTTGCAGACCGTCCCGGCCTTGGGCACGGTCCCGTTCAGCAGATAGTCGTTCACGGCGTTCTGCACACACGTGTTCCCGCTGTCGTACGCGCCGTGCCCCTGGCCCTCGTACGTGAGCTCCACGCCCACACCCTTGCCGAGCGAGTCGACCATCTTGCGCGCACCCTCGTACGGCGTGGCCGGGTCGCCGGTGTTGCCGACGACGACGATCGGCGCCGAACCGGGCGCGCTCACCGTGGGGTGGTAGGCCGCACCGGGGACCGCCCAGTCCGTGCAGCTGAGCATTCCCCACGCCAGATAGTCGCCGAACACGGGAGAGGCGGCGCGGAACTGCGGAAGCATCGCCCGGACGTCCGCCACCGTGGAACGCGACTTGTCGTCGGCGCAGTTGACCGCGACGTTCGCTGCCTGGATGTTGCTGTACGTCCCGTTGTCGTTACGGCCGTTCAGCGAGTCCGACAGCAGCATCAGGATCTTGCCGTCGCCGTCGTAGGCCTGCTGGAGGCCTTCCGTGAGGTACGGCCAGAAGTCCTTGGAGTAGAGCGACTGCGCGATGCCGTTCGTCGCCGCCGTCTGTGTCAGCTGGCGCGGGGAGACGCCCGGGATCGGCTTGGCGTCCAGGTCCTTGAGCAGCTTCGCGATCTTCGCCTCGACCTCTTCGGGGGTGTTGCCCACCGGGCACGGCTCGGGCTTGGAGGTGCAGTCCTTCGCGTAGTTGTCGAGGGCGAGCTGGAACCCCTTGGTCTGGCCGAGCGCGCCCTCCACGGAGTTCTGCGTCGGGTCGACCACGCCGTCGAAGACCGCGCGCCCCACGTTCTTGGGGAACAGGTGCGCGTACACGCCGCCCAGTTCCGTGCCGTACGAGATCCCGAAGTAGTACAGCTTCTTGTCGCCGAGGACCTGCCGCATCAGGTCCATGTCGCGGGCCGCGTCCGTGGTGGCGACGTGGGGGAGTACCGGCTTGGAGTTCTTCTCGCAGGCGTTGTTGAACTGCGTGAGGTTGCTGACGAGCTGCTTCGTCTCGGCGGTGTTGTCAGGTGTGGAGTCCTGCTGGAAGAACTGGTCGAGCTGCTGGTCGTTCTCGCACTTCACGCCGTCGCTGCGGCCGACGCCGCGAGGGTCGAAACTCACCAGGTCGTAGCGCGTGCGCAGCTTGGCGTACTCGCTGCCGAAGGCGGGCAGCGTGGTGACTCCGGAGCCGCCGGGGCCGCCGAAGTTGAAGACGAGCGAACCGATGCGCTGGTTCGCTGGGCCGGAGGCCTTGGCGCGTACGAGGGCCAGGTCGATCGTGTCGCCCTTGGGGTTGTTCCAGTCGAGGGGCGCCTTCATGGTGGCGCACTGCCACGCGGTGCCGCCGGGCAGCGGGGAGGGCGCGGGGCCGCCGCCCTCCGAGTTGGCGGGCGCGGGGCAGTCCTTCCAGTCGAGGGTCTGGGACTGCAGGTCCACGTGCTGTGCGCTGCTGTTGCCGCACGCCGCGAGGGGGGAGATCACGAGCGCGGCGACGGCGGCCAGGGCAGCGGCACGCGGCCGGGGCGGAGTCGGCATGTATCCATCCTGCGCCTACACCTGGAGGGATGCTCGGGGCGAGGGCCGCGCGAGTGACCTGGAGAGCCCCTCCCCGGGAGAGGCGAGTGACCTGGAGAGCCCCTCCCCGGGAGAGGCGAGTGACCTACAGCGCCCCTCTCCGGGAGAGGCGGGTGACCTACAGAGCCCCTCTCCGGGAGAGCTGGTTGAAGAAGAGCCAGCCCGGCAGGACCGGCAGCCACAGGGTCAGCAGCCGGTAGAGCAGCACGGCCGGGGCCGCGACCTCCTTGGGGAGTCCTACGGCGATCAGGCCGAACGTCAGCGTCGCTTCGACGGCCCCGACACCGCCCGGCGTCGGCGCGGCGGAGCCGAGCGCGTTGCCCGCGAGGAAGACGACGGCGACGCTGGCCACGCTCAGGGTCGTCGAGGAGTCCCCGAAGGCGCGGATCGACGCGTCCAGGCACATCACGAAGCAGGCGGTCAGCAGCAGCATCCCGCCGATGCCGGTGAGCAGCTTCTGCGGCCGCTGGAGCACGTCCAACATGCGCGGCACGACACCCGCGAAGAGCGACCTCACGCGCGTGACGACGAATTTCCGCAGGAACGGGATCGACGTCACCACGAGCACGAGCACCGCGACCGTCAGCAGGCCAGCGATGACCGTCCGGGACGGCGACAGGGACGGCGTCTTCTCCGTGCCGGTCAGATAGCCGAATGTCAGCAGCATCAGGATGTGGGCGCCCAGACCGAAGAGCTGGGACGCGCCGACACTGGCCACCGCGAGCCCGGGGCGTACCCCCGCGCGCTGGAGGAAGCGCGTGTTGAGCGCGACGCCGCCGACGGCGGCCGGTGCCACGATCTTCACGAACGAGCCGGCGACCTGCGCCGCGACGGTCCTCAGGAACCCCACGCGCTCCGGGACGAACCCGAGTAGGGCCATCGCCGCGGCGAAGTAGCTCAGCGCCGAGAACAGGACGGCCGCGGCCACCCAGCCCCACTGCGCGTTGCGGAAGAGCGTGCCGAACTCGGTCTGGGTGAGCTGCGTCAGCAGGAAGTACGCGCCGATGGCGCCGGCGATGTAACTCACCAGGGTGCGCGGCTTGACGCGCTCCAGACGGGCCGGTTCGACCGGCGCCTGCGGGCGGATGCGGAGCACCTGGTGGCGGATCTGGGTGAGCAGATCCTCCTCGCGGGCCTCTTCCAGGGCCTCGTCGATGGCCTTCTTCTCGGCCTGCCGCTCGGCCTTCTCCGCCTGCCGTTCGGCCTGCCGCTCAGCCTTCCCGGCCTGCCGCCCGGTCTTCGCGACGGGCGTCTCCGTAGAGGGCGATTTCTTGTCGGCCTTCTCCGTAGACGCCGGTTTCCCGGCGGAGGTCGGTGTTCCGGCGCTGTCCGGAAGGGTTCCGGTGCTGTCCGGAAGGGGCTCTGTCACTTCGCCGCGCTCGGTGCGCTGTGCGGCCACCGCGCCCGTGGAGGACGCCCGGGCGGAGGTTGTCTCCGCCAGGGCGGCCTCTTCGAGCCGGGCCTGCTTCGCCCGGTGGGACGCCTCGAGTACGGCTTCGCGCTCCCGCTGGGCACGCTCCCTGCCGAGCTTGCGCAGCGTCGAGCGCGTCGTACGGCTCAGGGCGATGGGCTGGAGCAGCGGCAGACAGTCGGCGATCGCGTCGGGGCCGAGCACGCCCACGGCGGACGCCACCGCCCGTTCGGCGCCCACGCGCAGGCCCAGTGTGGCCAGGAGCTGCGCGATGTCCATCCGCAGGATCAGATCGCCGGACGCGATCTCGCCGCCGCGCAGATCCGTGAGGATCACCGTGCCGGAACGATCCACCACGATGGCGTCGCCGGTGAGCCGACGGTGGGCGATACGCCGCGACTGGAGCGCCTGCACCTGGTGCCACGTGTCGCGCAGCAGGTCGTCGGTGATCTCCTCGTCGGGCACCGCGTCGAGGGAGCGGCCGCCCGTGTGCTCGTAGACGAGCATGACCGCGTCGGGGCCGAGCTCGGCAGTCGCGATCAGCTTCGGCGCGTTGGCGCCCGCCGCGATCGCCGCGTACGCGAGCAGCGCCTCCTGCTCCAGCGCCTGGCGCAGGGACTGCAGACTCCGGCCCGTGGTGATGCCGCGCAGCGTCAGACGGCGCCACACGCGGTAGAAGAAGCCCTGCGCCTGCTGCTCACGGTCGACGATCGTGACGTCCAGGGGCGGGCCGTCCTCCAGGGTGACGAAGTACCGCCGCCCTCTGTCGCCGTTCTCCGTAGTGCCCTCGTGGGCCTCCTCGCGGGACGCGCTCACCGGGTGGAACCCGACGTGCCGCAGGCCCGCCAGCAGGTTCTGGCCCGTCGGCCGCACGTTCGGCGAACCGACCGTGTAGAGCGTTCCGTAGGCGACGGTCCAGCCGATCAGGACCGTCAGGACGATCGCGAACGGCGTCGTGTACCCGGTGACGAGCATCGCGAACGCGTCGAGCAGCAGCACCACCCACAGCACCACACGCCAGCGTGGTCTTCGGGACATCCCGACCGCCGTCATATAGGCGATGACGGGCGCGAGATAGCCGTGCACCGGATCGGTCAGCGCGTGGATGTCGCCGGGCGAGGGACGGGTGAGCGCGTCCTGGATCGACTGCGGCGCGCCCTGCGCGACCCACAGGTCGGTCGCGAGCGTCACCCCGTGCGCCAGGACGGCGGCGAGCACACCGTCGGCGATGCGCAGCCCGTCCCGTTTGATCAGCCGCTCGATCGCGAAGGCGACCGGCACGAGGAGGATCGCGATGCTCGACGCGAGCCCCGCGAACTTGATCAGGAGGTCGGGCGCGGCCCCCGTGCCCTTGCTGATGTCCTGCTGCAGACCGGACGTCGTTCCGTGTGCGAACGCCGCGACAGCCAGCACCACGACGATCGCGAGTACGCCGACCAGGAGCCGCATGAGATCGGACGGGCGGTGCACGCGCGCGGGGAGGAGGGGTTCGTCCCCCTCGACCCGCTCGGCGTGCGTGTCCGCGTCGATGGATGTGGGGTCGACGAGGGGGACCTCGGTCCGGCCGGCTTCCTTCTTGTCGTCCTTCGCCGCCGCTTCCCGCCCGCCCGTTTCCGCCACGGCCGGGTGGCCGGGGTGCTCGGACGAGGGGGTGTGGTCGGCCTCACCGGTGTCCGGGCGCGCCGAAGCCCCGGACGTGCCCTCCGCCTTATCGGGGTGCACGCCCTGCTGCTCCGTCGTCTCTTCTTGATCTCGTATCACCAGTCACCGCCCGCACGATGGTGGCACGTCCCACCGACACAAGGGGGCATCAGGGTGCGATGCGGGGGAGCAAAGTATCCCGCAAACACGGCTCCGCGTGTCGTCATCGGGCCTCTCCACGTCCCGTGAGCGGGCCGTCACAGTGTCGGTGGGGTGCGGCAGGATGGCCGGATGAGCGAGGAGAGCGGTGCGGCGGGTGAGCTGCCGGAGTACGCGGAGCGGGTGCTCGAGGTCGCGGAACTGATCCCGTCCGGGCGCGTCATGACCTACGGAGACGTCGCCGAGTGGCTGGGCGACGGCGGACCGCGCCAGGTCGGCCGCGTGATGGCCCTCTACGGAGGAGCCGTTCCGTGGTGGCGGGTCGTCCGCTCGGACGGTGTGCTGCTGCCCGGACACGAACTGCGCGCCCTGGAGCACTACCGGACCGAGGGCACCCCCTTGCGACAGGCCTCGCGCGCGTCCGGAGGCAACCTCCCGCGCCTCGACATGAGGCGCGCGCGATGGGACGGCGGACAACGCGCGGAATCTCACACCTGACAGCTTCCGCCATCGCACGCCCGAACGGGGGGCCCGTGGCCCGTAAGAGGGAAACAAGGTGAACGCGGCACTCCGCCGCCACCGCGCGCGTTCGTGAATCGCGGCACACCCGCGCCCCACGGGGCCCGGGAGAGCCGACGGAAGACCGGCTTCCGCCACACTCGACGGCGTAGCGTCGACGGCGCACACCTGCCTCACCCCGCCGCCACCACCCCGCCCGGACGGCCGCCGGCCGCCCACTTGCCCCCGCACACCCACCAGGACCAGCGATCCACGTGAGCTCCCCTCCCTCCACCCGGAACCTGTCGCACCGCCAGGTACGACAGGGGACCCCCGGCGCGTACCGACTGGTGCGTACCCCGCCGGACCCGGTGGACCCCCCTCGTCTGGACGCACGGCAGCGCGCCGTGGTTGACCATGAACGGGGCCCGCTTCTCGTCCTGGCGGGACCGGGTACGGGCAAGACGACGACGCTGGTCGAGGCGGTCGCCGCGCGCGTGGCCAAGGGCACCGCCCCCGAGCGCATCCTGGTCCTCACCTTCAGCCGCAAGGCCGCCGTCGAACTGCGCGACCGCATGGCCCGGCGCATCGGCGCCGCCCGCGCACCACAGGCCACCACGTTCCACTCGTTCTGCTACGCCCTCGTCCGCGCCCACCAGGACGCGAGCCTCTTCGCGGAACCCCTGCGCCTGCTGTCAGGTCCCGAACAGGACGTCGCGGTACGCGAGCTGCTCGCCGGCCAGATGGACCTGGAGCGGGCCGGGCTCGCCCATGTGCGCTGGCCCGACGAACTGCGGGCCTGCCTCACCACGCGCGGCTTCGCCGACGAGGTCCGCGCCGTGCTCGCCCGCAGCCGCGAACTGGGCCTCGGCCCCGCGGCGCTCGACGCCTTCGCCCGGCGCATCGGCCGCCCCGACTGGAAGGCCGCAGCCACCTTCCTCGCCGAATATCTCGACGTCCTCGACCTGCACGGCGTCCTCGACTACGCCGAACTCGTCCACCGCGCGGTCCTCCTCGCCCACCGCACCCCGGTCGCCGACGAGCTCGCCACGCGCTACGACGCCGTGTTCGTCGACGAGTACCAGGACACCGACCCGGCCCAGGTCCGGCTGCTGCACGCCCTCGCGGGCAACGGCCGCACGCTGCTCGCCTTCGGAGACCCCGACCAGTCGATCTACACGTTCCGCGGCGCCGACGTGAACGGGATCCTCCAGTTCCCGCACGACTTCCCGCGAGCCGACGGCAACCCGGCCCCCGTAGAGGTCCTCACGACGTCCCGCCGCTCCGGGGCGCGCCTCCTGGACGCCACCCGGCGCATCACCCAGCGGATGCCCCTGACGCGGCTCCCTGCCGACAAGGTGCGCGCCCACCGTGACCTCACCCCCGCGCGGGACGGCGGCCGGGCCGAGGTCTACACGTACCCGACCTCCGGCACAGAGCTCGACAACATCGCGGACATCCTGCGCCGCGCCCACCTCGAGGACGGCGTCCCCTGGAGCGACATGGCCGTCCTCGTCCGGGCCGGCACGCGTTCCATACCGGCGATCCGGCGCACCCTCACCGCCGCCGGCGTCCCTCTCGACATCGACGGCGACGACCTGCCGCTGCGCCACGAGCCGGCGGTCACGCCGCTGCTGACGGCGCTGCGGGCGGTGGCGCTCGGTGTGGGGGCGGAGGCGGGCGTCACGGAGGACAGCGCCGCCGAACCCGGTGACGACTCCGAACCCCCCGTCTGGCTCGACACCGAGACCGCGCTCGACCTCCTCGCCTCGCCCCTCGCCGGTATGGACGCCGCCGACCTGCGCCGGCTCGGCCGTGCCCTGCGTGAGGAGGAGCGCGCCGCCGGGAACCACGTACCGCCGCCCTCCGACGAGCTCCTCGCGCGCGCCCTCGCCCAGCCCGAGCGCCTGGCCGCGCACGACCCCGCCCACGCGCGCGGTGCCCAGCGCCTCGGCGCCCTGCTCCGCGCGGCACGCGATGTGCTCACCGCAGGCGGCACCGCCGAAGAGGCCCTCTGGCAGCTGTGGAACGGCACCTCGTGGCCCCAGCGCCTGGAACGCGCCGCCCGCAGGGGAGGCGCCGCCGGACGCAACGCCGACCGCGACCTCGACGCCGTGTGCGCCCTCTTCGCGACGGCCGCCCGCGCGGAGGAACGCACCGGAGGCCGTGGCGCCCTGAACTTCCTCGAAGAGGTCGAGGCCCAGGACATCGCCGCCGACACCCTCGCCGGCCGCGCCGTACGCCCCGACGCCGTACGTCTTATGACCGCCCACCGCTCCAAGGGCCTCGAATGGCGCCTCGTCGTCGTGGCCGGCGTACAGGAAGGGCTCTGGCCCGATCTGCGGCGCCGTGGCTCACTCCTCGAAGCCGACCGGATCGGACGCGACGGGCTGGCCGAACCCCTCACCCCGGGAGCGCTCCTCTCCGAAGAGCGCCGCCTGTTCTACGTGGCCGCCACGCGCGCGCGTGAACGGCTCGTCGTCACCGCGGTCAAGGCTCCCGCCGACGACGGCGACCAGCCGTCCCGCTTCCTCACCGAACTCGGCGTGGAGCCGCAGGACGTGACCGGCCGCCCCAGGCGCCCCCTGGCCGTCGCCGCGCTCGTCGCCGAACTGCGCTCCACGACTGTCGACCCCCGGCAGTCCGCGGCACTGCGCGACGCAGCTGCCCGCCGCCTCGCGCGCCTCGCCGCCCTCACCGACGACGACGGACGCCCTCTGGTGCCGTCCGCGCACCCCTACCGCTGGTGGGGCATGGACGACCCGACGGAGAGCCGGATTCCGCTCCGCGACCGGGACAAGCCCGTCGTGCTCTCCGGAAGCGCCCTCGACCAGCTCGCCAACACCTGCTCCCTGCAGTGGTTCCTCGGCCGCGAGGTGAAGGCCGACGCCCCCGCCACGGCCGCCCAGGGCTTCGGGAACGTCGTCCACGTACTCGCCGACGAGGTCGCCTCCGGCCGGACACCGGCCGATCTCGACGTCCTCATGGAGCGCCTCGACTCGGTGTGGGACGCCCTCGCTTTCGACGCCCCCTGGAAGTCGACGCAGGAGAAGGAGAACGCGCGCGTGGCGCTCGAACGCTTCCTGCGGTGGCACGTCGACTCCGGCCGCGTCCGTACGCCCGTGGCGAGCGAGCACTCCTTCGACGTCACCCTCGAAGCGGGCTCCTACGAAGTACGCATCCGCGGCTCCATGGACCGCGTCGAACGCGACACCGAAGGCCGCGCCTACGTAGTCGACTTCAAGACCGGCAAGAACGCTCCCAGTGCCGCCGATGTGGCCCGCCACCCGCAGCTCGCCGTCTACCAGCTCGCCGTCCGCGAGGGCGCCGTCGACGAACACTTCGGCGGCGAACGCCCTGAGCCAGGCGGCGCCGAACTCGTGCATCTGCGCCAGGGCGCCGCCAAGAAGGACGGCGGCGACGCCCTGCCCAAGACGCAGGCGCAGCAGCCTCTCAGTGACGGGGGAGAGGACGGCGAGGGCACATGGGTCGGCGACCTGCTCGCCACCGCAGCCGGCAAGGTGCTCGACGAACGCTTCTCGCCGACTACGGGACAGCACTGCACGCACTGCGCGTTCCGCGCCTCGTGCAGCGCGCGGCCGGAGGGGAAGCACGTCGTGGAGTGACGGGTGGCGTGGCGGAGGCCGGGTGACGTTCAGGGCGTGACGTACGCCTCTCCTCGGTGACGTTCGCCGTCCGCGACGCCCGACCGGACTGGCCTGGTCCGGCCGGAGCCCGCCCGGATCCGTCGGGATGGGTCCGGGAGCGGTCCGGGGCTGTCAGTGGGGCCGGTTAGTGTCGATGAGGTGACCACGCGACTCACCGATCCCGAGCAGCTCAAGGAGTTGCTGGGGATCCCTTTCACCCCGGAGCAGACGGCCTGCATCACGGCGCCGCCCGCCCCGCAGGTGATCGTGGCCGGAGCCGGGTCGGGCAAGACGACGGTGATGGCCGCCCGCGTCGTCTGGCTCGTCGGCACCGGACAGGTCGCTCCCGAACAGGTACTCGGCCTGACCTTCACCAACAAGGCCGCCGGCGAGCTCGCCGAGCGCGTCCGCAAGGCACTGATCAAGGCAGGCGTCACCGACCCTGACGTCATCGACCCGGACAACCCCCCGGGCGAGCCCGTGATCTCCACGTACCACGCCTTCGCCGGGCGGCTCCTGACCGATCACGGCCTGCGCATCGGCCTCGAACCCACCGCGCGGCTGCTCGCCGACGCCACCCGCTTTCAGCTCGCCGCCCGTGTCCTGCGTGAGGCGCCGGGCCCCTACCCGGCCCTCACCAGGTCGTTCGCCGACCTCGTCAGCGACCTGCTCACCCTCGACGCCGAGCTGGCCGAACACCTGGTCCAGCCCGACGCCCTGCGCGCCTACGACACCAATCTCCTGCGCACCCTCGAAGGCCAGAAGCTCAGCAACGCCGACCTGCGCAAGGTCCCCGAGGCAGCCGCCGCCCGCCTCGCCCTCACGGGACTCGTCACCCGGTACCGCGAGGCCAAGCGCACCCGCGACCTCCTCGACTTCGGCGACCAGATCGCCCTCTCCGCGACCCTGGCCCGCACCCGTTCCGACGTCGGCGCCATCCTGCGCGACGAGTTCCGCGTCGTCCTCCTCGACGAGTACCAGGACACCTCCGTCGCCCAGCGCATCCTCCTGGCCGGCCTCTTCGGAGCGGGCACCGGCCACGCCGTGACCGCCGTCGGCGACCCCTGCCAGGCGATCTACGGCTGGCGCGGCGCCTCCGTCGCCAACCTCGACGACTTCCCGGAGCACTTCGCCCACGCCGACGGCCGCCCCGCCACCCGCTTCTCCCTCAGCGAGAACCGCCGTAGCGGCGGCCGCCTCCTCGACCTCGCCAACGACCTCGCCCAGCCGCTGCGCGCGCTCCACGAAGGCGTCGAAGCCCTGCGCCCGGCCCCCGGCGCCGAACGCGACGGCGTCGTCCGCAGCGCCCTCCTGCGCACCCACGCCGAGGAGATCGACTGGCTTGGCGACTCCATCGCCCACCTCGTCCGCACCGGGACCGCCCCCGGCGAGATCGCCGTCCTGTGCCGCACGGCGACGGACTTCGCCGCGATCCAGGGCGCCCTCGTCGCGCGCGACATCCCTGTCGAGGTCGTCGGCCTCTCCGGCCTGCTCCACCTCCCCGAGGTGGCCGACCTCGTCGCCGTCTGCGAAGTCCTCCAGGACCCCGGGGCCAACGCCTCACTGGTCCGCCTCCTGACCGGCCCCCGCTGGCGCATCGGCGCCCGCGACCTCGCCCTCCTCGGCCGCCGCGCCCGCCATCTCGTCGCCCACGCGCGCGGGGGCGACGACGACCCGGACCGCCGCCTCGCCGAAGCCGTCGAGGGGGTCGACCCCTCCGAGGTGATATCGCTCGCCGACGCCCTCGACACGTTTCTGGAGACCCCTCTCGACGAGCCGGGCGACGACGGCCTGCCCTTCTCAGCCGACGCGCGCGTACGGTTCGCGCGCCTCGCCACCGAGCTGCGTGACCTGCGCCGCTCGCTCGCCGACCCGCTGATGGACGTACTCCACCGCGTCCTCGCCGTCACCGGTCTCGAAGTCGAACTCGCCGCCTCGCCGCACGCCCTCGCCGCGCGCCGCCGCGAGACGCTGTCCAACTTCCTCGACATCGCCGCCTCCTTCGCCGCGAACGACAGCTCCGCGACGCTGCTCGCGTTCCTCGGCTTCCTGCGCACGGCAGCCCAGTACGAGAAGGGCCTCGACAACGCGCTGCCCGGCGGCGAGGACACCGTGAAGGTGCTCACCGCCCACAAGTCCAAGGGCCTGGAGTGGGACGTCGTAGCGGTTCCCGGCCTCGTCACCGGTACGTTCCCCAGCGCCCAGGGCCGCGAGAAGTGGACCGCCCAGAGCAAGGTCCTGCCGCACGAACTGCGTGGCGACGCCGCCACGCTGCCCGACATCGAGGCGTGGGACTCCAAGGCTATGAAGGCCTTCCACGAGGAGATGAAGGAACACCAGCGGACCGAGGAACTCCGCCTCGGCTACGTCACGTTCACCCGCCCCCGCACCCTCCTCCTCGGCTCGGGCCACTGGTGGGGCCCCGCCCAGAAGAAGCCCCGTGGCCCCTCCGACTTCCTCCAGGCGCTCTACGACCACTGCGCCGCCGGACACGGAGAGATCGAGGTCTGGGCCGACGAACCGGAGGAGGGCGAGGAGAATCCCGCGCTCCAGGAGGCGTCGGCCGAGCAGGCGTGGCCGCTTCCGCTCGACGACGAGGCGATGGCGCGGCGGCGCGCGGCGGCGGCGACGGTCCTCGCCCACCTCGAAACCCTGGCGGAAGGCGACGCGGGGGAACACCCGGCGACGTACGAGGACCCGGAGTGGCCGCCCGCGCCCGAGGAGGAGCCGTTCGGGGACGAGTGGGACGACTGGGACGAGCTGGAGGCATCGACGGACTGGGACGAGCTGACCCAGGAACGGCCTACGCTCCCGCACCAGACGAGCCACCGGGACGCCGACCCTCAGGCCGCCGACGCCCACGCCCAGCTTCAGGACGCCGACAGCCACGTCCACCCTCAGGACGCCCACGCCCACGCCCACGCCGACGACGCTCACACCCAGGACGCCCACGCCGCCCCCCAGCCCGCCTCCGCCCCCGACGCCCACCCCCCGCTAACCCCGGAGGACACCCGCACAATCGCCTCCTGGGACCGCGACCTGGACGCCCTCACCGGCGAGCTCCTCCGCTCCCGTCAGGCCGTCCGGGACGTCCCCCTGCCCACCACTCTCACCGCCTCCCAGCTCCTGCACCTGGCCGCCGACCCCGACGGCTTCGCCCAGGACCTGGCGCGCCCCATGCCCCGCCCGCCCCAGCCCGCCGCCCGCCGCGGCACCCGCTTCCACGCCTGGGTCCAGTCCCGCTTCGAAGAGCTCCGCCTGCCCATGCTCGGCCCCGAGGAGATCCCCGGCAGCGAGGCCGACATCGCCGACGAACGCGACCTCGAAACCCTCAAGGAAGCCTTCGACCGCACGCCCTACGCGCACCGCACACCGCACCGCGTGGAGACGCCGTTCCAGATCACCCTCGCGGGCCGCGTCATCCGGGGCCGCATCGACGCCGTCTACAAAGAAGGCGACGGCGACGACATCACGTACGAGATCGTCGACTGGAAGACCGCGCGCGGCCGCACCGGGGATCCCCTCCAGCTGGCCGTCTACCGGCTGGCCTGGGCCGAGCAGCACGGGCTTGCGCCCGAGTCCGTGCGTGCCACGTTCGTGTACGTCCGCGACGGCGAGACCGTGACGCCCCGCGACCTCCCCGGGCGGGCCGAACTGGAACGTCTCCTTGTCGCAGAGCACGGCCCTGGCCTGGACGAACGGACCGCACCGGAACCGCCGGACAAGCACGCCCAGGCGGGCGGATAAGGTCGGGAACATGAGCAAGCCAGCCGACAACGCGGACAACGCCGTCAGCGCCGTCCGTGCGTACATCGAGACCCACCACGACGCGTTCCTCCAGGATCTCGCCGAGTGGCTCCGCATCCCGTCCGTGTCGGCCCAGCCCGACCACGCACCCGACGTGCGCCGCAGCGCCGACTGGCTCGCAGAGAAGCTCCGGGAGACCGGCTTCCCGACCACCGAGATCTGGGAGACGCCCGGCGCCCCCGCCGTCTTCGCCGACTGGCCCTCGGACGACCCGCACGCCCCCACCGTCCTCGTCTACGGGCACCACGACGTGCAGCCCGCGGCCCGCGAGGACGGCTGGAACACCGACCCGTTCGACCCCGTCGTCATCGGGAACCGCCTGCACGCGCGCGGAGCCGCCGACGACAAGGGGCAGGTGTTCTTCCACACCCTCGGCGTCCGCGCCCACCTCGCCGCCACCGGCCGCACGACGCCCGCCGTCCACCTCAAGCTCCTCATCGAGGGCGAGGAGGAGTCCGGGTCGCCGAACTTCCGCGCCCTCGTCGAGCAGCGCAAGGACCGCCTCGCCGCCGACGCCGTGATCGTCTCCGACACCGGCATGTGGTCCGAGGACACCCCCACCGTCTGCACCGGAATGCGCGGCCTCGCCGAGTGCGAGATCGAACTCCGTGGACCCGACCAGGACATCCACTCCGGTTCCTTCGGCGGCGCCGTACCCAACCCGGCGATGGCCGCCGCCCGCCTCGTCGCCGCCCTGCACGACGAGCACGCGCGCGTGGCCGTCCCCGGCTTCTACGACGGCATCACGCCCCTCACCGACCGCGAACGGGAACTCTTCGCCGAGCTTCCGTTCGACGAGGCCCAGTGGCTGCGTACCGCGCATTCGCACGCCACCCAGGGCGAGGCCGGCCACACCACGCTCGAGCGGATCTGGGCCCGCCCCACCGCCGAGGTGAACGGCATCGGCGGCGGCTACCAGGGACCCGGCGGCAAGACGATCGTCCCGTCGTCCGCGATGCTGAAGCTGTCATTCCGGCTGGTCGCGGGGCAGGACCCAGAGCGCATCGAGAAGGCCGTCGCCGAGTGGGTCGCCGGGCAGCTCCCCGCCGGGATCCGCCACACCATCACCTTCCTCGGCGCCACCCGCCCCTGCCTCACGCCGCTCGACCACCCCGCGCTCCAGTCCGTGGTCCGTGCCATGGGCCTCGCGTTCGACCAGAAGATCCGCTTCACGCGCGAGGGAGGCTCCGGCCCCGCCGCCGACCTCCAGGACGTGCTCGACGCACCCGTCCTCTTCCTCGGCATCTCCGTCCCCTCCGACGGCTGGCACGCCCCGAACGAGAAGGTCGAGCTCGACCTTCTCAAGAAGGGCGTCGAAACAGCCGCCCACCTGTGGGGCGACCTCGCGGAGAACTGGCGCGATGCACACTGAATGAGCCACCCCACGCGCCGCACACCGCACCCGCCCAGCCGCACCGTCCCGCCGGAAAACCCGTTCCACAGGGGGAGTTGGAAGTACCCGTGACCACCACCTGGACCGCTCAAGCAGCCGACCGCCCGCTCGCGCTCTCCGCGCCGAGCGGCATCGACCGCGCCGCACACCACCGCCTCGACGAGGCCTGGCTCGCCGCAGCCTGGAGCCACCCCACCACCCGCGTCTTCGTGGTCTCCGGCGGACAGGTGCTCATCGACGAGACGGCGGACGGCGCCACCGAACTGGTCATGACCCCGGCCTTCGAGGCACCCCCCACGCAGTCCCACCGCTACTTCCTGGGCACCGACGACGACGGCGTCAGCTACTTCGCCCTCCAGAAGGACAGCCTCCCCGGCCGCATGGACCAGTCGGCACGCCCGGCCGGCCTGCGCGAGGCCGGACTCCTCCTGTCCGACCGGGACGCCGGCCTCATGACGCACGCCGTCGCCCTGGAGAACTGGCAGCGCCTGCACCGCTTCTGCTCCCGCTGCGGCGAGCGCACCGTCATCGCCGCCGCGGGCCACGTCCGCCGCTGCCAGGCCTGCGGAGCCGAGCACTACCCGCGCACCGACCCCGCGGTGATCATGCTCGTCACGGACGACCAGGACCGCGCGCTCCTCGGCCGCCAGGTCCACTGGCCGGAAGGCCGCTTCTCGACGCTCGCCGGCTTCGTCGAGCCCGGGGAGTCCATCGAACAGTCCGTGCGCCGCGAGGTGTTCGAGGAGGCCGGAGTCGTCGTCGGCGAGGACGTCGAGTACGTCGCCAGCCAGCCCTGGCCGTTCCCGTCCAGCCTGATGCTCGGCTTCATGGCCCGCGCCACCTCGTCGGAGATCAACGTCGACGGCGAGGAGATCCACGAAGCCCGCTGGTTCTCCCGCGAAGACCTGCGGGCCGCGTTCGAGTCCGGAGAGGTCATCCCTCCCTACGGAATCTCGATCGCGGCCCGTCTCATCGAGCTCTGGTACGGCAAGCCCCTGCCCAAGCCGGGCGACGCCGCGTAAGACGGCGCCGCACAAGCCGACGGCGTACAAAACCCCGGCCACGAGCCCTCGGGCTCTGGCCGGGGTGCACCCGCTCCGGTCAGGCGAGCTTCTGCTTGACCTGCGCCAGCGAAGGGTTCGTCAGCGTCGAACCGTCCGGGAAGAGAACGGTCGGAACCGTCTGGTTCCCGCCGTTCGCCTTCTCGACGAACGCCGCCGAGTCAGGGTCCTGCTCGATGTTGACCTCGGTGTACTGGATGCCCTCGCGGTCCATCTGGCCCTTCAGCCGACGGCAGTAGCCGCACCACGTCGTGCTGTACATCGTCACAGTCCCCGGCATGTTCTTCGTGCTCCTTTACGGCTCGGGATGCGTAGTAGCAAAAGGTCGAACGCACATGACCCGGCCACCATTCCCCGTTCCGGGCCGAACACCGCGAGACGTGACGCGCACCGCACTCTCCGAGCCTGCGTACGTGACGCGCACCGCACTCTCGTGAGCCCGCGCACGTGATGCGCACCGCATTAATACGACTGCACGCGCCCCCTGTGGACAACGCGACGCACCCGCACCCACCGACCTGGCAGCATGGCGGGGTGACAGCAGCAACGCACTCCACCCTCTTCCCGCAGGTTCCGGACACGGCCGACGCGGTGCTCGACGGGCTCGACCCCGAGCAGCGCGCCGTGGCCACCGCCCTGCACGGACCGGTGTGCGTCCTCGCCGGAGCGGGCACGGGCAAGACCCGCGCCATCACCCACCGCATCGCGTACGGAGTCCGCGCCGGAATACTCCAGCCCGCCAGCGTCCTCGCCGTCACGTTCACCAACCGCGCGGCAGGCGAGATGCGCGGCCGCCTCCGCCACCTCGGCGCCGGCGGAGTCCAGGCCCGCACCTTCCACTCGGCGGCCCTGCGCCAGCTCCAGTTCTTCTGGCCCAAGGCGGTCGGCGGCGACCTCCCCCGGCTCGTCGACCGGAAGATCCAGCTTGTCGCCGACGCGGCCGCCGCCTGTCGCATCCGCCTCGACCGTGGCGAGCTGCGCGACGTCACGGCTGAAATCGAGTGGTCCAAAGTCACCCAGACCGTCCCAGGGGACTACGCCGCCGCAGCCGCCAAGACCGGCCGCGACACCCCCAGGGACCCCGCCGAGACCGCCCAGATCTACGCCACCTACGAGACCCTCAAGCGCGACCGGGCCGTCATCGACTTCGAAGACGTCCTCCTGCTGACCGTCGGCATCCTCCAGGACCGCCACGACATCGCCGAGCAGGTCCGCGCCCAGTACCAGCACTTCGTCGTCGACGAGTACCAGGACGTCAGCCCCCTCCAGCAGCGGCTCCTCGAACTCTGGCTCGGCGACCGGGACAACCTCTGCGTTGTCGGCGACGCCAGCCAGACCATCTACTCCTTCACCGGCGCCACCCCCGACCACCTGCTCAACTTCCGTACCCGCCACCCCGGCGCGACCGTCGTCAAGCTCGTCCGCGACTACCGCTCGACCCCCCAGGTCGTCCACCTCGCGAACACCCTCCTCTCCCACGCCCGGGGCCGCGCCGCCGAACACCGCCTCGAACTCGTCTCCCAGCTGGAGCGAGGCCCGGAACCGGCCTACACGGACTACGCCGACGAACCCACGGAAGCCGAAGGCACCGCCCGCCGTATCCGCGCCCTGATCGACGACGGCGTCTCCGCCGGAGAGATCGCCATCCTGTTCCGCACCAACGGCCAGTCCGAGACCTACGAGCAGGCCCTCGCCGACGCCGGCATCCCCTACCAGCTCCGCGGCGCGGAACGCTTCTTCGAGCGCGCCGAAGTACGCAAAGCCGGCCACGCCCTGCGCAGCGCCGCCCGCTTCGGTAACAACGACACGCTTCTCGAAGACGCCGTCGACCTGCCCTCCCAGGTGCGCGCGGTCCTCTCCGGCGAAGGCTGGACGAGCCAGCCCCCCGCCGGTTCCGGAGCCGTCCGCGAACGCTGGGAATCCCTCGCCGCCCTCGTGCGCCTCGCCGAGGACTTCGCCCGCGCCAAGCCTGCCGCCACCCTCGGCGACCTCGTCGCCGAACTCGACGAACGCGCCGCCGCCCAGCACGCGCCCACCGTCGAAGGCGTCACCCTCGCCTCCCTGCACGCCGCCAAGGGCCTCGAATGGGACGCCGTCTTCGTCGTCGGCCTCACCGAGGGCATGATGCCGATCACCTACGCCAAGACCGACGAACAGATCGAGGAGGAACGCCGCCTCCTCTACGTCGGCGTCACCCGGGCCCGCCACCACCTCAGCCTGTCCTGGGCCCTCTCCCGCTCACCCGGCGGCCGCCCCAACAGACGCCCCAGCCGCTTCCTCGACGGCATCCGCCCCGGCAGCACCGGAGCCGCGGCCCGCAGCACGAGCACCGGACAGGGCGGCGTCGAACACGGAACGCCGTCGGCCCCCCGCACCTCCACCGGCCCCGTCCGACGCCGCGCCGACAGAAAGGTCGCCCGCTGCCGTGTCTGCGGACGCACCCTTACCGACGCCGGCGAGATGAAGCTGATGCGATGTGAGGACTGCCCCTCCGACATGGACGAAGGCCTCTACGAGCGCCTCCGCGACTGGCGCGCCGACCAGGCGGAGCAGCTCGGACAGCCCGCCTACTGCGTCTTCACCGACAAGACCCTCGTCGCCATCGCCGAAACCATGCCCGAGGACGCGGCGCAACTCGCCCGGATCCCCGGCGTCGGGATGCGCAAGCTCAACCGGTTCGGCACCGACGTACTGGCCATCTGCGCAGGTGATACCCCAGGTGCGGAGCCTGTGGGAACCGACGACGAGGCCTGACGGAAACTCGTCGGAAAAATAGTTTGCACATGCCCCAGCAAGCCCCATAGGTTCTTAAGCACGGAAACAGCGCCTCTTCTCCGAGGCCCTGGTTCCGTGCTGTACTAAAGCCGTCGGACCGGTATCACCGGTCCCAGAGACGCCGAGAGGAGGCGAATTCCAGTGATCAGCATCAACGCCAGCTTCATCAGCACCGCCAAAATGACCGATCGCTCGGTCGTCGCTTCCTGCCTGCTCGGTTTCTCGAACCTGGGCACCGGTATGTCCGGCATTCCCGCCGCCCGTCCGGAGTCCTTCCTGTCTCTCGCCGACGTCCGCGTCCGCGAGGGCAATGAGCGACCGACCAAGGCACCGGAAGCAGTAGCGACGGCACAGGCCCAGGCCTATGCCCTTGCGGCGGCCGGTGCCGGATCCCGGAAGCAGACGACGACGCACCACCACACGATGTGGGCCTTCCGTGGGCTCGAACCCTGGAGTGATCCAGTCTGATCTTCGATCAGACCGGCGCCTTCAGGGCCGCGGAACCCCACCCGGGATCCGCGGCCCTTCTGTTTTGCCCGTACGGGACAACGGAACGAAGGGGCCTCGGGACAAGAAAAGACCCGGTACCACCGCCACCCGGCCCACCAGGCCGGAACGAACAGACGAGGAAGACAACACCGTGCAACTCGAAGCGCACGCCCCGTCAGTACCGCCTTCCGACACTCTCCCCCCGCCCGGCCTCACGGAGGACTCCACCTTGAACCCCCTGACCGCGCTCACCGCGCTCGACAACGCCATCGAGAACCTCGGCGTACCCGTCCCCTGCCGTGCCTATGACCCCGAGGTCTTCTTCGCGGAGTCGCCGGCGGACGTCGAGTACGCCAAGTCGCTCTGCCGCACCTGCCCGCTGGTCGAGGCCTGCCTCGCCGGCGCCAAGGAGCGCCGTGAGCCTTGGGGCGTCTGGGGTGGCGAGCTGTTCGTCCAGGGCGTCGTCGTCGCCCGGAAGCGGCCGCGTGGCCGCCCGCGCAAGAACCCGGTCGCGGCATGAACGCACGAGGAACGATCGACCGCCCCCTGACGCACGACCCCCAGAAGCAGGCCCCGATGACGCCGTCCACCAGCGAGCCCACCGGCTCCGCCCTCTCAGACTTCACCACCACCGGCGCGCACGAGTCGCGTCAGAACAGGACCCGTGAGATGCAACTCATCCCAGAAGCCCTGGCTCGCGCGCATATGCAACAGCAAGAGCAACTGCGCGCCGCCGAGACCGAACGCCGGGCCATGCGCCTGATGACGGCCCGCCGGATGCAGCGCCGTGCCGAACGCGCCTCGCTGCGCGCCCGCCGCGCGCTCGCCATGGCGGTCATGCAGTGATCACCCCGCGGGGGCCGGTCCACCACGGACCGGCCCCCGCGGTGCGTCCCCGCACCTTCGGGGGCGCGGCGATATCGTCGAGGCGTGACGTCTTCTTCCGACGGGCACTCCACGCAGCGGCCCGACACCGAGCCCGATCCCGACACCGAGCCCGAACCCGGCACCGTCGTGTGCGCCCTCTGCGGCGCCACCGCCCAAGGCCCCCCGCCCACCTGGACCTACTCCGTGGAGAACGGGACCGGCCTGCACTACTGCGAGCGGTGCGCCCGGGAGAACCTGAGAGCCATCGAGGGACGCCTCGACTCGGAGTGGTGGTGACAAGCGGCGCGCCCGCGAGTGCGAAGCGGCCCGCCCGCGTCGGTCACGCCCCCGGCGCGAATCCCGGTACCCAGTCCTCCAGTTCGTCCCTCAGCCGTACCGTCGCGCCGAGCTGGCACAGGACTCCGATGGTGCTGAGCGTCACGCGGTGTATCAGCAGGTAGGACGGCGGCAGGTTGAGCTGCTTGCCGAGTTGGTGGGCGGGGGAGCGCAGGTCGGCGATGCGGGCGGCCTGGCTGCGCATCCAGCCGCGGGTGAAGGTGAACTCGTCCACCACGGCCGGCTCGATGATCGGCAGCAGGTAATCGAGGACCGCGTCGGGTTCGAGTTCGATGTTCTCCTTGACGAAGCCCTCTGTGCGCAGCAGCTCATAGACCGCCTCCGCGTTGCCCGCGAGGGTCATACGCAGTGAGGTGCCGATCGTCTCCGGCAGGCCGCCGGGAAGCCGGTCGACCGTGCCGAAGTCGAGGACGCCCAGCCGCCAGCCCTGCTTCCCGTCGGGCAGCAGGCGGAAATTTCCCGGGTGCGGATCGGCGTGGAGGAGGCCGGTGCGGGCGGGTCCCGAGAACAGGAAACGAGCGAGGAGTTGTCCCGCCCGGTCACGCTGTTCGTCGGTGCCGTCGACGATCACCTCGGACAAGGGCGTTCCGTCGATCCACTCGGTGACGAGGATCTGCTCGCACTGGTGCACCACGTCGGGCACGTGCACATCGGGGTCGTCGGCGAACTCCTCGGCATGGGCGCGCTGGGCCTTGGCCTCGAGTTCGTAGTCGAGCTCTTCGGACACCCGGTCGCGCAGCTCCGTGATGAGCGGCTTGATGTCCATGCCGGGGATCAGCGGGCCGAGGAGGCGGGCGAAGCGGCCGAGTTGGGTCAGGTCGGAGAGCAGGGCCTCACCGGCGCCGGGGTACTGCACTTTGACGGCGACCGTGCGCCCGTCGTGCCAGACGGCCCGGTGGACCTGCCCTATCGACGCGGCCGCCGAGGGCTTGTCCTCGAACTCCTGGAAATGGTCACGCCATTCGTCCCCGAGCCGTTCGGCCAGGACCGTGTGGACGGTCTGGGTGGGCATCGGCGGCGCGGCTTCCTGGAGCTTGGTCAGCGCGGCACGGTACGGGCCGGCGATCTCCTCGGGGAGGGCGGACTCGAAGACGGACATGGCCTGCCCGAATTTCATGGCGCCGCCTTTGAGCTCGCCGAGCACCTTGAACAGCTGGTCCGCCGTGCGCTGTTGCAGCTCCCGCCCGACGATCTCCGCGGATCTGCCGCCGATACGTTTTCCGAGGCCCCAGGTCGCGCGCCCCGCGAAGCCGAGCGGCAGCGCGGCCAGCTTGGCGGTACGGGTGACCGCCTTCCGGGGAAGATCAGACATATGCCCCTCCAAATCCCAGACTGCCGTGCCGCCTGCGGCGGTTACCCGGCCATTGTGTCGTGCTGCTCCTCGCCCTCGGAGGTCTGCTCCCCCTTACCACGCTCGTGTGCCCCGCACGAGCAGTCCGGATGAGGCCACACGGGGCGGGCGTGCCAGTCGAGGCCCGGAGCCGAGGCCTCCCAGCGGGCGCCGCTGCTGGCGGGCAGCTCTCCGTCGAGGAAGGCCAGCGCGTGGGCGGCCGCGAGTCCGGCGACGGCCGTGGAGAGCGCCACGTCACATGCGGGGACGTGCTGTTGGTGTCCGGAACGCCACTGCGCGATCAGCCGCGGCCAGGTGGGATCGCGGTCGGTGCGCCCTCGCGCGAGGCAGCCCGCGCAGGGGGTGCCGCCGGGCAGGACGAGTGGACCGACGACTCCGGTGGCCTCGACCACTCCCGCGTAGAGATGGGGAGTTCCCGAGTCGACGAGTTCTTCGGCCGCGAGCGGGTCGGGTGCGTACGCGGAGAGACCGTCGCGCGGAGCGATGACCGCGAGGGAGAGGGGCGGGCCCTCGAACCGGCCCCGGGAACCGGACGCTGGGCGCGCGCGACGGTCGGGGCGAGGCGGGCGGTCGGGCGCGGCCCTGCGTACGGCTCGGAGCGCGGCGGTGTCCCGGCGCTCGCCGACGGATTCGACGGAGAGTCCGCCCGGGGCGACGTCCCAGGGTTCGACGCAGCCTCCGTCACGTACGTCGACATGGCCGATGCCGGCCGCGGACAGGACGGACGCGATGACCGTGCCGACGCGACCGGTCCCCCTCACCTGGACGCGCATGGTGCGACGGGCCGCCAACTTCCTTGCCCCGGCTGCTGGTTCGGGGGAGAGAACGGTGAGGGCCGACAGGTCGGGGCGGAGGCGGTCGAGGACTCCCGGGCGCTCGCGGAGCGAGTCGAAGGCAGGGCCGCCGCCCGTGGCGTCGTCGATCAGCCCCGCCCTGGTCAGGCGATGGAGCAGAGCGTCGACATGGCCGTCGGGCAGTCCCATCCGTCGGCCTTCCTCGCGCAACAGCGGTACGCCGCGCGTCCCGTCGAGAAGGGTGAGGAAGCTGCCTGTCGCGGTGTCGACCGGACCCAGGATCACGGCGTGTGCCGGAGCCGCCCCGAACTGGACGGTGTTGAGGTCGCGCCAGCCCCGCCGCAGTGCCGGTTTGAGGATCGGATGTGTGGCCGTCGGCGGTGAACTTCCCATGTTTTCCCCCGTGATGTTCGTGCGGTGCCCGTGATGGCGGTGACGCACGGTCCGGAATTCGGTTGGTGCGTCGGTCGATTGCCAGGATGCATCGCGGGGGGAATTGGTGCGAAAAGTTATCCACAGGCGGGGGCGGTAGTCGTATTAATCGTCAGGGAGGCGTGCCGGGCCGCACCGAAGACGCCCGGAGGCGGGACTTCCCCCATGTGCAGCGGGTAACGTCGGGGCGTGCCCGCCGACCCTCTGCACCGTGCCACGAACACGCAGCGCAGCACGACCAGCCCGCCGCCAGGCGGTCCCCGGGCGAGCGCGGTCGAGGTCCGCCGAAGCGCCCGCCGGCGCAGAACGGTCTCCGCGTACCGCGAGGGCGACCGGACCGTGGTGCTCATTCCGGCCCGGATGTCGGAGGCCGAGGAGAAGCGCTGGGTCACCGTCATGCTCGACAAGCTGGCGGCGCAGGAGAGCAAGCGGGTGCTCGGGGACGCGGAGCTCGCCGAGCGCGCGGAGCGCCTTTCCGAGCAGTGTTTCGAGGGTCGCGCCCGCCCCAAGTCGGTGCGCTGGGTGACGAATCAGAACACGCGCTGGGGGTCGTGCACACCGGCCGAGGGCAGCATCCGCCTGTCGCACCGGCTGCAGGGTATGCCGGAGTACGTCGTCGACTACGTCCTGGTGCACGAGCTGGCGCATCTGCTGGTGCCCGGGCACGGGCCGCGGTTCTGGCGCCTGCTTGAGGCGTATCCGCGTACCGAGCGGGCGCGGGGTTATCTGGAGGGTGTCGTCGCGGCCGACCGGCTGCCGCACCTGGCGACCGATCGCGAAGAGTGACCGTTCGCGAAGAGTGACCGTTCGCGAAGTGACCGCGCGCGCGATCGTCCCGCGCGTTCGCTGATCCCGCTTGCGACGTGCCCGTTGTGTACCAGGGCTGTACCGGCTGCCGCCGCTGTCAGTGTTTGCGGATAGCCTGACTCGACGTATTCACCTTCGGGATGGGGGACGGTCGTAACGCATGGCCAGGGAATTCCAACGCGGCCACAAGGCCCGGATCAGTGACCTCACCGCGGGCACGGATCTGTACGTAGGCGTACAGATCGCGGGGCCCGGGCTGACCTTCGACATCAGCTGTTTCGGTCTTGACGCCGACGAGCGGCTCTCGGACGACCGGTATTTCGTCTTCTTCAATCAGCCGAAATCACCCGAGGAGTCGATTCAGCTTCTGGGCGCCCAGGCCGGCGACACCGAGTCCTTCCGCGTCACGCTCGACCGGATCCCGGCGAACATCCAGAAGCTGTCGTTCACGGCCACGATCGACGGCGCCGGCCAGATGTCGCAGATCGCCCCCGGATACGTACGGATCGTCGCGGGCGGCGAAGAGGTCGCCCGCTACTCGTTCAACGGCACGGAGTTCTCGACCGAACGTGCCGTCATGCTGGGCGACTTCTACCTGAAGGACGTCTGGCGGTTCGCGGCCGTCGGGCAGGGGTTCGACGGCGGCCTCGAGGCGCTGCTGAAGAACTTCGGCGGAGAGGTCGCCGAGGAGGAGCCCGCTCCGGAGCCCCAGCAGGCCGCCGGCGCACCGTCGTTCGCGCCGCCCGCGCAGGTCACGGAACCCCCGGCCTTCGGCGCCCCCTCGGCCCCCGCACCCGCGCCGCAGCCCGCCCAGGGTTTCACGCCGCCGCCCGCGCCCGAGCCGGCCCAGCAGTCCGTGCACGCGGCCCCGACGATCATCGCGCCGCTGACCGGACAGCCCCCGGCGGCACCGTCCCCGCAAGCGCCGCCGATCGGCCACATGCCCGGCCAGACCCCGCCCCCGCCCTCCGGCTACGGACAGCCGCCCCACGCACCCACCCCGCCCCCCGGTTACGGCCAGCAGCAGCACACGCCGACCGCGCCCCCCGGTTACGGGCAGCCGCCCCAGGCGCCCGCCCCGCCGCCGGGCTACGGACAGCAGTTCCCGGGCCAGCCGCCCGCCCCGTCGCCGTACGGCGCACCCCAGGGAATGCCTCAGGGCACCCCGCAAGCGGCAGCCGCCCCCGGCGTGGCCGCCGCGCTGCAGCTGTACAAGGAGGCGCCCACCGGACAGCGGTGGACGCTGCAGAACAAGAAGCTGATCCGCGTCGACCTCGGCGCCAACGACCAGCCGGTGCTCGCCCGTCAGGGCAGCATGGTGCTCTACCAGGGCAAGGTCGAGTTCAGCTACAAGGGCGCGGGCTTCGCCGGCCGGATCGTGGGCGCCGCGACCGGCCAGGAGATGCAGCTCATGCGCTGCACCGGACGCGGACAGGTCTTCCTCGCGGACGAGGCCACCTATCTGCACCCCATCGAGCTCCAGGGCGACGCGATCTGCGTCTCCGCGGAGAACGTGCTGGCGTTCGACGAGAGCCTCCAGCACGAGGTGCGCCGGATCGAGGGCCACGGCATCCCCGGCGGCGCCCTGTTCGTCATGCAGTTCCAGGGCACCGGCACCGTCGTCGTCAAGACGCACGGCACGCCCGTCGTGCTCCCCGTGACGCCGACGACGTTCGCGGACTGCCACGCGGTCGTCGCCTGGTCCGCCGCCGCGCAGGCGATCGTCTCCAGCCAGGTGCGTATGCGCTACAACGCCTACCCCGGCCACAGCGGGGAGAGCGTGAACCTCCAGTTCCGGGGTGCGCCCGGGAACTTCATCGTCGTCCAGCCGTTCGAGGTCTGAGGGAGCCCGTCATGAACCAGCCGCTCGCGGGCTATGCCCCGACCCCGGTAGCCGCCCGCATGGAGAACCACGGGTCCAACATGCTGAAGGTCGCCATGCAGACCGGCAACGACCTCCTTGCGCGCGTGGGCTCGATGGTCGCCTACGAAGGCTTCGTCCAGTACGAGCCCAACCCGCCCGCCGTCCGCCAGATCGCCCGCGACTGGATCACCGGCGAGGGCGCGCCCCTGATGAAGGCCTCCGGCGACGGCCTGCTGTACCTCGCCGACTACGGCGCCGACGTCGTCGTCATCAACCTCGGCGGCGACTCCATCTCGGTGAACGGCACGAACCTGCTCGCTTTCGACGCGCACCTCCAGTGGGGCGTCGAGCGCGTCAAGGGACTCGCCAAGTTCGCCGGCCAGGGCCTGTGGAACATCAGGATCTCGGGCCAGGGCTACGTCGCCCTCACATCCCGGGGCACCCCGATCGTCGTCGACTGCGGCAGCGGGGAGGACGAGACATACGTCGACCCGGACGCGCTGATCGCCTGGTCCCCGAACCTCAAGGTGAAGGGGAAGCGCAGCTTCAGGGCCGGCTCGCTCATCGGGCGCGGCAGCGGCGAGGCCTACCAGATGGGCTTCTCCGGCGAGGGCATCGTCGTCGTACAGCCCAGTGAGGACAGCACCGACCGCCTCCGGGCGCGGGGCTGAGGGGGAACGGAACACCATGCAGAGTCCGCTTTTCGCACACGCCGACGTGCAGTCCCAGGAGCGCTACACGCTCCAGAACCCGCAGATGCTGCGGGTCACCCTCGAAGGCCACGACGACATCCTCGCCCGCAAGGGCGCCATGGTCGCCTACCAGGGCCTCGTGGAGTTCGACGGCGAGATCCAGTCGTCCGGCGAGCGGCGCGCCCGCGCGCACACCGGTGAGGGTCTCGACCTGATGCGCTGCCACGGGCAGGGCACCGTCTACCTGGCGAACCTCGCCCAGTACATCCACGTCGTCGAGGTCGAGCAGGACGGCCTGACGGTGGACAGCAGCTACGTCCTGGCGCTCGACTCGTCGCTCAGCTACCAGGTCGTCGCCGTGGACAGCCAGTACGGCATCTCCGGCTCCGGCAAGTACCAGCTCAACATCACCGGGCGCGGCAAGGTCGCCCTGATGACGTCCGGGCAGCCGCTGATGATCCAGGTCACCCCGGACAAGTACGTCAATGTCGACTCGGACGCGATCGTCGCCTGGTCGAACAGCCTGCGTGTGCAGATGCAGGCCCAGACGCACTCCTCCGGAGTGTGGCGGCGCCGTGGGAACACGGGCGAGGGCTGGGAGCTCAGCTTCATGGGCCAGGGCTACGCCCTCGTCCAGCCGAGCGAGCTGCTGCCGCCGCAGAACGCCGAGATCGGCGGGGGCCTCCGCGCCCAGTACGGCATGGGCCAGCAGGGCGCCCGGGGCCAGAACCAGGGCAACGTCTGGAGCTGATCCAGAGCATGTGTAAGGGGCGGCCACCCATGGTGACCGCCCCTTACGCGTGCCGCTTACACATGCCGCGCCTTACACCTGCCCGCTCACAGACGGGCGCGCGTAGCCTCCAGCAGCCGGACGACCGACTCGTCCGCCACGGCCGCGACCTCGTCGTACGGGAACCAGCGCAGGTCCAGGGACTCGTCACTGATCGCGGCGACCGCGTCCGCAGGGGCGAGGGCCGCGTACTGCACGTCGAAGTGCTGGGTGCACGGTCCAGGGATCGCGTGCAGGTCGAGCCGCACCGGGCCGCCCGCAAGCAGCGTCAGGCCCGGAATGCCGGACTCCTCGGTGGCCTCGCGCAGCGCGGCGTCCGTGAGCGTGACGTCGCCCGGCTCGCAGTGGCCGCCCATCTGCAGCCACATCTGGAGCTTCTTGTGCAGCGTGAGCAGCACGCGCCCGCGCGAGGGGTCGATGACGAGCGCGCTCGCCGTGAGATGACCGTCCGTGCAGGACTTCCACATGGCGTCGTCGGGGTGGGCGGCCAAGTGGTCGAGATACGCCTGACGCAGCTCGACCTGCTCGGCGGCCCGGCCCTCGAACCCGCCCTCGTAGCCCTTCAGTACCAGGACGGCGTCGTCGTGCAGCGTCACTTGCCCTCGTCGTTCTCGGAGCCGCCGTTGGAGTCACCCGGGGCGTCGCCAGGCTTGGCATCCGGCTTGGCGTCGCCCTTGGACAGGTCCGGCCCGCCCAGGCCGCCGCCGCTCGCCGCCTCGCCGAGCAGCTTGTCGAGCTCTGAGAAGTCCAGCTGCTCGCGGTGCACGAAGCCGTCCGGGTCGTCCAGGTCCGAGGCCGTCGGCAGCATGTCCGGGTGCGCCCACAGGCCGTCGCGCCCGTCCACACCGCGCGCGTCCGTCAGCGAGGCCCACAGGCGCGAGGCGTCCCGCAGGCGGCGCGGGCGCAGCTCGAGGCCGATCAGCGTCGCGAACGTCTGCTCGGCGGGACCACCGGTCGCCCGGCGGCGGCGCAGCGTCTCGCGCAGCGCGTCGGCCGACGACAGACGCGGCTTCGCGGCCGCGTGGACCACCGCGTCGACCCAGCCCTCGACGAGGGCGAGAGCGGTCTCCAGGCGGGCCAGGGCGGCCTTCTGCTCCGGGGTGTCCTCCGGCTGGAACATGCCCTGCTGGAGCGCTTCCTGGAGCTGCTCCGGGTTCTGCGGGTCGAGCTGGCCGACCGCGTCCTCCAGCTTGGCCGTGTCGACCTTGATGCCGCGCGCGTACCCCTCGACCGCGCCGAACAGGTGCGAGCGCAGCCACGGCACGTGCGAGAAGAGCCGCTGGTGGGCGGCCTCGCGCAGCGCCAGGTAGAGCCGCACCTCCTCCTTGGGGATGCCGAGGTCCTTGCCGAACGACTCGACGTTCACCGGGAGCAGCGCGGCCTTGCCGGCCGGGCCGAGCGGCAGGCCGATGTCCGTGGAACCGACGACCTCGCCCGCGAGCACGCCAACGGCCTGCCCGATCTGCGAGCCGAACATGGCGCCGCCCATGGAGCGCATCATCCCGATGAGCGGGCCGGCCATGGCCTGCATCTCCTCGGGAAGGACGTCACCCATGGCGAGGCCGACGCGCTCGGCGACCGGGTCGACGAGCTCCTTCCACACCGGGAGGGTCGCCTCGACCCACTCGGCACGGCTCCAGGCCACGGCGGACGCGGCGCCCGACGGCAGCGACGTCACGTCGTCGAGCCACAGGTCGGCCAGGCGCACGGCCTCCTCGACCTGCGAGCGCTCGGAGGGACCGACGCTGGCGTCCTTGACACCGTCGGCGGTGCCCTGGGACACCGTCTGACGGGCGATGTCCTTGGCCATGTCCCAGTTCACCGGCCCGCCCTCGTACGAGAGCATCTGGCCGAGCTGCTGGAACGCGGCGCCCAGGTCGTTGGGGTTCAGGGAGCCGAACATCGCGGCGAACGGGTTGTCCCCGCCGCCCGCGCCGGGCAGACCTCCGAAACCGAAGGGGTTGGCAGGTCCCTGACCGCCACCGCCCTGCTGATCCTTCTTCTTGCCCTCGTCGCCGTCGTCCGGCTCCTCCGGCGGAAGGCCGAATCCGAATGGGGTGTCACTCACGGGATTCCTCGGCTGGTAAGGCCACCGGTTCTGTCCCGGCGGCGATTGCCCGACTACACACCCAGCGTAGACACCGCGACGCGATCGGGCCTCGGTGCTCCGCCCACTCAGGGCCTGCGGCAGGATGGATGCCTCCTGGTACGCACGCGTCGTACACGTACGTACTGAAGACAACCACTGGAGACGCCCGGTGAGTTCCCCAGATCCACAGGTTCGCGGAGCGCGAAACCCTTCTAGTCGTTCCGGAGCCCGCGGCCCCGTGGTCGCGGTCACCGGTGCCGCCGGCGGAGTCGGCGCGCTGCTGACCGAGCGCCTCGCCGCGTCCGACGAGATCAAGCAGGTCGTGGCCATCGACGAGCGCCGGGGCGAGTGCGCCTCCGCGACCTGGCACATCCTCGACGTGCGCGACCCGGCGATCGCCGAGAAGCTGCGCGGCGCCGACGTCGTGGTGCACCTCGCGCTCGACCTCGATCTGGAGACGGACTCGGCCGCGCGGACGGCATACAACGTGCGCGGCACCCAGACGGTGCTCACCGCCGCGGCCGCCGCCGGTGTCCACCGCGTCGTCCTGTGCACCTCGGCGATGGTCTACGGAGCGCTCGAGGACAACGAACTGCCCCTCTCCGAAGACGCCGAACTGCGCGCGACCGCTGAGGCGACCGGCGTCGGCGACCTCCTGGAGGTCGAGCGGCTCGCCCGGCGCGCCCCCCGCGCCCACCCCGGCCTCAACGTGACCGTCGTCCGGCCCGCCGTCCTCGTAGGCGGCGGCACCGACACCGCCCTCACCCGGTACTTCGAGTCGCCCCGGCTGCTCGTCGTGGCGGGCTCCCGCCCCGCCTGGCAGTTCTGCCACGTCGAGGACCTGTGCAGCGCCTTGGAGTACGCCGTCCTGGAGAAGGTCGAGGGCGAGCTCGCCGTCGGCTGCGAGGGCTGGCTGGAGCAGGAGGAGGTCGAGGAGCTCAGCGGGATCCGGCGCATGGAGCTGCCCTCCGCGGTCGCCCTCGGCGCCGCCGCCCGGCTGCACCGGATCGGGCTCACCCCGTCCCCGGCCGGCGACCTCGCGTACACGATGTACCCCTGGGTGGTCAGCGTGAGCCGGCTGCACGACGCGGGGTGGCGCCCGCAGTGGACGAACGAGGAGGTGCTCGCCGAACTCCTCGACGAGGTCTCCGGGCGGCACACCGTGGCGGGCCGCCGCCTCGGCCGCAAGGACGCGACCGCCGCCGGTGCGGCCGGCGCCACCGTCGCCCTGCTCGGCGCGGCAGCCGTCGTACGCAGAGCCCGCAAGGCCAGGCGCCGGTTCTGACCGACCGTCCCGCCGGCCGGGGGCCCTCCCTGTAGGAGGCTCCAAGCCGCTACGCGCGCGTGCCGGTGGATAGCTCTATTCCGCGTCGGCGGCCGCGTACGGCACGATGGGTTCATGGCAAGCACCACGAACGACCACCCCGGAGAGCAGGCGGCGCCGGATCCCATCCGCCTCCTGGAGATCCGCGACACGCCCCTGTCCCTGGACGAGGTCTTCAAGGCAGTGGGGGACGACGCGGCGGGCGGCACCGCGCTGTTCGTGGGGACCGTGCGCAATCACGACAGCGGCGCGGATGTCGACATGCTCGGCTACTCGTGCCACCCGACGGCCGAGGCCGAGATGCGGCGGGTCGCCGAGAAGGTCGTCGCGCAGTACCCGGTGCGCGCTCTCGCGGCCGTCCACCGGGTGGGCGATCTGGCGGTCGGCGATCTCGCGGTCGTCGTCGCCGTGTCCTGCCCGCACCGGGGCGAGGCCTTCGAGGCCTGCCGCAAGCTGATCGACGACCTCAAGCACGAAGTGCCGATCTGGAAGCACCAGAAGTTCTCGGACGGCACCGAGGAGTGGGTCGGCGCCTGCTGACGGCGGCCCGGGAAATCGCGTTCCGTCGGCTTCGAAAACCGACCCGGCAAGCCCTGCCGACAGCCCCGAAATCCGGCCCAGGACAAGGCCGTCGCCCACACGGACCGGCTCCGGTTGCGTAACCGCACCCCTGAGGCGAGCGTTGACGCAGCGGATGGTTAATCTGCTGATCAGTCAGTTGCGGTGGCTCACGGTCGGAGGTCGGCATGGCAGCGCTCATGTGGCTGCTCATTCCTCTTGTCGCAGCGGTCGGGGCCGGTCTGTGGGGCAGCTGGGCCGCACGGAACCGCAGGACCGGTGACGCGACGGAACTCAACGGGTACGCCCGCTTCCGCGAGGCCATGGAGAAGTCGTACACCGTCGCGGAAACGGGAACGGAACTGGTGACGGCACCGGAAACGGAAGCGGGCCAGGCGGAAGCACCCGCCTCCGTAGAGGCTCGGACGGATGCCCCGGCGGTGCACTGACAGACTGGTCCCGTACTGTCGTTCCATGCCACGCCGCACCGCGACGATGCTCGCCTCGACCCTGATGCTGATCGCGCTGATCTGCGCGGGAATGCTGATCAAAGTTCCGTACGCGGAGATGAGCCCGGGACCGACGGTCAACACCCTCGGAGACCACGACGGCGAGCCGGTGCTGCAGATCTCCGGCCACAAGACGTACCCGACGACCGGCAACCTCAACATGACGACGGTCCGGGTCACCAGCGCCGACTACAACATGAACCTCGTCTCGGCGGTCTACGGCTGGCTCGCGCACGACAGCATCGTCGTGCCGCACGCCACGCTCTACCCCGACGGCAAGACCGAGCAGCAGTCCACGCAGGAGAACGCCGAGGAGTTCAGCCAGTCCCAGGAGAGCGCCAAGGTCGCCGCCCTGCGTGAGCTGAAGATCCCGGTGAAGTCCTGGGTGATCGTCCAGTCGGTCATCAAGGGCAGCCCCTCCGAGGGCCGGCTGCACGCCGGTGACGTCATCAAGGCCGTCGACGGTTCCCCCGTCCAGAAGCCCGCCGACGTCGCGAAGCTCGTCACCCAGCACAAGCCGGGCCAGGCCGTCGTGTTCACGATCGTGCCCGTCAAGGAGGCCGCCGCCGCCGAGAAGGCGGGCAAGGAGGCCACCCGCACGCAGAAGGTGACGGTCACGACGGAGAAGGCGAAGGACGGCCGCGCGATCGTGGGCATCCAGGCCGGCACCGACCACACGTTCCCGTTCGCTATCGACATCAAGCTCGCCGACGTCGGCGGGCCCAGCGCCGGACTGATGTTCTCGCTCGGCATCGTCGACAAGCTGACGCCCGGTTCCCTCACCGGCGGCAAGTTCGTGGCCGGTACGGGCACCATCGACGACGACGGCAAGGTCGGCCCCATCGGCGGCATCCAGATGAAGACGGTCGGCGCCCGCGACAAGGGCGCGCGCTACTTCCTGACCCCGAAGGACAACTGCGCCGACGCGGCCAAGGACGTCCCGAAGGGCCTCACCCTCGTCAAGGTCAACACCATCGACGACGCGATGACCGCCCTCAAGGACATCCGCACGGGCGACACGGCCGACCTGGCGAGCTGCACGGCCAAGGGCTGACAGGGCTGAGACATGAGAGGGGCGCCGCGGACTATCCGCGGCGCCCCTCTCCTATGTGCCCTGGCCGAACTCTCGTACAGCCCTGGTGGAAAGGGTGCCGTCCTAGTCCTCGAACGTCGCCGCGAGGGCCTCGGCCAGGCCGGGGACCAGGTCCGAGCCCGTCAGGACCTCGGTCGCGGAGTCCTTCTCGCGCAGCCGCACCGCCGACTCCCGCGCGCCGTCACGCAGCACGGCGACCGTCATGCGGACTTCCTGACGGTCCGGGTGCTTGGCGACCCACTTGGCGAGCTGCTTCTGACTCAGGCCCTCCGGAACGGACGCCTCCGCGGACGGCGGCAGCATCAGCCGCTCCACGGTCAGGGCGCAGCCGACGACCGCGTCGGGCCACGCGATGGTGCCGAGGAACTCGTCGAGCGCCTTGTCGGCGGGCACCTCGTCCTGCTCGATCGGGGTGAAGGCCGCTGCGGCCTCCTGCTCGCCGTCGAGGCCGAGCTGGGCCGCGAGGCCGGGTTCCTGGGCCCGGAGACGGGCGGTGTCGACGAGGGCGAAGAGGCGGGCGGGCTGGTCCCAGCCGAGGCCGGAGGTGTACTCGTCGATCTCGAGTACGGCCCGGGTGAGCGGGCTGGCTGCCATGGGAGTGTTGGACATGGTCACAATCCTGCCTCGTTCCTCCCCGGATCCGGGAACTGAGTAAAGCGTGAGTAAGTTGCATAGGTGATGGGTCCGCGATCACGGGGGCCTGACCGATCGATTTCGAACTTCGAGGTGCGCACCTTGGCTTTCCAGATGCCGGACCGCGGCGGAGGCCCGACGGGACCGCGGATAAGAGTGGGCCGACCGTCACGGCGGGCCAGGTCATTGCTCATGACGCTGGGTGTCCTTGCCGCACTGGGCATGGCGTTCGTCATGTTCGCGGGTTTCTGGACCGACTGGCTCTGGTACCGATCGGTCGACTACTCGTCCGTGTTCACGACGACGTTGTGGACCAAGATCGGACTGTTCTTCGTCTTCGGCCTGCTGATGGCGGCCGGCGTCGGTGTGAACGTGTGGCTCGCGCACCGGCTGCGACCGCCGCTGAGCGCCATGTCGCTGGAGCAACAGAGCCTCGACCGGTACCGCATGAGCATCGCGCCCTACAAGAAGTGGCTGCTGATCGGCGTGATGGCGCTGGTCGGCCTCATCGCGGGCGCGTCCGCGGCCACCCAGTGGCGCACCTGGCTGATGTGGGTGAACGGCGTGCCGTTCCACCAGAAGGACCCGCAGTTCCATCTCGACGTGTCCTTCTACGCGTTCGACCTGCCGTGGTTCCGTTTCCTGCTCGGCTTCGGCTTCGCGGCGACCGTCCTCGCCCTGATCGCGGCCGCGTTGACGCACTACCTGTACGGCGGGCTGCGCATCACGAGCCCGGGCACGCGCGCGAGCGCCGCGGCCACCGGCCATCTCTCCGTACTGCTCGGTGTGTTCGTGACGCTGAAGGCGGTCGCGTACTGGCTCGACCGGTACGGGCTCGCGGTGAAGTCGAGCGGCTTCAAGGCGACGAACAACTGGACGGGCCTGCGGTACGTCGACGCGAACGCGTATCTGCCCGCCAAGACCATCCTGTTCTGCATCGCCGCGATCTGCGCCGTCCTGTTCTTCGCGACGCTGTGGCGGCGCACCTGGCAGCTGCCCGTCATCGGCTTCGGCCTGATGGTGCTGTCCGCGATCCTGATCGGCGGCCTGTACCCGGCCATCGTCCAGAAGTTCCAGGTCCAGCCGAACGAGCAGTCCAAGGAAGCCCCGTACATCGAGAAGAACATCGAGGCCACGCGCATCGCGTACGGCATCGACGGGGTGACTCCGGACGACTACACCGGCAAGGGCACGGTCAAGGACGCCGAGAAGCAGCGCACGGACGCCGACTCGGCGGCCAGCTACCGGATCAACGACCCGAACGTGGTCTCGCCGACGTTCCAGCAGCTGGAACAGGAGCGGAAGTACTACCAGTTCCCCACGACCCTCGACGTCGACCGGTACAACGGGCAGGACACCGTCATCGGCCTGCGCGAGCTCGACCTCTCGGGCGTGGAGAAGCGGAACTGGATCAACGACCACTTCACCTACACCCACGGCTTCGGCACCATCTCGGCCAAGGGCACGCAGACCGACCCGGACTCCCCGGGCGCCCCTCTGTTCACCGAGTCGGGCCTGCCGGCCGGCGGCTCCCTGGGCAACTACCAGCAGCGGATCTACTACGGCGAGAAGACGCGCCAGTACTCGATCGTCGGCGGTCCCCAGAAGGAGCTCGACTACGAGCAGGACGACGGCACGCAGAAGACCACGAGCTACGACGGCAAGGGCGGCGTCAGCCTCTCCAACCCGATCGACCGGGCCGCGTACGCGGTGGCGTTCAGCGAGCCGCAGATCCTCTACTCCGGAGCCATCGGCAACGGATCGAAGATCCTCTACAACCGCACGCCCAAGGAGCGCGTCGAAGCGGTCGCCCCGTGGCTGACCATCGACGGCGACGCCTACCCGGCGGTCGTGAACGGCCGCATCCAGTGGATCGTCGACGCTTATACGACGTCGAACGGATACCCGTACGCGTCCCGTACGACGCTCGGTGACACGACGGCCGACTCCCTCAACGAGGGGGACAACCAGCGCGCGGTGGTGGCCCAGCAGAACCAGGTCAACTACATCCGCAACTCGGTGAAGGCCACGGTCGACGCCTACGACGGCACGGTCAAGCTGTACACGTGGGACGACAAGGACCCGGTCCTCAAGACCTGGAAGAAGGCGTTCCCCGGCACGGTCGAGCCCAAGAGCGCGATCCCGCAGCAGCTCAGGGAGCATCTGCGGTACCCGCAGGACATGTTCAAGGTCCAGCGTGAGCTGCTGTCGCTGTACCACGTCACCGACTCCGACCAGTTCTACAACGCGTCGGACGCGTGGCAGGTCCCGAACGACCCGACGAAGAAGGACAACAGCGCGGTCCCGCCGTACTACCTGTCCATGAAGATGCCGGGCCAGACGGACCAGCAGTTCTCGCTGACGACGACGTTCACCCCGAGCGGGCGCCCCAACCTGCGCGCGTTCATGGCGGTCGACGCCGACGCCACCAGCAAGGACTACGGAAAGATAAGACTGCTGCGGGTCACCGAGGACAAGGTGTACGGCCCGGAGCAGGTGCAGAACAAGCTCAACTCCGTGACGCCCGTGGCGAACTTCGTCCGCGACATGAAGGGCGCCGACTCGACGGTCCTGTACGGCAATCTGCTGACGGTCCCGCTCGACAACGGCTTCCTGTACGTCGAGCCGATCTACGCCCAGGGCCGCAACGCGGAGTACCCGCTGCTGCGCAAGGTCGCCGTCTCCTACGGTGACCGAACGGGCTTCGCCGACAATCTCGGGGACGCGCTGACCCAGGCGTTCGGGGTGGACGGCTCGCAGCCGGCCACACCGACGAAGCCCGGCGGCGACACCACGAAGCCCCCGGCGAACTCGACGGTCAAGGAAGCCCTCGCGGACGCGGAGTCGGCCTTCGAGGAGGGCCAGGCCGCCATGAAGAAGGGCGACCTGCACGCCTACGCCGACGCCCAGGACAAGCTGGAGGCGGCCCTCAAGCGCGCCGAGAAGGCGCAGTCCGCGGCCGACAAGGCGGCGGGCGACGGCAAGGGCGCGGCCAAGCCGGACGCCAAGGCCGGCGACAAGAGCGCTGCTCAGAGCACCGGTAAGGACGCGACCAAGGACACGAGCAAGAACGGCAGCGGTTCGAGCAGCTGAGCGAGCACCCCCTCGCGCCGTGGTACGGTTTTCTCACAACGGCGCGGGGTGGAGCAGCTCGGTAGCTCGCTGGGCTCATAACCCAGAGGTCGCAGGTTCAAATCCTGTCCCCGCTACTGAAGGCGAAGGCCCGGATCCTATGAGGATCCGGGCCTTTGTCGTGCGCGCCCGAAGCGTGTGTACGTACGAAGCGTGCCTCTCCCGTGGGTAGTTGAGGTTTCTGTGTTTCACTTGTCTCCCTGTGGGCAAGTCGACAAAACGCTGTAGTGACCTCAATGGCTGCGGTATACCCGGTGTACCCAGGTTGCAGGTGGTGCGACGATGGACGTTATGGGGGACAAGGCAACTCTGTTGGAGACAGGGCGGTTTGTGCAGGGGGCCGACCGGGAGGAAACCGGAGCGGCGGTAGAGGAAGCGCGTCTGCGGCCGGCGGCCGAATCGGGCGACGTCGAGGCGATGAGTGTCCTCGGGGCCATGCTGCTGCGCCGGGGTGACCTGGACGGTGCCGAGCCGCAGCTGCGCGCCGCGACGGCCGCGGGGGACCGGGCCGCGGCGAACAACCTCGGCGTACTGCTGCACCAGCGCGGCTACGCGGACGAGGCCGCCGGCTGGTGGCGGATCGCCGCCGTCGCCGGATCGGCACCCGCCGCGCACGCGCTCGGCCGCCACCACCGCGAGCGTGGGGACGAGCCCGCCGCCGAGTACTGGCTGCGCCAGTCCGCCGAACAGGGCCACGCCCTCGGCGCCTACGCGCTCGCCGACCTGCTCGAACACCGGGGGGACGACGGCGCCGAGCGCTGGATGCGTGCCGCCGCCGAGCACGGTCACCGCGAGGCGGCGTACCGGCTCGCCCGCGCTCTCGACCGCCGCACCGCCCAGCAGCGCCCCGAGGGCGCGCTCCGAGGCGCGCCTGCGAAGGCCGACGAAAGCGCCGATCCGACCGCCACCGGCGTCCGCCGGAAGCTGCCCGTGGGGGCGGAGGCCGAGCAGTGGTACCGGCAGGCCGCCGCGCGCGGACACCGCCGCGCCGCCCTGCACCTCGGCGCGATCCTGGAGAGGCGCGGCGAGCTCAAGGAAGCCGGGCGCTGGTACCTGAACTCCGCCAAGGACGGCGAGCCCCGGGCCGCCTGCGCGCTCGGGTTCCTCCTGCGCGACGCCGGAGACGAGGAGAGCGCGGCCGTCTGGTGGCTGCGCGCCGCCCAGGAAGGCGACGGCAACGCGGCCAACGCCCTCGGCGCCCTGCACGCCCAGCGCGGCGAGACCCAGACCGCCGAGCGCTGGTACCGCGCTGCCATGGACGCCGGCGACATCAATGGCGCGTACAACCTCGGGCTGCTCTGCGCCGAGCAGGGTCGCACCAGCCAGGCCGACCAGTGGTACCGCCGGGCCGCTTACGCGAACCACCGCGAGGCGGCGAACGCGCTGGCCGTGCTGCTCCTCCAGGGCGGCGACGCGGCGGGCGCCGAGCCGTGGTTCTCCAAGGCGGCCGAGGCGGGCAGCGTGGACGCCGCCTTCAACCTCGGCATCCTGTACGCGAGCAGGGACGACGCGGGCGCCGCGCTCCAGTGGTACGAGCGGGCCGCGGCGGGCGGGCACACCCAGGCCGCCCTCCAGGCCGGGATCGCCCGGCTGCGGGACGGCGACGAGCAGGCCGCCGAGCGGCATCTGCGGTGCGCCGCGGGCGGGGGCAGCGCGGAGGGTGCGTACCGCCTTGCCACCGTGCTCGACGCGCGGCAGCCGCCGCCCGGACCGCCGTCCCTCGGCGAGTGCGTCAGCGAGCGCGCCGAGTGCGAGGAGTGGTACGAGCGGGCCGCCGAGCAGGGGCACCGGCGCGCTCAGGTGCGGGTCGGGATGCTGGCCGCGGCGCGGGGCGACGTGGTCTCTGCCGCGCGCTGGTACCGCGAGGCCGCGGAGGCCGGATCGCGCAACGGGGCGTTCAATCTCGGGCTGCTCCTTGCCCGCGAGGGGAGCGAGCCGGAGGCCGCGCTGTGGTGGACGCGGGCTGCTGACGCGGGGCACGGGCGGGCGGCGCTGCGGCTTGCGCTGCTGTGCGCGCGGCGTGGGGACCTCGTCGAGGGGCAGCGGTGGGCGCAGCGGGCCGTGGAACTTGGTCCTCCGGAGGTTGCGGAGCGGGCCGGAAGGTTGCGGGATGCGTTGCGCACGGAGCTTTCCGCGTAGCGCGGGCAGGGGCTGGGGTGCGTGGGCGGGTGCTGGCCGGTGGGCCGTTTGTGCCCACCCGTTCCGCCGTGCGGAACGCCTGCCCACAAACGAGGCGGGAAGGGTCGCCCGCAAACCGATGACCGCACCGTAAGCGATTTGCGCTGGTCGGGAAGGGTCGCGTAGAGTCAGGTTCACCGACGCGGGGTGGAGCAGCTCGGTAGCTCGCTGGGCTCATAACCCAGAGGTCGCAGGTTCAAATCCTGTCCCCGCTACTGAAGGCCTGAGGCCCGGAACCATTTGGTTCCGGGCCTCAGTGCTATGTCAGGCCTTGTGGCCCACCGCCTCCCCGTACATCGCCCGGTCCACGACCTTGCTCTCCGGCAGCGGAGCTCCCTTCGAGACGCCCGCCGCGCGGTACGCCGCCTGTAGCCGGTCAGTCGTGCCCGACCTGATCTCCCAGTCCATGCGCAGCGACGGCGTCGACTGGAGGACCGCCTTGTCGGTCTTGAGGAGCTTGGCCAGGTCGGCGACGAACGCCGGGTCCTTCTTGTAGTCGCCCGCGAAGTACGTGTTCACCGTCCGGATGTACGCGCGCAGGAGCGCGACCCCGGCGTCCGGGTCCTTGTTGAGCAGGTTCGGCCCGTACAGGAGGCCGCCGAGCGGTTCGCCCTGGGGCTGGCCGCCCAGGAACGCGTACCGCTTGTCGCCGTCGACCTTGCGCCAGACCGGGTCGAGCAGCCAGGCCGAGTCCACGCCGCCGTTCTGGAGCGCCGTCAGCACGTCGGCCGCGCCGAGCTGCTGGAACTGGACTTTGTCGAGGCCGCCGCCGTGCTTCTTCAGGGCCTTGTCCATCGGGTACGAGATGACCGAGCCCTTGCCGATCATCGTGCCGAGCTTGCGGCCCGCCATCGCCACGTGGTCAGGGGACTCGCCCTTCTTCAGGCGCACCCACAGACCGCTCTTGGACTTCGGGTCGGAGGAGAAGTTCGACGCGACCCACTTGATGTCGAAGCCGCCCTCGATGCCGTTCATCACGGCGGCCTCGGGCGCGGCCCACTGCGCGTCGATGTCGCCCTTGGCGAGCAGCGGCAGCGCGTCCGGCGTCGGCAGGACCTTCAGCGTGACGTCGAGGCCCTCCTTCTTGAACTCGCCCTTCTCCACGGCCATTTCGAGGGGAGCGACGTACTCGGCGCTCAGGGTGCCCGTCGCGATGGTGATCTTGCGGGTCTTCGCGAGCTTGATGGGGGCAGGGGCGCCCTTGTCACAGCGGGCGGGGGCGCGGTCGGGGGCCAGGTCCGACGGGTCGGTCCAGCCGTTCTTCTCGCAGCCCGCCACGGCCTTGACCGCGCGGGGCTTCGCCGGCGCGTCCGAGGTCGCGTCGGTCTTGGCGCAGCCGGCCGAGGTGAGCAGGGCGCTCGCCGTGATCAGGGTCGTACAGATGAGTCTGGTGCGCATGGGAACTCCGTACGGGAAGGGGCTGAGGGAGGTCAGGACTGGCTGCGGCCGTGGTCGCGCGGGGCCCACGGGGTGAGCAACCGGCCCGCGATCCGCACCAGTTCGGAGAAGACGACGCCGAGCACGGCGACGCAGACGATGCCGACGAACATGACGTCGTTCTGGAAGAGGGCGCGGGCGTCGAAGATCAGGTGCCCGAGGCCGTTCGTGGCCGCGATCTGCTCGGAGGCGACGATCACGAGGACCGCCACACCCGCTGCGATACGGGCGCCCACCAGCACGGCCGGGAGCGACGCGGGCAGCAGGACGTGCCGGAACATCTGCCAGGGCGAGGCGCCGAAGACCTGCCCGGCGTCCCGGTGGCCCGTGGGGACGGCGAGCACGGCCGCCATCGTGGAGATCCACACGAAGAAGAAGACGGTCGCGGCGACCAGCGCGATCTGCGGGCCTTCGCCGAGGCCGAACATGTTCAGGAAGATCGGCAGCAGGGCCAGCTTCGGGACGACGTAGAGCGCGTCCAGCATCGGTTCGAGGGCGGCGCGGACGATCGAGAGCGAGCCCATCAGGAGGCCGAGGGCGTACCCGGAGACCGTGCCGACCGCGTAGCCCGCGAGTACGCGCTTGAGGGTGGCCCACACGTCCGGCCACAGCTCACCGTCCGCCGCGCGGTGCCAGCCGTCGGCGAGGATCGTGGACGGCGCCGGGTAGACGCGGGCGTCGATCCACTGCTGGCCGGCGGCGAGCTGCCACAGCAGGACCAGGGCGAGCGGGACCGCGACGGCGAGCGAGAGTTCGAGGGTGCGGCGCCTGCGATGGGTGCGGGCGGGGTGCAGTTCCTGCGGGCCCGGCCGTCTGACCAGGAGCCGCGTGTCCTCCTTGGGTTCGGTGGCCGTCATGCCGGGACCACCTCGTCCCGGCGGACCTCGCCCCGCAGCAGGTCCCACAACTCGCTCTTCAGGGCGGTGAATTCGGGGGCCTGGCGGATCTCGCCGGTGCGCGGGCGCGCGAACGGCGGGCGGCGCTCGGCGATGATCCGGCCCGGCCGGGCGGACATGACGAGGACGCGGTCGCCGAGCACGATCGCCTCTTCGAGGCTGTGCGTGATGAAGAGGGTGGTGGTGCGGGTGTTCTGGGTGAGGTCGAGGAGCTCGTCCTGGAGGATCGTGCGCAGCTGGGCGTCCAGGGCCGCGAACGGCTCGTCCATGAGCAGGATCTCGGGTTCGACGGCGAGCGCGCGGGCGATGGCGACGCGCTGGCGCATACCGCCGGACAGCGTGGCCGGGTAGGCGTCCGCGAACTCGGCGAGTCCCATGCGGGTGAGCCAGTCGGTGGCGCGGGCGTCGGCCTCCCGGCGCGGCACCTTCTGGATGTCGAGCCCGAAGCGGACGTTGGCCTGCACGGTCTTCCAGTCGTAGATCCCGTAGTCCTGGAAGATCATCGCGGCGGGGCGGTCGCTGTCGGTGCGGATGGCGAGCTCGCCCGAGGTGGGGCGCAGCAGACCGGCGGCGATCCGCAGGAGCGTGGACTTCCCGCAGCCGGAGGGGCCGACTACGCAGGTGAACTCGCCGGGAGCGACGGTGAGGTCGATCGGGCCGAGGGCCTCCACCGTGCGGTGGCCTCGGCCGAAGGCCCTGGTGAGCGTGCGGGCCTGGAGTTTGGGGTGCGGATCTCCCACGGTTTCCCTCCCTGGGTGCGGCGGAGGTGGGCGCCGCCGACGATATGACGGGTCGTCAGATCAGGGAAGGGGGCAGGTGGTTGAGAGGTGCACCAAAAGTGGAGCCGACGGGTACGCGAAGAGGGCCCGCGCCATCAGGTGCGGGCCCTCTTCGGAGAACGGGTGCGAACTACTGCTATGGCTAGGCGGCCGCGCAGCTCGGGCAGATGCCTCGGTACGTCACCTCGACGTCCGAGACGGTGAAGCCGAAGCGCTCGGAGTCGGGGAGGTCGCTGAGCGGGTTGCCGCTCGGGTGGACGTCCCGGATCGCTCCGCACAGGGCGCAGACCAGGTGCTGGTGCGGGGTGTGCGCGTTCGGGTCGTAGCGCTTGGCGCGCTTGTCCGTGGCGACCTCGATGACCTCGCCGAGCGAGACCATCTCGCCGAGGGTGTTGTAGACGGTCGCCCGGGAGATCTCGGGCAGCCTGGCGACGGCGCGCGCGTGCACCTCGTCGGCCGTCAGATGTACGTGGTCGCCGTCGAGGACCTCGGCCACGACGCGCCGCTGCGCGGTCATACGCCAGCCGCGTCCGCGCAGTCGTTCCAACAGGTCACTCATGAGGGTCAGCGTAACAGCAGAGAGGTCCGATCCCGAATGGGTGTGACTTAGGACTCCTGCTTGATTTAGACAATGTCCATGGTGGGGTTTCCCTGGGGTGAGGGCCGGCCCCCTCGGGCGTCGGCCCTCATGTGTGGCGGCTCCTAGCTCACGAGGGTCGTGAAGGGGTGGCGGGCCTGAGCCCAGCAGCGGATGATGTCGCGGACCGAGACGATGCCGACGGGCTCGCGGCCGTCGAGCACGATGAGGTGCCGGAAGCCGCCGCGGGCCATGGCTTCGGCGGCCTCGTCGAGCGTCCACTCCGGGGCGGCGAAGACGACGTCGGTCGTGGTGTGGGTGCCGGCGGTCTCGTGGTCGGGGTCCTGGCCGAGGCCCAGCGAGTTGAGGATGTCGCGTTCGGTCAGGATGCCGATCCCGTAGGTGTCGGGATCGAGGACGACCGCCGAGCCGATGCGGCGCTCGGACATCAGGCGGGCGGACTGGCGCAGCGTGTGGGCCGGGCCGACGGTGAGGATCATGGAGCTCATGGCGTCGCGGACGAGCATGGGCGTGAGCCACCTCCTTGGGGAACCCGCGACCTCCGCGATTGCCGAAGGACTGCCTCCGGTGGTTACCTGGAGAACGGATTCACAAGTTCACAAGTGGGGGAATCCATAGAGTCGCATCCGGACGGGCCGTCAACAAGAGGGTGTGAAAGGTTCGTTGCGCCGCAAGGGGGCGTGAAGGGTTCGTTGCGCGCCCTCAGCCCTGGAGGTAGCTCAGCAGTTCCCCGTGGAGCAGGCCGTTCGACGCCGCCGCGTTGCCGCTGTGCGGGCCGTGGCGCCCGTCGAGGCCGGTGAAGACGCCGCCCGCCTCCGTCACGATGATCGCGTTCGCCGCCATGTCCCACAGCGAGAGCTCCGGCTCCGCCGCCATGTCGACCGCGCCCTCGGCGACCATCATGTACGGCCAGAAGTCCCCGTACGCGCGCGTGCGCCACACGGCGCGGGTCAGGTCGAGGAAACCGTCGAGGCGGCCCTGCTCCTCCCAGCCGCTGAGCGAGGAGTACGCGAACGAGGCGTCCGGCAGGCGCCCGACCTTGGAGACGTTCAGACGCGTGGCCGAGGTCAGGCTGCGGCCCGTGAACGCGCCCGCGCCCTTCGCCGCCCACCAGCGGCGGCCGAGCGCCGGTGCGGAGACGACGCCGACGACCGGCTGGTAGCCGCCCTCGCCGGCCTCCATGAGCGAGATGAGCGTGGCCCACACCGGCACGCCGCGCACGTAGTTCTTGGTGCCGTCGATCGGGTCGATGACCCAGCGGCGCGGGCCGGTGCCCTCGATGCCGTACTCCTCGCCGAGGATCGCGTCGCGCGGGCGGGCCCGCTTGAGCTGGCCGCGGATCAGTTCCTCCGCCGCCTTGTCGGCCTCGCTCACCGGCGTCATGTCCGGCTTGGTCTCGACCTTCAGGTCGAGGGCCTTGAACCGGTCCATGGTCGCGGCGTCGGCGGCGTCCGCCAGGACGTGGGCGAGACGCAGGTCATCGAGGTAGTCGGGCATGGGTGAACCCTAGCCATCGACGCCGGTCCGGGGCCACAAGGGGCGGCGCGCGACCGGCAGTCGGGTGGCCCGGCCCGAACTGACATGCCGTACCGGATCAGCGGGTCGACCCCGAGAGCTGGAGCCCGATCACGCCGATGATCACCAGCGAGATGGAGACGATCTTGAGGACGGAGACCAGGTCGTCGAGGAAGATCATGCCGTAGATCGCGGTGCCCGTCGCTCCGATGCCCGTCCACACCGCGTACGCGGGGCCGACGTCCAGCCTGCGCAGGGCCAGGGTGAGCAGGCCGAAGCTGCCCAGGGCGAAGCAGGAGAACGCGATCGTCGGCCACAGGCGGGTGAACCCGTGCGAGAGCTTCAGGCAGACCGCGAAGCCGGTCTCCAGAATCCCCGCCACGATGACGAGCAGCCACGCCATGTGCTTGCCTCCAGCGTCGTCGACTTCCGCGGCCGCTCGGGGCCGTCCGCTTCGATCATGCGCGAGGTCAGTCCCCCTCGCGACGTTCGCGCGTCGCGAGCAGCCTCCGCAGGGAGTAAAGACGCGCGGGATCCGCGTGTCCCTGAGCGACCCACTCGTCCAGCGCGCAGTCCGGCTCGTCGTGGCTGCACGCGCGCGGACAGTTCTCCGAGCCCGGCTCCAGGTCGGGGAACGCGTGGATGACGCGCGACGGGTCGATGTAGTGCAGACCGAAGGAACGCACGCCCGGGGTGTCGATCACCCAGCCGCTGTCGTCGGGCAGCGGCAGCGCGAGCGCGGACGTCGTGGTGTGCCGGCCGCGGCCCGTGACCGCGTTGACATGGCCCGTCGTACGGCGGCTGCCCTTCGGGACCAGCGAGTTGACCAGCGTGGTCTTGCCTACGCCGGAATGCCCGACGAACACGGTGATCTTGCCGTCGAGCTGCTCGCGCACCCGGGCGACCGCCGTCCCGCTCTCCAGCTCGTCCCGGCTGGTCACGACGTACGGGACGCCCAGGGCGCCGTACAGCTCCAGGAGCTTGTCCGGCGGGTCGAGGTCCGACTTGGTGAGGACGAGCAGCGGGTCGAGTCCGCTGTCGTACGCGGCGACCAGGCAGCGGTCGATCATGCGCGGGCGCGGCTCGGGGTCGGCGAGGGCGGTGACGATGGCGAGCTGGTCGGCGTTGGCGACGACCACGCGCTCGTACGGGTCGTCGTCGTCGGCCGTGCGGCGCAGGACGGAGGTGCGCTCGCCGATGCGGACGATGCGGGCGAGGGTGTCCTTCTTGCCGGAGAGATCGCCGACGACGGAGACCTGGTCGCCGACCACGGCGGCCTTGCGGCCCAGCTCGCGGGCCTTCATCGCGGTGACCTGGACGTCGTCGATGAGGACGGTGAGGCGGCCCCGGTCCACGGTCAGGACCATGCCCTCGGCGGCGTCCTCGTGCTTGGGGCGGATGTTCGTGCGGGGGCGGTTGCCCTTGCGGTTGGGACGGACGCGGATGTCGTCCTCGTCGGGGTTCTTGCCGTAACGGCGCATGGTCTCGATCCGCCCGTCAGTTCCCGAGCATCCCGGACCACAGGTCAGGGAAGTCGGGCAGGGTCTTGGCCGTCGTCCCCACGTTCTCGATCCCGACACCCGGCACCGCCAGACCGATGATCGCGCCCGCGGTCGCCATGCGGTGGTCGTCGTACGTGTGGAAGGTCCCGCCGTGCAGGGGGCGCGGCCGGATGTGCAGGCCGTCGGCGGTCTCGGTGACGTCACCGCCCAGCTCGTTGATCTCCTTGGTGAGCGCGGCCAGGCGGTCCGTCTCGTGCAGGCGCAGGTGCGCGACGCCCCGGAGCGTGGAGGGGGAGTCGGCGAGGGCGGCGACCGCGGCGATGCCGGGCGTCAGCTCGCCGACCTCGCTCAGGTCGACGTCGATGCCGTGGATCGAGCCGGACCCCGTGAACTCCAGGCCCTTCTCGGTCAGTTCGCAGGAACCGCCCATCTCCGTGAAGATCTCGCGGAGCCGGTCGCCGGGCTGCGTCGTGCTCTCCGGCCAGTCGGGGATGGTGACCTTGCCGCCGGTGACGAGGGCCGCGGCCAGGAACGGCTGGGCGTTCGACAGGTCGGGCTCCACCGTCAGATCGCGGCCGAGCAGGGCGCCCGACGTGACCCGCCAGACGTTCGGCTCGCCGCCGGACTCCGGGGTGTCGACCTGGGCGCCGACCGCGCGCAGCATGTCGACGGTCATCCGGATGTGCGGCATCGAGGGCAGCGGGCCGCCGACGTGGCGCACCTCCACGCCCTGGTTGAAGCGCGGGCCGGACAGCAGGAGGGCGCTCACGAACTGGGACGACGAGGACGCGTCGATCTCGACCGTGCCGCCGTCCAGGGCGCCGGTGCCGTGCACGGTCAGCGGCAGCGCGCCACGGCTGTCGTCGTCGATCCGGGCGCCGAGCACGCGCAGCGCGTCGATCACACCGTTCAGCGGACGCTCGTACGACCGGGGGTCGCCGTCGAAGCGGACCGGGCCGTCGGCGAGCGCGGCGACCGGCGGCAGGAAGCGCATGACCGTGCCGGCGTTGCCCACGTCGACCGTGGCGTCCCCGCGCAGCCCCGCCGGGATGACGCGCCAGGCCTCGCCCGAACCGTCCGGGCCCACGCCCTCCTCGATGCCGACGCCCATGGCGCGCAGGGCCGCCGCCATCAGGAGCGTGTCGCGCGAACGCAGCGGGCGGCGCAGCCAGCCCGGCTCGGCGGCGAGCGCGGCCAGGACGAGCGCGCGGTTGGTGACCGACTTGGACCCCGGCACATGGACCGTCGCCAGGACGGGTCCGCTCGCGTGCGGGGCGGGCCAGAGGGCGGTGGGCTCGGGGGTTGCGGTCATGCCTTTACTTTAGTGGGCCCACGGGACAGGGCCGGATCACGCGCCTCCAGGCGAGCGCACGGCCCCTCGCACGCACCGTCTTTCAGACGCCCAGCAGCCAGCGCGCTCCGCCGATCAGCGAGCACAGCGAGACGGCGTGGAAGAAGAACAGCCACATGCCCGCCGGCACGTGTGTGAGCCGCGACAGCTGGTCCGCGTCCGAGTCCCCGGCCCCGCCCCTCCGGCGCTTGCTCTGCAGCTCGAAGGCGGGCCGCACGCCACCCAGGAGCAGGAACCACACCACGACGTACGCGAACGCCGCCTGCACCTGCGGACCGGTCATCCACGACACGAGCACGAACAGGCCGCCCGTCAGGATCACGGTCAGGGCGCCGTACGCGTTCCTGATCATCACGAGCAGCGCGACCAGCAGGGCCGTGGCGATCCAAAGGAGCGCGGTGATGTGTCCCGCGCCGAGCAGCGCGGCGCCGCCGAGGCCGAGCAGCGGGGGAGCGGTGTAGCCGGCGGCCGCGGTGAGGATCATGCCGAGGCCGTGCGGCTTGCCGCGGCTGACGGTGAGGCCGCTGGTGTCCGAGTGCAGCCGGATGCCGTCGAGCCGGCGCCCGCTGAGCAGCGCCACGATGCCGTGCCCGCCCTCGTGGGCGATCGTGATCGCGTTGCGGGTCAGCCGCCATATCGCGTGCGGGACGATCGCGGCGAGCGCGAGCGCCGCTGTGGCGAACACCACCCACCGGTCGGGGTCGGGCTGGCTGCCGAAGACCTCGTCCCACAGGTCGGCGGCAGCGGTACTCGCGGTGGCGTACATGGTGGGGGAAGGCTCCCTACGGTCGGCCGGGTTCTGGCACTGTGGCACGTATGTGCGGACGGTATGCATCGAGTCGTAGGCCCGAGGATCTCGCAGGAGTCTTTGAGATCGAGAAGTGGGAGCCCGAGGAGGCCCTGGCGCCCGACTACAACGTGGCCCCGACCAAGGAGGTCTACGCGGTACTCGACCGCCCTGTGAAGGACGCCGCCGACCGCACTCCGGTTCGCCAGCTGCGCACGCTCAAGTGGGGCCTCGTCCCGTCCTGGGCCAAGACCCCCGAGGGCGGCGCCCGGATGATCAACGCCCGCGCCGAGACCGTCCACGAGAAGCCGAGCTACCGCCGGGCCTTCGCCAGCCGCCGCTGCATCCTCCCCGCCGACGGCTATTACGAGTGGGTGACCGGCGTCGGCGAGCGCGAGCTGGAGGTCGAGGGCAAGAAGAAGCGCCCCCGCAAGCAGCCCTACTTCGTGACCCCGGCCGACGGCTCCGTCTTCGCGATGGCGGGCCTGTACGAGTTCTGGCGCGACCGCACGCTGCCGGACGAGCACCCGCTCGCCTGGTGGGTGACGTGCACCGTGATCACCACGGAGGCCGAGACCGCGCCGCTCGCCGTCGGCCCGGAGGAGGGCCCGCGCTCCCTCTCGGACATCCACCCCCGGATGCCGCTCATGCTCACGCCGGACCGCTGGGACGCGTGGCTCGACCCCACGCACACCGACGTCGACGACCTGAGGCCCCTGCTCGCGCCGCCCCCGGAAGGCCTGATGCGGGCGTACCCCGTGTCGACCTCGGTCAGCAACGTACGCAACAACGGGCCGGAGCTGCTCAAGGAGCTGGAAGGCCCGGAAGAGGGCACACTCTTCTGACGTGATCCAGTACGAGATCCAGAACGTGACCCAGAGCGCGATCCCGCACGCGAGCCAGAGCGCGATCCAGCACGCGACCCAGAAGATCCCGCACGCGACCCAGAAAGCGAGCCGACCGTGACCCAGAAAGCGACCCGGAGCGAGCTCGTCGAGACGGGCGCCGGTGAGGCGCGTATCACCTGGCACCCGGCCCCCGCGCGCAAGGCCCGCCTCGTCCTCGCGCTCAGCCACGGCGCCGGCGGCGGCATCGAGGCGCGCGACCTCGCCGCCATCGCCGCCGAGCTGCCCGCGCACGGCGTGACCGTCGCGCTCGTCGAGCAGCCGTGGCGCGTGGCCGGCAAGAAGGTGGCGCCCGCGCCGAAGACCCTCGACGTCGGCTGGCGCGGGGTGTGGCCCGCCCTGACGCAGCCCGGACTCCCGGTGATCTCGGGCGGGCGCAGCGCGGGCGCGCGCGTCGCCTGCCGCACGGCGACGGAGCTCGGCGCCGCCGCCGTCCTCGCCCTGAGCTTCCCGCTGCACCCGCCGGGGAAGCCCGAGAAGTCCCGCGCCGACGAACTCCTCGGCGCCGGCGTCCCCACTCTCGTAGTCCAGGGCGGCAACGACCCCTTCGGCAAGCCCGCCGAGTTCCCCGGCGCCACCACCTACGAACTCGTCGAAGTCCCTTACGGGGACCACGGGTTCGCGGTGCCCAAGCGCGCGGACATCGGGCAGGACGAGGCCCTCGCGCTCATCACGGGCGCCGTCGCGAAGTGGACCGCGTCACTCGGGTGACACCGGGAATGTTGTGGGGCGGACCTCTGTTGTCCCGAACAGACGGTGCGGGAGACCGCCGGCACCGTTCATCACGTGTGGACAAGGCCTTGTCCTCGCGCGGTGAGAAGTTCTGACGAGAGGAAGTCCGCCGCATGGGTTCGACCATCTGCCCGAGCCGCAGCACCACTCCTGACCTGGAGTGGAGCGTGCTGCACGCGGCCACGACCATCCCCGTCGGGGCGGCCGGCGGACAGGATCGACGAGGCCCCGCGACCGAAGGTCGTCTATTCTCCGATTCGAGCAGTGGGGTCCCGTTCGGCCCCGTCACGTCGTTGGAGGAGGTGGGTCCGGTCACAGGGACCGACGCAGGTACCGAACGCGGCCAGGCGGAAGAGCCCGAGGAGTCCGCGACGGAGCGCAACGCGCGCTTCGAGCGGGACGCGCTCATGTTCCTCGACCAGATGTACTCGGCCGCCCTGCGCATGACGCGCAACCCGGCCGACGCCGAGGACCTGGTGCAGGAGACCTACGCGAAGGCGTACGCGTCGTTCCACCAGTTCCGCGAGGGCACCAACCTCAAGGCGTGGCTGTACCGCATTCTGACGAACACCTTCATCAACTCGTACCGCAAGAAGCAGCGCGAGCCCCAGCGCAGTGCGGCCGAGGAGATCGAGGACTGGCAGCTGGCGCGCGCCGAGTCGCACATGTCGACCGGCCTGCGTTCCGCCGAGTCGCAGGCGCTCGACCACCTGCCCGACTCGGACGTGAAGTCGGCGCTCCAGGCGATCCCCGAGGAGTTCCGCATCGCGGTCTACCTGGCGGACGTCGAGGGCTTTGCGTACAAGGAGATCGCGGACATCATGGGGACACCCATCGGCACGGTGATGTCCCGGCTGCACCGGGGCCGCCGGCAGCTGCGCGGGATGCTCGAGGACTACGCCCGTGACCGTGGTCTGGTCCCGGCGGGCGCCGGAGAGTCGAACGAGAAAGGCTCGGGCTCATGAGCTGCGGAGAGCCGCACGAGACGGATTGCAGTGAAGTCCTCGACCATCTCTACGAGTTCCTCGACCACGAGATGCCCGACAGCGACTGCACGAAGTTCGAGACGCACTTCGAGGAGTGCTCTCCGTGCCTGGAGAAGTACGGCCTCGAGCAGGCGGTGAAGAAGCTGGTCAAGCGCTGCTGCGGCCAGGACGACGTACCGACGGACCTGCGGTCGAAGGTCATGGGCCGCATCGAGCTGATCCGCTCCGGCCAGTCGGTGCCGGACCAGGACGTAGCGGCACAGGCACAGGCACAGGCGCAGACCCAGACGCAGTCGCAGGCGCCGAAGCTCAGGGAAGCCTGAGAGCGAGCCTTCAAGGCCTGGCCCCTCATGGGCCCGGGGGTCAGGCCCCCACACATGCGGTGAACCGGTGGGACGTGACGGCGGTACGTCACGTCCCACCGTCGCGTTCGCGGCCCCGTCACGGCACTTCGCGCACCGTCACCACACCCCGCCGTCACGTCCGGCCGCCGTTCCGCGCCCGCGTCACCCGAACGTGCTAATCCGCCGCCGGTGGCCAGGGGAATCCTCGCGATGCCGCCCGCGCGCCCGTCCCGCCGCCCTATTCTCCGGAGGCTGAAGCCGGGACACGGGGGAGGGAGTCGGCAATGCGGGCGGTTCCGCCTCTGGCTCTCGGGTGCGTCCTGTGCGTGGTCGCGGGCGCCCTCGTGTGCGCCGCCCCCGCCGCCGGCCCGGCAACCCCCTGGCCCGCCGTCGCCTTCCTCGCCGCCCTGTGCGCCGCGTGCGAACACGCGGGCCGTTTAAGGCTGTTCGGGCGGCGCGTGCCGCACGGCATGGGCACCTTCTTCCCCGTCCTGCTCGCCGGCGCGTTCCTCCTGCCGCCCGCCGCGGCCTCCCTCGTCGCCGTACCCGGCGCGCTCCTCGCCACCACCGACCGGCGCCCGGCCGGCCTGCGCCGCGTCTGGCGCGCCGCCCAGCTCGCCCTCGCCACCTGGGCCGCCGCCCGCGTCCACGTCGCGCTCGGCGGCGCCGCGGCGGTGTCGGCGCCCCGCTTCCCGTACGCCCTGGCGCCCGCCGGAGCGGCCGTCCTGGTGTTCTGCGCCGTCCTCGCGCTCCTGGACGGCGCCATCCTCGCCACCGCCGAACGCGTCCCGCCACGCGCCGCCTGGCGCGGCCTCTTCGCGCGGGCCCTCGCCCCGGTCGCCGTGCACGGCCTGGCGGGCCTGATGATGGCCGTCCTGTGGCGCAGCCCGTACGGGCCGCTCGCGGCGCTGCTCGTGCTGTTGCCGATGTACATCTCCTGCTGGGTGTTCGCCCAGTACCACCGCGAGCGCGCCGCCCACCACGAGACGATCCGCGCGCTCGTGCAGGCCGTCGACATCAAGGACGGGTACACGCGCGGCCACAGCGAGCGGGTCGGCCAGGCGTCCATGATGATCGCCCGCGAACTCGGCATGGCGGACGAACGGGCCGAGGTCCTGCGCTTCGCCGGGATCCTGCACGACGTAGGCAAGCTCGGCGTCCCCACCCGCCTCCTGCGCAAGGACGGCCCCCTGACCCCCGAGGAGCGACGCGTCATCGAACTGCACCCCGAGTACGGGCACGAGATCGTGCGCGGGATCGGCTTCCTCGGCGAGGCGCGGGCGGCGATCCTGCACCACCACGAGCGCATGGACGGCAGCGGCTACCCCTACGGGCTCTCCGGGGCGCAGATCCCCGAGTTCGCGCGCGTGGTGGCCGTCGCCGACGCGTTCGACGCGATGACGTCCACCCGGACCTACTCGCGCGCCCGGCCCGTGGACGCCGCCCTCGGGGAGCTCACCCGGTGCGCGGGCACACAGTTCGACCCCGAGATGGTCGGCGCGCTCGTGCGGGCGCTCGGACAGCACGGGTGGCACCCCGTCGTGACGGTGGACGAGGCCGCCCCCGGGCTGCCCGGTCCCCGCTCCGAGCGGCGGGCGGCCCCGCGGTGACGTGGGCGGCGTCCTGCGTGCCGCGCAGCGGAAAAGCGCTCACCACGATCGTGGCGGTCCAGGGCCTCGCTCTCGCGGTCGCCGTCGCCGCGGTCGGCGCCACGATCTGGCACGGCGTCGCGGAACCGGGGACGGCCCTCGCCTTCGGTGTGTTCATCGCCGTCGGTGAGCTCGCCCGCTGGGGGGCACCCGGCGGGGACCGGGAGCCCGCGCCCCTAGGGGCCGCCGGCGCGCTCGCCTACGCCCTCCTCGGGGAGGCGGCGGGCCGGTCCACCCACCACGGAGCGCCCCAGGCCGTCGCCGTCGTTGTCGCGGCCGGGCTCGTCGGCTGCGTGCCGCACCTCGCGCTCGGGCGCGGGCCGTCCGCCGACGACATGGCGCGCCGCGTCCTCACCGTCGCGTTCGCCGCCGTCTGCTTCCAACCTCTGTACGGCCAGGGCCGGTTCAGCGCCTGGCTCGGCGACGGCGCGGCCTACGCCCTGCTGCTCGTCCTGCTCCTCGTACTGACCGCGCTGTGCGACGCCGTACTCGCCGCCGTCCTCATGCACGCCCGGACCGGCTGGCCGTTCGGGCCGCTGCTGCGGGACGAGCTTCGGGCCATGACCGGCATCGGTACGGCGGTGATGGCGACCGGCGCCGTGATGACCCTCGCCGTCGCCGTCGCAGGCCTGTGGGCCCTGCCCGTCTTCTGCCTCCCCCTGCTCCTCACCCAGCTCGCCTTCCGCCGGTACGCCGCCGTGCGGACCACCTACCGGCAGACGATCACCTCGCTGGCCCGCGCCACCGAGATCGCCGGCTACACCCCGCAGGGCCACGCCCTGCGCGTGGCGGCGCTCAGCCGGGCCGTGGGCCGTGAGCTGGGCATCTCCGAACCCGACCTCACCGTCCTGGAGTACGCGGCCCTCATGCACGACATCGGACAGCTGTCCCTCGTCGACCCCGTCGCCGACGGCGCCACCGCCGCCCTGCCCGCCCAGGAACAGCGCAGAATCGCGCTGCTCGGCGGGGCCGTCGTGCGGCAGACGGGCGTGGACGCCGAGGTCGCCGTCGTCGTGGAGCGTCAGGCCGACCCCTTCCGTGAGCAGCCTCTCAGCGCGAGGATCGTGCGTGTGGCCAACGCATACGACGAGATGGCCCGGGGAGAAGGCCCACAAGGCCCCCTCACCGCCCTGGAGAGACTGCGCCTGGCCACCGGGCGCGACTACCAGCCGGATGTGGTGGAATCCCTGGCCAGAGTGGTGTCGAGGGGCGGGGTGACCCTGCCGCCCGCGGGGTAACCCATGGGTAATGAGCGGCCGTCCGGCCGTACGTGGTTGGATGCGAACAAGAGGATGTCCGGGTATTCAGGCCCCCGGCCGTGCTCTCCGGGGAAGGCGCCCCGAGGGCACTGCCCCCCGGACCTACAGGCGGGAATGCAGGCGGGAATCGTGAGGATCTTCGGCAAGGGACGGCATCGGCCCTCCGCCTCATGGCGGCAGGCCACCGATCGCGCGTTCACGCTCATCGGCGACGGCCGGTACGAGGACGCCGGCGCGCTGCTCACCCGGGCCGCCGATCTCGAACCGTGGCTGTCCGAGTCCTGGTTCAATCTCGCGCTGCTGCACAAGTTCCGGCACGACTGGGAGCAGGCGCGGGCCGCGGGACTGCGCGCGGTGGCCCTCCTGGAGCGCGAGTCCGGCGCCCCGGACTGGTGGAACGTCGGCATCGCGGCCACCGCACTGCAGGACTGGCCGCTCGCCCGGCGGGCCTGGCAGGCGTACGGGCTGAAGGTGCCGGGCGGTGCCACCGCCGCCGGGGAGCCGACCGGGATGGATCTGGGGAGCGCCGCCGTGCGGCTGTCGCCGGAGGGCGAGGCCGAGGTGGTGTGGGGGCGCAGGCTCGACCCCGCCCGCATGGAGGTCCTGTCGATCCCGCTGCCGTCCTCCGGCCGCCGCTGGGGCGAGGTCGTCCTGCACGACGGGGTGCCTCACGGGGAGAGGACGACGGCCGCCGGGCACGCGTACCCCGTCTTCGACGAGATCGAGCTGTGGGCGCCCTCGCCGGTGCCCACCTGGGTCGTCCTCCTGGAGGCCGCGACCGAGTCCGACCGGGACGCGCTTGAGCGGCTCGCCTCCGACGCCGGGTTCGCCGCCGAGGACTGGTCGTCCTCCGTGCGGCTGCTGTGCCGGATGTGCTCCGAGTCGCGGATGCCGTCCGACGAGGGCGACGGCGAGCACCTGGACCCGCACGACCACAGCGAGCCCGGCCATCCGGGACCGCTCGGCCACCGCACCGACGGCAACCTGTGGGTGCCCGAGCGTGAGTGCGGTGTCGCGGCGCCCGCGTCGCTCGTGCGGGGGCTGCTCGACGGCTGGGTCGCGGACAGCCCGGACTCCCGGGACTGGCGGGACCTCGAAGAGGTCTGCTGAGCGATCCCCGCGATCCCCGTAGGCTGTACCCCTGATTTTCCCTGGATTTCTCCCGTAGCAGGCACCGGAAGGCGTACGTCGGACATGGCGCAGCAGGACACCGAGCAAGGGCACGCCGGAGTGCTCCCCGTGGACGACGAGGGCTTCGTCATCGACACCGAGGACAACGCCGAGCGCGAGGAGGCCGCCGTCGCGCGCGGCACGTCGCGACCGGTCACCGTCGTCGGCAACCCCGTCCTGCACAAGGAGTGCAAGGACGTCACCGAGTTCGGCGACGAGCTGGCCGCGCTGGTCGACGACATGTTCGCCAGCCAGCGCACCGCGGAGGGCGTCGGCCTCGCCGCCAACCAGATCGGCGTCGACCTCAAGGTCTTCGTCTACGACTGCCCGGACGACGACGGCATGCGGCACACCGGTGTCGTGTGCAACCCCGTGCTCCAGGAGCTGCCCGCGGAACAGCGCCGCCTCGACGACTCGAACGAGGGCTGCCTCTCCGTCCCGACCGCGTACGCGGCGCTCGCCCGCCCCGACTACGCGGTGGTGACCGGGCAGGACGAGAAGGGCAACCCGATCAAGGTGCGCGGCACGGGCTACTTCGCGCGCTGCCTCCAGCACGAGACGGACCACCTGTACGGGTACCTGTACATCGACCGTCTCTCCAAGCGGGAGCGCAAGGACGCCCTGAAGCAGATGGCCGAGGGCACCCCCCGCTACGAGGTCGTGCCCAACGACTGAGCGCCGCGGGCCTGTTGGCCCGGGGCACATGCGTGTGACATGAGCGGCGTCCGGACAGGATCCTCCTGGCCGGGCGCCGCTCGTCTGTGCGGTGCCGACTGCCCGGGGTGGTCAGGTGTGCGAACCGGACCAGCCGCCGATGATCCAAAATCAGTCATCCAAGGGGACTTTTTCGGCGTCTGGGGGTAGTGAGGGGAGCAAATCCGTTCCCAGAACGGTCAGTTGTAGTGCTGAATAGAAAGTGCGGGGATACGCAACGGCGCACGCCCGGCACAGGGAACGGGCGTACGCAACAAGGCGGCTGAGAGGGGTTTGTTCGTGCCTGCTTATTCACACAGCACTTCACGGACTCGGGTGCAGTCACAGACGCAGACAGCGGTCCCACCGGCGCTCGCGCTACCGGTGATCGAGGAGGCGTTTCCTCGCAATCTTCATCCGTATTGGCCGAAGCTTCAGGAGACTACGCGCTCCTGGTTGCTCCACAAACGGCTCATGCCGGCGGACAAGGTGGAGAAATATGCCGATGGCCTGTGCTACACGGACCTCATGGCGGGCTACTACATAGGCGCCCCCGACGAGCTCCTCTCCGCGATTTGTGACTACAGCGCGTGGTTCTTCGTCTGGGACGACCGCCACGACCGCGACGTCATCCACGGCCGGCCCGAAGCCTGGCGGCGCCTCGCCGTCCAGCTGCACGCGGCACTGGACGCACCACAGCTCCATCTGCACCACAAGGACCCGCTGGTGGCCGCCTTCGCCGACAGCATCGTCCGGCTGAACGGCTCCCTCACCCCGAGCTGGAACGCCCGGTTCGCCCGCCACTTCCACGTGGTGATCGACGCGTACGACCAGGAATTCCACAACCGCACCACGGGCACGGTCCCCACGGTCGAGGAATACATCGAGCTGCGGAGGAACACCTTCGCGCACTGGATATGGCTCGACCTCCTGGAGCCGACGGCGCAGTTCGAGCTCCCGGAAAAGGTCCTCGAAAACGCTGAATATCAGCGGGCCGCGCTCGCGTGCCAGGATTTCGCCGCCTGGTACAACGACCTCTGTTCACTGCCCAAGGAACTCGCGGGCGATGAACTCCACAATCTCGGGATCAGCCTCATTCACCACGAGGGGCTTTCGCTCGAAGAGGCCGTCGAAGAAGTCCGCAAGCGGGTCCAGGAATGCATTTCCGAATTCCTGGCGGCCGAGCCTGAAGTGCTCCGAATAGCCGACGAGGCGGCGGACGGCACTTTAGCCGGAGACAGCCTCGCCACGGCACTCAGGTCATGTGTCTCCAATATGCGGAACTGGTTCAGTTCCGTGTACTGGTTCCACCACGAGTCCGGCCGCTATCAGGTCGACACGTGGGACGACCGGGCCACCCCGCCTTACATCAGCGACCAGGACGGTGGCGAATGACAGTCGAATCTGCCGAATCCACGCCGGCCCTCGGCGCGGACCCCGGAGAGCGGCGCACACCGCCCTACGCCGGCGGCGGCGCACCCCTCCTCGGGCACGCCGGGAAGCTCCTGCGCGACCCCCTCGGCTTCGTCGCCTCCCTGCGCGACCACGGCGATCTGGTCCGCCTCAAGCTCGGTCCGAAGACGGCCTACGCGGTGTGCGACCCGGACCTCGTGGCCGCACTCCTCAAGAGCCCCGACTTCATGGTCGGCGGGCCCCTGTGGGAGACCCTCGGCGTCCTCCTGGGCAAGGGAGTGGCGACCAGCAACGGCCCGCTCCACCGGCGCCAGCGGCGCACCATCCAGCCCACGTTCCGCATGGACCGCATCGCCGAGCACGCGACGGTCATGGAGGAGGAGGCGCGCGCCATGGCGGCGCGCTGGAAGCCGGGCGACACGGTCGACATCGGCGCCGAGGTGTTCCGCACCGCGGTCCGCATCGTCGCCCGCTCGGTCCTGCACGTCGACTCCATCGACGAGCGGGCCGACCGGCTCGGCTCCTCGCTGCACACGGTCTTCAGTGGTCTCTACCGGCGCATGGTGCTGTCCGTCGGGCCGTTCTACCGGCTGCCCCTTCCGGCCAACCGGCGATTCGAGCGGGCGCTGGCCGATTTGCATCGGCTCGTGGACGAGATCATTGCGCAGCGGCGCGCTTCCGGCCTCAATCCCGGGGATCTGCTCGCGGCATTGCTCGACGCCCGGGACGAGAATGGCGATTCCGTTTCCGAGCAGGAGGTGCACGACCAGGTCGTCTCGCTCCTCGTCGCCGGTGCGGAGAATGTCGCGTCCACCCTCACGTGGACATTCCACCTCCTCGCCGAACACCCCGAGCAGGAAAGGCGGATGCACGACGAGGTCGAATCGGCGACGGGCGGCCGCCCGGTCGCATTCGCCGACCTCGATGGCCTTATTCATACGCGCAATGTCATCACCGAGGCGATGCGTGTGCGTCCCGGCGTATGGATATTGACGCGGCAGGCCGCCGTCGATACCGAGCTCGGGGGGTATCACATTCCGGCCGGTGCGGACATCGTGTACAGCCCGTTCGCGATGCAGCGCGATCCGCGCTCCTTCCGTGACCATCTGGAGTTCGACCCCGACCGCTGGCTGCCGGAACGCGCCGCGGAAGTCCGCCAGAGCGCGATGATGCCGTTCAGCGTGGGCAACCGTAAATGCCCCGGCGACCACTTCAGCATGGCCGAACTGGCCATCATTCTCGCCACGGTGACGCCCCGTTGGCGACTGGTCCCGACCACCGAAACCGACACGACGGCCAGGATCGGCATCACACTGCAGCCGAAGCGGTCGCTGCTGCGGGTGGAGGAACGGAAGTAGCCGCGCGACCACGGTGCGCGTGGGCGACCACCCACGCGCACCGTGCACCCATGGGCCACGTCGTCCTAGGCGATGGACCGCCCCCGGAAGGTCCGCCGGAACGCATTGGGCGTAGTCCCCAGCGCCTTCATGAACTGATGGCGCATCGCCGCCGCGTTGCCGAAGCCGGTTTGCGCGGCGATTGTTTCCACTGTTTCGTCTGTGCGTTCCAGCAACTCCTGGGCCCGCAGGACCCGTTGGCGGAGAAGCCAGCGGTACGGGGTTGTGCCCGTTTCCTGCTGGAAGCGGCGGGCGAAGGTGCGGGGGGACATGTGGGCGCGGGCCGCGAGGGCCTCGACCGTGAGGGTTTCGTCCAAGTGCCGTTCCATCCAGGCCAGTACGCCTCCGACCGTGTCACAGGGCGTGACCGGCAGGGGGCGTTCCACGTACTGGGCCTGGCCGCCGTCGCGGTGCGGCGGGACCACCATGCGGCGCGCGATCGCGTTGGCGACCTCCGTGCCGTGCTCCTTGCGGACGATGTGCAGACAGGCGTCGATGCCGGCGGCCGAGCCCGCGGAGGTGAAGACGGGGTCCTCGTCCACGTACAGGACGTCGGGGTCGACGTGGGTGCGCGGGTGGCGTACCGCCAGTTCGGCCGCGTACCGCCAGTGGACCGCGCAGCGGCGGCCGTCGAGCAGGCCGGCCGCGCCGAGCGCGAAGACGCCGGAGCAGACGCTGAGCACCCGCGCGCCCCGGTCCACCGCCCGGCGCAGCGCGTCGAGCAGCTCCGGCGGATAGCTGTCGCGCCGGGGCATACCCGGCAGGGCGATCAGGTCGGCCTCGTCGAGCCGGTCGAGCCCGTACGGGGTCGAGACGGTGAACCCGGCGTTCGTGGTGAGCGTCGGCCCCGCGGCGGAGACCACCGCGAAGTCGTAGACCGGCAGGCCCTCGTCACTCCGGTCGAGCCCGAACACCTCGGAGACCACGCCGAGTTCGAAGGGATGCACTTCGTCGAGCAGCACCGCGGCGACGTTTTTCAACATGCTTCCGAGTGTGCCGCAGAGTTGGCAGTAATTCGAGGGTCCATGACAGTCCTGCCACTGCCGCGACTGGCCGCCCGGCGCCAGAGTGGAGGCATGAACACAGCGATGAACTACCTCACCGTCCTGGCCGTCTTCCTCCTCCTCGCCGCCCCGTCGCTGTACGGGATGGCCCACGACCGCCGGATCGACCGCCAGATCCGCGCGGCTCGCGAGGCCGAGGAGCGGCGCTCCGGCTACGACGTGGCAGCCTGACCGGGCCGCCATCCGAAGGCCAGCAGATGGGAACTCGTGACCCTGAGCTCGGGGTGCGGTTCAGCTGTCCGGGCCGCGACCAGAGCCGACCTGAACAGGTCGGACTCCACTGGGACCCGGCGGCCGGTGGCCACTTCGGCGGCCTTCAGGAGAGCTTCTCCCGGACCCTCCACGCCATAAGCGCACACCTCCGCGAGCCCGGACTCTCGTAGTTCCCGCTCCAGGTCCTCCACGCGGTGGAAGTAGGCGCTGGTGAACAGCTTTCCGTCATTGACCCCCTTGGCCAGAACCCTGGCCGTACGGGTCTCGCACTCGTCGAGATGCAGTCGGGCATGGCCCGCATTGTCGAAGAGCGGCGCGAACCGCTGGATCCCCGCGGCCACGACGAGCCCACCGGGCCGCACCACCCGCATCGCCTCCGCCAAGGCCCGCTGCCGGTCGGAGGGTTCGGGAAGGTGGTAGAGCGGGCCGAGCAGCAGGGCGACGTCGTACGAGGAGTCGGCAGCGCTCAGCGCCCGCGCGTCGCCCAGCTCCGCAGAGCACCCCGCCTCAGCGGCCTGCGCCACATGCCGCTCGACGGGGTCGACCAGGTGCACCTGATATCCGTCCGCCGTGAGCCAGCACGCATGTGCGCCCGGGCCGCCGCCCACGTCCAGGACGGAGGCGGGCCCGGCGGGCAGGTGGCGACGTAAGAGCTCTTGTGTGCGGACGAGTTCGAGAACGCCCGGCGCGGAGGCACTCAGCCGGGCGTGCTCGTCGAAGCGCCGGGTGTAGTAGTCGGCTACTTCGGCGGCCAGCCGGGGCGTGTGGGGTGCTGTCATGCCGGATGAGTGTGGCGGGGGAACACCGGCCGCCGCACGCGAATTTCACCGGTCGCGTTGATCGAAGTGGCCTTGAAGGGGCCGGACTTGAAGAACCGCGGTGAGAGTCCGGCTGTTCCCAGCTCCTGCCAGGAACAGCCGAACCCCTCTGGTACCGCTCAGAACTCCTCGTCGAACCCGACCGATCCCTCGACCGCCACCTGGTACGCCGACGGCCGGCGCTCGAAGAAGTTCGTCAGCTCCTGGACGCCCTGGAGCTCCATGAACGAGAACGGGTTCTCCGAGCCGTAGACCGGGGCGAAGCCGAGGCGCTGGAGGCGCTGGTCGGCGACGCACTCCAGGTACTGGCGCATCGAGTCGGTGTTCATGCCGGGCAGGCCGTCACCGCACAGGTCGCGGGCGAACTGCAGCTCGGCGTCTACCGCCTCGCGCAGCATGTCGGTGACCTGGACGCGCAGCTCGTCGTCGAACAGGTCCGGCTCCTCCTTGCGGACCGTGTCGACGACGTCGAACGCGAAGGACATGTGCATCGTCTCGTCCCGGAACACCCAGTTCGTCCCCGTGGCCAAACCGTGGAGCAGGCCGCGGCTGCGGAACCAGTAGACGTAGGCGAACGCACCGTAGAAGAACAGGCCCTCGATGCAGGCCGCGAAGCAGATCAGGTTGAGGAGGAAGCGGCGGCGGTCCGCCTTGGTCTCCAGGCGGTCCAGCTTCTCGACCGAGTCCATCCACTTGAAGCAGAACCCGGCCTTCTCGCGGATGGAGGGGATCTCCTCGACCGCGTCGAACGCGGCGGCGCGGTCCTCCGGGTCGGGCAGGTACGTGTCCAGGAGCGTCAAGTAGAACTGGACGTGCACGGCCTCCTCGAACAGCTGGCGCGAGAGATACAGGCGCGCCTCGGGGGAGTTGATGTGCTTGTAGAGCGTCAGGACCAGGTTGTTCGAGACGATCGAGTCGCCCGTCGCGAAGAACGCGACCAGGCGGCCGATCATGTGCTGCTCGCCCGGCGACAGCTTCGCGAGGTCGGCGACGTCCGAGTGGAGGTCGACCTCCTCGACCGTCCACGTGTTCTTGATCGCGTCCCGGTAGCGCTCGTAGAAGTCCGGGTAGCGCATGGGGCGGAGCGTCAGCTCGAAGCCCGGGTCCAGGAGGTTCTTCTGACGGTCTTCGGTGGTCACTGGCAGGCCTCGCAGGACTCGGGGTTTTCCAGGGAGCAGGCGACCGCGTCGGGGTCGGCGACCTGCTGGACGGGGACGGGCGCCGAGGACGCCGCGCGCGCGATCCGCGTGGCCGGCCGCGAGCGCAGGTAGTACGTCGTCTTCAGGCCCTGCTTCCAGGCGTACGCGTACATCGACGAGAGCTTGCCGATGGTGGGCGTCTCCATGAAGAGGTTCAGGGACTGCGCCTGGTCGAGGAACGGCGTACGGGCCGCCGCCATATCGATGAGGCCGCGCTGCGGGATCTCCCACGCCGTGCGGTACAGGTCGCGCACGTCCTGCGGGACCCAGGTGAAGCCCTGCACCGAGCCGTTGGACTCGCGCAGCGCCTCGCGGGTCTGCGCGTCCCACACGCCGAGCCGCTTCAGCTCCGCCACCAGGTAGGAGTTGACCTGGAGGAACTCGCCGGACAGCGTCTCGCGCTTGAAGAGGTTGGAGACCTGCGGCTCGATGCACTCGTAGACGCCCGCGATGGACGCGATCGTCGCGGTCGGCGCGATCGCGAGGAGCAGCGAGTTACGCATCCCGGTCGCGGCGATCCGCTCCCGCAGCGCCGCCCAGCGCTCAGGCCAGACAGGCTCGACGCCGTAGTGGTCGGGGTGCAGGACACCGCGCGCGGTACGGGTCTTCTCCCACGCGGGGAGCGGTCCGTTGCGCTCGGCCAGGTCGGCGGACGCCTCGTACGCGGCGAGCATGATGCGCTCGGCGATCCGCGTCGACAGGGCGCGGGCCTCGGGGGAGTCGAACGGCAGCTTCAGCTGGAAGAAGACGTCCTGGAGGCCCATCGCGCCCAGGCCCACCGGACGCCACTTGGCGTTGGAGCGGCCGGCCTGCCCGCTCGGGTAGAAGTTGATGTCGACGACGCGGTCGAGGAACGTGACGGCCGTGCGGACGGTCTCGTCGAGGCGCTGCCAGTCGATGTCACCGTCGATCACAAAGGCGCCGAGGTTCACCGAACCCAGGTTGCACACGGCCGTCTCGCCGTCGTCCGTGACCTCCAGGATCTCGGTGCACAGGTTCGACGAGTGGACGACGTTGCCCGGCTCCGCCGTCTGGTTGGCGGTGCGGTTGGCGGCGTCCTTGAAGGTCAGCCAGCCGTTGCCGGTCTGCGCGAGGGTACGCATCATGCGGCCGTACAGGTCCCGCGCGGGGATGGTCTTCCGGGCCTTCCCCTCGGCCTCGGCCTTGCGGTACGCGGCGTCGAACTCGTCGCCCCACAGGTCGACCAGCTCGGGCACGTCGGCCGGCGAGAACAGCGACCACGACTCGTCGGCGTTCACGCGGCGCATGAACTCGTCCGGGATCCAGTGCGCGAGGTTGAGGTTGTGCGTGCGCCGGGCGTCCTCACCGGTGTTGTCCCGCAGCTCCAGGAACTCCTCGATGTCGGAGTGCCAGGTCTCCAGGTAGACGGCCGCGGCGCCCTTGCGCCGGCCGCCCTGGTTCACGGCCGCCACGGACGCGTCGAGGGTCTTGAGGAACGGCACGATGCCGTTGGAGTGCCCGTTCGTGCCCCGGATCAGCGAACCGCGCGAGCGGATACGGGAGTACGAGAGGCCGATGCCGCCCGCGTGCTTCGAGAGGCGGGCCACCTGGTGGTAGCGGTCGTAGATGGAGTCCAGCTCGTCGAGGGGCGAGTCGAGGAGGTAGCAGGACGACATCTGGGGGTGCCGGGTGCCGGAGTTGAAGAGCGTCGGCGACGACGGCAGGTAGTCGAGGCGGCTCATCAGGCCGTACAGGGCGGCCACTTCGTCGAGCGCGCGGACCGACTCGTCCTCGGCGAGACCGCACGCGACGCGGAGCATGAAGTGCTGGGGGGTCTCGACGACCTGGCGGGTGATCGGGTGGCGCAGCAGGTAGCGGCTGTGCAGGGTGCGCAGACCGAAGTAGCCGAAGCGGTCGTCGCCGGCCGGGTCGATCAGGGCGTCGAGCCGCGCGGCGTGGAGCGTCACGAACTCGGCCGTACGGTCCGCGATCAGGCCCTCGCGGTGGCCCACCGCGACCGACTCGGAGAACGACGTGACGCCCTGCGAGGCGGCCTCGGCGGCGACGCTGATCGTCAGGAGCCGGGCGGCGAGCTTCGAGTACGCCGGGTCCTCGGAGATGAGCCCCGCGGCCGCCTCCGTGGCGAGCGAGCGCAGCTCGGCCTCGTCGGCTGCGGCGGACCGGCCGCGCAGCGCGGCGGCGGCGACCCGGCCGGGGTCGGCGTCGGGGAGATCGGCGGTCAGCTCGGTCAGGGTGCGCAGCAGCGCGGTTCCCGGGCTGTCCTCCGACTCGGACTGCGCTGAGGCCGGTTCGGCGGGCGCGATGGTCACGTGGGGCTCTCCCTCGCTCGGCTCTGGGCCTTGGGGGAGGAGGGCACGGGGGCATGGCGGAGCCCGTGTCACCGGCCCACTCCACGAGACCCGGACGTCTGTCACACCCGGGCCGGACGGCTCGGGCGGGGCTGTCGACAGGTCCTCGGACTCACGTATGCGCGCATACGTACACCGTTGCGGGACAGTTCCGGACTTGCACCGGATTCCCCTGCGACGACAGCGAGCACGAGCATACATCTTGTGTTGGCCGTGAAACGCAGCCCCACATCTTGTGTCGACTAGGGTGGCTGCCGAACTGGTGGCCGAGCAGGGGGAGGCGCGGTGCGGGGGCGGGGAACGGGCTGTGCGGCGGTACTGGTGATGCTGCTCGCGGGGTGCGGGAACGGCGGGGACGGGGCGCCCGGCGAGGGCGCGGGGAAGCGGCCTTCCGCGGCCACTGGTGCCGACGGTTCGGTGCCCGGCGCTGACGGCTCAGTGCCCGACGTCGCCGCCTCGGCCCCCGGCGTCGACGGCTCCGCCGACCCCGCAAAGCTCTTCACGGACGCCGAGTTGGGTTCCGCCCTCCTGCCGCCCGAGGCCATCGGCAAGCACGCGAAGGCGAACGAGATCTCCCTCGGCCTCTTCGACCGGCACTTCGGCGGAGGTGACTGGGGCGCGTGCGCGGCCGGCCGGGACGCGCGCGGGGAACTGATCCGCATGACCGGCGCCAGCGCCGAGCGCACCGTCCGCCCCGACCCCGCCGCGACCGGCGACGGCAACCCCTACGTCTTCGAGCGCCTCGTCTCGATGCCGGCCGCGCGGGCCGGCCGGTACCTCGAACTGCGGCGCGCCCTTCACGAGTCGTGCGCCCGCGTCACCGTGGACACCGAGGCCGCTCCGGTCGTTGAACACCACGAGGCCCGTCCCCTCCCCGAGTTGGGCGACGAGGCGTTCCTGGAGACCACACGCACGACGGGCGACGACGAGCACGACGGCACCCCGCACTACGAGGTCGAACTCCGCGTCGGCGGCGTCCTGGTGACGGTCGGAGCGGGCACGGACAGGGCCCTGACGCTCTCCTCCGCCGCCGCGGCGGCCCAGCGGGTCAGGAAGGACCTCTACGGGGGCTCGTGAGCCCTCAGGGCCCCGATACGCAGACGGGCCGCCGGAGGAATCGGGCGGCCCGTCAACGTACTTGGGGGAGTTGGGGAGATCAGTGCCCGCCCGCTCCCGCCGTCGCCTCCGGCAGCGTGTCCATGACGCCCGCGTCGCCCGCGTCCGCCGTGTAGTCGGCCGGCGAGGTCTCGTCGACGCCCTCGGGGGCCTTGAAGGCCTTGAGGAGAACGGTGAGGACGACGGTCACCACGACGTTCAGCACGAACGCGGTGAGGCCGATGTAGCCGATCTCGCCGATGCCCGGGATCTCCTTGGCGCTGCCACCGAAATGCTTCTGCGTCGGCGACGCGACTCCGTACGCGGCGAGCGTGCCGTAGACCATGCCGACCGCCCAGCCGGCGAGCAGCGCCCAGCGGTGGAACCAGCGCGTGAACAGGCCGCCGACGAGCGAGGGCATGGTCTGCAGGATCCAGATGCCGCCCAGGAGCTGGAAGTTGATGGCGACCGTCTTGTCCATGGTGAGGACGAACGCGAGCGCGCCCACCTTCACCAGGAGCGAGACCAGCTTGGAGACCTTGGTCTCCTGCTCGGGGGTCGCGTCCGGCTTCAGGAAGTCCTTGTAGATGTTGCGCGTGAACAGGTTCGCGGCCGCGATGGACATGATGGCCGCAGGGACCAGCGCGCCGATGCCGATGGCCGCGAACGCGACGCCCGTGAACCAGTCCGGGAACATGTTCTCGAAGAGCTGCGGGATCGCCAGCTGACCGTTCTGCACCTTGATCCCGGCCGCGATCGCCATGAAGCCGAGCAGCGCGAGCAGGCCCAGCATCAGGGAGTACAGCGGCAGGATCGTGGTGTTGCGGCGGATCACGTTGCGGCTGCGTGAGGACAGCGTCGCGGTGATCGAGTGCGGATACATGAAGAGCGCGAGCGCGCTGCCCAGGGCGAGCGTCGCGTACGTCCACTGCCCGGCCGGAGCCGGGGCGAGCGCGCCCACCGGCTTGCCCGTCGCGGGATTCGTGGCCGAGAACTTCTCGTTCGCCGCGTGGAAGATGGCGTCGAAGCCGCCCAGCTTGATCGGGATGTAGATGATCGCGACGGCGATGACCAGGTAGATCAGGCCGTCCTTCACGAACGCGATCAGCGCGGGCGCCCGCAGGCCCGACGAGTACGTGTACGCGGCCAGCACGGCGAACGCGATGAGCAGCGGCAGGTCCTTGACGAACCAGTTCGTCGACTCGTCACCGCCGACGCCCATGACGTCGAGGACGGCCTGGATGCCGACGAGCTGGAGCGCGATGTACGGCATCGTGGCGAGGATGCCGGTGACGGCGACCGCCAGGGAAAGTCCCTTGGAACCGAAGCGTCCGCGCACGAAGTCGGAGGTCGTCACGTAGCCGTGCTTGTGCGAGACCGACCACAGACGCGGCAGGAACGTGAAGATCAGCGGGTACACGAGGATCGTGTACGGCACGGCGAAGAAGCCGGCGGCACCGGCCGCGTAGATCGCCGCGGGGACGGCGACGAACGTGTACGCGGTGTAGAGGTCGCCGCCGAGCAGGAACCACGTGACCCAGGTGCCGAACGACCGTCCGCCCAGGCCCCATTCGTCGAGGCTCTGCTCGTTGTCGGACCTGCGCCAGCGCGCGGCCAGGAAGCCCATCACCGTGACGGCGATGAAGAAGAAGATGAAGACGCCGAGCGCGACGCCGTTGACTCCGGTTTTCATGCCTTGCCCCCCGCGTTCCGGGAGCGCTGGTCACGCTGCCAGAGCTTGTACGCGATCATCGTCAGCGCGGTGGAGATGAGCACCCAGAGCATCTGGTACCAGTAGAAGAACGGGATGCCGAGGAAGGCCGGGTCGACCTTCGCGTACGAGCTGACCCAGAGCATCGCCACGAACGGCGCGACGAGGCACAGGGCGATGACCACGCGGACCGGTGTGACCACCGGCCGTCTCACTTCAGGCGCATCCGACATCTTGCGGCTCCCGTCCCCTCGCCGATCTCCGCTTGCTTATCTCACCTTTAACGATCGAAAAATTTAGGGGACGATCTCGCTGTTTGGAAACCCCGTCCGAATAGCGGACATGATCGAGTCGTGTCAAAGGGTGACGTGTCGGTACGTCAGAGGTGCTGGTCCGGCAGGTTCTTCAGCCCGGCGGCCACCTCAGCCCGTGAACCGCCTCAGTCCGTAGGCCTCTTCAGGCGGGCCACGAACTTGTAGCGGTCGCCCCGGTACACCGAGCGCACCCACTCGACGGGCTGGCCCGCGCCGTCGATCGAGTGGCGCGACAGCATCAGCATCGGCAGCCCCACGTCCGTACCGAGCAGACCCGCCTCGCGCGGGGTGGCGAGTGACGTCTCGATGGTCTCCTCGGCCTCGGCCAGGCGTACGTCGTAGACCTCGGCCAGCGCCGTGTAGAGGGACGTGTACTTGACGAGCGAGCGGCGCAGCGCCGGGAAGCGCTTGGCCGACAGATGCGTCGTCTCGATGGCCATCGGCTCACCGCTCGCGAGACGCAGCCGCTCGATGCGCAGCACCCTGCCGCCCGTACTGATGTCGAGGAGCCCGGCGAGGGTGTCGTCCGCCGTGACATAGCCGATGTCCAGGAGCTGGGACGTGGGTTCCAGGCCCTGGGCGCGCATGTCCTCGGTGTACGAGGTCAGTTGCAGCGCCTGCGAGACCTTGGGCTTGGCGACGAACGTGCCCTTGCCCTGGATGCGCTCCAGGCGGCCCTCGACGACCAGCTCCTGGAGGGCCTGGCGCACGGTCGTGCGGGAGGTGTCGAACTCTGCGGCGAGGGTGCGCTCGGGCGGGACCGGGGTGCCCGGGGGCAGCGTCTCGGTCATGTCCAGCAAGTGCCTCTTCAGGCGGTAGTACTTGGGCACGCGCGCGGTGCGGCCCGCTGCCGGTGTCTCCGCCGTCGTGGCGCCGCCGGCGTCGGTTCCGCCGCTTCCCGCATGGGTGCCCATGATCTGCCTTCCCGGCTCCTGTGGTGCTGCCGTCACCGGCACCTCCGTCTGTTCGCGGGTCACATCGTGGCACGGCCCTGCCCAGGAGGGTCGTGCTGCCTCAGGTGTCGGTCCGATAACGGACGCCGAAGCCCTTCTTGCGCACCCTTGACACCCCTAAAGGTCTAGGCCAAGCTCCCCGTACTGGTCTACACCATTAAAGACCAGGTCCCAGTCCCACGTGCAGTACCGCGTCGAGTTCGTTCTGTTCGTCGTATGCGTCGTTGTGGGCGGGCGGTTGCTTTCATCCCTGAGGAGGGTGACGTGAAGCGCAAGCTCATTGCGGCCATCGGTGTCGCGGGCATGGTGGTCTCGATCGCGGCGTGCGGCGGCGGTGGCGGCGGCGCCAAGAGCGACAGTGGCGGCAAGGTGGGGCCCGACGGGTACAAGGGGCAGACGCTCACGGTGTGGGCCATGGACGGCTCGACGCCGGACACCTGGCAGAAGGACGTGACGGCGGCCTTCGAGAAGAAGACCGGCGCGAAGCTGAAGTTCGAGGTCCAGCAGTGGAACGGCATCCAGCAGAAGCTCACCACCGCCCTCTCCGAGCAGAACCCGCCGGACGTCTTCGAGGTCGGCAACACCCAGACCCCCGCCTACGCCAAGACCGGCGGCCTCGCCGACCTCGGTGACCTCAAGTCGTCGATCGGCGCCGACTGGGCCGAGTCGATGAACAAGTCCGCAGTCTCGGACGGCAAGCAGTACGCCGCCCCCTGGTTCGTGGTGAACCGCGTCGTCATCTACAACAAGAAGATCTGGGCCGACGCCGGCATCAAGGACACCCCCAAGACGCGCGACGAGTTCTACAAGGACCTCCAGACCATCGGCAAGAAGACCGGCGCCGAGCCGCTCTACCTGCCCGGCCAGAACTGGTACCACTTCGTCGGCCTGACCATCGGTGAGGGCGCCGAACTCGTCAAGAAGGACGGCGACAAGTACGTCTCCAACCTCGCCGACCCCAAGGTCGCCGCCGCCATGGAGACGTACAAGAAGTTCCAGGCGCTCTCCAAGGCCCCCAAGGACAAGGACGAGGCGACCCCGCAGCAGGCCGAGGTCTTCGCCAAGGGCAGGACCGGCGCCTTCATCGGCATGGGCTGGGAGTCCGCGCTCGCCGTCAAGGCCAACCCGAAGATCGAGAAGGAGATCGGCTACTTCACGATCCCGGGCGCCACGGCGGACAAGCCCGAGGGTGTCTTCCTCGGCGGCTCCAACCTCGCCGTGGCCGCGGGCAGCAAGAAGCAGGACCTCGCCAAGGAGTTCCTGAAGATCGCGCTCTCCGACAAGTTCGAGGGACAGCTTGCCAAGGAAGGCGGCGTGATCCCCAATAAGGCGGCGCTGCAGTCCAACCTCAAGGGCAACGCGGCCGCCGAAGCCGCCGCCCCGGCCGCCGCGGGCGGTGGCACCACGCCGCTGATCCCCGAGTGGGCCCCGGTCGAGAACGCGCCCAACCCGATCAAGACCTATATGACCGCCGTGCTGAAGGGGAAGTCCCCGGCCGCCGCCGCCCAGCAGGTCCAGGCCGAGTTCGACAAGCGCCTCTCGCAGAAGCAGTAGCAGCAGCCCTGAACAGAGGCAGTACGTCGTAGCGGTACGTGGCAACAGGCCCCGCCGGGACCGGAGAAGAGATGGCGAGCATGACCGTGCAGACCGAACGGCCGCCCTCCGGCCCGGCGGCGGCCACCCCGAAGACGGCCGGCGGGGGCCCCGCGAAACCGAGCGCACGGGCCGGGGCGCTCGCGCCCTACTTGTTGCTGCTCCCCGCCGTCGCCGTCACGGTGCTGCTGCTCGGCTGGCCGCTGCTCAAGGACGCGCTGCTGTCGTTCCAGAACCTCAACATGGGGCAGCTGATCCAGCACGTCACCGAGTGGAACGGCTTCGCCAACTACCAGGAGACGCTGACCAGTTCGGACTTCTGGCGGGTGACCGGACGCTCCATCGTCTTCACCCTCACCAACGCCCTGCTGACCATGGCCCTCGGCACCCTCGTCGGCCTGCTGCTCGCCCGGCTCGGCAAGCGGATGCGCGTACTCCTCCTGATCGGGCTCGTCCTCGCCTGGGCGATGCCGGTCGTCGCCGCGACCACGGTCTACCAGTGGCTGTTCGCGGAGCGCTTCGGAGTCGTCAACTGGGTTCTGGACAGGCTGGGTTGGCACTCCATGGCCGACTACAGCTGGACCGGCAGCCAGATGTCGACGTTCTTCGTCGTCACCTTGCTCATCGTCTGGCAGTCGATCCCGTTCGTCGCGATCAACACCTACGCCGCGACGACCACCATCCCCAAGGAGCTGTACGAAGCCGCGTCCCTCGACGGCGCCGGCCCCTGGAAGAGCTTCCTCTCGGTCACCCTGCCCTACTTGAAGCCGTTCCTCCTCGCTACCACGTTCCTGGAGGTCATCTGGGTCTTCAAGGCGTTCGTCCAGGTCTTCACCATCAACGGCGGCGGCCCCGACCGCCTCACCGAGATCCTGCCCGTGTACGCGTACATCGAGGGCGTCGGCAACCAGCACTACGGCATGGGCGCCGCGATCGCCGTCCTGACCATCCTGATCCTGCTCGCGCTGACCTCCTACTACCTGCGCATCGTGCTCAAGCAAGAGGAGGACGAGCTGTGAAGCGCTCACTCTTCGGCCGCGCCTGGCCCAATGTGACGGCCGTGATCCTGTTCGCCGGCTTCGTCTTCCCCGTCTACTGGATGTTCGCCACGGCCCTCAAGCCGACCGGCGACATCATCAGTGAGAACCCCGTCTGGTTCCCCACCGACATCACGTTCGAGCACTTCAGGACGGCGGTCGGCGCCGACCACTTCTGGACGCTGGTCCGCAACTCGGTCACCGTCACCGTGCTCGCCGTCCTGTTCTCCCTTGTCATCGGGCTCGCCGCGTCGTTCGCCCTGGCGCGGATGCGGTTCAAGGGCCGCCGCGGCTTCGTGATCGGCTTCATGCTGGCCCAGATGGCGCCCTGGGAGGTCATGGTCATCGCGATCTACATGATCGTGCGCGACGCGTCGATGCTGAACAGCCTCGTCCCGTTGACGCTCTTCTACATGGTGATGATCCTGCCCTTCACCCTCCTCACGCTGCGCGGCTTCGTCGCCGCCGTGCCCAGGGAGCTGGAGGAGTCCGCGATGGTCGACGGCTGCACCCGGATGCAGGCCTTCCGCAAGGTCATCCTGCCGCTGCTCGCACCAGGCCTCATGTCGACCTCGCTGTTCGGATTCATCACCGCCTGGAACGAGTTCCCGATGGTCCTCGTTCTCAACAAGGCGCCCGAGGCGCAGACGCTGCCGCTGTGGCTCTCCAGCTTCCAGACCGCCTTCGGCGACGACTGGGGTGCGACCATGGCGGCGTCCTCCCTCTTCGCGATCCCCATCCTGATCCTCTTCGTCTTCCTGCAACGCAGGGCCGTCAGCGGCCTCACCGACGGCGCCGTGAAGGGATAACACCCCAGATGACGACACTCACCGCACGCGGCTCCGACACCCTCACCCGCGACGCGCTCACCGTTCTGCAGCCCGGCTTCACCGGCACCTCCGCCCCCGGCTGGCTGCTGCGCCGCCTCGGCGAGGGCCTCGCCTCCGTCGGCCTGTTCGGCCGCAACATCGTTTCGCCCGAGCAACTGGCGCTCCTGACCGCTCAGTTGCGCGCCGAGCGCCCCGACGTCCTGGTCGCCATCGACGAGGAGGGCGGCGACGTCACCCGCCTCGAAGTGCGTACGGGCTCCTCCTTCCCCGGCAACCACGCGCTCGGCGCGGTCGACGACACCGAGCTGACCCGGGCCGTCGCCGCCGAACTCGGCAGCCGCCTCGCGGAGTGCGGCGTCAACCTCAACTGGGCGCCGTCCGCCGACGTCAACTCCAACCCGGACAACCCCGTCATCGGTGTCCGCTCCTTCGGCGCCGACACCGCGCTCGTGTCCCGGCACACCGCCGCGTACGTATCCGGGCTCCAGTCGGCCGGCGTCGCCGCCTGCACCAAGCACTTCCCCGGCCACGGCGACACCGCGGTCGACTCCCACCACGACCTGCCCCGCATCGACGTCAGCCTCGACGTGCTGCACGCGCGGGAACTCGCTCCGTTCCGGGCGGCCATCGAGGCGGGCACGCGCGCGGTGATGAGCGCCCACATCCTCGTCCCCGCCCTGGACCCGGACCGCCCGGCCACCCTCTCGCACCGCATCCTGACCGGCCTGCTCCGCGAGGAACTGGGTTACGAGGGCCTGATCGTCACCGACGGCATGGAGATGCGGGCCATCTCCGGCACGTACGGCATCGAACGCGGCAGCGTCCTGGCCATCGCGGCCGGCGCCGACGCGATCTGTGTCGGCGGGGGACTCGCCGACGACCTCACGGTCCGGCGGCTGCGCGACGCGCTCGTGATGGCGGTGCGCGCGGGCGAACTGCCGGAGGAGCGTCTCGCCGACGCGGCCGCGCGCGTACGGGCGCTCGCCGCATGGACTTCGGTGCCGGGCGCGGCTGAGCACTCGGGGGGCGCGCCCGGCACCGAGATCGGCCTGGTCGCGGCCCGCCGCGCGGTCACCGTCACGCGCGGCGCCCCCTCGACCCCGCTGACCGAGTCGCCGTACGTCGCCGCGTTCACGCCGATGGCCAACATCGCGGTCGGCGACGAGACCCCATGGGGCGTGGCCGCCGAACTCCGACGCCTGCTCCCCGGCACAGAGACGGGCAGCTTCACGGGAGACGACGCGGGTGCCGCGGCGCTGGAGGCGGCGGGGGAGAGACGCGTGGTCGCGGTGGTCCGAGACGCCCACCGCCACGAGTGGATGACCCGAGCACTGACAACGCTCATCGCCGCCCGCCCCGACACCATCGTCGTAGAAATGGGCGTACCCCAGTCCCCACCCCAGGGCGCCCTCCACGTGGCAACCCACGGAGCGGCCCGCGTATGCGGCCTGGCAGCAGCAGAGGTAATCGTCACGGGCTGAATCCCGCGCCCCTGAAAGGGGCGCGGGGAACTGCGCGACAAGCCACGACGGACCGGCAGTCGACAACGGGCGGGGGAGCGCCCCTTCAGGGGCGCGGGGAACTGCGCAAAACGCCCGCCCCCTACAACCCCTGCCAAGCCGGCTTATTGGCATACGTATGCCGGAAGTAGTCAATCAACTTCAACTTCGACGCCGCCCCCTCGTCGACGACAACCGTCGCGTGCGGATGCAACTGCAAGGCAGACGCCGGCACCACAGAAGCCACCGGCCCCTCGACGGTCGCCGCCACCGCGTCCGCCTTCCCCTCACCCGTGGCGAGCAGCACCAGATGCCGGGCCTCGAGAATCGTGCCGATCCCCTGCGTGATCACATGCCGCGGCACCTGACCGAGATCCCCGTCGAAGAACCGCGCGTTGTCCGCGATCGTCTGCTCCGTCAGCGTCTTGATCCGCGTACGGGACGCGATCGACGAACACGGCTCGTTGAACCCGATGTGCCCGTCCGTCCCGATCCCGAGCAGCTGCAGATCGACCCCACCGGCCGCAGCGAGCGCCTCGTCGTAGGCGACGCACGCCGCCTCCACATCCTCGGCACTGCCGTCCGGGCCCATGAAAGACCCCTCGCTCAGCCCGAGCGGCTCGACGACCTCACGCAGCACGGTCGCGCGGTACGACTCGGGGTGCCCGGTCGGCAGACCCACGTACTCGTCGAGCTGCGCGATCCGCGCCTTCGAGGCGTCGACCTCCCCGCCACGGACCTTGGCCGCCAGGGCCTCGTAGATGGGCAGCGGGGTCGAGCCGGTGGCCACACCGAGCAGCGCGTCGGGCTTGCGTCGCAGCAGCCGGGCCATCGCCTCGGCGATGAGCTCGCCGCCTGCCTTCGCGTCCGGGACGATCACAACTTCCACGCTGGGCCTGCCGATCGGGTCGAGGATGTGATGCCACGCATGTGGTATAGACCAATCTAGCAGAGGCGGCCCGGCCGGTCACGGGGCGTACGGGCCCGCTTTCCCATGCTCGACGCTCCGCGCCCGCACGGCACCTCGAACCGCCTGACGCCGACCCGACCGCTCTGGCAGGCTGTGATGAGAGGCGCTTTTCCAGAGGTCATCGCCGGCGGCGAAAGTGCCGGGAACAAACATCGTCCGACGCGTAGACATGACAGAATGGTCTAGTCCACAATGCGAAGGTAAAGCCTCCGCCCTCCCCGCACAGGAGGACGGACCGAGGATCCGACGCTCTCTGCCCTGACCGCGGCGGATCCTCACACGGCCGGAGGGACCGCACACCCGACGGCTGTTGTTAACTCCGGGCTGCGGTGCCGGGAGGGCTGAGGGTCCCTCCCAGGCGCCGCGGCCCGCGGGTGTCTCAGGGCCTGTCACCGCCACAGGTCCCGGCGCCGCGCCAGGTACCCTCGGCTCCGTGCCCTCCATGAACGACCTCGTACGCCAGCACACCGCCCTCGGCGACTCCGACCTCGAGTGGCTCCACCTGCTGGTCTCGGAGTGGCAGCTGCTCTCCGACCTCTCCTTCGCCGACCTCGTGCTGTGGGTCCCGACCCTCGACGGCACCCGGTACGTCTCCGTCGCGCAGATGCGGCCCAACACCGGCCCCACCTCCTACCAGGACGACATGGTCGGCCATCTCGTGCCGCGCGGCCGCCGCCCGCTGCTCGACGCCGCGCTCGACGAGGGCCGCATCGTCCGCGAGGGCGACCCCGAGTGGCGCGAAGAGGTACCCGTACGGGTCGAGTCCATCCCCGTACGCCGCGAGGGCCGCGTCCTCGGCGTGATCGCGCGCAACACGAACCTGCTCACGGTCCGCACCCCGTCCCGCCTCGAACTGACCTACCTCCAGTCGGCCTCCGACCTCGCCCAGATGATCGCGGCCGGCTCCTTCCCGTTCCCGGACCAGCAGGTCGACATGGACGCCTCGCCGCGCGTCGGCGACGGCCTCATCCGCCTCGACGCCGACGGCGTGGTCCAGTACGCGTCCCCGAACGCGCTCTCCGCGTACCACCGCCTCGGCCTCGCCGCCGACCTCGTCGGCCACCACCTCGGCCGCACGACCGCGGAACTCGCCCCGTCGCGCGGCCCGGTGGACGAAGCGCTCGCCAAGGTCGCCAGCGGCTGGGCACCGCGCGAGTTCGAGATCGAGGGGGAGGAGGGGTCGATCCAGCTCCGCGCGATCCCCCTCAAGCCCAAGGGCACCCGCATCGGTTCACTCGTCCTGCTCCGCGACGTGACCGAACTGCGCCGCCGCGAGCGCGAGTTGATCACCAAGGACGCGACCATCCGGGAGATCCACCACCGGGTGAAGAACAACCTCCAGACCGTCGCCGCGCTGTTGCGCCTCCAGGCCCGCCGCATCGACTCCGACAGCGGCCGCGAGGCGCTGGAGGAGGCGGTCCGCCGCGTCGGCTCCATCGCCATCGTCCACGAGACGCTGTCCCAGAACCTGGACGAGCGCGTGGAGTTCGACGAGATCGCGGACCGGGTGCTCGCCATGGTCGCGGAGATCTCGCCCGGCGCGGTCACCGGCCGCCGCACCGGACGGTTCGGCATCCTGGACGCCGAGGTCGCCACCCCGCTCGCGATGGTCCTCACCGAGGCCCTGCAGAACGCGCTTGAACACGGCTTCCGGCAGGGCGACACCGGCACGGTCGAGGTCTCCGCCGTGCGCGGCGGCACCACCAAGAACCAGCGCCTGCTGATCACGATCACCGACAACGGCGTGGGCCTGCCCGAGGGCTTCGACCCGAAGCGCGCCGGCAACCTGGGCCTGCAGATCGTGCGCACCCTGGTCGAGGGCGAGCTGGGCGGATCGTTCGACATGGTCCCGGCCCCCGACCGCGGCACACAGGTCGTCCTCGACATCCCCATCGACGGCGCCAAGTAACGGACGCCACACCCGCACACGCAGGGTCACCATCCGCGCAATCGACGCATCCGCAAACGAAACGCGCGAACAGCACACGCGAACAGCACACGCGAACAAACAGCACCCGGATACGACAGTGAGCCCCGGACCAGATGGTCCGGGGCTCACTGTCGTCTTGCCCGGGTCTACATCCCGGGCTGAGCCTGGGTGGAGCTTCGGGGGTACTGCGCGCTGCGGCTCGGGGGCGGGAGTTGCGTACTCGCTGTACGCGCCGCCGGGCTCAGGCTCGTGGGGGGCGTGGGTGTCAGGCGCTGGCCTGGCGTGCACGGTTGCGGGCGGCGCGACGCTTCATGGCGCGGCGCTCGTCCTCGCTGAGGCCTCCCCAGACGCCGGAGTCCTGGCCGGACTCGAGCGCCCACTGCAGGCACTGCTCCATGACGGGGCAGCGGCGGCAGACGGCCTTGGCTTCCTCGATCTGCAGCAGCGCAGGACCGGTGTTGCCGATGGGGAAGAAGAGCTCGGGGTCTTCCTCGCGGCAAACGGCGTTGTGACGCCAGTCCATGGCTGCTACCTCTCCTTGGTATTACGTGAAACTTGCTTGTGAATGTGAACGCTTTCACGAATCCCCTGACAACGGAAGGGACTTCCGTCACATATGTGACGACGGTCCTATGTGTTGAGGAGGGGGTTCGGGCTCTCTGTGGGGCCGATGTTGCGGGCCGTCCCGAGCGCCATGTAGAGATTCGCAAACCTCGGCGGCGGATACAACCCCTTCGGGAAAGTTTTTTTTGATTCCTCGGTGTCGGCTAGGTCACAGCCGTACTTCCATGGGGTGGATCCTGGCCCAAACGTTCGAGATAAAGGACTTTGGGCTCTTCCACTCACACAATCACACGCAGTGCACGACGTACGCCTGTGAACGTCACGCTCGTACGCAGCCCCAGGTGGTCACCGTCCATCTGGAGGGGCAGGGGAACCTTCGAATGCAAGGTGAAGTCGGTCAGGTCGTGGAGCGTTACCGCGCTCTTGCCGTGGGGGCCGCGATCGGGCGTCGAAGTCAGCAGCTGAGTGCCGTAACGGGCCACCGCCGAAGCCGACAGTTTCTTGAGTCCGAGCACGTCAAGGCCGGTGTCGAAGGACGCGTCAGGGGTCGGAAAGAGCGGTCGGTTGCCGAGATACGTCCACGGTGAGGTGTTGCTCACTATGGAGACGACCAGATCCGTGACCGGGTCCTCGCCCGGCCGTTCGAGCGTCATCGTGCCGCGCCGCCGGTCGGGCTCACCGAGGAACTGGCGCACCACCTGTCGCACGTACAGGGCGTGAGTCGAACGCTTGCCGCGTTCACGCTGCTGCTCGACCCGGCCCACCACACCCGCGTCGAAACCGAGCCCCGCACTGAACGTGAACCAGCGGGACGGCACCGCCTCGTCCTCCGTCCCCGGGGTGCCGGCCGCGAGCCCGAGGCCCACCGTGCGCTCCCGCTCCTCGCGCAGGGCGTCGAGCAGGGCGCCGGTTGCCTCCACGGCGTCGTTGGGCAGGCCGAGGGCGCGCGCGAAGACGTTGGTGGAGCCGCCGGGGACGACGGCGAGGCGGGGGAGGCGCTCCGGGTCGGGGCCGTGGTGCAGGAGGCCGTTCACGACCTCGTTGACCGTGCCGTCGCCACCGAGGGCGACCACGAGGTCTATGTCGTCACTCTCCGCGGCCTGCCGGCCGAGGTCCCTGGCGTGCCCGCGGTACTCCGTGGTGATCGCCTCGAGCTTCATCTCGCTCGCCAGCGCGTGGATCAGCACATCACGCGTACGCGCACTGGTGGTGGTTGCCGCTGGATTGGCCACAAGAAGTGCACGCATGAGAGGCAGGGTACCTACCGGGTGGTACTCGGCCCAGACCGAGGTAGGAGTCCGGTAAGAAGCGGCGGCCTGGGGTGCCCCGGACCCGCGGCGGCCGGGCCGTGTCCCCTGCGGGCTACCCTGCTGAGGTGAGCTCTGCGCAGAACCCCACCCCCACCGACGACGCGACCACCGACGAGGGACCGCGCCCCGGACGACTGACCGCGGCCGCCGCGCTGGCCGGACTCGAAGGGGTCGCCCTGCTCGTCGGCGGCGCCTTCATGCTCGTACAGGGGCTCTCGGGTCACCCCGACAACACTCAGCAGGCCGTGACCGGCGGTGTCACGCTCGCCGTCCTCGCCCTGCTGCCGCTGATCGCGGCGCGCGGACTCCTGAAGCGGCGCAGCTGGAGCCGGGGTCCCGCGATCATCACGCAGATCATGGCCCTGCCGGTCGCCTACACGCTGCTCCAGGCGAACAGCGTGATGATCCCCGGCGGGATCGCCCTCGCCGTCGTCGCCGTGACGGCCCTGGTGCTGCTCGTGAACCCCGCCACCACGCGGGCGCTCGGTATCAAGACGCCGGGCGCCGCGGGCGACGTACAGAAGTAGCGCTCAGAAGCAGGGCTCAGAACGTAGGGCTCAGAACGTAGGGCTCAGAAGTAGCGCTTCTCACTCCTCGACGAGGAGCTTCTCGCGGAGCTGGGCGAGGGTGCGGGCCAGCAGCCGGGAGACGTGCATCTGCGAGATGCCGACCTCCTGCGCGATCTGCGACTGCGTCATGTTCCCGAAGAAACGAAGCAGCAGGATCCGCTTCTCCCGCGGAGGCAGGTCCTCCAGAAGCGGCTTGAGGGACTCGCGGTACTCGACGCCCTCCAGCGCCTCGTCCTCCGCACCCAGCGTGTCCGCGACAGCGGGCGACTCGTCGTCCGTGTCGGGGACGTCCAGGGACAGTGTGGAGTACGCGTTCGCCGACTCCAGGCCCTCCAGGACCTCCTCCTCCGAGATCGCCAGCTTCTCGGCGAGCTCGTGGACCGTGGGGGACCGGCCGTGCAGCTGCGACAGCTCGGCCGTCGCCGTCGTCAGCGCGAGCCGCAGCTCCTGAAGACGCCGCGGGACGCGCACCGCCCAGCCCTTGTCGCGGAAGTGCCGCTTGATCTCACCGACCACCGTCGGCGTCGCGTACGTGGAGAACTCCACGCCGCGCTCCGGGTCGAACCGGTCCACCGACTTGATCAGACCGATCGTCGCGACCTGCGTCAGGTCGTCGAGCGGCTCCCCACGGTTACGGAAGCGGCGGGCCAGGTGCTCGACGAGCGGCAGGTGCATACGGACCAGCTGATTGCGCAGGTCCGCGTACTCCGGGCTGTCGTTCTCCAGGGTGCGCAGCTCGATGAACATCGCCCGCGCGCCGCTGCGGTCCCGCGGATCGTGCGTGCGCTGCCGCTCATCGTTTCGCTCGTGCTCGCTCATCCATCCCGCCCGTCGCGCGTCCGGTCCCTCGGAGATCATCTCTCCGCCGGCCGGCTCTGCCTGCTCCGACGCATCGGCCGCCACCGGACCCGGCCGGTCCGGGTCCGCGGAGTCCTCCGGGTGCGGCCGGGCCTGCTGTTCGGGGATACCGGCGGCCAGCCGCCGCATCCCCTCCCTGCCGTCGGCCGGGAGGTCCTGTGTGCCGTGCTTCTCGTCCCGCACCGGCCCGTCCCCGTCCCTCACGCCGGCCCGGGACCCGCGCCGCGCTGTTTGTAGAGGCTGATCGAGACCGTGTTGTCGTCGGCGACGGAGGAGTCCACCTTGCCCGCGAGGGCCGACAGCACCGTCCAGGCGAAGGTGTCGCGCTCCGGGGCGCGGCCCTCGGTGGTCGGGGCCGAGACCGTCACCTCCAGCGAGTCGTCGACGAGCCTGAAGACGCAGCTGAGAACGGAGCCGGGCACCGCCTGCTGGAGCAGGATCGCGCACGCCTCGTCCACCGCGATGCGGAGGTCCTCGATCTCGTCGAGGGTGAAGTCCAAACGCGCCGCGAGGCCGGCCGTGGCCGTCCGCAGCACCGACAGGTAGGCACCCGCAGCCGGCAGCCGGACTTCTACGAAGTCCTGATTCCCGGGCTCGCCTGCGATCTGGGACACCCTCACCTCCATGGTCGTACAAGCACTTTCGGGCTCCGGAGGGCTCGTCCCCCGGGTGTGTGCTACGTGTTCAGCGGTGACGCTACCGCGCACCCTTGTCTTCTGTCCCGGGGACCCCCGGCCCGAAGGTGTCACTCATCGTAAGTCTACGGGTACGGACAGTTGCCGGAAGGTGTGCGGGCCCAATTGGACGGAGGGGGCGCCGGGTTGACGTACCCAGGCCTCGCGCGCTCGAACCTCAGACGAGCAGGTTGTCCACGAAGCACCAGCGCCAGCTCTCACCGGGCTCGAACGTCCGCATCACCGGATGGCCGGTCTCCTTGAAGTGCCGCGACTCGTGCTGGAGCGGCGACGAGTCGCAGCAGCCCACATATCCGCACACCAGGCAGAGCCGCAGTTGCACGGGATGGGTGCCGGCCGCGACGCATTCGAGACAGGTGTCGCTCAGGGGCGCCGGTTCGGGCGGCAGCGCTTCGATGTGCTGGCACTCGTTCATGATGGCCAGGTTACGACGGGCGCGGATGCGAGGGACGGGCTGATGGACGTATTGCCCCTGGTGGGACTGATCGCGGGGAGCGCGGCGGTGGCGGGGGCCGCGCGCAGGACACCGGTCTCCGCTCCGCTGCTGCTCGTCGCCGTCGGGCTCGGGGCGTCGTACGTGCCCGGGGTGCCGCACTACACGCTCGACCCGCACATCGTGCTGCCGCTCGTCCTGCCGCCGCTGCTGCACACCGCGGCCCTGGAGAGCTCGTACCTCGACCTGCGGGCCAATGTGAGACCGGTGGCGCTGCTCTCCGTGGGGTATGTGCTGTTCGCGACCGTGACGGTGGGCTGGCTCGCGTACGAGCTGATCCCCGATCTGCCGCTGACGGCCGCGCTCGTCCTGGGGGCGGTCGTCGCCCCGCCGGACGCGGTCGCCGCGACGGCCATCGCGCGGCGGGTGGGGCTGCCCGCGCGGATCACGACGATCCTCCAGGGCGAGTCCCTGGTGAACGACGCGACCGCCATCACCGCCTACAAGGTGGCGCTGGCCGCCGCGGTCGGGGCGGGCGCCAGCTGGGCGGGCGGCATCAGAGAATTCCTGGTGGCGTCCGTCGGCGGGGTCGGGGTCGGGCTCGTCCTGATGGTGCCGCTGCACTGGCTGCGGACGCATCTGCGCGAGGCCGTCCTCCAGAACACGCTCTCCCTGCTCATCCCGTTCGTCGCCTACGCGGCCGCCGAGCAGGTCGGCGCCTCCGGAGTGCTGGCTGTCGTCACGGTCGCCCTTTATCTGGGGCACCGCTCCTGGCAGGTCGACTTCGAGACGCGCCTCCAGGAGGCCGCTGTGTGGAAGGTCGTCGCCTTCATCCTGGAGTCGACGGTCTTCGCACTCATCGGACTGCAACTGCCGGTCGTCCTGAAGAACCTCGGCGAGTACACCGTCGGTGAGTCCCTCGGGTACGCCCTCGCGGTCTTCGTCCTCGTCGTGCTGATGCGCTTCGTGTGGTCGTATCCGGCGACCTATCTGCCCTTGTGCCTGTCGTCGCGGATCAGGGAGCGGGAACGGGACACCGACTGGCGGCGGCCGCTGATCGTGAGCTGGGCCGGGATGCGCGGGGTCGTGTCGCTCGCGATCGCGTTCTCCATCCCGCTGGTCCTCGACGACGGGAGCCCGTTCCCGTCACGCAGCCTCGTCCTCTTCCTGACGTTCACGACCGTCATCGGCACGCTGGTCGTGCAGGGGCTCTCGCTGCCGTGGCTGATCAAGATCCTTAAGCTGCCGGGCCGCGACGCGAAGGCCGAGACGCTGGTCGAGGCGCAGGCGCAGACCCTCGCCTCGCAGGCCGCCGAGGCGCGTATCGACGAGCTGATGGCGGACCGGCGCAACTGCCTGCCCCAGCCCCTTGAGGACCGGCTGCGGACCGTCCTGGAGCGGCGCCGCAACTCCGTGTGGGAGCGGCTCGGCCAGACCAACCCGATCACGGGAGAGTCCGCCGACGACACCTACCGCAGGCTCACCCGCGAGGCGATCGCGGCCGAGCGCGAGGTCTTCGTACGGATGCGGGACGAGCGGCGGATCGACGACGAGATGATGCGCACGCTGCTGCGCAAGCTGGACCTGGAGGAGGCGGCGGCGAGCCGCGAAGTCGACGAGTGAGGGGGCCTGCCGGCCGGGCTTTTCAGGGGGATGTGCCGGGGGAGCGGGCGCTACGGAGGTGTCTACGGGGAGGGCGTGCCGGTGGGGCGGGTGCTTCGGAGGTGCTTACGGAGAGGTGCTTACGCGGACGGCGTGCCGGTGGAGCGGGCGCTCCGGAGGTGCCTACGGGGAGGTGCCTACGGGGAGGGCGTGCCGGTGATGACGGCTATGAGGCGCGTGCCTGGCGCGAATGTGCCCTCCTCTGTGAGGGTCAGCAGGGCGTGCAGCAGTTTGGCCACATAGAGCTGCTCCACCGGGACGCCGTGGCGCTGTGCGAAGTCGTCGGCGAAGGCGAGAAGGGCGGGGGTGGTGCGGCCGTAGCCGCCGCCGTGGAAGCGCTCGTCCAGGGACCAGTCGCCGCGCCGTCCGCCGAACGCCGCCTCCTGGAGGGCGCGTATCTCGTCGCCGAGGAAGCCGCCCTTCAGGACGGGTATGCCGAGGGCGCGCTGTCCTTCGTCGAGTCCCGCCGCGAGTCCGGCGAGTGTGCCGCCGGTGCCGCACGCGACGCCGACAACGTCGGCCTTGCCGCGCAGCTCCTCCCCGAGCGCCACGCAGCCGCGCACGGCGGCGACGTTGCTGCCGCCCTCGGGGACGACGTAAGGAGCCCCGTCGGACTCGTCGGCCACCTCGCGCAGGATCCGCGCGAGCGTGTCCGGATCCCGCTTCTGCCGGTACGTCGTGCGGTCGACGAAGTGCAGGCGCATACCGTCGGCCGCGCAGCGCGCGAGGGACGGGTTCAGGGGCTGGCCGGCGAGCTCGTGACCGCGTACGACGCCGATGGTGCGCAGCCCGAGGAGACGGCCGGCCGCGGCCGTGGCGCGCAGGTGGTTGGAGTACGCGCCGCCGAACGTGAGCAGTGTGCGGTGGCCTCCGGCGGTCGCCGCCTCCAGGTTCGGGGCCAGCTTGCGCCACTTGTTCCCGGGCAGGTCGGGGTGGATCAGGTCGTCCCGCTTCAGCAGCAGCCGCACCCCGTGCCGGCGGAACCGGTCGTCGTCGACCTGCTCCACCGGCGAAGGCAGCCGGGGGCGCAGATGTGAGGACGGCGAGGTCGGCGGGGTGGACGGGGCCGGCGGGGTCATCCGGACATTGTGCAATCCGTCCGTGAAGGGCCGCGTGCCGAGGGCACGCTACTTGAGCCGGTCGTGGACGCGGGCCCGCATCGAGGCCATGGTGAAGCCGCGCGGGTCGACCTTTCCCGGCTGCCACTCCTTGTGACCGATCACCGACCGCTCGGACCAGCCGTGATGCCGGCACACCGCTGCCGCGGCTCTCTCGACGGCCTCCAGCTGGACCGCGGGCCAGGGGTCCTCGCCGTCGCCGAGGTTCTCGCACTCGAAGCCGTAGAAGTAGCGGTTCCCGTCGGTGTTCGCCTCGTTGTCGTGCGGTAGCGCCTTCTCGGCGATGACGGCGCGCAGGACGTCGTCGTCGCCGAGACCGGCGTGGTTGGCCCGGCCGTAGCCGACGAGGTGGACATGGCCGTCCTTCGTGATGACGCCGTGGCACAGCGGGCCCGGCAGGTCCGCGTGCCCGACGCGGCAGAGCTCGACGGTCCGCTCGCTGCCGGACGTCGCCGTGTGGTGGATCATCACGCCGTGCACGGGACCCCAGGGGCCTTTGTGATTGCGATTGTGGTGCCGCCAGTCGCCGACCTCGACCACGGTCAGGCCTTCGTGCCTGAGTGCGGCCAGGAAACTGCTCGCGGACATGGGCGAGGCCACGGCCGCCTCCTTCGCGGATGCGACGGCGGCCGGACGCCGCCGTCTCGTACCGCCGCTTGTACCCGAACCGGCGTGCCAGAACGACTTGTTCGCATCGCGTGCGAGTCGTTCCGGTCACCTGAAGCGAGCCGTTCCGGTCACGGGAGCGCGCCGTTCCGGTCGTCGCGGGTGGTCCGGTCAGGAGGGCTGCCGTGGTTCGGCCAGGGCTGCGCGGGCCTTCCGGTCAGGAGGGAGGTGCCGGCACGCTCAGCTCCGCAGGAACGCGTCCCCGTGTTCCGCGGCATGGCTCTCCACCGCTCCGAGCGCGGCCTGCGTCGCCTCGGTGGTGCCCGTCCCCTTGCGCTCCGCGTAGTACGCGGCGCCCAGCTTCTTCAGGAGGTCGCCGCCCGTCCGCTGCGCCTGCACCTCGTCCAGCTTCTGTTTGCCTTGCGTGAGCCCGCGCTGCGCCTGTTCCTTGGCGCGGTCCAGGAAGCTCGACATCACTGTCTCCCGTCATCCGTGAAGCGGTCGTCCGTTACTGGCGTCATTCCTCGTCGGTGTCGCGGTGTACCGGTTGAACGCCCGCCAGGATCTTGAAGTTCCTCCATTTGGGCGTTCAACTCCCGGGAAATTGGGCAACATGCCCCTTCATCCCTCGCTCAACCCCCCTCGTTCGTGTAATAGCGCCGCCATGATCCCGGCTGAAAGTCTTGACGCCGCAGGTCAGTTCTTGATCGGGAGGCAAAGTTCATGTCGGTAGGCGAAGAAGTCCGCGCGGAACAGACCCCGCCGCAGCAGAGTCTCGGCACAGCGGCCGCGCGGAATCTGGCCACCACCACCAAGTCCGCCCCGCAGATGCAGGAGATCAGCTCCAGGTGGCTGCTGAAGATGCTGCCCTGGACGGACGTGCAGGGCGGCACGTACCGGGTGAACCGGCGGCTCAGCTACTCGGTCGGTGACGGGCGTGTCACCTTCGTGAAGACCGGCGACGAAGTACGGGTCATCCCCGCCGAGCTCGGCGAACTGCCGGTCCTGCGGGACTTCGGGGACCAGGAGGTGCTCGGCGAGCTGGCGTCCCGCTGCCGGCAGCGGGAGTACCAGCCGGGCGAGCTGCTCGCCTCCTTCGGCAGCTCCGCCGACGAGGTCTTCCTGCTCGCCCACGGCAAGGTCGAGAAGGTCGGCACGGGTCCCTACGGGGACGACGCCGTCCTCGGGACCCTCGCCGACGGGGCGTACTTCGGCGAGCAGGCACTCGTCGAAGCGGACGCCATCTGGGAGTACACGGCACGCGCCGTGACCGCCTGCACCGTGCTCACCCTGCCGCGCAACGACCTGGAGCAGGTCGCCGAGCGTTCCGAGAGCCTCGCCGCGCACCTGCAAGCGCTGCGCTCCCTGCCGGAGCAGCGCACCAACAAGTACGGCGAGAAGCAGATCGACCTCTCCGCCGGCCACGTCGGCGAGGCGGTGCTCCCCGGCACGTTCGTCGACTACGAGTCCGCGCCGCGCGAGTACGAGCTGAGCGTCGCCCAGACCGTCCTGCGCATCCACTCACGCGTGGCGGACCTCTACAACCAGCCGATGAACCAGACGGAGCACCAGCTGCGGCTCACCGTCGAGGCGTTGAAGGAGCGCCAGGAGCACGAGCTCATCAACCACCGCGAGTTCGGCCTCCTCAACAACTGCGAGTACGACCAGCGGATCCAGCCGCACGCCGGCGTGCCCAGCCCGGACGACATGGACGAGCTGCTCAGCCGCCGCCGTGGCTCGAAGCTGTTCCTCGCCCACCCGCGCGCGATCGCCGCGTTCGGCCGCGAGTGCAACAAGCGGGGCCTCGTCCCGGAGTCCGTCGACATCGGCGGCACCCGGATCCCGACCTGGCGCGGCGTACCGATCTTCCCGAGCAACAAGATCCCGATCTCCGACGCGCGGACGACGTCCATCATCTGTATGCGTACGGGCGAGGAGGACCAGGGCGTCATCGGCCTGCGGCAGGCGGGCATCCCGGACGAGATCGAGCCGAGCCTGTCGGTGCGCTTCATGGGCATCAACGAGCAGGCGATCATCTCCTACCTGGTGACGACGTACTACTCCGCCGCGGTGCTCGTGCCGGACGCGCTCGGTGTCCTGGAGAACGTCGAGATCGGCAGGTGGAGTTGACGCCCGGCACCCGGTCCGGGGGGCGCTCATGACGCGGACGAAGCAGTCGTCGGTGCCACACCAGCAGGAGGCGCAGGGGGCAGGCATAGCCGCCGCCGGGGCCGTGGCGGCCTCGGACGGACAGGAGGCGGCGGCGATCCTGGCGCAGGCCAGGACGCAGGTGGACCCGGAGCTGCGCAGGGCGATCGAGACCCTCCCGGGGTCGCTGCGCCGTGTCGCGCTCTACCACTTCGGGTGGGAGCACGCGGACGGCACTCCGGCGGCGGGGCACGCGGGCAAGGCCATCCGGCCGGCGCTCGTCCTCGCCGCGGTGCGGGCCCTGGGCGGAACCCCGGAGCTCGCCCTACGGGCCGCGGCGGCCGTGGAGCTCGTCCACAACTTCACACTGCTGCACGACGACGTCATGGACCGCGACACCACGCGCAGGCACCGGCCGACCGCGTGGACCGTCTTCGGTGAGGCCGACGCGATCCTGGCGGGCGACGCGATCCAGGCGCTCGCGCAGCGGCTGCTCGCCGAGGACCCGCATCCGGCGGCCCGCGAGGCGGCGGTCCGGATCGCGGCCTGCGTCATGGAGCTGTGCGAAGGCCAGGTGACCGACGTCGCCATGGAGAGGCGCCGTCCGGACGAGGTCACGCTCGACGAGTGCCTGGTCATGGCGGAAGCGAAGACGGGGGCGCTGCTGGGCTGCGCCTGCGCGATCGGCGGGCTGTACGCGGGGGCCGGGGAGGAGGAGGTCGCGGCGCTCGACCGGTTCGGCAGGGAGGCCGGTCTCGCGTTCCAGCTGATCGACGACATCATCGGGATCTGGGGGGACCCGGCCCGTACGGGCAAGGCGGCGGGCGCGGATCTTGCGGTCCGCAAGAAGTCCCTGCCGGTGGTGGCGGCACTGGCCTCCGGCACACCGGAGGCCGCGGAACTGGCCGCGCTCTACGGGGTGTTGGAGCCGGACGACGCTCCGCCGGAGGAAGGGGAGCTGGAGGCCATGGCGCTGGTCGTCGAGCGGGCCGGAGGGCGCGACTGGGCACAGCTCCATGCCGCTGACCGGATGTCCCGCGCGGTGCACCAGTTGTCCCGGGCGGTACCGGAGCCTGAGGCCGCGGACGGATTGCTGTCGCTCTCGGAGTTCGTGACTCGGAGGAGCCACTAAGGGAGGGGTGCCAGGGGAGACGCAGGGGAAGGTGACGTGACGGGCGGGTCCCGCACTCCGGGAGGGGTGCGGGGCCCGCCTGCGTGTTGGACGGGGCCGGTGCTCGGGGAGGCGTGAGGGCCCCGCCCGCGTGTCGTCGCGGAGTCCGCGCTCGGGGAGGTGTCGGGTCCGTCCCATGCGCACGGGGGCGATCGCCTAGGCTGCCGATGGGTCGGCGTATCGGCGGCCAACTGGCTTAGTAGAGCGGCCTGTTGACTCGGGCCGCGAAGTTCGAGGGGGCGGGGGCGACGATGGGTGTGGCGATCCGGAGGGCCACGGAGGACGACCGGGCGGCTCTTGTGCGGCTGCTCGACCTGGCGTTCATGGACGACCCGGTGAGCGGCTGGGTCTTCCCCGACCTGGCCCACCGCCGCCGTACGCACGCGGGCCTGATGGCCGCCTTCGTCGACATCGCGCTGGCCCAGGGGTGGGCTGACATGACGGAGGACGGGACGGCGGCCGCGCTCTGGCTCTCGGTACCGGGTGCGGAAGCCGCAGCTGCCGTAAAAACAGACGCCGGCGATGCCCCCGCGCAGCTGCGTGCCGCCGTGGACCCGGACAACGAACGCGTGGAGAAGATCGGCCGGCTGACCTCGGCCGCTCACCCGCGTGGGCGCGCGCACGAATACCTGTGGATGATCGCCGTGGAGCCGGCCCGGCAGGGCGAGGGTCTCGGCACCGCGTTGATGACGCCCGTGCTCGACCGGTGCGACCGTGACGGTGAGGCGGCTTACCTGGAGGCGAGCAGCGCGCGTAGCCGTGGGCTGTACGAGCGGCTGGGGTTCACCTGTCACGGGAGCGGGATCACGCTGCCGGACGGGCCGACGATGTGGCCCATGTGGCGGGATCCGCAAGGGGGTTGAGCCCAGTAGCCTGGTCGGACGGCCACCGGTCCGGACGTCCGGCGCCGCACGGCCACCTGCCCTACTCACGCCCGGCAAGCGCGAGGGCGCGGTCACCGTCTCCGCGCCGCCGGGGAGGCCCGCCTCGGTGCGCAACGAGACGCAGGGACCCGTAGAGCGAGCCGCCGGCGACGTACAACAGGGACGCATAGCGCTGGGCGTCGGAGACGTACAGCAGGAAGCCCCCGCACCCTCGCCGCTAGAATTTTTTCCGGGCGGTGTCGAGAACGCTGTTGCCGCTCCGACGTCTCCAGTGAAGCCGCCCGCGCCCGGCGGACGGCGGGCCGAAGGAGCGCAGCCATGAAGTACCTGATGATGGTGCAGGGCACACAGCTCGACTACGAAGCGATGCGGGGCAAGGCGTCCGAGGGCAATCCGGCCTGGGACGGGAACGACCTGAAGGCCATGTTCGCCCATATGCAGAGCATCAACGACGACCTCGCGGAGTCCGGGGAGATGCTCGACGGCAACGGTCTCGCGGAGCCCGCGCGGACCCGGTTCGTCACCCCCGGCGAGGACGGACGGCCCGTGATCAGTGACGGCCCCTACGGGGAGACCAAGGAACTGCTCGCCGGTTACTGGGTTCTCGAATGCGAGAACCTGGACCGCGTCACCGAGATCGCCAAGCGCGTGGCCGAGTGCCCCGCCCCCGAGGGCGCACCCGTCCGCCCCGTCGTCATCCGCCCCATCCTGGACGGCGCCGGCGACCTCGCCTGAGGGCCGCGACCGAGGACCTGCCGCAGTGCTGAGCGCCGAGACCGAGGACCTGCTGCGCCGCCACGCGCCGCAGGTCCTCGGCGCGCTCGTACGCCGGTACGGGCATTTCGACGCCGCCGAGGACGCCGTGCAGGAGGCGCTGCTCGCCGCCGCGTCGCAGTGGCCCGAGAGCGGGGTGCCAGGCAACCCGCGCGGCTGGCTGATCAAGGTCGCGTCGCGCCGGCTCGTCGACACCCTGCGCAGCGACGACGCCCGCCGCCGGCGAGAGGAGGCGGACGCGGCGCTCACCCCGCGTGACGCGTTCACGGCACCGCCGCCCGGCGAGAGCCGCGCCCCCTCCGAGGACGACACCCTCACCCTGCTCCACCTGTGCTGCCACCCGGACCTCACCCCCGCCGCCCAGATCGCCCTCACCCTGCGTGCCGTGGGTGGCCTGACGACCGCCGAGATCGCCCGCGCCCACCTCGTGCCGGAGCCGACGATGGCGCAGCGGATCAGCCGCGCCAAGCAGCGGGTGCGAGGCGTGCGGTTCAGCCCTCCCGAGGACTGGCGCGAGCGCCTGCCCGCCGTTCTCCAGGTCCTCTACCTGATCTTCAACGAGGGGTACACGGCCTCGTCGGGTCCCCGGCTCCAGCGCGCCGACCTGGCCCGCGAGGCGATCCGGCTGACCCGGGCCGTCCGCGCGCTGCTGCCCGGCGAGGGCGAGGTCGCGGGGCTGCTCGCGCTCATGCTGCTCACCGACGCGCGCCGCGCGGCCCGCACGGACGCGGCGGGCGAACTGGTCCGCCTCGACGAACAGGACCGCTCCCTGTGGGACCGCGCGGCGATCGCGGAGGGCGTCGCGCTGGTCGCCGTAGCGCTCCCGCGCGGACCGGTCGGCCCGTATCAACTCCAGGCGGCCATCGCCGCGTTGCACGACGAGGCGCCGCGCGCGGAGGACACCGACTGGCCGCAGATCCTCGGCCTGTACGACCTGCTCGTGCGGGTGGTGCCCGACGGGGACGCGATGGCCGCGCTGGGCCGGGCGGTCGCCGTGGCCATGGTGCACGGCCCCGAGGCGGGCCTCGCGGAGACGGACAAGCTGACGGACGTCCTCGGCGGACACCATCGGCTGGCCGCCGTGCGGGGTCACCTCCTGGAACTGGCCGGAGACCGCGACGCGGCACGCGCGGCGTACCAGGCGGCAGCGGCCGCGACGCTCAGCGGCCCGGAGAAGCGGTACCTGGAGCTCCGCTCGGCCCGACTTGGGTGAGGCATTGGAAACGGTGCCCTCGGCGGGCGGCCCGTACGTTGTCCCGTATGACCGAACTCCTGCACATCACCGAGCGCGCCCTGTGGGACGCGGCTCAGCCCTCCGGCGCCTACGAGATGTCCACACGCGGCAAGACGCTCGCCGAAGAGGGCTTCATCCACTGCTCGCTCGCCGACCAGCTCCAGCGCGTGGCCGACTTCCTGTATGGCGGCTACAAGGGGCCGGACGAGCTGGTGGTGCTGGTCATCGACAGTGCGCGGGTGCCTTCGCCGATCAGGTTCGAGGCGCCTGAGCCGGGAGGTGAGGAGTTCCCGCACATTTACGGGCCGCTGCCGGTCGACGCGGTGACGGAGGTACGGGGGTGGGGCGCCCCGGCGTAGGGGGGGCGACCCGCGCGGCGGGCGGTGCGGTGGGCGGTGCGGCGGGCGGTGCGGCTCACGGGATCGGCGTAATGGGACTCAGGTTCCTTTAGGTGGCTCCATACTGCTACCTTTGGCGTGCCCTAATGGGAACGTAGAACCATTTAAGGAGCCCGCCATGTCGTCGGCGCCCACGCAGCCCACCCCTGCGCAGTCCACCCCCACGCAGCCCACTCCCGCACAGCCCACCCCCACCCCGCCCGCCGCACCACCACCCCTCCGCATGACGGGCCGCCAGAAGCTCGTCCTCGCTCTCCTCCTTGGTGCCCAGTTCATGATCGCCGTGGACTTCTCGATCCTGAACGTCGCGCTGCCCGTCGTCGGCAAGGGTCTCGGCTTCCCGCTGTCCCAACTCCAGTGGATCGCCACGTCGTTCGCCCTCGCCGCCGCCGGGTTCACCCTCCTCTTCGGCCGCGTCGCCGACCTCGTGGGCCGCAAGAGGCTGTTCCTGGTCGGCATGGCGGTCCTCGGCGCTTCGTCACTCCTCGGAGGGCTCGCCGGTTCACCCGAAGTCCTGCTCGTGGCAAGGGTGTTGCAAGGTCTCGCGACCGCCGCCGTCACCCCGGCCGGACTCGCCCTCCTGACCACCGCCTTCAAGGAAGGGCGGCTCCGCGAACGCGCGCTCGGCCTCAACGGCGCGCTCATGTCGGCCGGATTCACCGCGGGCGCCATCCTCGGCGGGCTCCTCACCGACCTGCTGTCCTGGCGCTGGGCGTTCTTCGTCAACGTCCCCGTGGCCGCGCTCGTCCTCGCCCTCGCCCCGTCCATGATCACCGACTCGCGCCCCGCGCACCGCCCCCGCCTCGACCTGCCCGGCGCCGCGACCGTCACCGGCGGACTGCTGCTCCTGGTCCACGGACTCACGCAGGCAGGCGAAACCGGCTGGGGCGCCCCCACGACCCTGGCCGCGCTGCTCGCCGGCGCCGCACTCCTCGTAGCGTTCGGGTTCGTCGAGAAGCGGGCCGCCGCACCCCTCGTACCCCTCCACATCCTCAAGCGACGCAGCGTGATCTGGGGCAACGCGACCGGTCTCATCGCCTTCGTCACCGAGACGTCCCTCGTCTTCCTGCTGACGCTCTACCTGCAGGAAGTCCTCGGCTACTCGCCGCTCGCGACGGGCCTCGCCTTCGGTGTCCTCGGCCTCGGCACCGTGCTCGGCGGCACGCTCGGCGGCCGGGCCGTCGGACGCTTCGGCAACCGGCGCACGATCGTCGTCGGAGGCGTCGTCCAGGCCGTCGCGACGCTCGCCCTGGTCGCCCTCGGCTCGTCGGGTGCCTGGATCTGGCTGCTGCTCGTGGCCACGTTCGTCGGGGGCGTCGGCAACATGCTGATGATCGTCGGCTTCATGGTGACGGCCACGTCCGGACTGCCCGACGAGGAACAGGGACTCGCCACCGGACTCGCCACGATGACCCAGCAGGTCGGCATCGCCATGGGCATCCCCGTGATGAGCGCGGTCGTGACGGCTCGCATCGGCGACGCGGCAGGACCGGGCGCGGTCCTGACCGGGGTCTCGACGGCCGTACTCGTCAACTCCCTGCTGGTGGCGGCTGGTTCGGTACTGGCCGGGCTCGGCCTTGGACGCGACAAGGCGCGCGCCTGAGCTCGGTGCCGCTGCATGATGGACGCATGTCCGATCACACCGAGACCGTGAAGCTCCCGTCGGCCATCGACCAGGACGCGCTCCTCGCCCTCGCGAACGGCCACCACGCCCGTGCGGTACGCCCGTTGGGCAGCGCGGAACGCTCCGGTCACCTCGTCAAGACGTACGCCATCGAGGCGCCGGGGCGCGCGGTGACGGAGGCGGACGTCGCGGCGGTCGCGCCGCTGGTCGACGCGCACCTGGCGCTCGGCGGCGTACGTGGCTCCCTCGGGCTCGCCGTGGTCCTGCTGCACGCCGGGGGAGACGGCGACTACGTCCTCGTCCACACGTGGATCGAGGGCCACATGTCCGACCTGGCGGTCTTCACCGGCCCGGCGGGACGCCCGGAACTGCTGCGCCCCGGCCGCGTCGGCCTCGCCCCTTGCGTATGGGAGGCGGCCGTACTCGCCCACGAGCGCACGGCGTTCACGCGCCACGTCCTCGACGGCGAGGGGGCGCTCGCGGACCGCCTGACGGCCTGGACGGCGGACGTCACGAAGGAGGCGGCCCGCTGACCTGCTTCTCCTAGGAGGCGAGCAGCCCCCGCAGGGACTGGGCCATCGCGGCGACGAACGCGGTCCGCGTCTCCTCGCTGACCAGGTCGAGGGACAGATAGGGGTTCAGGTCCTCCAGCTCGACGAGGAGCAGCTCACCCTCGGGCGTACGGCACGCGTCCACGCGCTGGATGCCGTGGTCGACGGTGTTCCAGTCGACGAACCGCTGCGCGAACTCCCGGTCGGCGTCGGTCGGTTCGTACGGTTCGAGGACCCACCGCTCCTCCGGCCGGGGCGCGTACAGGGCGTACTGGAAGGTGCGGTCGACGAAGTAGAACGACACCTCGTACTGGAAGCGGATCCGCGGCTGGACCAGGGTGCCGCCGTCGAGCGCCAGGCCGGGCAGCGCCTCGGGGCCGACGAATTCGAGGCCGATGGAGTCGGCGCCGAGGACGGGCTTGACCGCGTACTCGTCCACCTCGGGCAGGAGGTGGAGGTCGGCGGTACGGTTCACGGTCGGTATGACCGGATACCCGGCGGCGGTCAGATCGAGCAGATACGCCTTGCCGGCCATGTCGGCCTTGCCGGTCAGCTCGGTGTAGACGGGCACGCCGTTGGCGAGGGCCTTCTCGCGGAACGCGTCGTAGGCGGCCTGGTAGTGCAGCACGGGCCCGCTGTTACGCACCACGACCGCGTCGAAGCCGTCCATCAGGGCGGCGGCGTCGAGCGGGTGGCACAGAGCTACGTCGAAGTCCTCACGCAGGCGCGAGGTCAGCCAGATGTCCTCGTCGCAGTAGCGCCGCCCACGGGCCGGGTACGCGAGATCGGTGACGTAGAGGATGCGGGGGCGTGACTGGTCCATCCGCAAAACGCTACCCGAGCCCACCCCAAACGCCGACAGCACCCGGCTCCGCGCGGATGCAGGGTGCTGTGGGACGGGACAAACGACGGGAAGGCGTCAGGCCTTCTTCGTTTCCTGGTGATGGGGCGGGTCGGTGACTTGCGGGGTTGTTCCTTGCGGGGTGCTGACCTGGCCTTTTGGTGATGGCTGGCGAAGGGGTAAGACGGTCTTGATCGGGTGTCCTGCGGACTGTGTGCGGACCAGCACCCCGAAACCGAACCCACGGCCGTTGTACCGGGAGTTGGCTCGGGAGGGGTGGACCCGGTTGGTTGCCGGGGCCTGGGTCGAGGCGGGGCAGGAAGTGGACCTGCTGGTGCGGCTCCGGGCCGAGCAGGGGGTCTGTCCCCGGCTCGTCGTCAGTCATTACGCCGCCGCCGCGCTGTGGCGTACGGAGATGCCCAGGTCGGCGCCGCCCGTCATGCCCGAGTTCATCGACCCCGCGTGCCGGAAGCGGATCAAAGTGGGCCGGGGCGGGAGTCGGTGCGGGTTCATCGGGCGGTGCTGGACGGCGGGCTGTGCCCGGAGAGCCAGGTCGAGGTGGACACGGCCGACGGGCGGCAGGTGTTCCTCGACTTCCTGTTCCGGGCGGAGGGGCTCGCAGTCGAGATCGAGGGTGGGCGCAAATCATTCGTGAATTAGTCGGATCCCGGAACTAACGCCTCCGAGTGCATGCCGAAAGGGAAGCTTCCTAGTGGCGAGAGGCGATTGAATGATCTATGCCGCTTTCGTCCTGTATTTATGACAGGAGCACCTCAAGGCGCGGGTTTTACTTGGGGTGAAACGAAGGAGCGGGCAGCGTGAAGCGTCTTACTGGCTGAACAGCGAAACGTTAGCCAAACAGCAGCATGACGTTAGTCAGACGGGTCTTAATGATCAGTAGCGCGCATCAGTAGCGCACCACCGTCCCGCACCACCCCCCACACCACAGCAAGGAAGTCCCGATGCACGTCCAGCCGAAGCTGACGAAGAAGCTGACCCTCGCCACCGTGGCCGTCCTCGCGGGCCTGACTCTGACGGCCTGCCAGGACGGCAACACCGACGCCGCCCCGTCGCAGGACACCGCGTCCTCCCCCGCCGCCGAGAACTCCGCGGCCCCCTCGGGCAGCACCGGCGGCAACGGCGGCACCGCCACGGACGACGGCAGCAAGGGCGGCGGCTCCGGCAACGGCAACGGCAACGGCAGCGGCAGTGACAAGGGCAGCGGCGGCGGCCAGATCAACACCGGCCCGTGCAAGACGGCCAATCTCACCATCACCGCCGCCGACGGCATGGCCGAGGGCGACGTCCTGGTCAGCCTGAAGAACGACAGCGACGCCTGCTCGCTCAAGGGCTTCCCCGGCGTCGACCTGAACACCTCGGACGGCGACACGATGAGCGCGGACCGCACTGCGAACACCCCGCAGGAGGTCGTCCTCGGCGGCGGCGAGACCACCCGCTTCACGCTGCACTACCCGCCCAACCACACCGGCGGCACCGGCATCCGGGTCGTCTCCATCGTCGTGACCCCGCCGAACGAGACGCACTCCAAGACGGTCCGGATCGGCCTCAGCATGCCGGTGGAGGAGGCCGGCTCGGAGACCGGTCCGGGCGTCACGGTCGACCCCGTCGGCTACGGCAAGCAGTGACGTGAATCCTCTCCCCGAAGGGAGAGGATTCTGGCCTTCCGGTCCGGAGCCCGCGCCGCTACGCGGCGCGGGCTCCGGCCTGGATTCCCTGGCTTCCTGCCTAACCACGCCCCACCACGGCACTGGGCCGTGGTCTTGGGGGGGTGCTCCACAGGCATACGCTGCCCGTCCGGCGACGTCCTTCACATTGGTGGCGGCGTTGATGTCGCGGTCCAGATGCGCACCGCAGGCGGGACAGTCCCATTCCCTGATGTCGAGGGGTTTGGACCCGTCGACATGCCCGCAGGCGTGGCAGCGGCGGGTGGTCGGTTCGAATCGGCCGATCTTCACGAACGCCCGCCCGTAGCGTTCGCACTCGTACCGGAGCATGTTCACGAACGCGGCCCAGCCCGCGTCGTGCACGCTCTTGGCCAATCCGGTGCGCGCCATTCCTGACACCGCGAGGTCCTCCACGGCGACCGCTTGGTGTTCACGGACGACGCGGGTGGACAGCTGGTGCTGGAATTCGCGGCGCGCGTCGACAACTTGAGCCTGCACACGAGCGACCTTCAACCGGGCTGTGTCCCGGTTCTTCGACCCTTTCTTCTTCCGGGCCAGCTCACGCTGAGCCTTCTCGAGCTTCTTCTCCGCCCGGCGCAGAAACCGCGGGGAGGAGATCTTCGTGCCGTCGGACAGGACCGCGAAGTGCTTGAGCCCGAGGTCGATCCCGACGGCGGGCAGGCCCTCGGCGTTCCTGGTGAAGCGGACGGACTACCGATGGTCCTTGCGGGACTTGAACACCGGCGGCCCGACCTTAGAGGTTGTCTCACGTGGCGTGTTTCGCCGGCTTCTTGTAGCAGGTCAGCCTGGCGGCGAGGCCGGGGAAGGCGAGGAAGTGGGAGCCGTTTCGTTCGTATCGGATGGTGAGGCGGCGGTAGCAGAAGAGCCAGGCGATGGACCGCTCGATCTACGACGTTCTAGTACGCGGCATGACCGCCGCCGTCATGCCGCCTTACGTCCGCGCGGCGATCGTCGTCCTGGCCGGATCAGGCTTGCGCATAGGCGAGTTGCTGGGACTCAAGGTGTCGGACGTCGACTTCAAGAACGGCACGATTTGGGTTGTGTGGCAGCGGCTGCAGTCCGGCTTGATCGGGCCGCCGAAGACCGGTAAGTCCCGGCGCACGGTGCCGGTCAGTGAGGTTGTCACCGACGCCTCCTCACACACCCGGCCGCGCGTCCCTCCAAGGACTGGCTGTTCACGATGGAGGAGGGCGAGCCCCTCAACTACCGCCGCTGGAAGACGGAGTGGAATTGCGCTCGCCGCGCGCTCCCGGCGGCGGAGAGCGGGGCGGCCGAGCGCGAGGGCCGCAAGCCCGTCGAGCTGCCGCACATGGTGACCCACGACCTGCGCCACTTCTTCGCCTCCGCCCTCATCGCGGGCGGAGCGAGCGTCAAGCAGGTCCAACAGCACGCTGCGGATCTACGCCCACCTGTGGCCGGGCGAAGAAGACCGCACCCGGACCGTCATGGACGCCGTGCTCGGCGGCCTGCGGACCGGGTGCGGACAGGTAGACCAGACGATCGAAGAAATCGCAGGTCAAGCGGCATGATCGAAGATCAGGCCTTCTTCGTCTCCCAGAAGATCTTGTCGATCTGGGCGATGTAGTCCAGGGCCTTCTGGCCCGTCGCCGGGTCGGTGGACGCCTTGGCGGCCGAGAGGGCCTTCAGGGTGTCGTTGACCAGCTGGTGCAGCTCCGGGTACTTCTCGAAGTGCGGGGGCTTGAAGTAGTCGCTCCACAGCACCGACACGTGGTGCTTCGCGAGCTCGGCGCGCTGCTCCTTGATGACCGTGGCACGCGCCTGGAAGTGCACGTCGTCATTGCCGGCCATCTTCTCCTGGACGGCCTTGACCGACTCGGCCTCGATGCGGGCCTGGGCCGGGTCGTACACGCCGCAGGGGAGGTCGCAGTGCGCGCTGGCCTTCACCTTGGGGGCAAACAGGCGGGAAAGCATGTAGCTGTCCTTCCTCGTGATCGTCTTCTCAGGTGGGACATTACTCCGTGCCAGAGGGGTTTTCTCGGGTGCCCCCTTGGGCTTAGTACAAAAGTCCAGGGTGTGACCGGGACTGGTGGAGTATGGGACCGGCGGACCGGCGGGCGGATCCGGGGAGGATGTCTTCATGCCTGAGGCAGTGGCGGATACGCGGGAGGCCAGGGTGCCGTTCCAGATCATCGAGGTGGACGGGCCGTCCATGGTGCCCACGCTGTATCCGGGCGACTGGATGCTCGTGCACCACGGCGCCCGGGTGCGGCCGGGGGACGTGGTGATCCTGCGGCACCCCTTCCAGCAGGATCTGCTCGTCGTGAAGCGGATCTCCGAGCGGCGCGAGGGGGGTTGGTGGGTGCTCGGCGACAACCCTCACGCCGGCGGTGACAGCGAGGTGTACGGGACGGTGCCCGACGACCTCGTCCTCGCCAAGGTGCGGGGCCGGCTGCGGCGCCGTAAGCCGTGGGTCGAGGGCGAGGGTCAGCGCTCGCTCACGGCCGTCGCCTCCTGGGCGTTCCGCGCGGTGCGGCCCGTGCTGTCCGACCGGTTGGCCTCGGCGCGCTTGCGGGCGCGGTAGGCCGCGACGTTGGCCCGGGTCGCGCAGCGGTCCGAGCAGTAGCGCCGGGAGCGGTTCGTCGACGTGTCCAGGTAGGCGTTGCGGCACGGCGCCGCCTCGCACAGGCCGAGCCGGTCCACGCCGTGCTCCGTGAGGTGGAAGGCGAGGCCCATCGCGGCGATCGCCGCGTAACCCGCCGTCGCGTTCGACGGATGGTCGGCCAGGTGCATGTGCCACAGCGGGCTGTCGTCGTCGTGACGGTGATCGTGCCCGGAGATCTGCGGGCTGACCGGGAACTCCAGGAGCAGCGAGTTCAGCAGGTCGACCGCGAGGGTCTCGTCGCCGCCGTCCGCCGCCTCGAAGACCGCGCGCAGCCGCGCCCGTACGCCCCGGAAGCGGGTCACGTCGGCGTCCGTCGCGCGCCGGGCCGCCGACTGGTTGACGCCGAACAGCCCGCGCACCGCCTCGACCGTGGTCAGGGAGTCCTTGCCGCGCCCCGGTTCCTCGCTGTTGACCAGGCGTACGGCGTAGTCCGAGTAATAGGCCAGTTCCACTTGTAGTCCTTACCGGGGTGGTCTGTCTGCTGGCGGGCGGGCGTAATGGACGCTCTCTCTATGAGGGTATTACGAGTGCGAGGGTTCCCGACGCATGGGTGCGCACGCGAAAGGGGGCGGTGCGGACCTGTGGTCCGTACCGCCCCCTTCCCCGGATCCGCCGGGTTACAGCACCTTCGAGAGGAAGGACTGGGTGCGTTCGTGCTGGGGGTTGGTCAGCACGTCACGCGGGTTGCCCGATTCCACGACGACGCCGCCGTCCATGAAGACGAGGCTGTCGCCGACCTCGCGGGCGAAGCCCATCTCGTGGGTGACCACGACCATGGTCATGCCCGACTCGGCCAGGTCCCGCATGACGTCCAGGACGTCCCCGACCAGTTCCGGGTCCAGGGCCGAGGTCGGCTCGTCGAACAGCATCAGCTTGGGGTCCATCGCGAGCGCGCGGGCGATCGCGACGCGCTGCTGCTGGCCACCGGACAGCTGCGAGGGGTAGTTCCCCGCCTTGTCGCCAAGGCCGACGCGTTCCAGGAGCTGGGCGGCGCGTTCGCGGGCCGCGCTCTTGGACTGGCGCTTGACCTGGACCGGGGCCTCCATGACGTTCTCGAGGGCGGTCATGTGGGGGAACAGGTTGAAACGCTGGAACACCATGCCGATGTCACGGCGCTTGAGGGCGACCTCGCTGTCCTTGAGCTCGTAGAGCTTGTCGCCCTTCTGCCGGTAACCGACCAGGTCACCGTCGACGTAGAGGCGGCCGGCGTTGATCTGTTCCAGGTGGTTGATGCACCGCAGGAACGTCGACTTGCCCGAGCCGGAGGGGCCGATGAGGCAGAAGACCTCGCCCTCCTTGACCTCCAGGTCGATGCCCTTGAGGACCTCGACCTGACCGAACGACTTGTGGACGCCTTCGGACTTCACCATCGCGGTCATGCGGACGCGCCTCCCCTCGGGCGGCCAAGGGACAGCATGTTCGCCTTGACCTTCTGGAACGGTGTTGCGGGCAGGGAGCGGCTGGAGCCGCGGGCGTAGTAGCGCTCCAGGTAGTACTGGCCCACGCTCAGGACCGAGGTGAGGACCAGGTACCAGGCGGCGGCGAGGAAGAACATTTCCACCGGGGCGCCGGAGTTCTGGCCGATGTCCTGGGCGTAGCGGAACAGTTCGTAGAACTGGACCGCGGAGACGAGGGAGGTCGTCTTGAGCATGTTGATGACCTCGTTGCCCGTGGGCGGCACGATCACCCGCATCGCCTGCGGGATCACGATCCGGCGCAGGGTCTTGGCGTGGCTCATGCCCAGCGCGTGCGAGGCCTCCGTCTGCCCCTCATCCACCGACATCAGGCCGGCGCGGCAGATCTCCGCCATGTAGGCGGCCTCGTTCAGGCCGAGGCCGAGCAGGGCGGTGAGGAACGGCGTCATGAACGAGGACCAGTAGTCCTTGTAGATGGGGCCGAGGTTGATGTA